>SUVO01000024.1 GCA_015061955.1 Verrucomicrobiaceae bacterium
CCTCATAAAACGCGAATTCTAATGCAAACCTCACGATTTTGTACTTGCAACACGAACCTTATTCTAAATCTTAAAACGTGCGAGAGCGCGTTTTCTTTGATGATGAGTTTTAATTTACACTATAAGGCACTTCAACGAAGTGCCTTTTTTTATTAAATAAACTCATCAAAGAAAACGCTTTCGGCTGTTATTTGGTTTCGTATCGCCTCACGTACATAGTACGCTACGGCTGAATTTTTCTAATAAAAAGCAGAGCCACATGCGAAGCATTGGCGACGGTGCCCAACATATAAAAACACGTTTTACTTCTTGCAATCCACGTTGGTTCTAATCTCGTAGGCAATATTTTTATAATAGTGAAAAGAGCGTTTCTTAAAAAACTCTTTTTACTTTTTTCTTAAATTTTTGAAAAAATAAATTTTTTGCTTGACAAAGATTATTAGGGGGGGGGTAACATTTGCTTATGTTTTTGATTTAACCCCTTATTATATAATCATGAAAAGAAAGTTTATATTACCTCTCATTACTACGTTGTTTTTTAGTTCGTTAGGTTTTGCTGAAAATCCAACAAACTCAGTTGTTATAGACACAACTAAATCTGGCACACTTCTTTTAAAGCCAACTGCATCAACCAATTACGATATTGAAATAAAAGAAGGTGTAACATTTACAAATACAGCTTTGCGTATTGTAAACGACGTAGCTGGTGATGGTTGCACATATAATATTTTTGGAGCAGGCGATTTAGTTGTTACTGGTACTAATAGTGCACACGCAGTTGTGTTTGGTAATGGTAGCAACAAAACACCTAATTCAAATATAATTTTAGATGTCAATACTACCGTAAATAAATCTACTGGCAATGGATCAAACGTAACGCTTACAAATGAAATAAATGTAAGTTTTTACAAAAATTTAACAGCTACTGGTTTAATTTTATCTGATAATGGTGGTTCAGCAAATGGTACAGTTACATTTGGTAAAGTTGGTTCAACCACAGCATATACTGCAACATTTGGTAGTTTAAATGGAAAAACATTAACGTTAACAGTAAATAAAAATTATACTGTAAATGTTGCAGATTCAATTACTGCAAAATCTATCACTCTTAATGGTGGTACTTTGAATGCATCTAAAGATATGAACTTTAGTGGTATATCTTATCTTTCTAGTGGTACTATAAAATCATCTCAAAGAATTTCATTAGGAACAGGTGCTACATTAGTTCATACCGGTGGTAATCTTTCGGCAGGTTTTGGTTTGCAATTCACAGGTGCTACATACGAATATCATGGTGGTTCAAGTGTACAGCAGATTGTAACAGGTGGAGGTACTGTAAAACTTTATAACGATATTTCTATGTCGTTGATGAAAGTTAATGGTGCAAAAACTCTCGACATCTACTGGAATGGTTTTGAAACAACTTTGACTGGTAATATTAAAGCCGGTTATCAAGGTTTGTATACCGACGGCGACGTAGATGCAAAATTCAACTTGATTGTTGAAAAAGGTTACAACTGGGAGAACGACAAATTCTTTGTTGGCAACATTACAAAAGAAGATCTCACCAATAGAATTGGTGCTGTTCAGATTGGCGATACACGTTATGAAGCTAAAGACGAATGGGGTAAAGTTCTTGAATTTGTAGCTGCCACAATAACAGTTGGTAACACTCAATACGATGGTTTCTACATCAATACAGTTCCAGAACCAGCCGAGTGGGCGATGATTTTTGGTGCAATAGCTTTAGCTTTTGTAGCCTATCGTCGTCGCAAGTAAAACGTGCGAGGGCGGTGCCTCTGTTGCGAAGGTAATTTAAATAATGAGGAAGTAGGCAATTTTGCCTACTTTTTTTATATAGAAATGCAACAGAGGCACCTCACAGCTTATGGAGCGTTTGTTCGGGTGGTCTGTACGAAGTACTATCCCACCACTCACAAACATCTCCCTAAGCACGTGCCTCGCACGTTTTATATCTTGTAATCCACGCTGGTTTTAAGCTCTACTTTTTTCAAAACCGTGAGGTGCTTGCTTTAGTGGTAGTGTTTTTTACTAATAATGAAAAAATGCGTATTAAAAAAATACGCTTTTTTTTATAAGTAGAGTTCCCATCAAAGCAAGATGTAAAAAGGTGTGGTATCAACACACATTTTTTTAAAAAAAGGCTTGCGTTGTATTCGTAAACCTACAATATGGAAAGATAATTTTTTTGATATTTGTCTTCAACGTGGTGTTGGAGATTTTACAAATATCAATACACTAACAATCAACCCGTTCTCTCTTGAGAACGACAAAAGGACATATAAATGAGTAATATAATGGAAGAACTGCTCGCAAATAGCAGTTTTGCAGAACTCAAACAAGGCTCTATTATTAAGGGCAAAGTAATCGAAATCCGCCAAAACGAAGTAGTTGTAGATATTGGTGGTAAGAGCGAAGGTATAGTACCTGTAAACGAATTCCTCGATATCAATGATATCCAAGTTGGTCAGGAAATCGAAGTACTCCTCGAAAAGCTCGAAGACAGCGAAGGTAACCCAGTTATCTCTTACGATAAAGCTCAGCAAAAGAAGAATTGGGAAGAAATTCTCTCGAATTGCCAAGAAGGTGCAATTTTGGCTGGTCGCGTAAAGAGCAAGGTAAAGGGTGGTTTGATAGTAAGTATTGGTGTAGACTCGTTCTTGCCAGCTTCGCAAATCGATGTACAACCTCCAAAGAATTTGGATCAATACGTTGGTCAAACTTACGACTTTAAAGTTGTAAAAATTAATGTAGAACGTAAAAACATTGTTGTTTCGCGTAGAGAACTCATTGAAGAACAACGTACAGAAAAACGTCGCAAGCTCTTGGCTGAAGTAAAGCCAGGCGATATCCGTAAGGGTTTGGTAAAGAATATTACAGATTACGGTGCATTTATCGACCTCGATGGTCTCGATGGTTTGTTGCATATCACCGATATGACATGGGGCAGAATTTCGCGTCCTGATGAAATCCTCAAGATTGGTGAAGAAATTTCTGTAATGATTCTCGAAGTCGATTCAGATAAGGAAAGAGTATCGCTCGGTTTGAAACAAACAACTTCAAATCCATGGGAAAACATTGAACGTCGTTATCCAGATGGCGCACGTGTTCGCGGTAAGGTTGTAAACCTCGTTAACTATGGTGCATTTGTTGAGCTTGAAGATGGCGTTGAAGGTTTGATTCACATTACAGAATTCTCGTGGACAAAACGTATCACAAAGCCAAGCGAAGTTCTCAAGGTTAATGACGAAATTGAAGCTGTTGTTATCAGCGTAAATAAGGAAGAACAGAAAATTTCTCTCGGTCTCCGTCAGCTCGAAGAAAATCCATGGAAGAAAGCTGTTCATGAATATCCAGTTGGCGCACATGTACGTGGTAAGGTTCGCAATTTGACAACTTACGGTGCATTCGTTGAACTCGGTGATGGTATCGATGGTATGATTCACGTTTCAGATATGAGCTGGACACGTAAAATCAATCATCCAAGCGAAATGCTCAAGAAGGGTGATGAAGTTGACGCTATCGTTAAGGAAATTGATCCAGACAATCAGCGTATATCGCTCGGTTTGAAACAGCTTTCGGTTGACCCATGGGAAGAAATCGATTCGCTCTTCAAGATTGGTGATTTGGTAAATGGCAAAGTAAGCAAAATCACAAACTATGGTGCATTTGTTGAATTGCAAAATGATATCGATGGTTTGGTACACATTAGCCAAATCAGCGAAGATCACGTTGAAAAAATCAAGGATCACCTCAAGGTTGGCGACGATGTAACAGCACGCGTTGTTAAGATTGACCGCGACGAACGTCGTATTGGTTTGTCGGTAAAGGCTGTTCAGTACGATTCTGATAAGCTCGCTAAGGAAGTTGACGCATTCGAAAAAATCCGTAAGGATCAAGATCTCACTTCGTTGGGCGACCTTCTCGAAGAAGCTACAAAAGAATAGTAGATATTTTAGATATATTATTAGATGGGGCATTCAAATGCCCCATTTTTTTTGCTTTTTTAAAATAAAGTTTTTTTTCGATAAAAATACTATTTGTTGACATTTATATCTGAATATTGTAAGTTTCTTGTGTTAATAGGGAAAAACTTTAAATAATAAAATACGAAAATGAAAAAGTTAATATCATCATTAGTTGCAGTTCTGGTGGCATCGTCGCTTTTTGGGGCACGTTATTATGTCTCGACATCGGGTAGCGATGACAATAACGGAACATCGTGGAAAACTCCATATAAATCAATTCAAAAGGCGATTGATTCAGCTTCTGCTTCAGCTACTTGGAAAGCTCCAAGTGAAGTTTGGGTAGCAAAGGGTACATACAAAGAAGGTAAGTCTATTTCAATGGGCTTGCACGTTAAAATGTACGGTGGCTTTGCTGGTACAGAAACAAAATTAGAAGAGAGAATTGCAAATCAAGAAAATGCCTCAATTCTCGATGGTCAGTCAGCCCATTGTGTCATTGAAAATAATTATAAAAATGCTGAAAAGCCAGACGAAAGACCTATTGCAAGTACATGCGTTTTAGATGGCTTTACCATTCAAAATGGCAAAGCAAGGTACGGTGGCGGTATTTATAATTTTTATGCTTCCCCAACAATCTCAAATTGTATCTTCAAAAATAATGAAGCAACATCTTATGGTGGTGCCGTATGTAATGAGTATTCAAGTTCAAATGTAG
Source organism: Verrucomicrobiaceae bacterium (assembly GCA_015061955.1). Classification (GTDB taxonomy): domain Bacteria; phylum Verrucomicrobiota; class Verrucomicrobiia; order Opitutales; family Intestinicryptomonadaceae; genus Merdousia. The sequence continues at coordinate 4,705 of SUVO01000024.1, forward strand.
TAAATTGTACATTTGATTCAAATCATGCCGAAATTTTTGGTGGAGCTGTGTATAATGGATATGATACTCAAGTCAATGAAGACGAAGATGGTCGCGAAAATCCTCCAACGTTTACAAATTGTACATTTTATCAAAATTCATCAAATAGAAGTGGAGGTGCTGTTGTTAATGAACACTTTGATTCTAAGTCAGTTTTTGTAAACTGCACATTTTATGGCAATACTGCTACATCGGCTTCGCAAGGTGGTGCTGTACACAATAGTGATAATGCAAAGCCATCGTTTATAAATTGTATATTCTGGGGTGATAAAGCTGCTGGTTCAACAAACGAAATAGCTAATGCTTCGGGAACTACTGCAGTTGTTGAAAATTGCACAGTAGAAAAAGGTTATACTGGTGGAAAAAATATTTTTGAGCAAAATCCAGCATTGAGCGAGCTCGCATACAATGGTGGTTTTGTCCCAACAATGGAAGTTCCGAAGGGCAGTCCAGTTATTGCTGTTGGTGTTGCAGGCGAATATGTGCCAACATTTGATGCTCGCAATAGTCCACGTGCCGAAGTAGTAACACTTGGTGCGTTTGAAAGATTTTCAGCAAAGCCAGTTATAGAAGTTCAGCCACAGGCCACTGTTAAACTCGGTGAAAAATCAACGTTGACTCTTGAAGTTTCTGTTCGTGGTGATGATGACGCAGTTTTAGAATATCAATGGCAACAGAAATCAAAAGAAAAGGGAGCTGAGTTTAAAAATATAGATAATGCTTCTGCAAAAACTGCGAAATTGCAAGTTCCAAATATTTCGGCAGAGCAAAATGGTTGGCAGTATAGATGTGTTGTTACTGATAGATCGTATGAAGTAGTATCAAAAGTATCAACACTTACAGTGCTTGCATTACCTGTAATAACCGTAAACGAAAAAACAACTTTGACAGAAGCATTTGATGGCACTGACTCAGCTGTTAAAGATAAAGATTGCAAATTTAAGATTGTTATAACTGCAAAGGGGGCAACACCTATAACATATCAATGGCAAGAATCTTCTAATGGTGGTACAAGCTGGACAGACATTAGCGTAGAAGAAAACAAAACAGCAAATAAGGCTACATTCCAGTCGAATCGTATGATTGCCTTGAATGGCGACTTCGATAAATTGTATCGCGTAAAAGTAATGAGTCCAGCAACTGAGGGTAATTCTGCTTTGGATGGTGAAGCTGTGTACTCGGAAGTGTTCTCAATTACACGTTTGTATCCTGCTGAAATAGCTGAAGATTTACCAGCTTATTTGGGTGGAGATGAAGGTGAAACAGTTTCATTAACTGGTCAAGCAACAGAACAATCGGGTTCGCAAGTAAAATATAAGTGGGAAGTTTGCCAAGCTGGTAAAGATCCAGCAGATCCAAAGAATTGGAAAAGTGCAGGTACAAAGGCAACTTTGGAACTCAAGAAAATAAAAGTAGCTTTGTCGGGTAATTTGTATCGTTATCGAGTAAGCAATGCAGGTAATCCACAGTATTCAGAACCAAGCAATAGTGCAGTGTTAAAAGTCTATGGTAAGCCTGTAGTCAAAAGCGTAAAGGCTTCGGTAAAGAATGTTTGGGAAAATGGTCAAGTACAATTAACCGCCGAAGTATCGCCTAAGGCTGTTGAATTAGTATTCAAATGGCATGTAAGTTATGATAAGGGTAAAACTTGGACTGAAATCGGTACAACAAAAGGTACAGCAGAAACAGCATCAACCTTTACTCATGTACCAAATGCCGAGGATAGTGGCGAAGCTCAGTATAAGTGCGTTGTTCAATGTTGTGATAACAAAGGCAAGCCTATCGAAGATTTTGTAACATCAAGCAAAACTGCTAAAGTTGCAGTTTATGAAAAAGCACGTTTCAATGGCTATACATTTGTTCAAAATAAAGAAGATGTAGATTGGGCTGAAGCAAATTTAGTGCTTGCTTATGCTGAATATCCTTTCGATATGACTGCAAATGCAACTGGTTATAAGCTCAAGTATCAGTGGCAGGTATGTCGTATGAATGGCTCGGAATGGGGCGAATGGGAGAATATTAAAGGAGCTACAAAGGCAACTTATAAATTCAAAAAACTCGTAAAAGATGTTGATGATGCAAAATATCGTTGTGTAGTGATAAATGACGACAATGTAAATGCGCCATTAGCTCCAGAAGAATTTGAGTTGGTTGTTCAAGAATGTCCGTTCCCAGTTGCAGTATCTGGTTATGGTTATTTTGGAACAATTGATGGTTTAAATGCACGCATTTTATTTATTGATAAGTCGAATGTAAGAATTGCTTATGATGATGTTGATATTTCTTTGGTAAAACCAACATATTCTTATAAGCGTACATCACCAACAAGTGCCGATTTTACTTTGAAATTCAAAAATGATGGTATTTCCTTTACTTTAAAAGGCGTATTGACCAGCGATGAAGACGATGAAGTATTGTCGGGCGTATTAACCGATGCAAAAAATGATGTGTCGTACGAAATTGTGTTGAATGTTTCTTATAATTGCAATGAAGAACCTGTTATTTCTAAGGAAGAAGTAATTGGTAGCTCAATAAATACCGATTATGGTGAATCAGGAAAACTAATTGTTGATTTTATAGATGCAAAAAAGTGTAATGTATCATTCGATAAATACGAAGGCGAAGCTACTTATACATATAAAAATAATAAGAATGGCTTTGTGGTATATAACATAACTATAAATAACAAGGAAGTCGGTTATTCAGCAAAATTGGAAGTTGTAGTTGTATCGGATAATGTTGCCAAAGTACTTACAGTAGAGAATGCCGATAAATCGGTAGATGTCTACAGTTGTTATAGATTGCTTTAAAAAGTTAATTGCTAAAATTTTGGGGCTTTGAAAAAAGCCCCTTTTTTTATGTCGTATGTAATAAATTTTTGGCTTGAGCAAGTTCGTGTATGTGTTAGGTTTGTATGTATGATTTTTTTAGAAAAAGTTGCAATCTTAGGCGCAGGTTTGTTAGGGGCATCGTTGGCAAAGGCTTTGAAAGAAAAAGGAGTTGTCGGTGAGGTCAGTGTGTGGTCGCGTAGTGAAAGCACACGCAATAAATGTGCTCAGCTCAATAGCGTGTTCAACTATGTTTGCAATACTCCACAAAAAGCTGTTGAAAATGCCGATATGGTTGTGTTGTGTACGCCAACGCAAAACATTCCAGAATTGGCTCGCGAAATTGCAGGTAGTTTGAAAGATAATGCAATTCTTACAGATGTTGGTAGTGTAAAAAGTAAGATTTGTGCTGAGTGTACCGAAGCTTTAAAAGATTGTAATGCAGTTTTTGTAGGATCACATCCTATGGCTGGGTCTGAAAAAATAGGTGTCGATTATTCCGAAGCAACGCTTTTTGAAAATCGCCCATGCTTTGTAGTCGGTAACGAGCAATCGCCTCAAGTTGAAAAAGTTTCGCAAATGTGGGAGAGCGTAGGTATGAAAACCTATATTGTGTCGGCTTCGGAACACGATTGTATAGTGTCGCGTGTTAGCCACTTGCCACATTTGCTTGCTGGTACATTGTGCGTAGTATCGAGTCAGTTTCCAAAAGATTTGCGTAAATATGTTGGACCAGGATTTAGAGATACAACTCGTGTGGCATCGGGATCGCCTGATATTTGGGATAGCATTATAGCTGATAATAAAACAGAAATTTTGTTGGCTTTGAAAGATTATGTAAATAGCCTAAACGAACTTATAATGCAAATTGGTAGCGACGATAAAGCATCAATCGCATTAAGATTGAGATTGGCTAAAACATTTAGAGACGGATTGGTTTAATAATGAAAAATTTAACAGTTGAAACATTTAAAACTTTTACGCGTGCATCGGTTTTGCCTGTCGGCTCTAAAAGTATTACAAATAGAGCTTTAATTCTGGGGGCATTGTCAAACCAAGAATGCGTAATAAGTGGTGCGTTGTTTTCGCGCGATACCGAAATTATGGTGGATTGCTTGCAAAAGCTCGGTTTTGATATAATTGTAAATAAAACCGACAAAATAATAATAATAAAAGGTGGCGAAATAAAAAATAATAAAGCCAACTTGTTTATTGGTAATGCTGGTACTGTTGCCCGATTTTTGACTGCGTTTGTTGCAAGTAAGGTTGGTGGTGAATATTTTTTCGATTCAGACGAAGCTATGTATGAACGTCCAATGAAGGGGCTTTTAGAAGTTCTCGAAGCACAAGGTGCTGAATTTGAATTTGTAAAAAAAGCGTATCATTTCCCATTTAAAATGCGCACTAATGGCTTAAAAGGTGGTAAAATGATTGTTGATGCGTCGGCTTCAAGCCAAATATTGTCGGGGCTTATGATTGCATCGAAGGTTGCTCAAAATGAGTGTGAAATAGTCTGCGATAATACGGTGTCGAAACCATTTGTTGAAATGACTAGCTCTATGTTGAAGCAGTTTCCGTGTGCAAATTATGCAGTAGAACCTGATGCTACTGCATCGAGCTATTTTGCAATATTGCCAGCAATTACAGGAGGCGTTTGCGAAATAAAAAATTTTGCAAAATGCAAATTACAAGGCGATGCAAAGTTTGTTGAGGTAATAGAGAAAGCAGGTATTGTGAGAACTCAAAAATGCGAAGATAATCTTCTTGTTTTTGGTGTAGATGAGTTTTCAAACGAAGCTTTAGATTTAGATTTTAACGATATTTCAGATACCTTTTTAACGCTTGCTAGCGTGTGTGCTTATTTGCCTCGAAAAGTAAAAATTACAGGTATAGCTCATACTCGCAAACAAGAAACCGATAGAGTTTCGGCAATGGCAAGTCAGCTTAGGAAAGTTTGCAAAAACGTAGTAGAAGGCGAAGATTTTATTGAAATAACATCGTTTACTGCCGAACAAAATTGCAAAACTCGTACCGAAATAAATGCAGTGTTGGCTGAAAAATTGCCAGAGAAAGTTATTATTGAAACATTCAATGATCATCGTATAGCAATGAGCTTTGCTGTGTTGGGTTGTGCTAATATTGGTAGAAATTGGATAGAAATTGAAAATCCATCGTGTGTGTCGAAAACATGGTGTGAGTTTTTTGATGTTTTGAAAAAGTGTAGAGCCGATTCTGAAAAATTTCGCGTAGTTGCAGTTGATGGTGGAGCTGCTGTTGGGAAGTCGAGCGTGTCGAAGTCGGCATCGGCTTCATTGAAGTATATGCATGTTGATACAGGTGCACATTATCGTAATTTGGCATACATATTGCTTGAAAATAATGTTTCACCAGACGATTTAGATGCTTTGCGAAATGTTCTTTCTGAATTGAAACTTTCAACTGCTGTTGTCGGTAATAGCGCTCAAATTTTGTGTAGTGGAAAGGTTTTAAAAGATTCCGATATCCGTTGCGAACGTATAAATTCTGTAGTATCAGTTTTTGCATCAATTCCGGAGGTTCGTGATTTTCTTAAAAACTATCAACGCTCAATGGCTGATTTTGCTAAAGAGCAATGTTTTTCTGGTATGATAATGGAAGGTCGGGATATCGGCTCGGTGATTTTCCCAGATGCTCAAATGAGAATATTCCTTGATGCCGATGAAGAAACTCGTGCAGCACGTAGAGCTCATGAGGGCATAACAGATTCTATAAAAAAACGCGATGCTCTTGATAAAAATAGAAAAGTAGCACCATTAGTTTGTCCAGAAGGTGCTAGTCTTATAGACACATCGCATATGACTAAAGACGAAGTTGTTGCAAAGGCAATTTCGCTTATTCTAAATTCGTAATATGAGAACACGTTTTTATCAGTTCAAAAATAAATATATTTATAAGGCTGCATTAGTTGTTTCTAAAATTATATGCGATGTTTATGGACGTATAGATATTACAGGATACGAAAATATTCCAGAAGGTCCATATATAATAGCAGGTAACCATGTTAGTTATTTAGATCCGTTCGCAATGGCGTTTTTTACTGAAGATGAAATTAGCGTGGTAGCTCGTGATACTTTGATGAGCAATGTGTTTTCAAAAATATTGCTCACAAATATGAATGCAATTCCAATCAAGCGTGGCGATAGTGGTAATTTGGGCGTGTTTAGATTGTTGTTAGGTCATATAAAAGCTGGTAGAAGTGTGTTGATATTTCCGGAAGGAACGCGTAGTGCCGATGGTTCATTGTTGCCAGGGAAAGCTGGCGTTGGCTTGTTAGCTATGAAAGCAGGCGTTCCTATATTGCCTATCAGAAGTTGGGGCTTTGAAGAAATTTTGCCACGCTCTAATAAATTAAATAGTGGACGAATTGTTATGCGTATAGGTAAACCAATCCAGTTGAAAGATATTGATCCTGGTAAAAACGCTTCAGATAGAGCTCAACAGATTGTCGATGCTATTATGGCAAATATTGCTAAAATAGAAAAACCAACAATAAACGAATTATAAAAATATGAGCTGGGTGTATTTATTTTTGGCAGGTATTTTAGAAGTAGCATGGGTTGTTGCTTTAAAAATGTCTGACGGCTTTACAAAGCTGGTTCCATCGGCAGTTATGGTCGTTACCATTGTAAGTAGTTTTGTTTTGCTAAATTTGGCTATTCGCTCATTACCTATGGGCGTTGCATACGCTATTTGGACAGGTATGGGTGCTGCTGGTGCAGTTATAATGGGTATAATTTTGTTCAAAGAACCTTGTACTTTTTGGCATTTGTTTTTCTTGTCGATGATTATTATCGGTTTGATTGGTATTAAATTTGTATCTCCAGAATGATATGAAAGATTATCCCGTATCGGAAACATTTTTGTCTTTTCAAGGCGAAGGCTTGCACATCGGACGTAAAGCTTTCTTTGTGCGTATGTTTGGTTGTACTGTTAAGTGCCCGTGGTGCGATAGCAAGTATGCGTGGCAAGGAAAACCTGAATTTGTAAAAAGTAATGTTCAGCTTGCTCAGGAAGCATATTCAAGTGGAGCAGAAATCGCAGTTATAACAGGTGGCGAACCATGTTTGCACAATTTAGAACCTCTATTAGCTGAGATGTCGGCAAAAAATATAGCGTGTCATTTAGAAACATCAGGCACGTTGCGTATAACAGAAAGTATAGGTCTTGAATTTGCATGGGTTGCTTTAAGCCCAAAATTGTTTGCCTTGCCAACCGATGAAAATTTAAAGCGTGCCGATGAACTAAAGATGATTGTTTCTGATGTCGGTGAGTTGCCCTTGTACGAAGAAATTGCTAAAAAAGCAACTAATGCTCAGTGTTTGTGGCTTGAACCAGAGTGGTCGAAAGCTTCTGATAAAAATTTATTGCAAGCAATTGCCGATTTTGTGGTATCGCGTGGTGGTAAATATAGAGCAGGGTGGCAAATGCACAAAAATTATTTTGTGCGATAATTATTGAGGCTTATTTTGTTGTTGTGCTTTTGAAAATTCGCAACCACAGTATAGCTGATTGTAGAATGCGTATTCTTTTAAAAGTTCATTTCTGCGTTGTTGTAATCCACCTTTACGCCAATTCTGCGACCAAAACATAACCGAAGTCTGCTGTTGGGCAAAGATTCCTGCTTGATTTATTTGTTCTAAATCTTTCCATCGCGAAGATGCAAGTGTTGTTGTAAATAACGGGATATTGTTTGCTAAGGCAAATTGAGCAGTTTTTAACATTCGCATTTTAAAACATAGTAAACAACGTTGTCCACGTTCGCAGTCTGATTCGTATCCTTTTATGTATTCGAGCCATTCATTGTGATTGTAGTCGGCATCGAATTGCGTAAGATTATTTAATTGAGCAAAGCGTTTACATTCGTCTTTTCGCTTATTGTATTCTTCTGATGGATATATGTTTGGATTGTAGTAAAAAATTATGGGCTTAATATTTATTTTCAATAATGCCTCTACTATCGCCGAAGAACAAGGTGCGCAACAAGAATGCAATACAACTGTGTTCGTATCTATTGGAGGCTCTATTTTAAATGTTTTTTTCATCAGTCATTTAGAGAATACAAAATAACTGATTTTTTCAAGATTGATTTTCGATTAAAAATATTAAGATTTTATGACGATAAAAAAAAGCTTTACAAAGTTTCTAAAATAGAGTCTAATGAGGGCTCATTCTAAAAAAGAAATAATGTTCAAACATAGGAAATAAATATGTCAGATATCGAACAAAAAGTAAAAGAAATCATAGTAAAACAACTCAGCGTTAACGAAGAGCAAATCACCCCCGAAGCCAGCTTCATTGATGACCTCGGTGCCGATTCGCTTGATTCGGTTGAGCTTATTATGGCTCTCGAAGAAGAATTTAAGGATCAGATGGGTGGGGCTGAAATCCCTGAATCTGATGCCGAAAAACTTACAACAGTAGGTGCGGTAGTTGACTATATTAAGTCGAAAATTGCTTAAATTTCTTAGTTGAGAAAATAGCCGACCCCGCTTTATTATTTTTTTTAAAGTTGGGTCGTTTTTTTTTATAAAACCAATTTTATAGGATTTTTTTATGAAAGAACGCATAGTTGTTACAGGATTGGGTGTGGTTTCTCCGTTTGGAGACGGTGTCGACCCTTTTTGGGAAGCTTTGAAGGCTGGCAAAAATGGTGTTGGAAAAGTTACGCTTTTCGATGCATCTGAATTAAATTGTCAGGTGGCAGCCGAGTGTAAAGATTTCGATCCAACAAAATATATGGACGCAAAAGAAGCTAAACGTAGCGATCGTTATACTCAGTTTGCTGTCGCTGCTGCTAAAATGGCGATGAATGATGCCGGTTTGGTTGTTGGTGAAAATCTTGAAGCAGAACGCTTTGGTGTGCTGATTGGATCTGGTGTAGGTGGTATGGATACAATTGAAAAACAGTCTCGTGCGTTTATCGAGCGTGGACCACGTAGAGTTTCGCCATTTATGATACCAAATCTGTTGGCAAATATGTCGTCGGGTGTGGTTGCAATAGGCTTGGGTGCTAAAGGGGTAAACTTTAGTGTTGTTAGTGCTTGTGCAACTGGTACTCATGCTATTGGTGAAGCTTTGTTGCATTTGCAGTTAGGCAGAGAAGATGTAATTTTGGCTGGTGGTAGTGAAGCTGCTATTACATCGTTGAGCTTCGCTGGTTTCTGTGCTATGAAGGCTATGGCAACAAACTTTAACGATGAACCACATAGAGCATCGCGTCCGTTTGATGCCGATAGATGTGGCTTTGTAATGGGCGAAGGTGCTGGCATTTTAGTGTTAGAACGTTACGATCATGCAGTTGCTCGTGGTGCTAAGATTTACTGCGAAGTTGCAGGTTATGGTGCAACTTGCGATGCTTATCATATTACAAGTCCAGATGTAGAGGGTAGAGGGTTGTCGTTGTGCTTGCAGAGAACTCTTAGTGATGCAGGTGTATCGGTTGATGATGTCGATTACATAAATGCTCATGGTACATCAACTCCGTACAACGATAAATTTGAAACTGCTGCTATCCGTAAGGTTTTTGGTTCTTCTGCCAACAAGCTTATGGTAAGCTCTACAAAGAGTATGACTGGTCATATGCTTGGTGCTGCTGGTGCTATTGAAGCTGCTGTTTGTGCAAAGACAATTCAAGATGGTGTTATTGCTCCTACAATCAACTATGAAAATCCAGATTCAGATTGTGATCTTGATTACGTACCTAATGTGGCTCGTGAAGTTGATGTTAAGGTTGCAGTAAGTACAAATCTTGGCTTTGGTGGTCATAATGGCGCACTCGTGTTCAAGAAAATGTAATTAAATAAAATTTTTTAAAAAAAGGTGAAGTTTTTTGAGACTTCATCTTTTTTTTTATTTAAAAGTTTATTGACAAAAACAACTACTAAAATAGACTACTTTCTATTATACATATTATCTATTATGAAAAAAATATTATCAATTCTTCTAACATCAATTTTAACGCTGACAGCTGTTGCTGAAAAAGACCCATTTGTTGGTTTCTTTAAAGGTACTCTCATTACAAATAAGTATGGGTACCCATTCACAAAAGTAGATAACACTGTTTTTGGTGAAGTATTTCGTGGTCCAGATGGGTATCGCTTAAAATTATTACCAGCTATTTTTGCTCGTGCAGAAACTTTTGTTGTTGTTGACAAATTGAAGTCGGCAGGCGATAAGATTATTCTCAACAAAGTTGGTAATGGCGAAAAATTTAGCAACTTGGAAGGTTTTATTTCGGCAAACGAAATCGACTTGAAAGTTTTGTATCGCGGTCTTCCTGCTGAGGTAAAATTAAAGCGTTATAATTATCAGTCGCCAACATTAGGGTTGCCAGCACCAGCAGGGGCAGTAGTGCTTTTCGATGGCAAAAACTTCAACGAATGGCGTGGTGTTTCGCGTGGCAAAGAATGCGATATTACATGGAAAATAAATCCAGATGGATCAATGACTATTGACCAAACTCGCGATGCTAATGGTAAAAAAGTTAGCTATGTAAATATCGAATCTAAAAAAGTTTTCGGTAAACTCAGAATGCACATTGAATTTAAATTCCCATGCGAATACGACAAACTTCGTCAGGCTCGCAACAATAGTGGGGTTATCTTTAATGGTATGTACGAAGTTCAAGTTCTCGATTCTTTCGGTGCTGAAGCTTTCTGGGACGAATGTGGTTCAATCTATCGTCAAGTTCCACCACAAGTTAATGCTTGCTTAGAATCTGGTGTATGGCAGACATATGATATCGAATTTACACCTGCAGTGTTTGAAGGTGATACTTGTGTACAGTTGCCAAAAGCTACTGTATGGCTCAATGGTGTTCTTGTTCAACGCGACACTCCATTCCGCTATCCAACAAATCAACAACCAAATAAGGGTGCAACATTCGATCAATCTAAACACGCACGTCAGGTATTTATCCACTTGCAAGACCACACAAATCCAATTTCGTTCCGCAATATTTGGGTAAAACCTCTCTAATATTTATAAACACACAATCCATAAAAGGCAGAGTGAAAACTTTGCCTTTTATTTGTATTGACACTCTTTTTGACTAACATAACATAACCCTTACCTAATATGAAAAAGACATTTATTACAATTTTAACTACATTGTTAACGCTTGTTGCTTTTGCCCAAAAAGATCAATTTGTTGGTTTCTACAAGGGCGAAGTAATATCAAAAAAATACGGATATCCACTCAGTGGCGACACTACTGTTTATGCCGAAGTATATAGAAATGTGAATGGGTATCGTGTAAGTTTTATGCCTTCTATCTTTGCTGGTGGTGAAACTTATGGTATGGCTGATAATCTTCAAGCTAAAGATGGTAAAATTATTCTTGAAAACGTAGGTACAGGCGAAAAACTTCGCAACTTTTCTGGCGTAATTACTCCTGAAGAAATAAATTTAAAAGCCGTTCACATTCTTCCGGCTGAACTCAAATTGAAACGCTTTGTTTACGTTTCCCCAACTATGGGTATGAAGCCCCCAGCAGGTGCTACCATTCTTTTTGATGGCAAAAGTTTAGACAACTTTCATGGTGTATCTCGCAACGAAATTGTTCCTCTTTCTTGGACTCTCAACAACGACGGCACTATGACTGCCACAAAGGGTTCGTCTAAGTACAGCGTTCATGCCGAATCAAATGTACAGGTTCAAGATTTTCGTTTGCACATGGAATTTAAATTCCCATGTCAGTATAACAAAGGTCGTACAAGTCGTAGTAATGGTGGCGTATATTTTGCAAGAATGTACGAAATTCAACTTATGGAATCGTTCGGATCGCTCGGTTTATGGGACGAAACAGGTTCTATATATCGTCAAATTCGTCCTCTCGTAAATGCTTCTCTCGAACCTGGTGCATGGCAAACTTTAGATATGGAATTTACACCTGCTAAATACGAAGGCGACACTCTTGTATCACTTCCTCGTGTTACTGTTTATTTGAATGGTATCTTAATTCACAAAGACGCTGTCATTAAATATCCAACACATTTACAACCTATTCAAGGTGCTAAATTCGACCAGACAAAGCATGCGCGCAGTGGTGGTATTATGTTCCAAGACCACGGAGCGCCTATAATGTATCGCAACATCTTCCTATATTAAAACGTGCGAGGACGGTGTCTCGATTGCGAATTTTTTATATCATAATGATAAGAGCATTCCGTTTGGAATGCTCTTTTTGTATAGTATCGCAATCGAGGCACCTCACAGCTTATGACGCACTTTTGCATCGACTCACGACCAAAGGTCGCTCACGCTCGCAAAAGCGACGTCCTAAGCACGTGCCTCGCACGTTTTAAAACGTGTGTGGACGCACCACGAGGGCAATATTTTATATAATAATGATAAAGGCAATTCTTCGGAATTGCCTTTTTTTGTATTAGCTTGCCCTCGTGGTGCTTGTAGCTAAAAGAGCGTCTGCTCGGGTGGGCAGTGCGTAGCACACTCCACCAACTCGCAAACATCTCTTTTAGCAGACACCTCGCACGTTTTTTTATTTTCCGCTTCCTATGTTGGTTCTAATCTGATTGCGAATTTTTTATTTTATAATGATAAGAGCATTCCGTTTGGAATGCTCTTTTTGTATATAGATGAACTCGCTCGCACGGTGGCGCTCGTCTCGCCCTTCGGGTCTTTGCTTCGCAAAGCTTCCCCCAAAAGCTTTACTGCGTAAACTTTTGTGTTCGCAATCGAGACACCTCACAGCTTATGACGCACTTTTTCTAATCTGATTTAGTTAGGCAAAGGTACATTGCAAAGCAATTACCTTCGGTGCCCAACAGGTAAAAAAACTCGCAAACATCTCTTTTAGCAGACACCACGCACGTTTTTTTATTTCCCATTTCCTATGTTGATTCTAATCTGATTGCGAACTTTTTATTATAATTATGTAAAAATCGTTGACATATATTTTTAGTGAAATACCTTTTATTTTGTATGAAGATTACTAAATATTTTGTATTACTGTTGTCGGTGTTAGCATCGGCTTTAACTACAGTTTCGGCTGCTCCAAAGACAACTTTTGAGGGCGATGTAATTGTTTATGGTGGAACTTCTGCAGGCGTTATATCTGCAATCAGAGTAGCAAAATCTGGAAAGAAAGTTTATTTGGTAACTCCAGAAATGAATTTAGGTGCTATGTCGTCATCGGGTTTAGGTATGACCGACTCGGGCAGAACTTACTCTATTGGTGGTTTATCTCGCGAATTTTACGAACGTGTTTACAAAGAATATCAGAAGCCTGAAAACTGGTATGCCGAAAAGCAGAGCGAATTTAAAGGAAAAGGGCAGGGTACAAAGGGTATCAATCACGAGGAAAAAACTCAATGGATTTTCGAACCTCGCATTGCTCAGTGGGTTTTCGACCATTGGATTGCTGAGTATCCAAATATAATTGTGCATCGTGATGAGTGGTTAGATAGAAAAAATGGTGTTGAAATGGATTCGCTCAAACGCATAAAGTCTATCAAAACTTTGAGTGGCAAAAAGTACATTGGCAAGATGTTTATCGATGCAACTTTTGAAGGCGACCTTATGGCTAGTGCTGGTTGCGAATATGTTGTTGGTCGTGAGGGCAACGCAAAGTACAATGAAGATTTCAATGGTTTCCGTAACACGCTTTTGCACAATGGCCATCATTTTGTTGGAAATGTTGACCCATACAAAGTTAAGGGCGACAAATCAAGTGGTTTGTTGAAATATATCTCAAGCGAAAAGCCTCTTGAAAATGGTGCTCCTGATAAAAAAGTTCAAGCATACAACTATCGTATGTGCCTTACAGATTACGAGCCAAATAAAATTCCACTTACAAAGCCAGATAACTACAATGCCGAAGATTTCGAGCTTTGTGGTCGTTGGTTTGAAGTGTGTCCTGATGTATTTCCACTTATTATATCGCGTATGCCAAATCGCAAAACCGATATCAACAACAAGCTTGCGTTTTCTACCGACTTTATTGGTATGAACTACAATTATCCAGAAGCATCGTACGAAGAACGCAAAGCCATTGCAAAGGCTCATAAAGATTATCAATTAGGATTGCTTTACTTCTGGAAAACCGACCCACGCACTCCAAAGAAATTTAGAGATGCTATAAAAGATTTTGGTTTGCCTAAAGACGAGTTTGAAAGCACAGGTAATTGGCCATTCTATATGTATATCCGTGAAGCACGTCGTTTGGTTGGCGAATACGTTATGACTCAACACGATTGTCAAAGTACTCGAGCTACACCTACACCTATCGGCATGGGTTCGTATAGTATGGATTCTCACAATACATCGCGTTATGTAGATGAAGAAGGCTATGTACAAAACGAGGGCGATGTTCAAGTTTCGTTGCGTGATTATGGTCCATATTTAATTTCGTATGGTTCGATAATTCCAAAGCGTAAAGATTGTAAAAACTTGTTTGTAGTTTGTGCTGTATCGTCGTCGCATATGGCATATGGCTCAATCAGAATGGAACCTGTATTTATGATTTTAGGCCATTCGGCTGGGGCGGCAGCAGTGCAGTGCATAGACAAAAATTATGCAGTTCAAGATATGGATTATTGGGATTTATCGAAGACACTTCGCAAAGAAGGTCAAATCTTCACAAAAACTCAAATAAAAAATAAAGTTAAATAAAAAAATATAAAGCTTAGTGATTGAAAAATAGATTGCTAAGCTTTTATTTGGAAAAGTTTGTATAATGAAAAAAATGGTTATGTTTATTAGTGCGTTATCAGCACTAATTATGTGTGGTTGTAATAGTACGCAAGCATGCAAAAGCACAAGTTGTGCTAAGTCTACACAAGATGTGTCTAAGTGTGAAAATTCTGCTAAGGCAGAAAAAACTGCATACTTAAAGGTTGCATCTTATAATATACAGTATGCTAAAACGCCAACAGGTAGATATTGGCAGTCGCGTAAAGATGGTGCTAAAAATCTTTTGGCGTATCATGATTTTGATATTGTAGGTCTTCAAGAAATACATCCGCATCAGATAGAATACTTCATGCCTAAGCATTGTGCACAAATAGGTATGGGTATGAATTCTACAAATAAAGATAGAATAGGTAGTGCGCCTATTATGTATCGCAAAGATAAAGTTGAGCTTTTGAAGTGGGGCGTTTTCTGGATTTCTGAAACACCTGAAGTTATGTCGAAAGGATGGGATACCTCGCAACGTCGCATTTGTACATGGGGCGAATTTAAAGACAAGGCTTCGGGCAAAAAACTTTTTTACTTCAATACACATTTAGATCATAGAGGTAAGGTTGCTCGAGTTGAAGGTGTTAAGCTTTTGATGAAAAAAATTCCTGAAATTGCAGGCGATACTCCATTTGTGCTCACTGGCGATTTCAATATAGCTTTAAATTCAGCACCAATTAAGCCAATGCTTGAAAGTAAAGAATTTGTGCATGCTTTAAATGCCTCTATAACTAAGCCATATTATCCAGAAATGGGAACGTTTCATGGCTACACAGGTATACCACGCTCATTTATTGATTACTTGTTTGTATCACCAAAGATAAAAGTTTTAAGTTATGCAGTTTTGACCGATAGAATTGGCAATCCTAATTACGATCCTACGAAATCTGTTAAAAAACAAAATATGGTTGATTACGCTTCGGACCATTTCCCAGTTGTTTCTGAAATATCTTTTTAATAATTTCAAAGTTACAAAAGAAAAAAAAAGAGCCGATTTAAAAAAAATTGGCTTTTTTGTTTTTTTGCTTGACAAAGATAATTAGGGGGGGGGTAGTATTTGTCCGAATTTAAACAAAGGTGATTTATATGAAAAAATTGTTTATCCTATCTACTATATCCGCATTGATGGCATCAGGTGCTTATGCTGTCGATATTACTGAAAGTGGTATGCTCAATAGCCCAATAGAGGGCGACCTCAACTTTACCACCGATGGTGTTGTTTTAACACGCGTTGGTGCTGCTATTGTTAATGGAAATATTACAGTTGCAGAAAATGTAACTGCAACTATTGATATGCAATCTAATTTGGAGCTTAAAGGTGGTATAATTTCTGGTGCAAGTAAAGAAACATCTGTTTTCGACTTTCAAGGGTACCACCTATCAACAACACGAAGTGGTACATGGCCAAATCCATGTCCTAATTTAACTATACAAAATGTTACCTTAAAATATACAGGCGATTATGGTAGTGGAAACGAAAGTAATAATTGGACTCCAGTACCGGCTGCCAATGGTGGTATTTTGCGTGCTGGTGTAACTACTATTGATAACGCAAATGTTGAAATGATTGAGGGTACATTGGGCATTCATAGAGTTGATAGTTCCGATACGGCTTCAGTAATACTTAAGAATGGCTCAACGCTTACGTTCGCTGAAAAAAGAACAGGTGATAATTTGTATGCAGCAAGTATAAATTTTGGTAATACAGCTTCTAGTTTGACAGCGAATCAAAAAATGATGCAACTTACAGGCAATAGTAAGCTTGAAGTTAAAAATTCATTGAATTTTAGTGGTTTGGGGATAGATGCTACCGATTCTTCGATAGTGATAAAAACAGGAACAAATGTAGGTACAGTAAAGTTGAATAATTCTACATTAGAAGTTCAATCAAGTATGACGGGTACAAGTGGTACTACTTCGGCTTTTGTGATTTCATCGTTGTCGGGCAAAAATACTATTTCTGGCACTGGAACAATGCGTGCTAGAGCAACTTCAGGTAGTATTGAACTTAACTCTGCTGAAGTAAACCTTATTCTTTCTAATGTTATTGCAAGTTTTCAAGATAACAAAGCTGGTACATTGAGAATTGGTTCTGATGGCACTAAGCATGATTATCAAACACAACTTTATGGTGTAGTTCAGTTTAACGACGGTAAAGTAATTGTAGGTAGCAATACTCAAATTGGTTCTACATCGTCAAGAAATGATTTTAACTTAGCTTCTTATAAATCAGCAACTACTGTGCCAGATTCAATTAAATCAAACATAATGGCTGGTGCAAAAATTTACGCTGGTAAAGCCAGAATAATGACTGGTATTTTTGATGGCTATATTTCTGCAACAGGCGTTCAAGCGGCAAATGGTTGGAATCACTCGTTGGCATTCGGTGCATTCTCTACTACTAATACTGGAAATAACCAAAAGGCAAACATAACATTGGGCGAAAATGCACAGGTTGATGTTACACCAACTGCATCTACATATTTTGGTTTGTATGGTAATGTTGATGTAAACGCAAAGAAAGATATGTTGGTATCTAACGCAAATGCTCCTTTGATGATTTACAAAAATTCTGTAATTACATTGAATTCAACCGACGCATTCAAAGTTGGTGGTGCAACATCGCAAGCAGAATCAGACTTCAACTTCTTTGCTGACCACACAAATATAACACTTAAAGTTAATGCCGATAACAACATTGGTAGACTTGTGTATGGTAGTTCGTTGACTGAAGCTGCATTAGATATTGCAACAGGTAAGGTTTTAACAGTTGGTTCGGTTGAATTGGCATCGGGTGCTGACTCTGGTACTATTGCATTGGTTTTGGGCGATAATATCGAACGTGGCATGTTAAGAATTACCGATATGGACGATATTTTAGCTAACTATGGTAGTAGCTATGATTTGATATTTACAGATACATTAGGTTCTGACCGTGTTCTCGGTGAAAACTTGTTCTTGGAAAATATCGATGGTGATTACTTAGTTTATACAGTTGCAGTTCCGGAGCCAGCTCAGTGGGCTATGATTATTGGTGCGTTGGCACTCGGTTTTGTAGCTTATCGCAGAAGAAAATAAAGTTGGAATATCTTTAAAAAATAAAAAATGCGTTCAAATTAGAACGCATTTTTTTTGTGAAGATTTTTTATTGCTGTTTTCTAATGCAAATTTTTTGTATTGTTTTATAACCAAAACCTTCAAATGAAATGTCGGTAATAGTTGCAAGCCATAATAATATTGCTACTATCGATACCCAAACAATAATAGGCGAGTATTCTACTAAAAATGGGAAAATAGCAGATATTGCAAGTATCGTATTGCTTAGGCTTGCCAATATAATTTTTAATTTATTATTTTTGCGAGCTACTAAAATTCTGTAAATCCATAGCGACATCACTAATGTTGCTATGTATAACATTGCTGTCCACGATTTCAAAATGTTCCATTCAATAACATCGTTGGCTTGTAAAATTGTTAAGCATACGCTTATCAGTAAGGCTTGGTGAGGTATTAAATAAAATACTAATCCAATAGCAAAAAGTGTTTTCTTTATAGGTGTATCTATATCGCAAATCAAACGTATAAATAATGCGTATATACCAATTATAGTAATTGTGAAACATTCCCATATTGCATTAGCATAAAAAGCTTCGGTGATGTCGTTAGGATTAAATAGTGTAAGTATGTTGCCATTGAATATAGTTTTGTAGAGGAATATTGTTGCTCCGTACACATGCTTACTCAACATTGGTAAGGCAAACATTACTAACATTAAAATTGTTTTTAAAGTATTATTTTTTGAAGAGTTTTCCATAATTGTATTTAAAGGTAAAAAAAATAAGTGGAATTGCAAAAAAAAACTTGATTATTCTACGTTTTTTTGCGAAAAGAACTATACAACCTCTGCGGTGTACGAGACTACCTAAACTATTTCCCGCCTTAATGATAATATATAGGGAGCTCGACTGCTTGGCGTGGCTGTCAGGCCGTCTTGAATGGAAGACAAAAGCGTTGAGAGGAGCACCCACCTTGTTTTAGGAGGTCGAGAAATCAACTCGGTTAGACGGCATATGTGGGGGTTGTCTGTATTTTGTTTTTTTACAAATACAAATTCAGCCGACATCTATTTTTAAGTATCGTCGGTTTTTTTATTTATCTAAGGAGGTCTTTTTGAAAAATTGTAAAGCTTTATCGTGGTTGTCTGTGTTGTATTTTGTGGAAGGGCTTCCTAACGCAATAGTGGCATCGTTGTCGGTTGGTTTTTATAAGTCGATGGGAATGGATAATGCATCGATAGCAATGCTAACAAGCTTTCTTTATTTGCCTTGGGTTGTAAAAGGTTTTTGGGGTCCGTTGGTTGATTCTTATTCGCAAAAACGTAAATGGATTTTCGCTTGTGCAGGTGGATTTTTCATTTGCTTTTTAGGGCTTGCATTGGCTCAGTTCAGCGAACATTGGGTGTTTTTGACTGCTTGTATATTTTGGCTTTTAGGATTTATTTCGGCAACTTTCGATATTTCTGCTGATGGTTTTTATATGCTTGCATTGACATCGCAAGAACAGTCGTTTTATGTCGGGATAAGAAATGCTTTTTATAGAGTAGCTGTGTTGTTCGGGCAGGGTGCAATGCTTGCTATTGCAGGATACAGCAAAGAATTGTTTGGTGATATTGAACGTGGTTGGGCTGTATCGTTTGGTATTTGTGCGTTGGTTATGGGAGTTGGTATTTTTGTCCTAAAACTTAGTTTGCCTCATTCTCAAGTTGATGTAGTTAGAAGTACACGCAATGTTGGTGATATACTAAGAGGTATTGTAAGGGCGTTCAAAGAATTCTTTACCAAGAAAAATATATTTTGTATATTGGCTTTTGTAATTTTTTATAGGTTTGCCGAAGCCCAGTTGCTTAGAATTGTTCAGCCTTTCTTTATGGATTCTATCCAAAATGGAGGCTTGGGTATGAGCGAAACTCAGGTGGGATTTGTGTATGGAACTGTTGCACCAATTGCATTGCTTGGTGGTGGTATATTGGGTGGAATGCTTATTTCTAAAATCGGATTGGTGCGTTGTATGTTGGTTATGGCTTGTGCGTTGAATTTGCCCAATTTGATATACGTTTATATGGCTATGTTCCAATCCCAAGATATGTTGTTAAATTCGGCATTTATAGCAATAGAACAATTTGGTTATGGGTTTGGCTTTTCTGGTTTTATGGTGTTCTTGATGTGGGCATCAAAAGGCGAAAATCAAACATCGAGCTACGCTATATGTACATCTCTAATGGCGTTGGGGATTGTTCTTCCAGGTTGTTTTAGTGGGGCAATTCAGATGTCGGTTGGGTATGTTGGCTTCTTTGAGTGGATTATGGTTTCAACTTTGGTTTCGTTTGCTGTTACAATTTGGGCAGTGAAAACTGTAAAAAAATCTGGTGGATATTAAATTTTTATTGCAAAAAGTATCGTTGCTGTATTTTATATAAAACAATGAAGAATTTAGGTGCAAAATTAAAAGCTGCAAGAGAAGCTAAAGAACTCTCTTTAAGAGATGTTGCCGATGCAACAAGATTGCGTATTCATGTACTCGAAAACATGGAAAAAGGTGCTTTCGATTACGATTTACCAGATATTTATAAAAGAGGATTCTTGCGCATATATGCAGCGTTCTTGAAGTTTAACGTGGATGATATTATGCGCGAGTATAATACAGCTATGGCTATGCGTAGCCCTGATGATTCAGGAAAACGTCCTGTTATGGTAGCAGTAGAAGATGAAATTCCACAGATTACTAATTTCGAAGATTCGCAAGATGCTCCATCTGATGAAATTGATATGACATCAAAGTATATAAAACTTGGTGGAGCTTTCGTTTTGGCTATATTGGCTATAATTGTTGTTGTTATGATTGCTTCGTCGTTAACAAAAGATGAGCCTTCAAATAAAGAAGAAAGTCAGCCAACAACAGCAGTAGAAAATTCAATAAATGAAGTTTCAGTAAAACCAGTAAAACTTGTTGTAACAGCTTCAGGAGACACATATATAACAATATCTAAAGTAGATTCTAAAGAAGTTATTTTTACAGGAACATTGAAAAATGGAATGGTTAAAGATTTTGCTTTAGAAGAAACTTTGTTTGTGCGTGTAGCCGACGCTTCTAAAATAAAATTAGAACGCGATGGCGATGTTATTTATGATAAATCGCGTACGGGTGTTTGTGGTTTTAATGTGTCGCCACGTTAATATTTGTAAAGTTTTAAAGAGGCGGCGCTTTCTGGCTCCGTCTTTTTTTTTTAAGTAAATTTTAAAGAAAGGAATAATATGTTAGTACATACAGTAATTTTCAGAACTCGCAATAAAGATAAGCTTGCCCATTTGCGTGAAGGCTTAGAAACTTTGAAACAAATTGATGGTGTTGCATTCATTCACGTTGGTGCTCCAGTAGCAAGTGAACGTCCGGTTGTTGACGACTTTTTTGACTTTGCTTTAACTGTTGCTTTTAATGACGACGAAGTTGGCTTGAAACGTTATGCCGAGCACCCAATTCATGTAAATTTTGTTGAAAATTACATAAAGCCAGCTGGTGCAAAAATTCAGGTGTTCGATATAAAATAATGTCAGAGTTTGTCGATAGAAACATAAAAAATTGTCAGTATATAGCCTCTGCAGTAGCTCGCGAAGGTGGAAGGGCTTACTATGTTGGTGGTTGTGTTCGAGATTTTCTATTAGGGAAAAATCCTAAAGATACCGATATTGAAATTTATGGATTGTCGGCTGATAAAATAGAAGCTATATTGCGTAAGAAATTTCGAGTTGAAATTGTGGGCAAAAGCTTCGGCGTGTGGATATTAAAAGGTTGCGATATCGATGTTAGTATGCCACGGCGTGAGCGAAAGTGTGGTAGTGGTCATAAAGCATTCGAGATTGAAGGCGACCCATCTATGACTCCACAAGAAGCGTGCGCCAGACGCGATTTTACTATAAATGCAATTCTTCGCGATATTCTAACAGGCGAAATTATAGATCCATATTCTGGTAAGAGCGATTTGCAAAAGAAAATATTGCGTCATACTTCAGAACGTTTTAGCGAAGATCCACTGCGTGTGTTGCGTGCAATGCAATTTAGTGCTAGATTCGATTTTGAAGTAGCACCAGAAACTGTTGAATTATGTTCAAATATTCCATTCGAGAATTTACCATGTGAGCGAGTTTTTGAAGAATGGAAAAAAATGCTTTTGAAAGGTACTCGAATTTCTCGGGGGCTAATGTTCTTGCGCAATTGTGGATGGATAAAATATTTCCCAGAACTTCAAGCCTGTGTTGGTTGTCCTCAAGACCCAGAATGGCATCCGGAAGGTGATGTTTTTGTTCATACTACGTATTGCTTAGATGCTTTTGCTATGGAGCGTATAGGCGATGAACGTGAAGATTTAATTGTTGGGCTTGCTGTGTTGTGTCATGATTTTGGAAAGCCTCTTTGCACTGTGAAAGATGCAGATGGACGCATACGTTCGCGTGGACACGATGTTTTAGGACGCAAACCAACCGAAAACTTTTTGATGCGTTTGACTCGCGAAAAATCTTTGATAGCCGAAGTTATTCCACTTGTGGAACGTCATATGGCTATTTTAGATTTGTGGCGAAATCAGTGTGGCGATTCAGCTATACGCCGATTAGCAGGTAAGGTCGGACGCATCGATAGACTTGTTCGTATTGATAGTGCCGATAGAGCAGGGCGTCCACCAGTTGTTCCAGAACCATCGCCTCAAGGTGAATGGATTTTAGAACGTGCGCGTGCTTTACAAGTTCAAGATAGTGCTCCTAAACCTTTTGTTATGGGGCGACATTTGATTGCTATGGGCTTAACTCCAAGTAAAGAATTTTCAGAAATACTCGAACAAATTTACGAGGCTCAACTCGATGGTACTTTTGATAATCTTGAAGATGCTTTGGCTTATACACAAAACTTGCTTGAAAAAGCTAAATAATACTTCAAAATGCTTTATTATTAATTTAAAACTTTTTACGATTTAGACGATATTATGAACCAAGAAGAAACAAATATTTCACAACAATTAACTCCCGATGAAGTTGCATCGCAACAGCGATTGGCAGAAGATATGGCTTCGCAAGAACAACAAGTAGATATCTGCCTTGAACCCAATGTTTGCAATGCTAATGATGATGATAAACTTGCTCAAGCAGAAGCTTTGGCTGAAAAAAATAAAGACCTCTACTTGCGTGCAGTTGCCGATTTAGATACATATAAACGAAAAGTTCAACGCGAAAAAAGTGAACTTGCAAAATTTGCAATGCAACCTCTCGTAGAAGAATTGTTGCCTTCGTTAGACCATTTAGAAATGGCTATTCAGGCTGCAAAAATGGTAGAAGGTGGCGAAAATATTGCAATGGGCGTAGAAATGGTACAATCAAATGTAAAAAAGGTATTTGCATCGTTCGGTATTGAAGAAATATCGCAGGTAGGTGGTGTTTTTGATCCATCAAAAGAAGATTGTGTAAGTCAGGAAGCTAGCGATGTTGTTCCAGAAAATTCAGTAATAAAAGTTGTACGTACTGGTTATATTATGAATGGTCGTTTGTTGCGTCCGGCAAGTGTAATAGTTTCAAGTGGTAAGGCAAAGTAAGTATGGCTGAAGAAGATTTTTATAAAATTTTGGGCGTTGAAAAAAATGCAACAGCTCAAGAAATAAAGAAAGCCTACCGAAAGTTGGCAATGAAATATCACCCCGACCGTAATCCTAATAATAAGGAGGCCGAGGAAAAATTTCGTCAAGCTTCAGAAGCATACGAAGTTCTTTCTGATGATGATAAACGTGCTAAGTACGACCAGTTTGGTCATGCCGCGTTTAAAAATGGTATGGGTGGTGCATCGTATGGTAATGGTGGTTTTGATCCTTTTGATATTTTCCGCGAAGCTTTCGGAGGTATGAATGGTGGTGGATCGTCGTTCTTCGATTTCTTCAGTGGTATGGGTGGTGGAGCTCGTCAGCACGATGCAAATGCACCTGAACGTGGTTCCGATATCCGAGCCGAAATAGAAATTACTTTAGAAGATGCCGCAAAAGGTGCCTCTAAAACTATACGTTATAGTCGTTTAGTAGAATGCCCAGAATGTAAGGGTAGTGGCTCGAAAAGTGGCTCGGGTAGAAAATCGTGTCCGAAGTGTCATGGTTCTGGACAGGTGTTTATGTCGAGTGGCCCTATTCGTTTTTCGCAACCATGTCCAGATTGTAGAGGTACTGGTGTGGTTATTGAAGATCCATGTCTAAAATGTTCTGGCGAAGGTCGAATAAAAGAGCGCACCGAAGTTAAATTTGATATTCCAGCAGGTGTTCATACTGGTTCTCGTTTCCGTAAGTCAGGAATGGGTAATGCTGGTGTAAATGGTGGAAGTTATGGCGATTTGTTCATTGTAATTTATGTAAGAGAACACGATGTTTATGAACGTGATGATGACGATTTGTATAGAAATATAGATATTCGTTTTACTCTTGCTGCCCTTGGTGGAGTTATCGAAATTCAAACAATAACAGGAAAGAAAACCGAGTTGAAAATCCCTGCAGGTACACAAGCTGGTGCTCTATTGCGCGTGAAGGGACAAGGTATGCCACGTTTGAATAGTAGTTCTGCTGGCGATTTGTATCTGAAAATAAACATTGAAGTTCCTAAAAAACTCAACGACGAACAACGCAAAGCTCTTGTTGAATTTGCTAAGTTATGTGGCGACGACAAAGATATAAATAGTTCAGAAAAAGGTTTTTGGGAAAAACTTTTCTAATTGTTTAAAAACTAATTTGAACGGGCATAAAAATGCCCGTTTTTTATTTATAGGTGTTTTTAGGTTTTGACATATTATAGGCAATTTGCCAAGATACTTAACAATTATGAGTTTTGGAAAATTTATATTGATTGTTTTTGCTTCCGTTTTGATAATCGGTGGCGGATACGTTTTAACTTTGTTTTCACCCAGCCCTATTGAAGATGATTCGTATATGTATGTTGGGAGTGATAAAGAAAATTCAAATCTTTTGTTGGAATCGGAAAAACTTGAAAGACAGTTCGAGCAAAACGTAACTCAAAAGGGTATGACAGAAGAAACTGTAGCGTTGTTGCGTAAAGCTATACGTCTTCAGGAAGTGTATATCGATAGAGCTGTAACACGCGATAGAGCGCCAGCTGAACGTTTGATGAAGTTGAGAAAACGTCTTCAAAATATCGAAGCAAAACCATTATCACAAATAGTAGAGTCGCTCGAAAAGAAAGCTAAAGATGCCGAAGCTAATAATGATTTGGAAAAAGCTAATAAGTATTTGATGGAAGCATACGAAATTCAAACAAAAATTAACGTAGATTATGCGTTGTCGGAGTTCCGTAATGTTCATAAGGCTTTGAAATTTGATAACGATGCAAAAACTCTTCAGGCACGTCCTATATATTTGCGAAGTATTGAAGCTGAGAAATTGGCTCGTGCGGCTGTTGAAGCTCGAAATTGGGATAAAGCTCATGCAGAATTTGAAAGGGCTATTGCGTTGTTGTCGAAAATAAATGCCGATTTCCCCAATTCAGTATATACCGATTTTACACGATTGCAGTCTCTTGATATCGAGTTGGAATCGCTAAAAAGTTCAACGCTATATGTTAAACTTGAAACTGCTATCAAAAAAGCACAACAAGCAAAGGACGATAAAAATTTCCCATTGGCAGCAGAAGCTTATGGCGATGCAGTGGAAATTCAACGTACTATAAATAAAACATATCCACGTAGTCGTCATGCGTCAGACGAAGATTTAGCAAAGTATGAAAAAGAAAAATCCGATGCTTATAGTTGGGATTTTGCAAATGCTATTAAGGTGTTAGATAAGAAACTTTTTGAGCTTATCGAAAAATGTGATATTTCTGCTATCGCTGATATGTCGACTAATTTGCTGAATAAAGCCGAACATTTCAAAGCAGATTATCCAAGAAGTGAGCTTATTGATGCCGATATTGTTTTAAGACTTCGTTATATAAACTTTATGGTTCGTGATATTGAACAAATTCAGAATTTAGTTTTTAAGAATACAGTTAGTGTAAATGGTAAAAAAATGTTGAAAACCGAAGTTTCGCAAAAATTGTATAAGTTGATAATGCGTGAAAATCCAAGTAGATATGTTGATGATGAAAAACCTGTGGATTCGGTTTCTTATGACGATGTTGAACGCTTTTGTTTGAGATTGTCGTGGTTGACTTCAAAGAAAATTTCATTGCCAAGCAAAGAAGATTTCATAGAAGCAGTAGGTTCGTTGCGCTATACTGACTTAAATGATATCTCTTGGAATAACTTAAATAGTGGCTCGCAAACTCATAAAATTGCTACAAAGAAAATGAACGATAAGGGCTTTTATGATTTGTTAGGTAATGTTGAAGAATTTGTTTTACCTACCGATTCCACTTCGGAACTTATTCCTGTAATGGGTGGTAGTGCTCAATCTACAACCGATTCTATTCTTGATTTTGCTCGTAAAAATGTTGATCCTAAAACAAGAAGTCGTGTGTTAGGCTTTAGAATTATAATAAATAATTAGTATGAAAATTTATCCAGCAGTTGATATAAAAGATGGTAAGTGCGTGCGTTTACGCAAAGGTGCAGCCGAAGATAAAACAGTGTATTTTGAAAATCCTGTAGATGCAGCAAAAGCATTTTTAGATGCAGGCTCTAAGTGCATTCATGTTGTAGATTTAGATGGTGCTTTTGAAGGTGAAATGGTAAATCTTAAAACCATTTCTGCTATTGCCGAGCTTGGTATGTTTGTTGAACTTGGTGGTGGAATGCGTGATGAAGTTGCTGTTAAGGCTGCATTTAATGCAGGTGTTTCGCGTGCTATTATTGGTACAAAAGCATGTACAAATCCTGAATTTGCAATCGATTTAGCTTCGAAATATGGTGAGAAAATTGCAGTTGGTATTGATGCTAAAGGTGGAATGGTTGCAATAAAAGGTTGGGTAGAGGTATCGCAAACTTCGGCTCATGAACTTGCAAAGAAGTTAGCAGAAGGTGGTGTTAAAACTTTCATCTATACCGATATCGATACCGATGGTATGCTTTCGGGAGTGAATGTTGTTGCTCAAAAACAAATGCTCGAAACGTTATCTCCATTTGGAGCAAATCTAATTGCATCGGGTGGTGTAGCATCGATTACCGATATCGAAAAAATGTTGTTGTTAGATTCGCAACATTCAAATCTCGATGGTGTGATTGTTGGTAAAGCTATTTACGAGAAAAAAATAAATCTCAAAGAAGCAATAACACTTGTCAATGGCTGATTGTATTGAAATTTTGTCGGCATCTTCAAGCCATTACGAGCTTTTAGATAGTGGAAATAAATTAAAGCTTGAACGCTTTGGCGATGTAATAACAGTCAGAAGCGAACCGAAAGCTTGGTGGCAACCATCACAGCCTGAGTTGTGGAAACGTGCCGATTGTACTTTTGTTGAAGGCGATAAAAAAGGTTGGCGTTTTAATTCTCGCAAAATTGCACCCGTATTAGATTTTGATGGCGTAAAATTCTGTACAAAGTTTATGGATGGCACTAAGCATTTGGGCGTGTTTCCTGAGCAGTTGCCTCATTGGCGATTTATTATAAATTCTGTAAAAAATCAGAAAACTTCAAATAATCCAAAACTTTTAAATTTATTTGGTTATACTGGCGCTGCAAGTTTGTTTGCAGCAAAAGCTGGTTTTGAAGTTACGCATGTTGATGCATCGAAGCCTTCGGTTGATTGGGCAAGAAAAAATCAAGAAGTTTCGGGGCTTTCAGAATGTAAAATACGTTGGATTGTTGACGATGCTTTAAAGTATGTAAAACGTGAAGAACGTAGAGGTGTAAAATACGATGCTATTGTGTTAGATCCTCCAGCTTTTGGTAGAGGCCCTAAAGGTGAACTTTGGAAGCTTGAAAAAATGTTGCCTCAGTTGCTTGAAGGTTGCAGAAATGTGTTGTCGAACAAACCAATGTTTGTGCTTATAACGTTGTATTCTATCGAAGCTTCATCTGTTATGGCTGGGAATATGCTTACAGAATATTTTGGTGATATTGCCAATTTTAGTTTGTCGCAAGGCGAGTTAATTTTGGAGTCGAAAAAAGGTTATAATTTGCCTTTATCTATTTGGGCAAAGTGTCAGTTTTAATAGTAAAGTATATTGAAGCATTTTATTTGTTTTAGGGATACTTAATTCTTTTGAGTATCCTTTTTGTTTATGTTTGCAACAATTTGACAATCAGTTAGATAAAATATTTTACGATTTTAGTTGACGACCTCTAAATAATCCTGTTTTTATATGTGTATAAGTTTAATTTGAGTGTCGGCTTTATATGTTTTTTTATATTGCCGAGTGGTGTTTTATTTTACCCTATGTTCAAACTCAAATAACGTATTTAAACCCCATAAAATAGAATAACAAACGAAAATGGCAAAAATAGTTGTAGATGGAAATCAGGTTCTCGACTTAGGAAAAAAAGGGTCGGGCAATAGCATAAAGTTCAACAGAGTATTTACAAAAGAAGGCGTATACGCATACGATACGGTCAAGTGGGTGCGTCAAGATATAAAGATGTTCGCAGCTGGCGAAGTTGTTTTTGAACGCAAAGGTGTTGAAGTTCCTGCTCATTGGGGCGATAATGCGTTGAAAATTACAATCAGTAAATACATTTATGGTGAAAAACCTGGTACTCCTGAATACGAAGATTCGCTCAAACATATTTTCGATCGTATTGCTAATACATACACTGTTTGGGGCTTCCAGTTGGGATATTTTGATAGCGAAAAATCAGCTTTGATTTTCAACCAAGAAATGAAATATATGCTCGTGCACCAAATGTGGGCACCTAATAGCCCTGTTTGGTTTAATATTGGGCATTGGGAACAGTATCGTTGGGGCAGACCTGATTTGCGTGGCTCGTTAGAAGCTAAAGGTACAACTGCATATTATGGTGTTGAAACAAAGAAGGGCGAAGTTGAAGCAAAGAAATCGCCAAGTATGTATGCAAATCCTCAAGCAAGTGCTTGCTTTATTTTGGGCGTAAAAGACTCAATGGATAGCATTTTGCGTCATCAATATACTGAAGGTGCAATTTTCTCAAGTGGCTCTGGTATTGGCTTAAATATTTCTTCAATGCGTGGTGAAGGCGAACCTATTGCCGGAAAGGGTTCGGCTGCTGGTCCGTTGTCGTTCGATAGAGGTTGGGATAGAATGGCTGGTGCAATAAAATCGGGTGGTAAAACTCGTAGAGCTGCTCGTATGGTCGTTATGTATTCCGACCACCCAGATGTTTTTGAATTTGTAAACACAAAGTTCAAACAAGAAGAAGTTGCTAAGGTTGTATTGCAAGAACATAATGTTCAGTATGGTCTTAGAAAGCTTGCAGAACAAAAGTTAAACGATGGTACACCAGAAGAACAAATTGCAGCTAAAATGCTTTTGGCAACTCCATACGTTGTTGATAAATTTTATAGTCCAGGAATGGACGCTTTGTTGTATGGTCAGACAATCGGCAATCAAAATGCAAACCATACGGTGTCAATGAAAAGTGGTTTTTGGTTGGCATATAAAAATGGTAAAAAATACGCTACACGTTGGGTAACTGATCCATCGCACATAGTTCGCGAATATGATCCATCAGAATTGTTTGCTTTAATGGCAAAGGCAATCTGGAACAATGCTGAACCAGGTTTGCACAATAACGATATTATCAATTTCTGGAGTACATTCCGCGATGAATGTATGCTTGAAACAAGTAATCCTTGCTCAGAATATTTAGGACCATTGTTTAGTTCGTGCAATTTGAGTTCGTTTAATATTATTCGCTTCTTCAAGAACGGACGTTTGGAAATCGAAAAGTTTAAGCATGCAATCCAGATTGCAATGTTAGCTGCCGATATGAACGTAACTAAGGGTGGTTTCCCAATTCCAGAAATTGCAATCAATACAGTAAATTATCGTACAACTGGTATAGGTATGGCAAATATTGGTGGCTTGTTGATGGCTATGGGTATTCCTTACGATTCAGCTGATGGTAGAGCTGTGGCATCGTCGTTGGCATCGTTGTTGACATCGGTTTGCTACAATGTTAGTGCAAAGCTTGGTTCAACACTTGGCGAGTTCTCAAAATATCAGCTCATAAAGGGTAGCTTGCGCAAGGTTATAAATATGCACGAAGTTATGAATAACGAGCTTAAGAAAGTGCTCGGTATGAAAGTTTCGGCAAAGAAATTAGCGTCTTCTGAATTGCCATACGAAGAATCGTTCACACCAGAAGACGCTATTGAAGGTTTCAAGAAAAGTCTTGGTTGTAAGCTTACCTTAGACGATAGCTGGAAAGATGTTGTTGAAGAAGCTGGTGTACAATGGGCATTGCTTAAAAATGCAAAAACATTCCGTAATAGCTTTGTAACGTGTATTGCACCAACAGGAACAATTAGTGCGCCTATGGGTATTTACGAAGAAGGTACAACTTCGGCTGAACCTGAATATTCGTTGGTAAAACACAAGGCTCTCAGTGGTGGTGGTAGCATGACTCTCATCAATGGTTTAGTTCCACAAGGTCTTGAAAAGCTTGGTTATAGTTTTAGTCAGATTGCTACAATTGTTGCAGAAGTATCTGGTTTGGCTGGTTTGGAAAACTTTATGAATTCTCGCCATGTAAAAGATAAGCTTGAAGTTTTGCGTCAGCTTGATGATGGTGGCGAAGTTTGCAAAGAAATTTCAGCGCGTATTGCGTCGTTCTCAGACGATTCTCAATACGAAATCTTCTACAAGAGTCTTGCATCGGCAGCCGAAAAGGGCAAGTTGGCTTTCAATGATATGTCTATTATGTTCGGTTGTGGTCACATGGAAAATATTCCATGGATAAACGAACGTACGCTTGCTGTTTTCGACTGTGCAAACACTCCGTTTGGTGGCTCTCGTTGTATTGCAACTGCTGGTCACGTTAAGATGTTGGGTGCTCTTCAACCATTCATTTCAGGTGCATCGTCAAAGACTATCAATATGCCAGCTGGCGTTTCTGAGCAGGATATTATTAACAGTTTTGTTGAAGCTCACGAACTTGGTGTTAAGTGTATTGCAATTTATCGCGATGGTTCAAAGGGTAATGCTGTTTACTCTATGCGTTTAGATTCTACCGAAGTTCAAGACGCATGGCAGAAACTCGTAGCACAGGCAACTGAAATTCGTACAAATGAACACGCAAATCCACAACGCAAACGTTTACCTTATCGCCGTTGGGGACAGACTGTTAAGTTTACTATTGGTAGCGATATCAATGGCTTTATGACCGTTGGTATTTCTGAAACTGGACGTTGTGCCGAAATTTTCGGACATCTTGGGCAGGGTGGCTCGTTCATCAATGGTATGTTCGATGCTTTCTGTAAGGCATTCTCTATTGCTTTACAATATGGCGTTCCTTTTGAAAGCTTTATATCTTCTTTCAGATACATGTCGTTCGATCCATCTGGTTGGGTGAAGATTGGTGAATACCAAGACGAAGACAAACCTGAAATCCACTCATGTAAGAGTATTGTCGACTTACTTATGCAACTTTTAGATTGGATGTTCCCTGCAGAAAATGATCGCCGTTTGCGTTCGCTTGAGCAGAACTACATCAGCGAAATGTTCTGCAGTAATGGTCATACTATGCAAGTAAAGTCGGTTGAAAAAACTCCAATTCAAACAGAGCTTTCATTTACATCTTCAACATCTGCAAAGCCAAAGAAGAAAGACAATGCTATGAGCAGTGCTTTGACATGTCCTAAGTGTCATTCGTATGCGTATGTATTCGATGGCAAATGTCGTTCGTGTCGCGACTGTGGTTACAAAGATGGAGGCTGTGGCGCATAAAAAACGTGCGAGGATGGTGCCTCGATTGCGAATTTTTTATATCATAATGATAAGAGCATTCCGTTTGGAATGCTCTTTTTGTATATAGTATCGCAATCGAGGCACCTCACAGCTTATGACGCACTTTTGCATCGACTCACGACCAAAGGTCGCTCACGCTCGCAAAAGCGACGTCCTAAGCACGTGCCTCGCACGTTTTAAAACGTGTGT
>SUVO01000025.1 GCA_015061955.1 Verrucomicrobiaceae bacterium
TTCTATCTTGTGTGCGAGTGTAATAAACTCGCATGCAGAAAGCGACATGATAAGAGTTGAGCAACTTCAACCTTCAAAACTCATCAGCTGGAAAACATGGAAAAAAACAAAGCCGATGAAAACCGAAGCTGATGTTGATTTTTCAAAAATTCCTCAAAAGCATCCACGCTTATTTTTCAAAGATAGCGACATAGCTCTTATAAAAGCTAATCTCGAAAAAAATGCTATTTTAAAAGCTCATCACGAAAGGATTTTAGAAATTGCAAACAACAGCTTGAATGCACCTAAGTTGAAATTCAAATTAGATGGTTCAGGTAAGCGTATTTTAGGCATTTCAAGAGCATTTTTATTACGCATTGCAGCGTTGTCGTACGCTTATAAAATTACAGGCGATGAAAAATATCTAAAAGCAGCAGAAAAAGAAATGCTTAATTCGGCATCGTTTAAAAGTTGGAATCCGAAGCATTATCTCGACACAGCTGAAATGGCTTTGGCAATTTCAATCGGCTTAGATAGCCTCTACAACGATTTGTCGCAAGATGTAAAAGATGTTCTTGGCAATGCCATTGTTGAAAAAGCTCTAAAACATAATACTTGGGGTTTTACTGGTAGAAATAATTGGAATCAAGTTTGCAACGCTGGTGTAGTTTCGGCTTCTATTGTAGCATTTGAATACAATAAAAATTTGGCAAAGAGTGTGATACTTCGTGCAATAAATGCAAATCCACTAGCAATGCAAGCGTATGCTCCTGAAGGCGTGTATCCCGAAGGGGTAGGGTATTGGGAATACGGAACATCTTATCAAGTTGTGTTAATAAAAGTTTTGCGTGAAACATTCGGGACAAGTTTCGATTTAGAAAAAAGCGAAGGCTTTTTGAAGTCGGCAAAATTCGTAGTAGCAAATAGATCGCATACAGAGCTATGTTTTAATTTTAGCGATAACGGTACTAATGCTCCTATGTCTCATACATTGTTTTGGTTTGCAAATGAATGTAAAGATAATTCTATATTATCGCCAATAAAGCATCTTTTGCTAAAAACAGAAACATGGGTTGATCATGGCGTTACAGTTACAAGTGGATACCCTCGTTTAGCTCCATTGTTTTTGATAGATATAGCAAATATAAACTTTTCTGATATCAAAGATACATCCCAAAAGCTATACTATGCACGAGGAAATTGTAGCGTAGCAACTGTTAAAACTTTCAATGAACCTAAGATTTTTCTCGGTGTAAAAGCGGGTAAGGGTAATAATGGACATGGACATTTAGATGCAGGTTCTTTTGTATTAGATATTGGTAAATACCGTTGGGTAGAAGATATTGTAATTCTTCCTTATTATGAAATGGAACGTCGTAAAGTAGCGATTTGGAATAAAAAACCAACATCTCCTCGTTGGAAACTAATTCGCTATATAAATCAATTCCATTCAACACTATCGGTTAATGATAAAAATCATGCAATCAATGCATTGGCTCAAATTATCGGCGTTTGGGATTCTGACAAAAAACGTGGTGTAAAAATCGATATGACTAAAGTATTAGGTCGTGATGTTGAATTGGCAACACGTTCTTTTAAGGTAATAAATGAACAATACCTCGAAATAACCGACGTTGTAAAGGCTACACCAAATAAAGCAGTTTCTATCAAATTCCCATTGCCTACAAAAGCTAAAGTTGAAGTTGTTTCAGAAAAAGAAATTCACCTAAAATTTGGGAAGGAAATCTTGATAGTAAAAGCTGAAGGCAACGTGAAAGTTGTTGCAAAAATTTTTGATAAAACACCTAAACATCCTAAAGATGTCGAGCTAAAAAATTACAATATAGCAGGATTCGAGTATATCGTAAATGCTAATGAAATGGCAACGATTCAAACTACATTTAAATTAAAAAAAGAAAGTAATTAAAATGAAAAAATATCTATCAATTGCGATATGTTTACTTGTCGGGCAGACTATGTTTGCCTCTGAAACGCCAACAGCAAAAGAAGTGTTGTCGCTCGCAGAAAAAGTTGCTGAGTACAATATAAAAAATCCACGCGACAATATCTCGCTTCGTGATTGGCCAATAGCTCCTTATTACGATGGTTTGATAGCTCTTTCAAGAGCAACTGGAAACGCTCGCTATTGGGCTGAAGTTGTGCGTTTTGGCGATGCAGTCGCATGGACTTATAGCGAAGGTCGTCCGTATCATGCCGATGATTTTGCTGTTCCTCATGCGTGGCTCGAAACTTACAGAGCTGATACCTCAAAAAATGAACGTTTCGTTTATGTAAAGCAAGGGTTAGATAAAATTTTAGCAGATGCTTCGACTTGGACGACAGGCGAATCAAAGGGCTTTGGGCGTTCTCCTGTTTGCTCGTGGAATTGGTGCGATGCTCTCTACATGGCTCCAATTACATTCTTGCATATGTATCATATCACTAACGATAAAAAATATTTAGATTATCTAAACAAAGAGTTCAAATGGAGTACCGATACGCTATTTTCAAAAGAAGACGGACTATTTTATAGAGATCGTCGTTTCATTGGTCAGCTTACCGAAAACAACAAAAAAGTTTTTTGGGGGCGTGGCAATGGCTGGGTAATTGCAGGTTTGGCAATGGTTTTGAAAGAATATCCCAAGGATAATCCAAATTACAAATTCTATAAAGATTTGTATTTGCAAATGGCAAAAGCTGTAAAAGAAGCTCAACTTGAGAATGGTTTGTGGGGCGTAAATTTGGCAGACAACAAACAATACAACAAGGGTATTACCAAAGGTGGAGAAGGCTCGTCGAGTGGTTTTATCACATTTGCTTTGGCTTGGGGCGTAAACGAAGGCTTACTAGATGAATCTTACTGGAATACCGTTCTTAAAGCTTGGGAAGGATTGAAAAGTTTAGTTGATGAAAATGGAAAAGTTTGCTATGTTCAGCCTATTGGATCATCGCCCAATGCCTTTAACAAAAACACTACTCAAGTTTATGGCGTTGGAGCTTTCTTGATGAGTGCTTCTGAAATTGCAAAAAAGTTGGGCAATGTTGAACGTATTTCTGATAAACAACTTGTTGAACAAGCAGAAAAATTCAATGAATCGAGAAATGAAATGGCAAATGTTCGCTATGAACCTCGCAGAAAAATGGATGTTGCTTGGGAAAACTCGGAAGTTGCACATCGTGTGTATGGTCCTGAGCTTGAAAAATCTATCGAAAATAGTGGTATTGATGTATTCAGCAAAACAGTAAAATATAACATTGCTAAAAAATGGTACGATGAATGGAAACGTACTGGCTGGAGTTATCATACCGACAAAGGCGAAGGTTGCGACCTCTTCAAAGTGGCTGATACCGTCGGTTGTGGTGGTACTGCAATTTATCACAAAGGCAAAATTTACAAATCAAATGTGTACAAGCAATGCAAAGTAATTTTAGCTCCTGAGGGGTCGGCAAAGTTAGGCTTTATCTATCATTACAATGTTGATGGTAGAAAAATCACTGAGATAAAACTTTTGAGCATTGGAACTACTGGCAACGCTACAAAATCGCATTCTTACTTTGTAAAAGGTCATAAAATTTTTGGCGATTGGTGCCATGGTTTTGAGAGTCTGTTGGCTAAAATAGATAAACATGCTGTAAAAAATATAACAGTAGTTGCAGGCATTTATACACAAAGTAAAGACGCAAAAATAATTACAAAAGAAAATGGCGAAATTTATGTAAGCGATATACAAGAAAAGAAAGTTCCCATTGATATGTTTGTAAGAGTATCGCCTAACACTAAGGTTAAAGGCTTCAAGACAATAGATGGCAAGGGTGGTCGCAAAGAGGTTTTAGTATTGATGAAACCTTCAAAGACTGGCGAAGTTGAACATAACTTTGGCTACACTTTAAAGAAATAATATTACAAAATATTAAAATTCAAAGTCCACATTTGTGAACTTTTTTCTTGCTCAAAATCATGTTATATGTAAAACATATTCAATAAAGTTCGGCATCATTCTTAGTAGACTTGTTTGCTTAACTTATTCAATTAAAGTGGGAGGACTTCTCTAAAGAGAAACTATTTAACAATAATAAAAAATTATCAAATTATGAAATCATTAAAACTTACAACAACAATTATAGCATTGTTTGTATCAGTGTTTGCGTTTGCAAATACAAATACACCAAAGCCCGATGCAAAAGCATTGGCTGAACAACCCAAAGAAAACAAAACGCCCATGAAAATCATCTATGGACCATACGTTCATGGTGTTTCAGAAACCGAAGCTACTGTTGTTTGGGTAACAAATAAACCAGCAATATCATGGGTGGAAATTGCTCCTAAAGACAAAACAAGTTTCTATGCAAAACAACGTCCAAGATATTTCAATGCACCTTTAGGACGCAAACTTATCGACACATTTCACACTATAAAAATTAAAAATTTACAACCTAACACAAAGTATAGGTATCGTGTTGTATCGCGTTGCGTAGTAGATGACGATGTTAGAACGCACTATGGCGAAACTGTCGGAACTCGTGTTTTTAGAAAGGTTCTTCCAGAGTTTAAAACACTCGATACATCGAAAAAAGAAATCACTTTTTCTGTTGTAAACGATATTCACGAAAAATCTAATGAAATGTCGGATTTGCTAAAATTTGTACCAAAAAATTCTGAGTTTTTGATGCTCAATGGCGACATGGTACATTCAATGCGTACGCAAGATCAAATGTTTAAATCGTTTTTAAATGTTGCTGCTGATTTTTCAAATAAGGGCATTCCAATGTTTATGATTCGTGGTAATCACGAAGCTCGTGGTACTGTTGAATGCGATTTTATGAAGTATTTTCCAACGCCAACAAACAAACCATATTTTACATTCAGAGTAGGGCATGTAATGTTTGTTGTAATCGATGGTGGCGAAGATAAACCAGACAACGACATTGAATACTCTGACAGAGCTGACTTCGATACCTATCGCAAAGATCAAGCACAATGGTTGAAAGATGTTATCAACTCAAAAGAATATAAAGACGCTCCTGTTAAAATTTTGGTCACACATATTCCTCCGTCGTGGGGTGGCTGGCATGGCTCGATACATTTCCAAAAAATGTTTGCCGATATAATAAACGATGCAGGTTTTTCGTTAATCATAAGTGGACACTTACACAAACATGTCTTTGCACCAACATCAGATTCTGTTAAAGTTCCAAATATCATAAATGCAAATTGCGTGTTGATGAATGTTCATGTTGATTCAGATAAAATCACAATGAAGTTCCTCAACAGCGAAGGTAAAAAAACAACCGACGACATTGTTGTTGATGTGAAAAAATAAATTTGAAAGGCTTTTTATAATATGAAATTACTAAAATTTATTTCTGCATTTTTATTCGTTTGTATTTCTGCATTTTGCGTTGTTCAGGCAAAACCTATAAATTCAGTATCTAAAAATCCTGAATACAAAATATCAATAATACATGGACCATACGTTCATGGTATATCCGAAACCGAAGCTACTGTTGTTTGGGTAACCGACAAACCAGCAATATCGTGGGTAGAAATTGCCCCCAACGATGGCACGCATTTCTACGCAAAAGATCGTCCGAAGTATTACAATGCTCCTATAGGTAGAAAAATTATCGGCACGTTTCATCAAGTAAAAGTTGAGGGCTTAAAACCTAACACAGTCTATAATTACAGAGCGTTCTCGCGTAGAGTTGTAGAAGAAATTCCTGGGCAACGTGGTCTGACTTATTATGGTGCATACGTTGGTACTCGCGTATATAAAGTTGAACCACTTAAATTTAAAACGTTAGATTCTACTAAAAAAGAAATATCGTTTTCTGTTGTAAACGACATTCATCAAAAATCAGAATTCTTGGCAAATCTTTTAAAGCATACGCCAAAGAATACCGATTTCTTGATACTAAATGGCGATATGGTACACTCTATGGAATCTATTGAACAAGTGTTTAATTCATATCTTGGCGTTATTACCGAGTTCACTAAAAATGGCTTACCAATGTTCATGATTAGAGGCAATCACGAAGCTCGTGGATTGATTTCAAACGATTTCATGAAGTTTTTCCCAACTACAACGGGTGCTCCATATTTTACATTCAGAGCAGGGCCAGCAATGTTTGTTGTTATCGATGGTGGCGAAGATAAACCAGACCAAGGCATTGAATATTCAGATAGAGCCAACTTCGACACCTATCGTGAAAAACAAGCACAGTGGTTGAAAAAAGTTATTGAAACTCCCGAATATAAAAACGCACCAGTTAAGATTTTAATTACTCATATTCCACCAGTTGGTGGTGGTTGGCACGGTGCAATACATTTTCAAAAGTGCTTTGCTGATATCTTGAATAAAGCAGGATTTTCACTCATTGTTAGTGGACACTATCATAAATATAAATTCTTTGAGGCAAGCGATATCATAAAAGTTCCCAATATAGTAAATAGTGCAAGAGAAATGATGAACGTTAAAGTAAATGAAAAAGAAATAACGTTGTCGTTTATTGGCGAAGACGGAAAGAAATCTCGTGCCGACGTAATAGTGCCAGTTGCCAAATAATATTAAACAAAAAATATGACTAAAAAATTATCAATTATTGCGGGAGTTATTACAACAACTGTATTTGCAAACGTATGTTCTGCTTTGGTAGAAATCGATAATATAAAAACACGTCCAGTTGTACAAATTCCAACAAAAGTACTAAAAGATGAAGCTCCAAGCTATCTGCCTGCTGGCAAAAAATGGAAACTTGTTTGGCACGATGAGTTCAATGGCAAAGAAATTGATAAAACAAAATGGATGTGCAGAGAATCGTTTTGGGGACAAGATTTTCCAGCGTTTGCACACAATTACGAAGGCGTTGAAATGACTGGTAAAACTGTTCGCTTGCACTTGCTTCGCAAAGGTAATGATTTCTGTTCGCCACACTTGCAGACAGGTTCACTCACTTACGATATTCCCAAAGATACAAAGGGATTTTGGCCTTTTGGTAAAATGCGTAAACCTTTGTTTATGCACAAGTATGGCTATTATGAAATTCGTTGCAAACAACCTAAATATGGTGGTTGGCATTCGGCTTTTTGGCTCCAAGCTCCAGGAGTTGGTTCTAATCCAGATGCGTCTGTCTGTGGTGTAGAAACCGACATTATGGAAAATTATCGTCAACATAACCACGGTAAAATTATTGCTGGAAACGGGTGGGGTGGATACGGCAAAGATTCAAAATGGTTCGGACACTTTTCATGGGATTACGAAGCCGATAAAGACGGTTGGTGCTACTATGGTGTAGATTGGTCTCCCAAGGGATACACTTTTTATGCAAACGGCAAGAAAATTGGCGAGCAAAACTCGCCAGTGTCTAATGTAGAACAATTTGTACTTGTTTCGACAGAGCCAGGTGGATATCGCAAAGTAGGTAATGATGGTGGACTTTCAGCAGGTCGTAGAACGTGGGGCAAACCTGATCCAAGATTGTTTGATGCAGTGTTGCCTGACTTTTTTGAAGTCGACTTTGTTCGAGTTTACGATGAAGTTCCACAAGAATTAAAACCTACAAAAAAACAAATAAAACGTCAAAAAAAATTTAAGTAAAATAAACTTCAAAGCGTTCCATTTGGGAACGCTTTTTTATAATATTTTGAGAGGCTAAAGTTATATAGTTTTATAAAATTAAATCGTTCAAAATACATAATATATAAAAAAATATTGCATATATAAGTAAAGTAAATAGAATTCATTTTATACTCTTATTTTGTTTTTTTATTCCCTCACAAATAAAAAATGAAAAAGCTATTCTTCTTTACCCTTATATTTATTCTATCTAATTTCTTATTAGCTATAAATAAAGCTCAGATTAGAACTACATACAAAAATGGTTCTACTTCTGTTCAAACTGTATCATTGTCGCAATCTCCCGATGCTGGAGCTATGCGAGTTCACATTCCTGCATCTACCATTGCATCAAACGTAAGATATATCGATGTTGTTTTAGATACAGCAAGGGCTGTTAAAGGGGAAGATGGTTATTTTGTTTTAGGTGATAGCAGATTGGGAACTTTTAAATTAAACGATGGTAATTTATCTTGCAATAGAGTTGTTATGCCTATCATGGGTATGAAGACACCCAGAGAAACTTGGGTGGCTATCATAAAAGGGCTTAAGTACGAGTTTTCATTTATTGCAACTGCAAAGTACGGCATCTACGAAGTTTATCCACGTTTTAATATTGAAGAAATCAGACGCTCCCCATACGAAGATATTATTGTAGACTTCTACAAATTATCACAATCGGCAAATTATTGCGATATGGGGAAAGTGTATAGAAATTATCAGCTAAGTAGAGGCGAAGTTATTCCACTTAAAGAGCGTGTAAAAAATAATCCCCGACTAAAATACACAGCTGAATCGATGTTTGTTAGAATAAAAAATGGGGTAAAAGATAATTATCAACAAATAGAACATCAAACGCCCGAAAATGAACCTAAAATAAACGTCATGCACTCGTTTGATGATTTCAAACGTATTATGACTCGCCTTAAAAACTTTGGTTTAGACAAAGTTGAAATGTGCTTTGTTGGATGGCATTCTGGTGGTTTTGATGGTCGATACCCCGATCTTGCTCCAGTTGAAGAGGCGTTTGGTGGCGAAGCTAAAATGCGTGAGGTCATTGAATTGGGTAAAAGTTATGGCTATCAGATGACTTGCCATGTAACGCATACTGACCATTACACCATTGGAACTCGATTTGATTGGAACAATATTGCATTAGATTATAAAGGTGCGTATCAAAAGCATTCGATTCTTCCTGGTGGACGTGCGTACTATGCTTGTTTTCAAACTACGCATGAAAAAATATTTCCAGACGACTTTGAATTTTTAAAAAGTTTAGGGCTTAATGGTACATTACATATCGACGTAACAAGTTGTATAACACCATATAGCTGTTTTCATAAAGATCATCCTTGCACAAGGCAAGATACTGCAGATTATATGAATAAAATCGCTGAAAAAGCCGAAGAACATTTTGCTGGTTTTAGTTCTGAAGGCCCTTGCGATCACGTTGCTAAAACACTTGACTACGCTCTCTATGTAACTGCATGGCCAAAATATGTGGGTGCAAGAGAAGATATGATTGATAAAATCATACCACTTTGGCAAAGTGTATATCATGGAATTATTCTAAGTAATCCGTATTACTGTACAATAGATTATCCATTTGAGCGACCAGAAACCGAGACAACACCATATTATGCTCTCAAAAACAAAACTGAACGTAGATTGAAATTTTTTGAGTTTGGTGGTCGTTTAACATTCTATTTTATAGATTACAAAAATCTATTACCAATTAGAGACGCATACAAAGAGTATCAACCTGTTAAGTATCTTCAGTATGAATTTATAGATGATCATAGAGAAGTCGCTAAAAATATCTTTACTACTGTTTATTCTGATGGCAGTGAAATTCTTACTAACTATACCGACAGCGATTTTGAGTATAAAGGCGAAATTGTAAAAGCTCAAGATTTTCGTTTGTATAAGGCAAATGAAGTATCTATTTCAATGCCCGATACATCGGTTTATGTAGGGGAAGAATTTGAAATAACCGCAGTTAGTTCTAAGTCAGATATAAAATGGAAATGGTTGAAAAATGGCGAGGTTGTAAAAGGGGCTAATTCTGCAACTTTAAAAATATCGCAATACGAAACAACAGCTACATATGT
Organism: Verrucomicrobiaceae bacterium; assembly: GCA_015061955.1. Taxonomy (GTDB): domain Bacteria; phylum Verrucomicrobiota; class Verrucomicrobiia; order Opitutales; family Intestinicryptomonadaceae; genus Merdousia. The sequence goes on from SUVO01000025.1 coordinate 9,704, forward strand.
GGCAATAGCTCAATCAATTGGAGAAACTCGTTCAAATGAAATTGTTGTAAATACAATTCAAAAACGTTTATATGTATCAAAAAACGGTAGCGATGAAAACGATGGATATTCGTGGAATAGGGCTTTTGCTTCTATCTCTAAAGCAGTAGAAATTGCTAATCTTAGTCCAAATAAAAAAGTTGAAATATGGATTTCTTCGGGAACATACATCGAAGGCGATACTCTCAACATAAAATCTCCTATTGAGATTGTTGGTGACTTTATCGGTACCGAGTCAGATAAGCAATTTAGAGATAAATCAAACAAAACAATACTTTCTGGCAATAAATTATATAGAATTATAAATGTTGCATCGGGCGTAAATGAATTTTCGTGTAATGGCATTATTTTTAAAGACTCTTTAGCTCAAGATAACGGTGGCGCTGTTTATTCGGAGGCACTAAGCAATGCGTTTTATAATTGTGGGTTTACTAATAATATTGCCATGAATGGAGGTGGTGCAATAGCCGTTGTAAATGCAAGTAAAAATAATTTGTTTAATTGCTCCTTCTCAGGTAATACGTCAAATACATATGGTGGTGCAATACATTTTAGTGGTGGCAATACTTCATTATCTAATTGTTCTTTCGTTGAAAATAAGGCGTTAAATGGTGGTGGTGGTGCTATCGATGTTGGCTCTAATGCTGTGTTAACTGTCAATAATTGTACAATTTATTCAAATACTACTAACACAAGTGGAGGCGCTATCGATTCGTGGGATTGCTCTGTTGAGGTATACAATAGTCTTTTATGTGGTAATGTAGCTGGTGTTAAAAATAATGATATAAATGCCGAAGTAAAAGTTGAAAATGTTTACAAATCGGTTGTAAGCTCGGGGGCAAATGGTTCTGATATTCTGACAGACATTCCTCAATTGTATAAAATTACAGATGCTTTTGATTGTTTAAGTGTAATTCCAATACCTAATGAAAAATTTTGTATAGGTAAACAATACGATACTACTCCAACGTCTGATGCAAACGGAGTTCAACGAGATTTTCCATGTTATGTTGGGGCTTATCAGGCAATGGGTATATCAAATTCTGTGTTATTGCCTACAAATACACAAACGTTTACATTATCGGTTAATGGATATACCGATTCATCGTATTCTTACAAATGGTATAAAAATGGAGTTTTGATAGACAATCAAACATCATCTTCAATAACTTTAAATCAGACAGAAGAAAATGCCACATATGTTTGCGAAATATCCACACCATCGAAAAATATATCGCAGTCGTATAATGTAAATGTTAGTATTCCTACATGCGTGTATGTATCTGAACGATTTGGTAATGATGCGTTTGACGGGTTGTCAGCCAAAACACCAAAGAAAACTTTAAATACTGCTATTGATATTATTGGAAGTAAATCTGCTATTATAAAAGTTGAAAGTGGTACATACGCACCGTCATCGACTATTTCATTAAAGGGAAATTTAAAAATTGAAGGTGGTTATGATTTCACAGTCGATACATCAAATCCTTCAAATTTTGGCGAAACTATTATTGATGGGAAAAATGAAATATCGTTATTTAATGCAAATAAAATTTCTGAATCGCTTGTTATTAGCAATATGATTTTTACGAATGCAACAACACAAGAAAGTGGTGCTGTAATAACAATAAATAATTCTTCACCTCATTTTATAAATTGTGTTTTTAAAAATAATTATGCTATATGGAATGGTGCGTGTGTTCAAATTTTAGGAAATTCATACTCTAAGTTTGAAAATTGTAGCTTTGAAAATAACGCAACTCAATGGAGTAGTGCGGCAGTTTATTTGTTGAATGCAAAAGGAAATGTGAATTTTACAAATTGTTCATTTATTGAAAATGTTGGCAAAGTTTCGTCTACTATTCATTCAAACAATTCCACGTTCAATTGCGTGAATTGCACATTTGTAAACAATCATTTCAACACAAACTTAGATACAACTCCAACAAATGTAGATACCATTGTATGCACAAAAGAATCGGTTGCAAGGATTTCAAATTGTACATTTGTAGGTAAGAATAATACATCAAGATACGCAATTTTTTGCGAACCTTCTGCTAATGCTTCGGTAGAAAATTCAATATTTTGGGATAGTAAAAATGTATCGACAGCAGTTTCTGGAGATGTATCTGTTTCAAATTCTGTTTCAGATAAACCTTATTCTGCTGGCGTTAATATAATAACATCAGATCCAAAATTATCGGAAAACATAGTAACTTTTGGTAGAGTTAAAGCCCTGTCGATAGCATCAGATGGTTCTGCTGCTTTTACGGGAGTAAATACATCAATTACTCCTACTGATGATATAAGAGGTTTGTCGCGTTCAAATCCATGTTGCATAGGAGCTGTGGAAATTCCTCGTGTAAATTTTGTTGAAGGCTTTAATAAAACATTAAAGAGTGGAGAATCGACAACATTCATAGCGTTATCTGAATCCACTAAAGCTGATTCATTCCAATGGCAAAAACTCCAAAATAATAATTGGATAGATATAGTTGGTGCAAAATCAAATACATTTACAATTTTAAGTGCAACTACTGCCGATTCATCTGAGTATAGATGTAAAGTTGAAGTTGAAAATTGCGTATTGTATTCTGATGTATATAAATTGTCGGTATCAAAAGGTATTGAGGTAGAAATACCAACCGATTATATATCGGTAAAATACAACGAAACAGTTGTTTTGAACGCTTCGGCAAGTGGAAGTAATTTGTCTTATCAATGGCAATATTCTGCCGATTCTACGCAATGGGTTGATATAGCTGGAGCAACTAATGCTAATTATTCTTTTATTATAAAACCCAATACCAATAATACTGGATTTTATAGATGCAAAGTATTTAATTCAAACGAAGAAGCTTACTCTTTAAGCACCTATGTTTCGTTGTCTGAATTTAATGTAGTTGGCGATATAAAATCATCTGAATATATGATAGTTGGAAACTTGATTTTATCAGATGGTAGTTCTTTGCATGTAGATGAAGATGTAATGGTAACTAAGATTTTATTTGATTCTACTAATGATGTTAACGCATCAATATCGATAGACGCTGGTAAAACATTATATGTGCTTTCTAATTCAGAGAAGTATCTTTGGGGTGATAAGAATTATCGCAAAAATCAATCTAAAATACTGATAGATGGTGATGGAACTTTGAATTTAAAAAATGGTGATATATGGTATGGAACCAATGCTGACATAAATACTGATATAAAAGTTACAGGAACTGGCGTTCAATTTCATTATTCAGATGTAAAAATTTCAAAATCATGGGTTGGTACTAGATTTTTAAATGGAGAAAAAAGTACAATAACAATAGCCGATGGTGCGTATGTCGATATAACTTCATCAAGCTATTTTAACTTGTTTGCAACTACATCAACATTTTATTTGGGCGAAAATCCGGATAATAAAAAACCATTGGCTAAGCTGTTAATTGGGAAATCGGATAACTCTAATGGTTCGTTTTATGTAGCTGGTAAATCGTATATAAATGGTTATTTGAGTGTAAAAGGACAAATGCTTGCAAATGTCGGTTCAAATAATGCTCAGTTTTGTACAATGTATGCTCCGTATATTTGTTTTTACGAGTTCGCACAAGTCGAGCAAATATGTAAAAATCCAAGTGTTCCTGTAATATTTTCAGAAGTAATCTCTAATGCAAAAGAAAACTCCTTGAAGTTTACATCTGATGTTTTCTTTAACGATGGAGTTGTGTATTTGAATTCTACAAATGCTTTTAATATTGGTAAAAGTAAATCTGGCATATTTAACTCGCAAGCAAATTCTACTTTCAAGATATGTAATTTTAATCAGTCTGGTGCAAAATCAGAGTCAGATGTATCGGGTGCATATTCTTCTTCTGAAGTCGATTTACATTTGAATGCAAAAAACGAAATAGGTGTTTTTGATTTTTATCCAAATTCAAAGTTAAATATTTATTTAAATAACAATACATTGTCGGTTGGAAAGTTTAAGCTTATTGATGGAACTAATGGAAGTTTCGCAGTTGTATTTCACGATTATCAAAAGTCGCGTGTGCGAATTAAAGATATGACTGCCGAAGAGATTTTGGCTCTTAATATTACAGATAAAAATGGCAATAAACTTACATTTGATTTGGTGCCTGTTGTAGAAAATCAAAATAAAGATTTTTGGTTAGATGGTATCATGTTATCAAAACAACCAAACGTTGTAAAAGTTCATGTGGGAAACTCTGTTAACTTCTTTGTTTCTGTATCAGGTGGAAGTAGTTGTGTCGAATTTAAATGGCAAGAGTCTATCGATGGTGGTAATACTTGGTCGGATATAGTTGGTGCAAGTTCTGCTTTATATTCAACACCAATAATAAAAAATTCAAAAGACGTAAAATTGTATAGATGCGTTGTTCGTGACGGCGATATGATAATACATTCAAATGCAACAACTGTTCAATTATCTAATGAAAGTTTGAAGAAAATATATGTGTCGCACAATGGCGATAATTCTGATGGTAAAACGTGGGCAAGTGCATTTACTAATTTACAAAGAGCTATCGAAATGTGTTCGGGAAGTCAGGCAGAAATCTGGGTAAAAGGTGGCACATATACTTTCACAAAAACTATCAAACTTAATACTGGCGTAAAAATCATTGGAGGTTTTAACGGCTCTGAAAATTCGTTGTCAGAACGTAAAGAAAATGCAGAAACTATTTTTGATGCTCAAAACAAATGTGGTATGATTGAAATACTGTCTGCTGTAAATAAGATAAGCGACATCACATTTAAAAATTCGGGAACACAAGCTATTACAGGTAACGGAAATTCTATAGTTGAAAATTGTAAGTTTATAAATTGTAATGCAAGTGGTAATGGTGGCGCAATATGTTTAGACAATGATGGCGTTATCACTATTAGAAATTGTGAATTTATAAATTGCGCAACACAGTGGTCTGGTGGTGCTCTTTATGTGAAAAATGGTGCTATGAAAGTTGAAAATTGCTATTTTGAAGGCTGTAATTCTTTGTATGCTGGAGCATTGCATTCAAATAATTCTGCAGTAGAAATAATTAATAGTACTTTTTATAAAAACTATTCAAATAGATCTGAAGAAATTTTGCATTTTGCAAATAGATCAACAGCTCAAATAAAATATTGTACAATGCAACAACATCCTGATTATAACGGATGTGCTATTGAAATAGATGTATCGTATTGTAAAACTTATAACACTATAATGATAAACAACAACTACAGAAGTGTAGTGCAGTTGGCAAATTCATCAATATTTGAATCGTATAATTGTATTGTAGATTATAAGTTAGGGGACACAGATATTATTTCAACCGATGTAAAACTAAATACCCCTGATTATTATGGTGGGAATGTAAAAACAATTTCGGTTGAAGCTGGTAGTGTAGCCATTGAATCGGCTAAAGTTATTGAAGGTATCACAACCGATGCTCGTGGATATCTACGTTCTTCAACAACTCCAACAATAGGTGCTTATGAACATATATTACTACCATCTATAATAAATCAGCCAAAGTCATTTGAAGTATTGCGTGATTCGGATATATCCTTGAGCGTATCGGCAAGTGGGGAAAATTTGACTTATCAATGGTATTTTAATGGAGTAGTCATAGAAGGTGCAACAGAAACAACATTGAATTTAACAAATATCCAACTTAGCCAAGCAGGTTTGTATTACTGTGTTGTGTCAAATCAAGTTGGGAGCGTACAAAGTTCTGTTGCAGAAGTTGTAGTTCGTGAATCTATGTTGATAACATCACATCCACAAAACACTCAAAGCTACACGGGGTATTATACAACCTTATCCGTATCTGCAACGGGATATGATTTAAAATATCAGTGGCAGAAGCTTATAGATGGTAAGTGGGTTGATATTGTTGGTGCTACATCGTCAACATACAACATTAGCAATCTAAACGAATCAGATAGTGGTGAATATCGTTGTGTAGTGTCGAATGGTGGTGGATCGGTTGCATCAGAAACAAGCAAGCTAACTGTACTAAAGACATCAAAAATCAAGATTACACAGCAACCAGTTGCAATACCAACAGCAGTTGATGATGATACCGAACTTTCAGTATCGGCAAGTGGTGGTGGTATATACTATCAGTGGCAAGTTAAGAATGGCAAGGTATGGGAAGATGTAAGTGGGGCAACATCATCAACGCTCGAGCTTGAAAACCTCCAAGCCAAAGACAACAACAAAGAATACAGATGTATTCTTAAAAATGATATTTCAACTGCAACTTCAAAAACTGCAAAGCTTGTTGTAGTGTCTGAACCAACTTACACTATTGACACCAAAAAGCATGTTCCAGAGGTTGCGATAATAAAGGGCAAAAAGAACAAAGCAACGTTTGCGATAAAGTCTACAAAGCCAAAGGGCGAAACAGGCACATACAAGTATCAATGGTACAAGAATGGCGAGCCTATCGCAAAGGCAACAAAGGCAACGTACACAACAGATGTCTTAACCGAAGCCGACTTCGAGCTAAATCCAGACGATAACATCTATTATTCAAAAGACGTGTATTATTGTGTAATCTCGGTAGATGTAAAAAAGCAAATCATTACTTCAAAGAAAACAGAAAACTTTAAAGTAATGAAGCTTGAGCCAGCCAAGATTTTGGTAAATCCAGTAGATGTTTTAGTTTCGGATAAAGAAGATGCAATCTTTACAGCAGAAGCTACAAAGACATCAGGAGTAAAGGCAGTGTATCAGTGGCAAGTTTGTGCGTTTGGTAGCGATCCTGAAAATCCAAAGAGTTGGAAAAACTCATCAAAAGGTAAAACACTTACGATCAAGAAAGCAACAGTAAAGCTTTCGGGCAACTTGTATCGTTGTCAAGTCTACAACGACCTCAACAAAAAAGACCCCCATACTTCAACATACGCAAAGTTAGAAGTCAAGGGAACTCCAATAATCAAAACTCAGCCAAAGGCAATTACAACCTATCAGGGCTTAGACTTAGAGTTAATGGCGCTTGTATCGGGTTACGACCTCACATATCAGTGGCAGGTAAGTGCCAATGGTAAAACCGATTGGGAAACCCTCTCTGACGACGACTTCTTGCTCTTGCTCGAGGATATAGAATCAACATTCTTCTATCGCTTTGTAGCCTACAACGATGAAAACGAAGTAGTGTCTTCAAAGTCTGCAAAAGTAACAGTTAAAGCAAAAGTAGAAGTGCAGGGCTTGGAAGTATTGCAAAACAAACTTCCAGTTGAAGTGAATAATTATTCTGCTAAGGTAGTTTCAACAGCTGATGTAGTCTTGAGCGTGTCGGCAATAGGCGATTCGCCAAAGTACGAATGGCAAGTTTCAGACAATGGCGCTAACTGGACACCTATCAAGAGTGGAACAAAGAAAACATATACAATCAAGAAAACAAACTTGATTGCCGAAAATGGCAAAATGTTCCGTTGTAAAGTCTATAATGGCACTGGAAAAATTGGAACATCTACCTACGTCGGCACAGAAGATTTTTCCGACGCTATTATGATAATCTTGAAGTAACTGAACGCAAAAATAACAATCTCATTCGTTACAAAGACCCTCAAAACTTGAGAAAATGTGATTATTCTCTTTGTAAGATCGGGGTAGTTTGGTATCGCTTTTAAAATAAAAATAGATTTTTGGATTGTTTTTTATAATTTCTTGAAGAATGCATAAGCGTCATTTTTGGAAATGCCTTTCATGTTGATATATCGTGAGCGAAGTAGATATTGGTTGCGATGTCCCATATTTAGCTGAAGACGAGATAAATCTTTGTAATATTTTGCATGATAGCTAGCGTAGGTATGACGTAAAATGTCTTGTGTCCAGCAATCTTTAAAGCCTGAAATATTGCGAATATATCGCCATTTCACTTGCCAGTTTGTTGGGCAAATTTTCCCTGAATTACGTTTTGCTTGCATCAGGTACTTTTTTAAAGCTGGAGATATTTCTATTTGTCGAACACCACCAGTCTTTGAGCAAATGGCACGTATAGTAATTGAGTTTTCAGATAGATCTATATCGTTCCAAGATAGTCTGCGAACTTCATTAGGTCGAATTCCAGCCATAATCAATAGGGCTACAGCTGCGAAACAATCGCTACTTTGTGCCGATGATAAAAGAGATCGGGTTTGCTTTATTGATAGTGGAGTTATTTCTTTTTCGTTGATTTTACGGCGTTCAATGAGAGTTATAGGGTTTTTATCGCACCATTCTTTTCGTATGGCAAAATTAAACAGAGCATGAAGCATTGCGCGTCCTTTGTTGAATTGCGACGGAGTTTGAAATGCAATAGATAGATAGTGCTCACAGGTAGATCGCGATAATTCCGAAAAATTTCTATTAGCAATTTCTGGCACACGTTTTATCAAACGTTTCGACAAATAACGAATATCTCGGTAGGATTCTGGACGTAAATGTGTTTTTTGACTGATATATATTTTAAGACCTTCACTAATCGACATTTCTTTTGTTCTATAGTGTCGTAGTCCAGTTTCGATAATCTTAGCGCAAAACTGAAGATTTGAAATCGATGTAGAGTTGTTGAAATCAGTAATATTTTTAATGAGTCTTGCTGCATCTAAAATAGATATATTTGAATTTTTTAGTATTGTTATAGAAGCTTTGATTTTATTTTTCATGGGTATTTAGAATACTGTTTGCAAGTTTTTTTTAAAAAACTTAAAGTTTGCTTGTATTACCCAATTCGTAATTTTTAGATTGTTTTTCTTAAAAAAAACAACAATTTTTGTTTATTTCTGTTTATCAATCAGTTGCAACAATGCAAAAAGTAAAAAATATTACAGTATTCTAAATACTAAAATCAATTGTATTATTTTTTATTAATAAAGGTTTAATTTATATAATTATGAATGAATTAAAATTACAAACAGTAATAAACGATAAATACCGAATAGACGAAGTTCTTGGGGTCGGTGGTTTCGGAATAACCTATAAAGCGTACGATATGGTTTTAGATAGATACGTAGCTTTGAAGGAGTGTATGCCGAATGATTTTGCTTTTCGAGATGCCGATAATACGACAGTTTTGCCTAAGACATCGTCTTTAAAGAATGACTTTGAGTGGGCAAAAGAACGTTTTGTAAAAGAAGCGCAAACATTAGCGCGTTTTCGTCATAAGAATTTATTAACAATAAATAATATATTTTCAGCAAATGGTACTGTTTATATGGATTCGTCTATGATTGATGGTCCTGATTTAGAAACGGTATGTAGGAATAAAAAAATTTTCACTGAAGATGAAATAAGGCGTGTGATAGAGCCATTACTTGAAGCATTGTCGATTGTTCATAAAGAAGGTATAATGCACCGAGATATAAAGCCTGGTAATATTATAATGAAGAACGGGACAGAACCTGTATTGATAGACTTTGGTTCTGCGCGAGTCAGTAAAAAGCAATCGGATAAGCCTTTAACAGCAATGGTAACACAAGGATATGCACCATTAGAGCAGTATTATGAAGATGGTAATCAAGGCGCATGGACTGATATATATGCAATGGGTGGCGTTGCCTATAAGATGCTTACGGGTAATTTGCCACCCGAATCAGTATCGCGAGTAAGAACTGATACCATCGATGATCTAACTTCATATGAAGGCACATATGAAAAATCGTTGTTAGATTTTATCAGAAGTGCATTGCGAATGGATGAAAAAAAACGTCCACAAACCTGTGAAGAAGCTTTGCAAATCATACGAGGAGAAAAAGGTATTGAAATAAAGAGTCAACCTATCGTTGGAATAAAAGATTATGAAAGCGGGTTGGCATATTATAATAGAGGGGATTATGTTTCGGCAATAAAGTGTTGGCAAGATTCAGCAAAACAAGGTAATGGATTTGCTTCGTTTGGTTTGGGAATGTGTTACGAAGCTGGCTTAGGTTGCAAAGCTAATGTATCGAAAGCATACGGATATTATAAAAAGGCTGCTGATTTAGGTGTAGATAATGCATCAAATAAAGTAAACGCATTGTATAATGTTGCAAATAAATCTAAAAATAAAAGTAAAAATAGAACTATTCCAATTCTCATCAGTAGTATAGTTGTTTTGCTTATAGGATTATGTTTGTTTTTCCCTTTTGAAAAAAGTTTGACCGAAAAAATTGAAGATTTTAATTCTCATATTTCGGATTTCTGTAAAAATATTGAATCGAACACAAACTTAGTTGCAGACTTTGATAATTTAGTTAAAGAGGGAATAAATATTAAAAAAGCCGAAGAAATTGATATTATTAAGGATATTTTTTCTTTTGTAAGTAATCGTTATTGTACATGGCATATTATCACAAAAGTAACAGAATATCATATGCAAAATAATGTCGAGCGCGGAAAACATTTACTAGGCATTTTTGAGACAATAATCAAAACTCAAGATTTAAATGGTTTAAGTCAAGATGAAAGCTTAAAAAAGAAAGTAAATGAATTTATGATTAAATATCAAAGACCAATTGTTTTTGATATAAAAAAGAAGCCACTTACAATACAAGAAAAATTAAAACTTTTTGTAATTAGTAAATTTGATATACAAAAACCTGGGCTTCAAATGGATAAAGTTATTAAGTTATTGGAAGAAGCATCAAGAGATGCAGACAAAATTTCAGAATCTAATAAAGGCGTTAGAATAACTTTGTATAGTACAGCATATCAACCCGAAGATGTTTCGTGTTCTTTTTCAAATTGTAGTATAGTTGATATATTAAGAAAATTAAGTGAAGTTTATGGGTATACATATGAAATAAGAAATAACTATATTCTATTTAAAATGTCAAATATTACAAGGGAATTAAAAATTCAAGAGGCAAGAAAGAAACGAGAAGCAGAATACCAAAGAAGATCTGAGGAACGTAGACTAGCTAATGAAAAACGAGAAGCCGAACTAGAAAAACGCAGATTGGAAATATCTTTAAAACAAAAAGAAGATCAGAGAATTAGAGAAGAGAATGTTCGTCAACAAGAGATAAATTCAGTACAAAATGCAATCAGGCATGACAAACAACTTAGAATAGATTTGTTAGATGCATATTCGAATCTATCTAAAGCTAATAATTTGATTTTATCAGGAAAAGCTAAAATTCGAGAAGGTAGAGGTCGTGCATCAGCTCAAGAATATAGTCATAACGGATTTGGCCACAGAGGCGGTTATGGGTTAAGTGCTTCTGTTGATAATTCTGCTAATATAGCAAGAGGTAGAGCAATGATACGTGAAGGAGAGTCTATGGTTGAACAAGGAGAACAAATAAAATCTAACATCAATAGACTTTCTCAGCGAGTTGTATCAGAATGTTCTAAAACTGTCATAAAAACAACAAAAGGTGAATCTTTTGAAATAGTTGTCTTACAATTTGTAAATAAGCAACTCGTTGCAGTTAATTGTTCAAATTGTAAAATCTTTAAATTAAGTAAAGATATGGTCGAGAAAACTATATCTAAAGGAAGTATAGAAGCGTTAAGTAAAGAATTTAATTAAACATTAGAATATCACGAATATGAAAAATATATTAAAATATCTAATGCTATTAGTTGCAGTAAACTCACATGCAACTATAGAGTATAAGAATCCAAATATGGATTCCGATACAAATGTATGGTCGGTATCGTTTTCATCGACGGCTTCAGAAGATGTTGATATAAAATCAGCCGAGATAAATGGAAAAACAATCCAAAGTGAAAATATCACTTTTAAAAAATATTCCGAAAACATAAATACATTATATACCATTGTTCTTGATTGTTCTTACAAAAAAGAAGGTGGTCTTTTTAATTCTAAATTTGATGAAAAAGAAAAATCGTTTAAAATATTAAAAGATGTAGCAAAAAAATTTGTATCATCGTTATACGATTATGGACAAAAAATTCAAATTGTAGAAATTTCAGAAAGCAGAATGAGCTCGGTTGCAACAGAACGTTCTGACGCTGAAAAAATTATTGATAATATAAAATTAAAAGAATGCGAAAATTTCCCATTATTCACCTCTTTAGATCGTGTCATAAACAAAATATACGAACACTCTTGTGAACGTAATGTTGTTGTTGTATTTTCTTCTGGAATTTCTACCGATTTAAACAAAGCACAGGTAGTTATCAATAGATTTAAAGGTTCTGATATAAAATTAGTGTGTGTTGGTATGGAGCAAACTGCAGATGCTGAAAAAATAAATGCGTTAGATAATCTGCGTAACTTGGCTAACGAAGTTGAAGGCAATTTCTTAAAAGCAAAAGAACCTAATCTTGAAAATAAGTTTAGAAAAATTATTGGTATAGCAGAAAGTGGTGGTACAATTTCTGTTAAAATTCCAAGGGAATTTTCTTCCGGAAAAATTCAAGTTGATATACATGAAATAAGTACTGGTTCTAATATTTATATAAAAAGCGATATTAAACTTAGTGAACGTATATTGTCGGCTGAAATTACAGCATTGAAAGGGGTATCGGAAAATAAAAATAAAATAGATGAAATCTATGCAAAAATATCTAAAGTTGATTTGGAAACCCAAAAGAGATGTAATAAGTTTAAAAGTTTATCTTCAATTAAAGAAAAGAAAGAGCTTCGTTCTAAAATCCTAACATTAGCTTCTGATGCTGAGAAATTAGTAATTGATGCTAAAAAAATAGCAGATGCTTCTTTTGAATCTAAAAAGAATGCTGAACAAAATATAAAAAAATACAAAAAACAAACATTATCAACAGTTCAAAAAAACGACGTAGAACTTCTTGAAAAATTATTGAAAGATTCAGCTCTTTTATTTGATTTTATAAAAGTTAAAAACGAGCAAATTTTAGAAATATCCAAACGTTTTATGCGTTTAGAATTTGAATTAAATGTGCAAAATAAATCAGTTTTATACGCAAATATAAACATTGAAGATATAAATAATGTAAAAAGTAAAATTGATGATATTTCTAAAAAAGTAGAAGATATAAAATCGAAGGTTAGCGAAGTTTTATGTTCCGATGATTCAAAATTAATTGTAGAAGCCCTCATAAAATTAGAAACGCTAAAGGTTAAAATTGATTCTCAGAAGAATGCCCTTTCTGAATTTTCCAAAAACTTCCAAAGTTATATTTCTTCAATAGAAAATACATTAGAAAAAAACAAAAATTCTAAAATAATCAAAGCCGAAGATGTTAAAAAACTCGATAATATTTTATCGGAACAAGGTAAAATAAAAGAAGATATCAAAAAAATAGAAAACAATATTTCCGATATTCAAACAAGTATATCGAAAAAAGAAACTGAATTAAAAAGATTAAACGAACAATCAGAAAAAAACAAATTCTACATCTATGTAGGATATGCAGTTGGTAGCATCGTATTAATTTTGCTATTGTTGATTGGTTTTGTAAAAAAATCTAAGGCTCAAAAATCTTTGGTTGCCGAAGTAAAAAAGATAAATGAAGAAAAAGAAAAATTAGACGAAGAAATAACAGATTTTCGTTTAAAAGAAAGTATCTTGGCTACATTAACTAACATTGAAGATAATAGTGTTGTAAACATTAGAAGTGATATTTTCAGAATTGGTCGAAGATCAAATAACGATTATATTATAAACAATACATCGGTTTCAGGTGGTCATGCCGAAATTCGGTATACGCCTAAAGATAATAGCTTTTTATTAGTCGATTTGCAATCTACTAATGGAACTTTTGTAAATGGTAAAAAAATAACAAAAGCTACTTTACATGATGGCGATATAATTGAATTCGGTGCCGAAGTAAAAGCTAAATTCTTAAAATAAAGGAAAAATATGGAAGACGATGGAAAAACAAGAATTATCAGACGTGGCGATGTAACTCCACCAACTGTAGTTGGAAGCGAAGCTACTCAATATATAAATACAACAATCCCTAGTTCTAATAATGCTACTCAATGTATTAATACTTTGAATGTAGGAGCTGGTACCGATGCACCAACTCGAGTTATTCCTATGCCTCAAAATGGAATACAATTAAACAACATTCCTTTAACTAATGCCACTAATAAAACTACAATATTTAGAAGTAATGCAAATCCAGATACCGAAAAAAATTGGGATCCAGTCGTTGGTTGGGTTATTATTACAAAGGGTAAAGGGGTTGGAAAATCGTTTGAATTAGGACAAGGTAATAATTCTATTGGTAAAAATTCTACAAATAAGGTTAGCTTAGATTTTGGTGACGAAACAATTTCAAGAGAAGAACATTTGAAAATTGTTTTTGATCCTATAAATGTAAAATTTTGGGCAGTTCAAAATGGAAATTCAAGAAATCTCGCATACTTGAATAAGGCTCCAATTTTGATGCCAACAGAATTAAAACCATACGATTGCATTTCATTAGGATCTACCGAGTTAAAGTTTATACCATTCTGTGGTGAAAAACATTCTTGGGAGGACCCTAATGATAATAAATAAAGATTTTGCTTCGGGAGAATCGTTAGGGAAACGTCAACGTCAAGAAGATTTTTGTTCATTTATTTTATTAGATGAACAAACATCGTTTTCTAATGGTGTATTAGCTGTAATTGCTGATGGCATGGGAGGCCATGCCGCTGGTGATGAAGCTAGCAAAATTGCCGTAAGAACTTTTTCCGATTTTTTTCTAAATAATAAATCTGATTTGTTAACATTATTCACGCACTCTTTAAATGAGGCTAATAATAAGATTAAAATTTTGTCGGATAACGTAGGTATATGTGGCTGCACCTTAATTGCAGCACTGATATTCGATAATTACTTAAAGTGGATAAGTGTTGGAGATAGCTTATTATATGTGTATCGTAATGGTGAATTAAAAAAGCAAAATGCCGACCATTCGTTATATCCGATTTTAATTGAACAATATAACAGAGGTGAAATTTCAATAGAAGAAGTAAATCAGAATAAAAATGTTTTATGCTCGGCTGTTGATGGCAATAAATTAGAGTTAGTTGATATAAACGTGGAGGGTATTAATTTAGAAGAAAATGATGTAATTTTATTAGCAACTGACGGAATTGAAACGCTAGAAGAAAACGAAATACGTCAAGCATTAGAAGACTATTCAGATATTACAGATGCAAAAGGAATGTCTGATGTTCTTTTAAATATGGTGTCTAACAAAGGAATACAACATCAAGACAATACAACGGTAATGGTTATAAAAATATGAGCGAGTTACCACAAGGTTTTCAATTAGGTCGGTACCTTATTCAGCAAAGAATTGGTGGAGGTGCATTTGGTAATGTCTATGCCGCATACGATTCTGTTTTAGGTAGGGTAATTGCATTAAAGGAATGTTATAATAGCGATGTTTGTACAAGAGATAATAATTTTGCAGTTTGTCCAAAAAATAATGATCCCCAAACAATATCGTATTTTCAACAAGATATAGATAGTTTTATAAAAAATGAAAGTTTAGTTACAAAAGTTGATTGTCAAAATGTAATTAAAGTTTACGAATGTTTTACTGGAAATGGAACAGCATATATGTCGATGGAATTCTTAGAGGGTGTTCCATTAGATAAATGTTTGCATTCTATATCGAATAATTACAGTGAAATTGCGTTGTTAACTTTACATGTTTTGTTGGCATTAAATGCTATTCATAATGAAGAAATTTTTCATAGAGATATAAAACCTGAAAATATATTTCGTAGAAACGATGGTAGTTATGTTCTTTTTGATTTTGGCGCTGCTAGAATTATCAGATCAAATTCAGGGAAAAATCCAACCAAAGTATTAACAGCCGAATATTGTTCTCCAGAACAAGAAACTTCAGACTATCAAATAGGTGCGTGGTCAGATATTTATAGTTTGGGAGTGGTTTTGTATAAGTGTATTACTGGAAAATTACCAACAAGAGCAGTAGTGCGTTATGTAAAGGATTCTACTGAATCTTTAGCACAAAATTACTCGCATATATATCCACGTTTCTTTTTAGAAGCAATAGATATTGCTTTGTCGGTAGAACCAACACAACGTTTTCAAAATGCACAACAATGGTTAGATTATCTTAATAAAGGACAACAATTACCAGGGCAACAACTATCATATCAAACCAAACAACAATCCGTTTCTTATCCAACGCAACATAGTAATCGATATGTTGAAAACAACACGTATCAACAAACAGATGATAGACTAGCATCTAATTATCAACGACCAGTAGAAGATTATTCTAATGTTCAAACTAATCCAAAAGATGAAACTTATAAAAAGATTTTATTTTTATTGATTACTTCTTTTATAACACTTGGATTAGCAGTTTATAATATTAAAACATTATTTGTATCTATTCCCGTTGGTATATTAGCTTATATTGCTTTCTTTAGGCGAAAAAAGGTAATAAATAAAATTCATTTTGATGCTATTGATGATAATAATCAAACGTATAGCTTCGATGTAAAAATAAACAAAGAGGTTATAAAAGTTGGTCGAGGTGAAAGTGTTGATGTTGATTTATACAAATGCCTTACAGTGTCGCGATTACATTGCGAGTTGATTGTAAAAGATGGTCATCTATATATTCGTGATTTGGGTTCAAGTAATGGCACTTTTGTCAGAGGGGAACGTTTATCGTCTAACCAGTACTGCGAAATTTTTAATAATGATAAAATCGCAATAGGTAAATTAAAAGCTAATGTAAAAATCCTTTAATTATGAAAAAAATATATTTAATAATTGTTCTAATTTTTATATTTATTGGTTCGTCTTTTGCAGAATCAAGTTTTAACTTCAGCAAATATAATTCGTCTGTACTTAGAATTATAAATGTAGATAATGGGGGTCATGGTACAGCATTCCTTGTAAACAATGAAGGTTATGCCGTGACAAATGCACATGTCGTTTATGGCGGTGGTAATTTTGTAGCAATACAAAATAGCAATGATGTTGTTTGGGTTTATAAGGTTGCTGTAATTGATATAAGTACTAGTAAAGATTTATCTATTATTAAAATTGAAAATATAAAAACTGCAAAATCAATTCCATTTGTTGACAAAAATACTCCTAATCATGGAGATTCAGTTGTTGCTATGGGATTTCCAGGTATGAACGATTTGGGTAATAAAGGTTGGGAAAAATTTCTTTCATTATTAGGTATATCTGAAAATGATTTTTCAGAAGATTTTATTTCTCGGCTATCCAAAATTCAAGATCGTATGAAAAAAAGTAGCCGCAATGAATATAAAAGATTAGAGGCTATTCTCGCCAAGATGATTTCTAGAGAATTAAACAGAATATTAAGTCAAAAACAATTTCCAATAAAAAGTTTATCAGGGCTAGACGATTATGCCATCCCCGCAATACAAAAAGGTAATATTGAATCTATAAAAAAAGTTACAAATTGGGGAATGGATGGTTCGGCAGATATGAATGTTATTCAACATAATGTATCAATCCGACATGGGAATTCAGGAGGTCCATTATTTAACGAGAATGGGGAAATTGTCGGTGTTAATACGGCTGGATATGCAGCAGGTAATGAAACACAAGGTTTGTCATTATCTTCTTGTGCAGCAGAAGTTATGGAGTATTTAGATTCAAACAATGTAGATTATACGCGTGGTAATTCAATTTTATCGAGTATAGAAGATTATTTGGTATTAATTATAGTAATTGTTGTTGGTATAGGTGGTGTTATATTTATAGTTATTTATTTTGCATTTTTTAATAAAAATAAAGATGTCAAACCGATAGTTGTTTATTCTTCTACAACATCGCAAGAATATATCAATAATAGTTCAAATCTAAAAGATATTAAGTTTGAGCTTGTAGATAGAACAGGGAAGTTATTAAAATATCGAGTAACAGCTCGTATGATGCAAAAGTATGGGAAAGTTATATCGGTAGGTAGGGGAAGTATGGCATTTGTTAAAATTCCCAATACAAGTATTTCGAATCTTCATTGTTCTATAATTATGGATAACGAATATTTGAGTATAAGAGATGAAAAATCAACAAATGGCACTTATGTTGATGGTATAAAACTTCAACCAGGTGTTATTATGAAAATATCGCCACACAACCGAATTACAATTGGTGAGTTGAGTGGACACATTTTTACAATTTAATAGTTTTACTGATATGGCAAATTATAAATTTATAGCAAGAGAAGATATTGGTACTCGCGAAGAGCAACAAGACAGTCACATTGTAATTACAGGACGAAATAGTTCTATTGCAGTTGTATGCGATGGCTTAGGTGGTATGCAAGGTGGTAGAATTGCATCGCAGTGTATAAAAAAAGTTGTACAAAAACTTTATACAGAAAACGAGCCTACTATAGAAAATGCGAAATTCTTTTTAGAAACCTTTGTAAACGAATCTATACATGCCATCATAAACGAGGGTAAAATACGTGGAATAAAACCAATGTCAACATTGACTGTTTTGTTGCTATTCAAGGATGTTGCATTTTATACGCACGTAGGCGATAGTAGAATTTATTTTTTCAACAATAGTTTTATGAAAAATAGAACTAAAGACCACTCTATTTTACAAATATTAGTTGATAAGGGATCTGTTCGCGAAGAAGACATGGGTACTCATCCTGATCAAAACAAATTATATCAATGTTTGGGACAAGCTGATAAAATTTCATTTACAGTACAAGAAGTTCAGGTTCATAAAAATGATTGGTTCTTATTATGTACTGATGGTTTTTGGGAAAATTTAACAATTGCAGATTTACAAAAATTATCTGAAAAAGAAGAATCAACTGCATCTATTTTGCTAAACAAAGCTAAGAAAAATGGTGGTGCAATATGCGATAACATAACATTTGTTGCTGTTTATAAAAACAATAATATAGGTGATATATTGTTCTCGAATACCTCGTTGTTTATATCAGTAATAAGTATACTTTCTCTAGGGTTAGGGTACTCAATATATTGGTATTTTGATTCACCAACTGATTTTCAAAAAACACAACAACAATCACAGGTTAATAACAATAAGAATGAGTTTCATTTTTTTAATGATATAGAAAAATCTAAAGATTTTGTGCCAGCTAAAATACCCCCAAAAGACAAAAAAGGCAAAACAATCAATTCTAATAAAAAGAATGAAATAAAAAAAATTTCAAAAGAACAAAAAACACCGAAATCAAAGCAACAACCAAAAACAAAGGTTACACCACCAAAACAATCTCAGGCAAATAGTAAACAAAAAGAATCTAAATCAATTGTTTCAGCTCCAGCTGTAAAGAAAAATGAACGTACCGAATTGCAAAAGGAAATAAAAGACAAATTTGAGACCATTAAAAAAAATGAAGAAGAACTTAAAAATTTAAAAAAACAAATAGAATCAGATCAAAAAGAAATATCCAATAAGAAAACAAGAGAACGTTCTTTGAGATTGACTTCTAGGAGGCATGGTGACACAGAGGCAGATTTAGAAAAACGAAAAAATGAGGCAGATGAACTAAAAGCACAAATAAAAGAAATTGACAGTAAAATTAAAGAATCTAAAGAGAAGGAAAAAGAGACCCGAAAAAAGCTTGATTCCTTAAAAGATGAATTAAGAAAGTTATGTGAAACTCTCCTAAAAAAGTCAACCGACCTAAATGTTGTGACCATTAAACGTGAACGAGATAAAAAGACTACTTTTATTAAATGTATAGTTGTTTATAAGAACGGCAGTTCCTTGGGATTAATACAGAAAAAAGATGCCAAATTTCATGAAGTTAGAGATTTAGATTTTACTAAAGAGTGTAAAGACATCTTAATTAAAGATAAAAAGAAGTTAGATTATTTGCATTAAAATCATAAACCATAATAAATAAGAAATATCGAATAAATGACAAACTCGTTTCGAAGACGCAAGCTTGTAATATACGGGCATTGTAAAATATAAAGAAACACACATCGGTGGCTGGGACACAATTATTACCGTCGAAGAATTAAAAGATATATAACAATCTAAACGCTGAGATTTCCTCAGCGTTTTTTATGATAAATGTTTTTCCCAATAACGAGCAATGCTACGCATTGGAATGACAGGGAGTGTATACATGTAAAGTATACATACGGTAAGAATATAAAATATCTTAAATATGACAAACTCTATTGAAAATCCTGACAGATTATTAACTTATCTTAAGTGGTCAGAAAATTTTATTATACACAATATTAAAACTGTGTTGTTTTTGTGTTATTTTAGGAAATTTCATTTTTTCTCCTACGTTACAAGTATTTAGATTTTTTTTCTTTTATTTCAATATTTTTTAGCGTATAATACAAAGTGTCTAAGAAACTTAGTAAATTGAAGTAGTATATAAAGCAAAAGATGAATAAGAGGAGTAATGTATGAAAATATTGCAGATTTTTATATATTTATGCGCTATACTGTTGGTTGCATGTAATAGTGATTATAGAGGACAAAGTGTTGGTGAAATTTCTCTTTGGAAATCAAAATACAATAACGGTGCTCCTACAGGTATTATTCACTATGATAAAAGTGGGAATTATTCAGGCTCATTTTTTTATCCTGATGGAACACCACAAAGTGTATCTAATGGGAAAATTCTAGAAATTAATGATTCCTCCATTAGTGTAAATCACAAACATTCTCTTAGATTTTATCCGGATGGGACTCCAATTCCATCAGAAACATTAAAAGACAATGCTATATCAAATGGAATTACAGGCATTTCTTCTTTCATAGAAAATGGGGATGAATTTTTTGTTGACTTTAGAACTATAAAAATAGGAGATGAATTCTTTGTCACCTTATATATATATCCAGATTCTAAGGAAGGAAAGATAATTGATCGATTTATTGTAAAATGTAGGTACTCAAAATCTAAATGGATTTCTCAAATGAGTAGCTTGTTTGGACAATATAAATTAGACTATACAATAAACAATGAACAAGATAAACTAAACATACAACTTTTCTCTAATAAGTCTAATACTTCTGTCTTTGAGTTTAGCTTTAAACTTCCAGATGATTTTAAAATAAAATAAATAAATAAATAAATGTACCATATATATAAGAAGATAAAAAAACAAAAATTTGTTGATGTGTTTGATACAGAAAGTCTTCTCGGGGTAAATCTTGATCTATATAAAATGAAACCTTATGATTATGGCCATACATGGTATGAGATACTTACAGGAAGTGGAACAATAAACGGATATATGGAAGTCATCTATGGATAGGCTTCGTTTAGATGGATACATTCCGTATGTAGTAGTGGAAATGTTATAATGAATTAGGGATAAGTGATGGCTCAGATTAAAAAAAAGAATCCTGATTGGATAATAAAAAATCCAAAAGAACTTAAACGATATTCTCAAAAGGATACATTTAAACTTTTGCATTATACTCCACTTTATCAAGAACAAGAAAACATTTTAACATCAGTATTTACTCAATATCATATTCAAAATGCAGGTATTGCGATTCATCAAAAAGGCTATTATCATTCCCGAATAAATGATTCATTTACAGATTTAATAATTGTTCGTAAGGGTGTTTTTTTTGCGAAGTTTGATAAGCATAATGTCAAGATAACAGCAAATAATATTATTGTTATACCACCATCTAAAATGTGCGATAACTTCGCCCAAAAAGATGGAGTTGAAGTTTATTGGATTCATTTGAAAATTTCATCATTTTGGAATGATATTATTTCTAAGCAAATATCGTTCTCAACAAAAGGAGAATTTGCTAATGTTGTTATATTGTTTGATGCTTATATAAATGAACTGCGAACTGAAAATCCGTCAAAAATTGTTCTGAAAACTATTGCAGAGGCAGTAATTTTATCGCTTAGAAAAAATCTCAAGACAACAATAAATCAGAAAGCTATAAAAGAAAAAATCATTTCAGATATAGTAGAGCAAATAGCAAAAAAACCATTTGAAAACTGGAGATTGTCGGATGTTGCAAAAAAAATAAAATGTACTGAAAAGGAATTAAATAGGTTTTTTATTAAAACTACGACATTAAGTTTTTCTAAATACTTAGCTAAATGTAAGATGCTTGGCTCACTTGGGCTAATAAAAAGCAATAAATATTCCTGTTGTGAAATTGCAAAAAAAGTTGGTTTCGCAAATCGCCGTTCTTTTTCTAAGGCATTTAAAAAATATTTTGGAACTTCACCAAGTTCAATATGTAAAGAAATATAATAAAATTCATATAGGTTTCTAAAGTTAGAAATGTTTTACACATAAATTAGGGGTTCCTTTTTTGTTTAAGGTGTCCATTTATTATTATTGTTATTTTTGCGTATAAAAGATAAAATGACAACAAGTCTGTGGACGGAAATACAAACAAAAAACATCAAATATAGGATTAAATATGAAGAAAATAAAAGTAATTTTTTCTATCTTCTTTGCTCTATCTTTAACTTATTGTGCGTATGCTACATCTGTTAAAGCGTGGGAAGATTCGTTAGAAATTCCAACATATAAAATTCGTCCTGCTGAAACGGCTCCGATGTTTAATCGTATGTATATGTATCAGCGTGCTAAACGAGCAATATATCCATATCTGCTTAATGATAATATGAATATCACGCAAAAAAAAGAGAATGTAAAATATAAGGCTATCTTTTTAGAAAACAAATATATAAAGGTTTGTGTTCTTCCAGAAATAG
Source organism: Verrucomicrobiaceae bacterium (assembly GCA_015061955.1). Taxonomy (GTDB): domain Bacteria; phylum Verrucomicrobiota; class Verrucomicrobiia; order Opitutales; family Intestinicryptomonadaceae; genus Merdousia. The sequence goes on from SUVO01000025.1 coordinate 32,331, forward strand.
GAGGTCGTCTCTTTTATGCGATAGATAAAACCAACAACTATGATATTTTCTATAAACAAGATGTTATTAAACCGGCAATTGTAGGTATGAATGGTGCATGGATTTCTGGTGGTGTTGAATGGAATGTTTTTCATCACCACAGAATAACATCACACACACCTGTCGATTATAAAATTGTAGCAAATGATGATGGTAGCAAAACAATTTGGGTTGGTGAAACAGAACGTCGTCATAGAATGTCTTGGAGCATTGGTGTTACAGTTTTCCCAGATAAATCGTATATGAAAATTGATGGGCGTTTGATAAACGCAACACACAATAGCAACTCTATGCTATTTTGGGCAAACGCATCAACACATTCAAACGAAAATTATCAAATTATTTTCCCACAAAATACAGAATTTGGTGTATATCATGCCAAAAATAGCTTCTGCCATTGGCCTATTTCTTATGAAACATATAATGGAACAGAAGAGTATCAAAATGGCATAAAGGTTGATTTATGGAAAGCTCATCCAGTTGGAAATTCTATTTTTGCTCACGAAAGAAAAGAAGATTTTATAGCTGGTTATGATTATGGTAAAGATGCAGGAACTATGATGTATGCTAACAGACACATCTCTGCAGGAGGTAAATTCTGGTCTTGGGGACCAAATTCTGGTTGGCCTACAAAAGTTCTTACCGATACAGCAGGGCATTATATTGAACTTATGATGGGGGCATATTCTGATAATCAACCCGATTACAACTGGACTCTGCCATACGAGGTTAAAAGCTTTACTCAGTATTACTACGGAATTCGCAATATAAAAGGAGCAAAAAAGGCTTCAAAGTTGGCAACATTAAATCTTGATGTTATAACTAACGATAAAGCATTTTTAGGCGTAAACGCTACCGAACAATTAGATAATGTAGAAGTTGTACTTTCATTAAAGGGTAAGGCAATATATTCAGAGAAGTTTGATATCGACCCAAGTAGACCATTTATAAAAACAGTACCGATTCCAGCAAATACAAAGGAAAGCGATCTTAAAATGGTTCTTTTAGATACAAATGGTAAAGAACTTTTAGCGTATCAAGCAATAGAAAAAAATCCTAAAAAACCTTTGCCTGAAACAGTAAAAACACCACTGCCACCAAATGAAATAAAAAATACAGAAGAATGTTTCTATGTAGGGTTGAGAACTCTCCAATTTCATAATGGATTTTTAAATGCACTTGATTATTTTGAAGAAGTATTACGTCGCGATCCAAAAGATGTGCGAACAAATACTATCTTGGGTGCGTATTGGCGTCAGCGTGGTGATTATGAAAAAGCAAGAAAATATCTCGAAACTGCTATCGCACGTCAAACAAAAGATTATACTCGTCCGAATGATTGCGAAGCCACATATAATTTGGCATTGGTTCTCAAAGAACAAGGTAAAATTGATCAAGCCATTGAAATGTTTTATAAGGCGAGTTGGAATTATACGTTTACATCAGCGTCAAATACACAGCTTGCACAAATCTATTCAAAACAAAAAAACTACGCATCAGCACTTGAATGTCTTGACGAAGCAATTGCCTATAATACGAGAAACTTTTCTGCTCAAAATCTGAAAGCATCAGTTCTTAGAACATTGGGCAACAAAAAAGAAGCAATCAAATGTGTTGAAGCAGTGCTTTCAATAGATCCTCTTAATGCTTATGCAAATTGTGAAAAATACTTGCTCGATAATAACTCTGATGATTTCGAAAAATTGATGAGAGATGAACCAGAATCGTATGTAGAACTTGCGATAAAATATATAAACAATGGTTTTATTTCGGAAGCACAGAAACTTCTTAAAAAGATAGATTCTAAGAAAAACTATGCAACTGTTAAGATGTGGTTGGGGTACATTGCTGATAAAAATGGTGATAAAGAAGAAGCTAAAAAAATGTATGTTCAAGCTCTCGACTTGCCAGTATCTAATGTATTCAGACTTGAAACAGTTGATGTTCTTACACATATGATTGAATATATTCCAAATAATTGGAAAATTTACTATTATCTCGGAAACTTATATTACGATTATCAATCTGATAAAGCTTTAAATTATTGGCATAAATGTGTAGAACTAAAAAAAGACTATGCTCCTGCATGGCGTAATATTGGATGGGCAAATCATCACTATGCAAAGAATCTTGATGTTGCAGAAAAAGCTTATCTAAAAGCGATAGAACTTGAGCCCCAAGCAGTCTATTTTGAAGAACTCGATGAAATTCTTGAATCTAAAAAAGCAAGTGCAAAATATCGCTTTGATATTCTAAACAAGCATCATGATATAATTGTAAAGCGTTATTTCCCATCGGTATCTGAAATAAATCTCGCAGTATATTTGGGTAAAAACGATTATGCTCTTGATCTATTGCGTAATGGATATTACCCAACTGGTGAAAATGTAAAAAGTATTCATGATATTTATGTAGATGCTTTAATAATGTCATCGCTAGAAAAAACAAAAGTAGGTGACTTTGCACAAGCTGTTAAACTCTTGGAAGAAGCATTTACATTCCCAGAAAATCATCAAATCTTCCTGTATGATACTAGAATTCCTCGCGATGCTCAAATCTATTATATGCTTGCAAAGACATACGAAAAAATGGGAGATAAAGAAAAAGCAAAACTAAATTATATTAAAGCGGTTGAAACAAATGTTGGTAAAACAAATTTCCGTTATTGGAAGGCTTTAGCTCTTGTTGAACTGGGTAGAAAAGAAGAAGCAAATGTTTTATTTAAAGCTTTGGTTGAAACTGGCAAGAGTAAAATAGTAAAACGCTATATCAACTTTTTTGCAGAAGGTGATTTAAGAGGTATAAAAACAGAAACAATAAATGCCGAAGCTTACTATACATTAGGTTTAGGAGAATTAGGGTTGGGTAATATAGAAGACGCAAAGAAAGCATTTGCTACTTCAAATAAACTTGAACCGAATAAGCTTTGGCCAACGTTTATGTTTAACTCAATAAAATAACGATAAAAGTAAAAACCGCAAAACAACATTTTGCGGTTTTTTTATGTTTACAATAAGATTATGTCTTAGTGCTTTCAAATATAGAATTGTGCAGTGTTGGCACCATTTTGTTATTTTTTTCAAAGACATTCGCACCTTAGAAACAATCTTTTTCTATAATAAACTTGCTATATTTTATCACTTAGCTATATTTTGACGAGATATGAAGATTATCAAAGAAAAAATAGAAACATTCATAAGCATGAAATTTAACAAAATGCTGAAATTCATTATTAATGGGGCTTTTGCCTGCTTGGGAATGGTATATTTTATACTCGCAGGGTCGTTACTCATAATGA
>SUVO01000006.1 GCA_015061955.1 Verrucomicrobiaceae bacterium
TGTGTGGTGTCTGCTAAAAGAGATGTTTGCGAGTTGGTGGAGCTGTGCTACGCACTGCCCACCCGAGCAGACGCTCTTTTAGCTACAAGCACCACTTTGCGAATTTAAATAAAAAAAGTAGGCAATTATTGCCTACTTTCACATTATTTAAATCCTTATTCGCAAAGTGGTGCGTCCACACACGTTTTTAGCGCGAGAGGAATTGCTTTGTTTTAGCTACTGCGTAGTCGCGATTCATCTTAGCGATGAAGTCTAATGTAATACCCTTAGGGCAAACTGCCTGACATTCGCCGTAGTTTGTGCAATTACCAAAGCCAAGTTCTTGCATTTTTTCAACCATTGCAATTGTGCGTTTGTCCTTTTCAGGAGCACCTTGTGGCAAGTAGTTGAGGTGGCAAACCTTAGCTGCAGTAAAGAGCATAGCTGCTGCATTTGGACATGCTGCAACACAAGCACCACAACCGATGCACTGAGCTGCGTCCATAGCTTTGTCGGCTATATCTTTAGGAATGAGGATTGCGTTTGCGTCTTGTGGCGAGCCTGTGCGAGCTGTTATATAACCACCAGCTTGCTGAATTACTTCGAGAGCATCGCGCGATACAATCAAGTCTTTCTGAACAGGGAATGGACCAGCTCTCCAAGGTTCAACAACAATAGTGTCGCCATCTTTGAACTTACGCATATGCAATTGGCAAACTGTTGTTTCTTTTTCTGGACCATGTGGAACGCCATTGATTGTCATTGAGCACATACCACAGATACCTTCACGGCAGTCGTGGTCGAACACGATTGGTTCTTTGCCTTGTTCAACGAGTTGTTCGTTTAAGATGTCGAACATTTCAAGGAACGAGCTATCTTCGCTTACGTTATCGACGGTGTACTTAGCAAATTCTCCTTTGCTATTGGCGTCTTTTTGTCTCCAAACTTTAAGATTAATTTTCATTCGAATTCCTATTCCTTTATTATTTGTACGAACGTACAACAGGTTTTACTTCATCGTGAGTGATTGGTTCTTTGTGGAGAATTGGGGCTTTATCATCGCCTGCAAATTCCCAAACAGCAGCGTACGAGTAATCAGCGTCATTACGTTTTGCTTCGCCATCTTCTGTCTGATATTCTACGCGGAAGTGAGCACCACAGCTTTCTTCACGATTGAGAGCATCGCGAACCATAATTTCTGCGAATTCGAGGAAGTCAGCCACACGACCAGCTCTTTCAAGCTCGATATTAAGTGTGTCGTTTTCGCCTACTACCTTTACGTTTTTCCAGAAGTCTTCACGGATTTGTGGAATGAGTTCAAGTGCCTTTTCTAAGCTTTCCTTTGAACGAGCCATACCACAGTATTCCCACATTACTTTACCAAGTTCGATATGGAACTGACGTGGACTCTTTGTACCCTTAACTGCCAACAATTTAGCAATCTTTTCCTTTACTTCGCTTTCAACTGCCGAGAATTCTGGAGCTTCTGTCGAGATATTCTTTGCACCTACGCGAGCGAGGTAATCAGGAAGTGTGTAAGGTACAACAAAGTAACCGTCAGCCAAACCTTGCATGAGTGCCGATGCACCCAAACGATTTGCACCGTGGTCTGAGAAGTTTGCTTCGCCAAGTACGAACAAGCCTGGAATTGTACTTTGTAAGTTATAGTCTACCCACAAACCACCCATTGTGTAGTGCGATGCTGGATATATTCTCATTGGTGTTTCGTATGCGTTTTCACCAGTGATTCTTTCGTACATTTCAAAGAGGTTGCCGTATTTTTCTCTTACTACATTCAAACCATCACGTTTAATTGCGTCAGCAAAGTCGAGATATACACCACGTCTTTCGCCCTTAATTGCTGGACCTACACCGCGCTTATCGTCGCAAGCTTCTTTTGCTGCACGAGACGAAATATCGCGAGGTGCGAGGTTACCGAACGATGGATATTTTCTTTCGAGATAATAGTCGCGATCGGCTTCTGCAATGTCATTTGGATTTTTACCACAATCTTCTGCCTTCTTTGGAACCCAAACACGACCATCGTTACGGAGCGATTCGCTCATGAGTGTAAGTTTACTTTGTTGGTCGCCATGTTGTGGAATACATGTTGGGTGGATTTGTGTAAAGCATGGATTTGCAAAACCTGCACCACGTTTGTAGCAACGATATGCTGCTGTTACGTTACAACCTTGTGCATTTGTTGAAAGGTAGAATACATTACCATAACCACCTGTGCAGAGCAATACTGCATCGCCAGCATAACGTTCAATTTCGCCTGTGAGAAGGTTGCGTACTATGATACCCTTTGCGTGTTTTTCACCCGATGCTTCGTCTTTAATTTTAACGAGGTCGAGCATTTCACGACGTGTGTACATCTTAACCTTACCAAGTGCAATCTGACGTTCCAATGCCGAGTATGCACCAAGCAACAACTGCTGACCTGTTTGACCTCTTGCATAGAATGTACGCGATACTTGAGCACCACCGAACGAACGGTTTGCAAGCATACCACCATATTCACGAGCAAATGGTACACCTTGTGCTACACACTGGTCGATAATATTTACGCTAACTTCTGCCAAGCGATAAACATTAGCTTCACGCGAACGGAAGTCGCCACCTTTTACTGTATCGTAGAACAAACGATAAATGCTATCGCCATCGTTCTGATAATTCTTAGCAGCGTTGATACCACCTTGTGCTGCAATTGAGTGCGCACGACGTGGGCTATCTTGATAGCAGAAGCACAATACGTTATAGCCTTGTTCTGCCAACGATGCAGCTGCGCTAGCACCTGCCAAACCGCTACCTACAACGATAACCTTGAACTTACGACGATTTGATGGATTTACCAATTTTGCGTGGAACTTGAAATTCGACCACTTTTCCGAAATTGGACCTTCTGGGATTTTTGAATCTAAATTCATAATTTACCTTTATATATCAGGGTTATTTGTTGCAACTTTTGCAAGAAGCACAAACTTCTTTGTAATCAATGAAAATTGGCTTATCAGTTCCAGCTACCTTTGCTTTTGCTTCAAATTGTTGTTCAATTTGAGCTACTGGCATAATTTTGCAAGGTGTGTACTTAGAAATGAGAACTGCAGCAGGTGTAATGCTAAAGCCTAACGCAATGATAAAGCAATATGCAACTGCAATCTTGTTGAGGCGATATCTCCATGCTTCATTTCTGAAACCAATACTTTGGAACATACTCGATACACCATGCGAAAGGTGGAAACCTATAATGAACATTGCAGCTATATATGCAATAGAAACCCAAGGTTTTGCAAAGCCCAAAACAATCATAGCGTAAGCATCGTGAAGAACTTTTCCTTCGTAGATACCTGATGTTGCAACCCAATCGAGCTGTTTAAATTCTGGATTGAGGCACAATACTGTGTAGTGCAACAAGTGAATTACTGCAAACAGAATTACCAATGTACCTGTATATATCATTGTGCGAGCAGCCAACGAGCAAACTTGTGGCTTTTTTACAATGTATTCTTGTGGACGTGCTTTTTTATTTTCCACAACCAACAAGTATGCCATTACCAAGTGGAGAACAAAGCAGCCACCAAGAACTACTCTAAAACCCCAAAGAGCTTCCCAAGGAAGCTGTTTTTGCAAGAAGTGAGCGTATCCGTTAATCGCACTTGGACCTTCGAGAACTTGGAGGTTGCCCAACATGTGCACCAACAAGAACGACGCCAGCACGAAGCCCGTAATCGACATCACAAACTTCTTTATAAGCGATGATAGTATCGAATTTTTCATTTTACCCATGATTTTTTTGTTACTGTTTTATTTACTAAAAAATTAAGTCCAAATTTATGCAAATTATTGCTATTTTTACAAGACAAAAAGTAAAAAAACAATCCTCGTAAAAATGCGTACAAAAAACTTAAATTTAATAATATTTGTCTATCGTTTTTTCTTCTAATGTTTTTGTATGTTTTTTCGATATCCTAATAGCTTAAATATCATTTAGAAAGGTAATTTATATGGGATTTTTTATATCTAATTTAGGACTTTTAATTTTGCGAGTAGGTTTAGGAAGTATGATGATTGTTCATGGAGCGCAAAAGCTAAAAATAATAGCATCGGGTAGAGCTGGACAATGGTTGGATCCTATTGGTATAGGTTCAATACCATCGTTATATTTGGCAACTTTTGCCGAATTTTTTTGTTCGGTATTGCTGATATTTGGTTTATTTCCACGAGTGAGTGCAGTAATTCTTGCAATAACAATGTTTGTGGCTGGCTTTATATTTTTGAAAGGAGCATCTTGGAACGAACGTGAACTTTCCGTCTTGTTTTTTGTAGGATTTTTAAGCCTTATATTTCTTGGTGGTGGCGATTTTAGTGTATCAAGCGTATTATTTAAAAATAATTCGTTTTTATTGAAACTCTGACACCATTTAAACTATATTTATTTCTTTTTAGTTTCATCTATCCATGTAGGTTTTACGAGAGTAATCATATTTGAATTTTCACCTACAATGGCTGAGTTTCTATTGAGCATATCGGCAAGTCTTCTTACAGCAACTTTACCAACTAAATCGTTATTTTGTTCAATGCCCATCCAATTTTCGAGTTTTCCTCTACGTTCTAACTGAACAAGTTTTATTTTCTTCTTTTTTATTAAGGGAATGGTTTTCAGAATTTCGCGAGTAGTGTTTAGCAGATACAATATTGCATCTGGATTATTCTGTGATATCCAACTTTCAAGATTATTTTTAAATTGTTCCGATTTTTCATCTTCCATAAATGGTTCTATGGGAGAGTTTGAAGTTTTTAGTTGAGCTCGTAGAAATCCACCTATGAGGGTACCACCAACTAAGTCGTCTATGCGTTCCTCAAGAATTATTCCTATGCGTTTATATCCGAGCTTTGAAACTTGGGTGTAGGCGTTATACGATATTAAGAAGTCATCTGAAGCAACTACTTCTAACGACTGATTGTAAGTTCTTATGCCTGCGCTTACAAAATAAAAATCGTGTAGCAGTTTATTAAAATCATCTGGAAAGGTGTTTCCGTAGGAATGGCCCAATACTATACCTCCACGAATTCCACGCGAATGAAATATTTTTGATATCTTCTCACTTTTGAAATTTGGCGAGTGTAACCAAAACTCGTTTATAGCATATCCCAAGCGTTCAGCTTCTTCTTTTATACCTTGATAATAACGTGGCAGGGTTGGGTGGCGTTCTAAGGCTAATTCATCTAAATTACCATTTATAACAGCTATTGTTTCTAAAAACGAGTTTACGTTCTTTTTACGCATTTTAGACATCAATGCTGATACCAACTCGTTTTTTTTATACCCCATTGCAATGGCTACGGTTTGCACACGCTTGCGTGTTTCTTCCGATACCATTGGTGAATTTCGTAAAGCAAACGATACTGCTCCTTTCGAGAGTTTTGTTTGCTTTGCAATATCGGCAAGAGTTATTTTTTTTTGAGCCATGCCCGTATTATGAGTATTTTAAAACAAACTTTAAAGTATTATTTTTCAAAATTTGGTGGTTGATAGTAATCGTTTTGTCTGTTGCCATTTACAGCTGGAACTATGAACAACAGCAACAACCATAGTAGCGACAAGAAGCATGCAATTGCAAAAATGGATTGAATTGCCGAAAATATCATATCGCCTTTTTGCCATGTTGTAGCTAACATTCCACTCGCCAATAATATCGACGACAAAAATCCACCAAACATACGTCCACCTGAAAAGAATGTATTAAAGAATGCCAACGATATAACGCGATTTTTTGGATTTGCCACCGAGTACATTTCTGCTGATGAAAAGCAGAAGAACCATGCAACATTCATACAATTTACAAATATTACAGCACAAACAAATTCATACAAATAATTCAAATTTTTCCCACTGAAAAATAGCGATGCAGTTATTGTTATGAACAGCAAGTGGATTAGTATGAGCATATACCTTGAGCCTAATGTTTTTAGAAGCTTACCAAATGTTAAATATCCAACAATACTGCCAGTTATTCCAAAGGTTGCAACAGTTTGTACTGTACTTACTCCGTAGCCGAGCGTTTGTTTTAAATATACTAAGGTTAAAGGCTGAATTAAGAAAGCAATTATTGCTACGAACATCATATAAACTGCAAACGATACCAAACAGCTATTTGCCATTGCTTCTTTTATCGATTTAACAATACTTTGCTTGTTGCTTTCTTGAGGTTGGAGTTCCAAGAAGTATACAAATATTGCCCGAGCAAATTGCAGAACTGCACATATTGCTATTAGTATTTGTAAAAGCCATATTGGTGGATTTTCTCCCATAGCTCGAGCTACTAAAAAGAAGAAAGCTCCTGCAAATATTGTATAAATGAAGCGTAAAAATCCAAAGTACGAGCCTCGCTCAGACGGAGCTACGAACGAGTCTACAATAGGGAACCACGATGCACTGAATATAGGGCGCGCAATACAATATACAAAACACAAACCTACCACAACATATTTAGCTAAACCTCCAGTAATGGTAGCTATAGCCATAAGTAGACATGCAAAGCACCCAATTGTGCAAGACAAATACATACTCTTTTTTAAGCCGATTTTTTCGGCGAGTATTCCACAAGGAATTTGCAATAATAATGCTATAAAACCTGTTGCTCCAGCCATGAGCATATTTAACGATTCGTTTCCACCCAAAAGAGCAACGTACGATATCAAAATTGCAGAATTATCGAGCATAACTTCCGACAAACTTCCAAACGTGTTTGCCAGAATTGACCAAGCTTGGATTTTTCTACGTTTATTTACTGGGATTTTTTCTGCGAAAGTTTGCTCCATGATTTTTTTAGTTTAGATTATTTCCAACCACAGAAATCTCTTATTTCTGAGGCGTTTTTGTAGAAGAATTTTTCGGCTTCAGGTGGTGTACCCCAACGCCAATATACCGAGCCTACAAGCTCGAAGTACAATTTCCAAAACTCACAAATTTTCTTTGCCGAAATATTATCTTGTTCTGCTCCGTAGAATTGGTCGGTGGCAAAGAGTGTTTTATGATTGAAAAAACGTAAGGTGTTTGAACCATCATTACATTTTTTATCGAAGAACGTAGGTAGATCGCTCAAACAACGTCTGAAACCACTTACATCGCAAGTAATATTTTTGTAGTAGTATAGATTTTGTTCGGTTTGTTCTAAATATGGCCAACCCATATGACCTTGCATAATTTTCAATTCAGGGAAAGCTTCTGATATTGCGGCAAGATGATGTGGTTGCATATTCAACGATGCAAACGAACCTTTTGAATTTCCATTCCAAGCCTCACCTTTTGCAACAAGCCCACAGTGGAATAGTATTGGCATTTTCAGAGCTTGTGCTTTTTCGTAAATTGGAAAATATTTTTCGTGCGAATAGGGTAGAGCTGGCTTATATGGTTTCAAGCCAACAAAACCCTTTTCAATTAAAACTTCGGGTTGATCTACTGCTCCGTCTAAATCGAGATACCCGAAGGCTCTTACTTTACCCTTAAAGTCTTTCGTTGCTTGCAAGACTTCTTCTTGGGTGGCAAATTCAATACCATTGAGTCGCACGCCCGATAAATCCATCAGCCAGATTTCTTCGAACATGTCTGATTCAACTATTTTGTCAAATCCTACTGCGTTATGGCGTAGGTGTGCATGCGATTCTATGATTTTCATTTTAATTAGATATTGAATTTTGGTTTTTGAAGTGTTCCTTTGTCGGATACAATGAGCAAGTTTTTGTGATTACGTGCATGAGTTACAGGATAGTCATCACCTGGTGCACCTAAAGCAGAAATACGAATAATTGTATTTGCCCAGAGAAATTCAGTTGATTCGTTGCGAGTCATCAACAACATTCTGCGAGCTTCCAAGCATTGCTTCATACCCATTGTTATAGCTCTACGTGGGAAGTTTTCAAGATTTCCACCTACACCACGATGTCTTGTTGCATCGATTGTACGAGTGTATTCGTTGATTTCTAAAATACGTGGATTTGATTGTGCAACATTTTCTTCTGGCTCGTTGAACGCAACGTGTCCGTGGATACCGATACCACCATAGCAAACTTCAATACCACCAGCATCTTCAATCATTTTTGGTAGGTTTTTGATGTTTTCTGGGGTAGGGAAGATTATCTGTTCAGCTGGCATCATCAAGTCTGGACGAATTCTGTTGAAGAGCAACGGACCAATCTGACCACGGAAACTCAATGGATTTTTAATATCGATTAGCTCGTCTTTTTCATCGTCAACATATTCGTCCATAAAGAAGAAGCGAACATTCTTTAAGCTGATGTTGCGATAGTTGATTTTTTCTGCCATTATGCGATATGGTTGTGTTGGACCAACTGGCATAATGAACGATACAATCTTATCGCCTTTTGAGGCTTTTTCAAATTCGTTTACCATTTCTTCGGCGAGGAACTCGTAAACTTCATCGAGAGTATCGAATACTTTGAGTTGCCCGTTTGATTGTTTGATAACTTCGTCGGTTTCAAGTGCGAGTATTCTACGCACTTCTTCTTTACGGAATTTACATATTGGTACTTTCATAATTTTTCTTTCTCTTTTTTATGGAGTGAGACTTGTGAAATACAAAATCTCGGTTAGAATTTATTAAACTTTTATTTTATGTACCAACATTGAGCAAGTGTATTTTTTTTGATATTTTCTAAACCGTTAAGAAGATGCATTTTTACCTGTTGGGCACCGGTGGAGATTGCTTTGCAATACTCCTTTGACCAACTAAACAAAATAAGCTTGCACTGTAAAGGTACGTTATAAGCTGTGAGGTGCCTCTGTTGCATTTCTATATAAAAAAAGTAGGCAATTATTGCCTACTTTCTCATTATAAAATAAAATATTCGCAACTGGCTTAGAACCGACATGTGTTGGAAGAAGTAAAACGTGCGAGATTGTCCCGATGCTTTTGCGTTTTAGCGAGCATTGCTGTGCTATGCACTGCAGTCGAAGCTAAAACCAAAATGGAGGGCAAAGCGTTTTCTTTGATGAGTTTATTTAATAAAAAAAAGGCACTTCATCGAAGTGCCTTATAGTATAAATTAAAACTCATCATCAAAGAAAACGTGGTTAAATAAAATCAGCTTAGAACCGACATGTGTTGGAAGAAGTAAAACGTGCGAGATTGTCCCGATGCTTTTGCGTTTTAGCGAGCGTTGCTGTGCTACGCACTGCAGTCGAAGCTAAAACCAAAATGGAGGGCAAAGCGTTTTCTTTGATGAGTTTATTTAATAAAAAAAGGCACTTCATTGAAGTGCCTTATAGTATAAATTAAAACTCATCATCAAAGAAAACGTGGTCTCGCACGTTTTACTTGCGGCGACGATAGGCGATGAAACCAAGTGCAATAGCACCAAAAATCATAGCGTATGTGCTTGGTTCTGGAACTGCAGCTTTCAACTCTCCAGTTTCAGCATCAAAACTCCACTGTGAATTATCGAGAGTTTGACCGTTATATGTAACAGTCATGTTATCTTGCAAGCTTGCCAATGTTACAGATTCGCCTTCTTGTGAGAGTGTAGCACCTTCTGCAAGTGTAAAGAGGTTTGTTGTGCCTGTGAAGTCTTCTTCAAGATTTACAGTGATTGTTGAGTTTGCACCCAGTTCGAGAGTTGCACCATCTTCAAGCGTAATCGAGCAACCATAGAGAATGATATCTGTATCATCACCAAGTGTCAAAGTTGCACCACTTGCAATAATGATGTCAGAAGCCCCGAGTGTGCTATTTACAATCATAGAGCCTTCGTTGACATTCAACATTCCTTTGAAGTATTCCATTGAAGAATTTACAACCAATGAGCCTGCTCCTGTTTTGTTGATTGTTGATCCATCTACCCCAGCAATCGAGTCATAACCTGCTGTGCCATTTCCGATTACAAGAGACTTTTTATCGGCAACATTAAAGTTTACTTTTACAGTAGACTTATTGAGCTTCATTAAGCCTCCATTTTCATCGCTGTCACCAGCATAATTACCGACAAACAAACCATCTTTATCGATAACATTAAATGTAACCTCAGATGCACCCGTCATATGGATAGCACCACTATATGAAACTTTACCATTTGCAGAATTATTTGAAATATTTACATCATTAAAAGTAACATTAGAATTATATATATATGCAACACCACCCATTGCAGTAGTATCTGTACTCTTAGCTTTATTCCCTTCAAATGTTACATTTGTGAACACTACATCTCCTGTTACTGCAAAAATATTTGCAACACCACCTTGTGCTGTATCGAACCCGGGATTTACCGTAGATACTGTCCCATTTTGAAGAGCAATATTGTTTTTGAATATAGAATCATTTACATTCAATGAAACCTTCCCATTCGCAGAAATAACACCACCTTGCGTATTGTACGTTGACGACGCTGTGTTATTCTCAAACACAGAATTGTTTATATTAAGTTTTGCATCTGAAAAAGCATAAAACAAACTACCATGTACAGCAGAATCAACTTTTGCAGAAACAGATGTATTGTTATCTGAAACAACCGCATTATTTACGGTCATTTCACCACCACCATCAATTCTTGCAATACCTCCACCAATGATACCTTTGTCCTTATCATTACTTATTGAGATTGATACTGTGTTGTTCTTTACCGAAGCATTATTCCATGTTGTAGTACCTTTGGTGTTAATAAAACCTCCTTCGATATTGCCGTTATCGGTCTTAAGAACAGTCTTACCTTCTGCAACAAAACCATCAACGCTTAATGTTGCACCTTTCTTGACAAATGTTTTATCTGCACCCAAGCCATTATTAACGTCCATAGTGCCAGAGTTTACATTCAATACACCTGTAAAATATTCCATAGAACCATTTACAACCAACGAACCGTTACCAGTTTTATTGATTGATGTCGAACCTGCTTCTCCAATCGAAGCGATAGAATCAAACCCAGCTTCACTATTTGCATTTCCTATTGTGAGTCTTGCGCCATCACCGATTTCAAACGTCGCAAATATATTGGACTTCGTTTCTTCTGATGAATTAGAGTTCAACATCAAGAAACCGCCACCTTCATCGCCAGTCAAACTTTGATTCCCCGTGTATGCCAACTCATTGCCTGATGAAACTTTAAACGTCATAGACTGACTGAACGAGTGAATTGCGCCACCTCTTCCAGCAGAATTGTTGGTAAACATCGAATCTTGAAATACAAGAGACCTAGATTCATCTTTCACACCATCATAATTACCCTGAGCTTGAACAGCACCGCCTCTAGAATATACGGCATTTGCTTCATTCACAGCATGGTTATCATTGAAAGTAACACGATTAAAACTTACATTCTCGCCAACTTTTTCCGATGACATTCTCAAGTAAACAGCACCACCATCGGCTTTTTTATCAGCACTACCTGCAACAACCTTATTATTATAAAAGGTTGTATCAGAAATATCCAAATCAGACTCCCAACTGATAATCGCACCACCCATTGCAAAAGAAGCGTAGGTAAGATCTCCGGTATAGTCGCCATTAGAAGAGGTAATAGAATCAAATGTTGAACCAGTTATTACCGCCTTAGCGCCAACGCTATTGACATAAATAGCACCACCTTGAACTTGATATTGGCTGTGCATATTTATGTCTTTAAATATTGTATTATTAACAGTAAGCGTTCCGTCTGTTATGTGTGTTATACCACCATGCAACTGAGTAGCCTTTGCATTATCATCACTATCCAAAGAAACAGATATATCCTTGTAGGTAATGCCATCCATTAATACAGACTGGGACTTAAAACTTCCAGCTACACTCCCATGAGCTGAACTATCCTGTGTGATTTCCACGTTCGACTGTGATTCGAGCATTTTTACCTCTGATGCCATTACTGCACCTGTAAACAATGCAAACAATGATGTTGTGAATATTATTTTTTTCATAAGTTTTTTAAGTAGAAACATTAATCCTTTATTATAAATCGCTAAAAGCATATAGTATTATAAATACCCATGTCAAATAAAATTTATTATTTTTTTTACCAAAGTGTATATTTTTAAGGAGTTGAAAGATTTTTACAATTCTTGAAGTATTATTTGTTTCTATGTATTAGATGTTTTTGATTTTTCTTAACATTGTAATAATAAACATATTATAAAAACAGAACGCCATGAGTATTTATAATACCAATGTACAAATTAGCACATTGTCAAAAATGCTCGTTCGATAATCTATCTTAATAGACACAAAAAAAGATGACACCGTACAAACATCGATGCCATCACTTATCTAAACAAACTACTTTTTTAGAGTCCGACTCCCACTGATATACAAACCTCTTTGAGAGTTTCTTTTTATATTTAATTATCTATTTGTAATTTAATCTTGTTTATAAGATTTCATAGCTACTTTATCTCGGAAACACGTCAAGAAGAACACCAACAATGCTACTGCCATAATTGAGACTATTGTATATACTTGTTCCCAATCAACTACATTGTTGTCGGTACATACATAAATCAGAGCTCGCATCAGATATGCCCCTAAGAGAAGTCCAAAGCCCTCTGTAATACAGAAGAACAAGCCCTGTGCTTGCGAACGCAATTCTTTTGGCGATTTTCTATCCATATAAATTTGAGCGCTAACCAAGAAACAACCAAATATTGGACCTTGCATTACTATTGCTCCCCACAATAAATCTGGATGTTCTGGTGTTGTGAAACGGAAGCATATATAACGTATTGCTAACGCTAACAATCCCAACGCCATTGTGTATTTTAAACCTATTGCTCTAATTACAAAAGGTAACGCAAACAAGCAACATACTTCGATAATCTGCCCAACATTAGCTGTTGCAACAATCATCTTTACCCCAACATGATTGAGGAATTCCGACATATACAAGAAATACATCGAGTACACAAATGTTCTGCAGAATGTACTCATCATAAACACACGTAAATTGCCATCTTTAAGCATTTCGAGCGAACGCAACCCAAATGTATCTATCAACGACATCGGCGTACCCTTTGCTGGTGGTGGAGTAGCAGGCAATGTTAAACCAAACAAACTTGCAACAAAACCAACACCTGCACCACAATACAAGGTTGTATTTGTTCCGTCGATGTGAGTATCAAAAACCTTAAGGGCGACTATCGAAAATATTGCAGCACTTACCCAACCAGCAGTTCCACACAAACGTATCCATGGAAAATAATTTGGATCTGAATGTGTCATTGCAATTGAAGATGTCATACCCCAAGTTGGCATATATGCACACATTGCCAAGAATATTGATACAAATATTAAAATATTTCTGCTTTCGCCCAAATGCTCGCAACTACTGAAATATGCTGCCAAACACAAGAAAATTGCAACCAACATATTCAATACCGATAACACACGTTCCCCATTTATATATCTATCGGCAATCATTCCAACCAATGGCGAAATCAACGATCCCCAACCCAACGTTGCTGTGATTGTGGCAATCATAAAATCGCCCATTTTCATATTCTTAAGAAACAACGCAAGTGGTTCAAAAAACGATGCCATAAGCATATACTGCAAAAACATCATTATCCCCAAACGCACGTATATCGAAACTGATTTTTTCATTTTTATTTTCCTCTTTAGCTATTATTTTACTTAAATAAAAAAGGGAATGCCGAATACCGACATTCCCTCTAAATATACTTAATTACATTTCAAAATCTTCAGCCGAAAGCTTCCATTCTGGACGCTTTCTAAATGGAGTTTTGAATGTCTTTTTCAATGCACCCTTTTGTTCCAAGTGGATATAGCAAGCAGTATCGCAAGCTTTACCACAGATACTTGAACAATATGCGTGGCGAATTGGTGGGTAGAAGTTGATTTGGTCGAGGAGCTGTTTTGCTCTTTCTGGTGTAACCTTAACTTCGCCCTTAATGATATCCATACGGTCAGGTTCGCCTTCAAATGCGTATGTTGGCATAAATGGATTTTTCTGACCATTACCACCAGCATAATAAACAGCACACTGCCAACGATTGAGTTCGCCATTTTCTGCGATAGCTTTCCCTGGGCAACCCTTTACGCATTCGCCACATTTGTCGCACAAGTGTGGTTGAACAACTGGATCTGGCTCAATTTCTGCATCTGTAATGATAAACGCATAGCGTTGGAATGGACCAAATTCATCGGTGAGGATTGTACCATGCATACCACGTTCGCCCAAGCCTGCGTCTATTGCGCACTGTTCGAAGTCGAGAGTATGTTCGGCTTTTCTACCACGATAGATTTTCTTATAGCCCACTTCTGGATTTGTGCTATCTTCTTCAGCCATAACAAGCTGATTTCTGCGTTGTGGCAAAGCATCAAAGCCAGCATCTTCAAGCACATTGCAAGCTCTCAACAAAGCAGTTGGCAAAACTGTTTCTTCAACAGTTTCCAAACCTACCGTTGTAAAGTGGTGGTATGTTGTACCTTCTTCAATACCACGTCTTGCTCCACGCAACGAGCGTGCTGCTATACAGATAACTGTTTTTGCATTTGGGAACAAAAGTTTTACAGTTTTATCTTGAAAACGATCAGCTTCACCAAAGCGTGCTATATCGGCACCTGCTTTTTGGATTTCTTGTATAAGACGTTCTTTCAAAGTACTCATAATGCACCTGTTTCCTTTAAGTGTTTATAACATGCTGTATCGCACTTCTTACCACACAAACATGGTGCATAACCAGTTGGTGCTGTTGGGAGGAAGTCGATTTTCTTATAGATTTCGCGAGCCGATTCTTTATCGAACACTTTATCGCCATTGATGATTGCTTCTCTTTCAGGATCATCTTTAAGGAAGTCATCGGTCATAAATGGATTCGATTTGTGAGCGCCACGATAATATACAGCACACTGCCATGTATTTATTGTGCCATCTTTTGCAATAGCTTTTCCTGGGCATGCTTTTACGCATTCGTCGCAACCATCGCAGAGATTTCCACTGAATGGTTCGTCGCATTCTAATGGTGCATCTGTTACGATGTAAACTGTACGAATGAACGAGCCAAACTTTGGCATAATTATATGACCATTCTTACCAACTGCACCCAAACCACAGATTTGTGCAGCCTGACCAAAGTCCATAATAATTTCTGGTGCTGGCTTACCTTCTTCTACTGGTTCAACGTGGATAAGTTCGTAAGTATCGCCCAATTCTGGGTTAGTTGTCTTATCGCCTTTAATACGAAGATTTGAAACATTGCGTTGCAAACAAGCATCGTAGCCATGGTCTTCGATGAGCGAACCCATCTTCAACAAGAAGATTTCCGACATTTCTTCGTCGATGAACTTTGTTCCCAACTGAGTGTAGTTGAAGAACTGTGTTCCATCTTCCATTGTCTTATACAAAGCACGTGGAACACGGAAAGCAAAACCTATTACGCAACGAGCTTTTGGAAGAATCGACTTTGGGTCTCTCTGTGGATTTGTTCCTTCAAAGTACTTGATATCACCGATACCGCATGCTACTGCGCCCAACTCGATTGCTTTTTCTTTTATGATTTGTGCATTTAACATATCTTACAAACCTTTCAATTATCTATCCATAGCCCAAGCTTTTGGACGCGAACGCAACGGATTTTCAAATTTTTCGTAAAGTGTGCCACCTTTCTTTTCAAGCATACTTTCGCAAGCACGCAAGCAACCACCACATTTAGCCATATTATAACCAACCCATGATGGGAAGTATTTTTCAAGCTCTCCGTAGCACTTTAAGCACTCTTCAACGTTTGCAGCTTTCTTACCTTTGAGAAGGTCGAGGTCTCCCTTTTCGTCTTTTTCCCATACGTCCTTTGGAACGAACGGATTGAACTTTGGACCACCATGAGTGTAGAAAGCGTAGCAACGCCATTCATCAAGCTTACCCCATTCGCAGACTTTACCACCAACTGTAACCTTGATACTTTCGTCTTTACTGATGCAACCACCTGGGCATTCACGAACACATGCCATACAACGACGACAAAGTGATGGACCCGAATAAAGTGGATCTGGTTCTAATTCTGCATCAGTGAAAATAAATGCCAAACGCTGTCTCGAACCAAACTGAGGGCTCAAGAACATCTTTGACCAACCAATTTCACCCAAACCACAAGCTACACCTACCAAACGGAAGTGAATTAAAAGGTCTGGTGGAACTTGACCTGGACGTGCCGGACGTGCCATTGCAGAACGGTTATAGTCATGCTTCCAAAGAGGTGCACCACTATTGATAAGATCAGTAATTTCTGCGTGTTCTTCTGGTGAAACTGTCTTACCTGGCTTACCATCCATATCCGATACGCAACCACGAGCACCAGTGTTGCGATATGGGAAAGCTTCATAACCATGGTCTTCAATAAGTTTGCCTACTTGGTAAATAACGGCTGGAGCCGAAATTTCATTAATACCACCGTAAGCCATTGAAGGATACTGATAAAACTGTGTACCTTCTTCTATACCTCTCTGCAAACCACGAGGAATGCGGAAAAGCATACCGATAATTGACTTGGCTTCAGGAAACAACTGCTTAGGATCCAATTCCTTTGGGACGCTTTCAAAACGCGACATATCACTTATGCCGACGGCATCAGCGCCCGCTGCAAGAGCTGCGGCCTTTACCATTTCACTTGTTAACATTTGTATAGTCCTCCTATATTCGAGTATTGGGTTATTGTATTTTCTACAAAAAATTAAGGTATAATTATTGTAAAAAGCTATCTTCATATTGACACTTATACAATTGAAACGCAAGCAAAAATTACTCCCTTTATTTTCAATCTATATGATCCAAATGCTTGACAACTTTTTTCAAAAAAAGCATTATTACTACCAAATATGAAATTTACAGTCGGATATCAAGTAAACGATTCTTTAAAGAAGTCTATTTTAGCTAATAAAGAAAAAATAGCCGAAATATATTTTCCATGGGGTAATTTTACCAACGGACGTGGTGTAATAGAAAGCAAATATGTTCAGCGTCAAATGGAAGTAGATCTTGCCGAATATGCGTCGGAAGGTTTTGAAATGAATTTGCTTTTAAATGGCAATTGTTATGGTCGTTATGCGCAATCGCGTACATTCTTTATGTCGATTGGCGACAACGTTCAGGAGTTAATTGAACGCTACAAGTTAGGCTCTGTAACAACTACATCGCCACTCATAGCAAAATTTTTAAAAACTAATTTCCACGATATTGAAGTTCGAGCTTCGGTAAATATGGAAGTTGGATCTGTCGAGGGAATGAAGTACATATCCCAATGGTTCGATAGCTTTTATTTGAAACGTGAGTACAACTACAACTACAAAATGTTAAAGACTGCATACGACTGGTGTGTTGAAAATGGCAAGAAGCTATTCATTTTGGCAAATAGTGGTTGTTTGAACTTTTGTTCGGCTCATAATTTTCACGACAACCTCGTTGCTCATCAACATGAAATTGCTGAAATGGACAACGCCTACGAGTTTCATGGAGTGTGTCATGATTTTCTTTCTGTTGCTGAGAACAAGAAGCGTTTACTTCATTACACGAATTTTATCCGTCCTGAAGATGTACATTTGTACGAAGGTTTGTGTCATGGTATGAAGCTTGCTACACGAACAAATCGCAATCCGGCAGTTGTTGTTGATGCTTATTGCAAGGGTAAGTTTAGTGCTAATGTTCTCGATTTAACAGAGCCAAGCCATGCGGCACATATGTATCCTACAGTAATTGAAAACAGTAAAATTGCTCCAGATTACGCAGAACATCGCTTACATTGTAAAAAGGAATGTTTGCAATGTGGTTTTTGCGATACTGTTCAAAAAAACGCATCGGTAGACTTAATTGACACCACTCATTTAACTTAGTTTTTTAGTTGTGTTTTCACACAAAAAAAGGGGCAAAAACTTGCCCCTTTTTTGTTTTGTTTAAAATTAGTAAGATTTTGCAAATACAGCTCTGTACTTTGCATCTTTACCAGTAAAGATACACTTTCCAGTTGGTTCGCCACCTTCAAGAGGTATACAACGTACTGTAACTTTGAGGTCTTTACGAAGCGTATCTTCAACTTCTTCCGAACCATCGTAATTTGCGATAGCAAAACCACCATGAATTTCTGGTTTTTTCGCATTTTGAGGTGTGAAGTATGCGTAAAAGTCTTCTTTTGATGAAATTTCAGTTGTATTTGCTTGTCGATATGCCAATGCTCGTGCAAGCAAGTTATCTTGAATTTCTTGAAGTAATGATGGCAATGTTGCAATAAATTCTGTGCGTGGAACACCTTTCTTTTCATCGGTATCACGACGTGCTACAAATACAGAATCGTTTGCGATATCGCGTGGTCCAACTTCAACACGAACTGGCACGCCTTTCTTAATCCAGCTCCAAGTTTTTTCACCCCCACGCAAATCACGAGTATCGATTTGTACGCGAATTTCACGATTTGCAAAATTGAGTGCCGAAATCTCTTTCTTGAGATTTTCGCAATACTGCATAATGCTTTCTTTTTCTGCGTCTTTATGGAGAACTGGTAAAATAACAACGTGTAATGGTGCGAGTTTGGGAGGCAAAACTAAACCATTATCATCTGAGTGAGTCATAATCATACCACCAATTAATCGTGTTGATACACCCCAAGATGTAGTCCAAGCGTATTCTTCTTTGCCAGCTTCTGAAAGGTATTTAATATTACTTGCCTTTGCAAAGTTTTGCCCCAAGAAGTGCGATGTACCTGCCTGAAGTGCTTTACGATCTTGCATCATGGCTTCAATACAATATGTATCTACTGCTCCAGGGAATTTTTCGCCTTCTGTTTTTCTGCCACAAATTACTGGCATAGCCATATAATTAGTAGCAAAATCTTCGTAAACACGTAGCATTTTTTGTGTTTCTTCTTCGGCTTCTTCTCGAGTAGCGTGTGCTGTATGACCTTCTTGCCAGAGGAACTCAGCAGTACGCAAGAACAAACGTGTACGCATTTCCCAACGCACAACATTAGCCCACTGATTAACCAATATTGGTAAATCGCGATACGACTGTACCCAACGCGAGTACATTTCACCAATAATAGTTTCTGATGTTGGGCGAACAATTAGAGGTTCATCGAGTGGCGATGCTGGTACAAGCTTACCTTCTTCGTTTAATTCTAAACGCGAGTGTGTAACTACTGCACATTCTTTTGCAAAGCCTTCCACGTGTTCGGCTTCTTTTTCAAGATAGCTAACTGGAATAAAAAGTGGAAAATACGCATTTACGTGTCCAGTATCTTTAAACATTTTATCTAAAGAACCTTGTATATGCTCCCAAAGCGAGTACCCCCAAGGCTTAATAACCATGCAACCACGAACTGGGCTATTTTCGGCTAAATCTGCAGCCTTAATTACTTGCTGATACCATTCTGGGTAATCTTGTTGTCTTGTTGGTTCTATTGCTGTACGTTTTTCTTTTGCCATTGTTTTTAAGTGTTTTTGTAAATGTTCTATATTTAGATTTTACATTCAAGCTTTTTTTTATTTTTAGAAAGCTATGTTTTTATACGGAATATGAGATTTTTCGAGATTGTATGAAATCTATCATATCTTGTTTTAACGGAGCTCGGAAAATCATATTCGGAAATACTTTTGAAAAATCCATTTCGTAGGCATGCAGAGCTTGACGACGCATTTGCAAGGTTTTTAGCATTTCATCGGTAACGCCTTTTTCAATAAAATCTAAATAAAAGTTTTCATCTTCACCGTAGATTTTATCGCCAACAACGTGATGATTCATCCATTGAGCATGTGCGCGTATCTGATGTTTTCTGCCAGTAATTATTTTTACTTCGGCAAGAGTAGCTGGGCGATATTCATTATTTTGCGATAGTGCAATTGGTGCAAAAACTGTACACGCACTCTTTGCTGAAAGTTTACGAATTGCACAACATGTTTTTATTGCCACGTTTGAATTTTTATCGTCGGATAGTGGTTGTGATATTGTAATTTCAGCGTTCAAATGTCCATCGAGAATTGCCAAATATTTTTTGCCGACAAGTGATTTGTCGTCCATGGCTTTTTGAGCCATTGAAGCAGTTTGTTTGTTTTTTGCTAACACAACAACGCCACTTGTTTCTCTGTCGAGACGATTTACCAAGTGCAGAATATCGGCTTTTAGATATTCGCGAGCTGCACCTACTAAGCTTGAGTAAGGGCCATTTTTAGATGGATGGCATACTAACCAACCAGGTTTGTTTAATACCAAAAAATTTTCATCTTCGTGTATAATCCATGATGGAAATTCATCTGGATTTACCAAGCCAGCTTTTTCGCCAAATAATTCAGGATTTACATATTCACTCATTTTTTAACTCCCGTAGTTATTGCTACAAGTCCGAATGCAAGTTTGTGTGTTTTTACATTATCAAAACCTGCATCTGCAAACATTTTTTCGACTTCTTTTGGATATGGATATGCCATTGTTGTGTTTGCCAAATACTGATAACTTTTTTTGTCTCCACCAAAAATAGTAGCTATAATTGGAACTATTGTGCACATGAAGATTTTTTGAGCCCATTCCATAAAGGCATTTGCTCTTGAAACTTCAAGTATTGCTAATTGTCCATTGTTTTTTAAAATACGGGCAATTTCAGTCAGACACTCTTGTCGATTTTGAAAATTTCTGAAACCAAACGATATTGTTGCAACATCGAAATCTTCGTTTTCAAACGGCATCTTTTTGCAGTCGGCTTGCTGAAAGGTTATGCGATTTTCCAATTTTGCTAAAACAGCTTTTTGTTTTGCAATAGCGAGCATTTCTGGACAAAAATCCGATGCTACTATATTTGCATTTTTATCGGCTTTTGCTAATTCTAAACATACATCGCCACTGCCACAGGCTAAATCTATAATTTTTTTAGGTGCTTTAGATTTTTTTGCCAGAGCAAGTTTTACTAATTTTTTTCGCCAAAGAATATCTAAACCGAAACACATTGCTCGGTTTATTTTGTCGTAATTTTGTGAAACCTCCGAAAACATATTTTTCACATCTTCTGGGTCTCGTTGTTGGAAGTCGGGCATATTATTTTTTGTTGAAAGATTTTACAACTAATTCCGACAAAAATTTATCGGGATTTTCTACTGCATCTTTTGTAAGAACCCATTTAGTATCGGAGCTATTGCGTGCAACAATGGCAAGTCCGTGTTCGTAGTCTTTAAATAATTCTGTGCAAATTGCAGTTATGCTTTTGTCGGCTTGAATTGCCATTTCAACAAGTGCATTTTGTGCAGATGTGTCGAATTCAATTTCAAAGCCTGATGTTTTTGAAAAAGTTTTAGCGAACTTTTGTAAATCGGAAATTAACGAATCGCGAACTAAATCAGAATTTTCAAATAACAACTTTGTTAGGCGTTCTTTGGGATTTGAAACAGTATCGGTATCGAGCTCAAAATGGCGAATTCCCGATGATGGTAATTCAAATTTGAAGTCGCGCAAAGTACGTTCAAGAACTGTCATCAAACCACGTGCCCCTGTTTTTTCTTTGATTGCAAGCTGTGCGATTTTTTCGATTGCTTCGGGAGTGATTGAAAAATCTATATCGTAGCCAGAAAAATCTTCTTTGTATTGCTTTAAAATAGAGCCTTCTGAAGACGTTAGAATGTTTGATAAATCTGGTGCAGTTAGGGCTTCGCAAGCCACTCTAACTGGTAAACGACCTATAAATTCAGCTTCAAAGCCGTATTTAATAAAGTCGTCGGTTTCGGCATATTTCAAGTATTCTGAAGGTTCTAATTCTTTTTCGCTTGATGGTGCTAATGAGAACCCAATTCTGTTTTTATCCATACGGCGTGCAATGTTTTCGCCGAGTTTGTCGAATGCACCACTAACTATAAATAAAATGTGGCGTGTGTTTATTGTACGTTTTTGTTTTTTGTTTGACATCGCCATACGCATTTGTCCCATCATATCTTGTGGGGCAACGGTATTTACGTTCGATTCTTCCATTAGCTTGAGTAGATTTATCTGAACGCCACGTCCCGACACATCTTTACCACCTGGGTTGCTTTTGCCTGCAATTTTATCGATTTCATCAATATAAACAATCCCGTATTGAGCTGCATCGACATCACCTTTGGCAGCTTTAACGAGGTCTCTGATTATATCTTCAACATCGCTACCAACGTATCCAGTTTCTGAGAATTTTGTTGCATCGGCTTTAACAAATGGAACGCCGATTAACTTTGCAGCTGTACGCATAAGATAAGTTTTGCCAACACCTGTCGGTCCTAAAATTATAATGTTTTGTTTTGCGTATTCAGCATCGGGTGAAGTTTTGTTTTGTAGGCAACGACGCACATGGTTGTAGTGGTCGCAAATAGCAACAGAAAGCACTTTTTTTGCTTCGTCTTGCTTTATTACAAAGCGATTTAGATAGTCGCGAATTTCGCGAGGTTTCATTGAAAAGTTTTTTATTTTTTCAAGAATATCGTTTGTTTCAATTTCTTCTTCAAATTCTTCTTGAGGAGGTTCGGGCATGAAATTTGGAGCAAATTCAAACTTTACGTTTTTGTCGCCCATTAAGTTTTCAAGTTGCTTGCGAAGTTGTTCAATAGGGTTTTCTTTTTCAGAAGATGGTTTGTTTTCTTTGTCTTTTTTGTCGTCCATTTTTCTTAATAAAATAGTTATGTATTTTTCCCAATCATATATAGTATATTTGTAAAATATTGCAATAATATTGCTAAGTGTTGTTTTTATTTCAATATTTTTGTTGACTTTAAATTTATTAAGATAAAATAGAAACTTCAATACTCATAGAAAAAATAAGGTTTACGGGGAATACATATTCTTACTTTGAGTACAATTTTTAACTTTAAACATTGGAGATTTATTATGCAAAACTTAACAAAAAGAGAAATAATTCAAAAAATCTATAACGATAAGGACGAATGCCGTAAGGGTTCGATTCTTCAGAACGACGTTAAGGATATCGTTCAGCGTACGCTCGATATCATGACAGAGTCTTTGGCAGAAGGCAGAAACATTGAATTGCGCAAATTTGGTGTGTTAGAAGTTCAAGTTCGCAAACCACGTGTAGGTCGTAATCCAACACAGCCAGAACAAGACGTTGTTATTCCAAAACGTGCTATTGTAAAGTTCAAGGCTGGTAAAGAATTGAAAGCTGCTTTGAAAAACCTCAATTTGAGCGTTGTTGAAGAAAGCAAAGCTTCGCGTGCTAGAAAATAAGTAAAAAATAAGGTGGTAAAAAATGGCAAACTTCAAGACACTACCTGGCTTTAGGGAATTTTATCCTGAAGATTACGCTAAGAAGAGTTATTTGTTTTCTTGTTGGCGTGGGGTGGCAAGGTCTTTTGGTTTTCAAGAATTTGAGCCACCAGTTCTCGAGCAATTAGATTTGTTTACCGAAAAAAGTGGTGAAGAAATAAAATCGCAGTTGTTCGAGTTTGTAGATAAGGGCGAAAGGGCAGTGTCGCTTCGCCCTGAAATGACGCCATCGCTCGCAAGAATGGTTGGTGCTAAGGCTGCAGGTATTCGTCGTCCAGTAAAGTGGTTTGCCATAGGTGAAAACTATCGTTACGAACGTCAGCAAAAAGGCAGATTGCGTGCGTTTTATCAGTTTAATGCCGATATTTTGGGCGAAGCATCACTAAATGCTGATGCTGAAATTATCGCACTTTTGATAGAATCGTTACGAGTTTTTGGTTTAGATGAAAATCAATTCAAGCTTCGCTTGGGCGATAGAAATTTGTGGGTGCTTTTCTTGCAAAATTCTGGAGTTGAAGATGAACGCTTGATTGCTGTTCTTTCGGTTATTGACAAGCTTGAAAAAGTATCTCCCGAAGCGTTGTTAGATATGATGAAGACAGCTTTGGAAGGCTCGAAAGCTAATGCCGAAAAGCTCATCGAAAATATCCGTCAGTTAGTTGCATTGCGTAGTGTTGATGCTCTTGAAGAATTTTTCAATTCTATTGGGGTGCAGTCGGAAAATATCGCTTTGCGTTTGAAAGATTGGCGTGATTTGTTGGCGTTGCTTGATAGTATGGACGTTGCAAAGTTCGTATCTGTAGATATGGGCATTGTTCGTGGTTTGGCATATTATACAGGTTTTGTGTTTGAGGCTTTTCAAACTGTTGGAACAGGTCGTGCTTTAGCTGGTGGTGGTAGATACGATAATTTGGTTGCTAAACTTGGTTATCAAGATATGCCAGCAGTTGGCTTTGGTATGGGCGATGTTACTGTAAGCGATTTGCTCGAGCTTGTTGGTTTGGAAAAATCCGACGATTTTTCGCCACAGGTATATGTGATAATTGGATCTGAAAATGTTCGTAAGAATGCGTTGTCGGTAGTTCGTATTTTGCGTTCGGCTGGCATTCGTACCGATTATCCGTTTAAGAGTGCAGGTTTTGGTAAACAGTTTAAACAAGCCGATGCTCTTGGTGCAAAATATGCTGTCATTGTTGGCGAAGATGAAGTTGCAAAAGGTGTAGTTAAAATTAAAAATCTTAAAACTGCCGAAGAACGCGAAGTTGCAATTTCTGAAATTGTTTCGGCTATATAAAAAATTTTAAAGAACGAGCTATCTCGTTTTTTTGAAAAATATTTTTTTTAGAAGTTCGTTGTTTTTCGCGAACTTCTTTTTTTTGCGATGTAGATTTCTATTCTTTTTATAGGTTGACAAGCTGTTTGTCAACTTATAGCTTGTTGTTTATATTGAGTTGGTAATTTAAGATTACATGTAGATTTTTAATAAATACAAAATGAAAAATATGAAACGTAAAATATTATTTGGTGCTTTTACACTTTTTGCATCGTTCCTTTCAGCTGAAATTCTAATTCCCGATCCCACTATATTTGTTGATAATGGTAAGTATTATTTAACTGGTACGCATGGTGGAATAAAATCGCCTGTTGGGGAAAGTCAAAAAATTTTTCCATTGTTGATTTCTAAAAATTGTGTCGATTGGCAAAAGTACGATTCCAATGGGAAAATGATGGGTATGTTTAAAAAAGGCGATGTGCCTGCAAGCCCTAATTTTTGGGCTCCTCAAATTTTTAAATATAAAGGTAAATATTATTACGCCTATACATCTAATACTCGCAAAGATGGCAAATTTAGTGGATTGCGTGTTTTTATTGCAAGCTCAGATAAAATTGAAGATGGCTTTAAAAATCCGTTTGTAGTTGAAAGTCCGACTCCAGAAATTGATCCATTTGTATTTATTGATGATGATGAAACACCATATATTTGTTTGGTACATTGGGCTGATGGTGGTGGCATATGGGTACAACAACTTTCGCCTGACTTAAAAAAACGAGTTGGTAAATTAGTGAGCATTGCTCGCAGAACAGAAGATTGGGAGTTCGCTCCATTGTCGCAAGAGTTCATTGCTTTGAATGAGGTTAAGAAAAAACAAAATAAATCGCAATGGAGTATGTACAATCATAGTAAAGGCACAATCGAAGGACCAACTATCGTAAAGCGACACGGTAAATATGTTTTGTTTTATTCAACAAACGATTTTCGCAGTCCAGATTATCGCGTTGGTGTTGCTGTTGCTGATAATATATTTGGACCTTATAAAAAACTTCAGAATGCTCCAGTTATAGCTCGCGAGAACACAGGTTTAAATGGTTCAGGACACGGTGATGTTTTCTTTAATGAAAAAGGCGAAATGTGGTATGTTTTTCATGCACATCACTCAAATATACAAATATCACCTCGCCGAGCTGCTGTTGTAAAACTCATCGAAACTGTTGGCAAAGATGGTTATCCACGTTATAAAATAGATTACAAAACAATGCGCTTATTGTAAAACGCATTGTAATTGTATTAGAAAAAGCTTGAAATTGAATATGGTTTCGTAGTAGAACACTACTGAACAAACATTCATTTGTTAAATCTTTAACATAAAAAATACAAAAAATTAAAAGAAGGGACATAAAAAATGGCAAGACCGTTGACATTATTCTCAGGCCAGTGGGCTGATATGAAACTCGAAGATTTGGCACCTATCGCCAAGAAAATGGGTTATGAAGGTATCGAAATTCCTCTTACTCAAAATCACTTTGATTTCGATAAAGCTGATGACGAAGCTTATTTGAAAAGTCGTTGGGATATTCTTGAACAAAATGGTTTGAACTGCTATGCAATCTCGAATCACCTTGTTGGTCAGTGCGTATGCGATGAAATCGACGTTCGCCATAAGGCAATATTGTCAGACAATATTTGGGGTGATGGCGATCCAGAAGGTGTTCGTCAGCGTGCAGCAGAAGCTATGAAAAAAACTGCAAAAATTGCTAATAAGTTTTTCTCAATGCGTCCAGCAAGTTTGTCGGCTTCGCCAATTACACCAGTTGTAACTGGTTTTACAGGTTCGTCTATCTGGAAGTATTTGTACTCGTTTCCACCAGTAACTAAGGGTATGATTGAAGCTGGTTTTGAAGACTTTGCAAACCGTTGGACTCCAATTTTAGACGTATTTGAACAAGAAAATGTAAACTTTGCATTAGAAGTTCACCCAACCGAAATCGCATTCGACATCGCTTCGGCAGAACGTGCTTTGAATGCTATCAAATTCCACAAGCGTTTCGGCTTTAACTTCGACCCATCGCACTTTGCATATCAGGGCGTTGACTATGTAAAATTCATTCGTAAGTTTGGCGATAGAATTTTCCATGCTCATATGAAAGACGTATGGTGGGGTCATGGTAATGGCGAAGCTGGTGTATTTGGTGGCCATACTGATTTCTGCGATCCACGTCGTTATTGGGACTTCCGTTCAATTGGTCATGGCGATGTAAACTTTGAAGAAATTATTGTAGCACTTAACGATGTTGGTTATAAAGGCCCTCTCTCTGTTGAATGGGAAGATGGTAGAATGGACAGACTCCATGGTGCTGCAGAATCGTGCCAAAGAGTTCGTAGTTTCGACTTCCCAATGTCGGATATTGCATTCGATTCGGCTTTCGATACTTCAAATCAATAGTTTTTGCGCTTTTTTGTTCAGCATTTTATCGTTTTTAAGAACAATTTTAATAAAATGCTGGACAAATATAGAGCAACTATTACTCTCTACTACTTTACAAACATTAATTAAACAGAAAATAAATATATGAAAAACATCACTTATACAATGGCATTTTGGCTTTTGCGCATTTGGTTGGCAACTCGCGCAATCGGTACAGGCTTGACCAAGTTTATGGGCAAGCAAGAAATGGCAGTAGATAACCCTGCATTCAAAGAAGAAGTTGCAAAATTCGTTAAAGACGGCTTAACTCAGGCAGAAGCTATCGATGCTGCTAAGGCAACTGGTATTGCTGAAAAAGTAAATCAGATGGTTGATGTTCTCAGCTTTTCTAACTATCATGGTTTGCCAGCAAAAGGCCCTATGACAGTTGAAACTTTCTGTGCAAGTCCTTTGATGCCATCGTTCGCAGTTGAACCTTACGCATTTGTATTGGGCTTTGCTCTTGTTGGTTTGGGCTTGACAACATTGTTGGGTATTTGCACAAGAATTTCTCTTTTCTTGATGGGCTTACTCTATGTTTCGCTCACATACGGTTTCATCATTCTCGAACCTTCAATGGGTCCAGCAGCTGCAGCAGGTATTGCATACCTCGGTGTACATATGGTTCTCATAGTCGGTGCTTTGATGCTTGCCGATTACAACAAATTTGAGCTTCTTCCATGCAAGAAATTTTGTGGAAAATGCTGCTGCAAAGAATAAGTAACAACACACATAAAAATTAAGATTATGAAAGATTTTACAAGAAGAGATTTCATTAAAACATCAACTATGGCAGCTGGCGGTTTGGTAATGTCGTCGAGCTTGCTTTCAGCTCAGAACAAGGGTGGCGATAAAATCAACGTTGCTCTTATCGGTATGGGTGCAGAAGGTGAAGTTTTGCTCAATAGCTTGATTAAACTTCCAAACCTCAACTTTGTTGCTATTTGCGATATTTGGGAACCACGTTGTAATTATGCTGCAATGCGTATCTTCCGTGAACGTAAACAAGCACCAGCAAGATACACAATTCCTCTCAGCGAAAAAGACCGTTTTGCTCCTTTAGTAAAAGCTAAGAGAGTTGGCGAAATCAAGGGTGAAAACTTTGAAGACGTTATCAAAAATCATGCTAAGGAACTTGATGCAGTTATTATTGCAACTCCAGACTTTTGGCACTCGCCAATGACTGTTGCATTCCTCGAAGCTGGCGTAAACGTATATTGCGAAAAGATGATGTCGGATACTCTCGAAGGTGCAAAAGCTATGGTTCGTGCTGCTAAGAAAACTGGCAAGCTCCTCCAGATTGGTCACCAAAGAACATCAAATCCACGCTATAAGTATGCCCGCGAAGTTCTCTTGCGCAAGCATAACATCTGTGGTAATATCATGGCTGCAAATGGTCAGTGGAACAGAGCTGTTACTAAGGATTTGACTTGGGCAAAGAATCAAGAAATTCCAGTAGAAAAGCTCAACAAGTATGGCTTTAAAGATATGAATCAGTTCAGAAACTGGCGTTGGCACAAAGGTCTTGGTGGTGGCGCTATCTCTGACTTGGGCGCACACCAAATCGACATCTTTGGTTGGATGTTCGGTGCACACCCAACACGCGTAATGGCTTCGGGTAATCGCGACTACTACAAGAAAGCTGACGGTACTCCAGCTCACGATTGGGACGATAACGTAATGTGCATTTTTGAATTTGATAAGACTTTCCAAGGTAAAAAAGCTCAGGCATTCTATCAAGTTCTCACAACAACATCTTCAGGTGGTGGTTATTTTGAATCGTTTATGGGCGACCAAGGTACACTCAAAATGTCGGAAAATCCAGCTTTAACAAAGCTCTTCCGCGAAAACAATGCTCCAGACTGGAAACCACTTATCGACAAGGGTATCATTGGTGCAGGCGAAGCTTCAGCTCCAGCAGCAAAAATTGCCGATGCTCGCGAAACTAAAGCTTTGGTTGGTTATAGCTTCCCAACAAATGTTGCAGGTTATGAACCTGACGTAGCTAAGAAACCAATTCACATGTATCACATCGAAAACTTCTTCAATGCCTTGTTGGGTAAAGAAAAACTCAACTGCGACGCTGTTCACGCTTATGAAGCAGAAGCTGCTGTATTCAAGGCAAGAGAAGCTATCGTAAAGGGTCCTCTTACATTCAGCGAATCAGACTTCGTTGTTGACTAAAATTTAACTAAAAAAGGATAATACAATATGAAAAAAATCATTATCGCATTGACAGCATTGGCAGCAGTTTCGGCTGGTGCAGCTACACTCAAGTTGGTTGTTCCACCAGCACAACTTTCAGGTACTCCTGTTCCAATCGTGTTGCCTAACCTCGACCAATACAAAGGTCCTCAGGCTGAAATCACTGTTCCAGATGGCGTTACAAACATTGCTAAGGGCAAAGCTGTAACATCTTCTGACGACTTCCCAATGATTGGCGAACTTCCTCTCATCACCGATGGTAACAAAGACGGTGCTGAAGGTTGCTACGTTGAACTTATGGAAGGTGTACAATGGGTACAAATCGATCTTGGAGCAGCTAAGGATATCTACGCTGTTGCTATGTGGCATTTCCATTCGCAAGAAAGAGCTTACAAAGACGTTATTGTTCAAGTTTCTGACGATCCAAAATTTGCTTCGGGCGTAAAAACTATCTACAACAACGACCACGACAATTCGGCTAAGCTCGGTAAGGGCGACAAAAAAGCTTACATCGAAACTAACTATGGTAAGCTTGTTGACGTTTCTAAGACTCCAGTGAAGGGCAGATACGTTCGTCTGTACTCGAATGGTAGCACAACAAACGGTTCGAATCACTACATTGAAGTCGAAGTATTCGGCAAATAAAACGTGTGAGAGCTCGTTTTATTTGATGATGAGTTTTTAATTTATACTATAAGGCACTTCGTTGAAGTGCCTTTTTTTATTAAATAAACTCATCAAAGAAAACGCTTTCGGCTGTTATTTGGTTTCGTATCGCCTCACGTACATAGTACGCTACGGCTCACAAAACACAAATTGACTCGCGTGCTACGCACCGTCTCGCCCTTACGGGTTGCTCACTGCGTTCGCATTCAACCGTACCCTTCGGGTTTTGGTTTCCAGCTCGAATCTCACACGTTTTTTATTTCCGTTCCTAAGTTTCTTCTAATCCGATTTAGCTTAGGTGTTCAAAAA
The DNA here is from genome assembly GCA_015061955.1 of Verrucomicrobiaceae bacterium. Taxonomy (GTDB): domain Bacteria; phylum Verrucomicrobiota; class Verrucomicrobiia; order Opitutales; family Intestinicryptomonadaceae; genus Merdousia. Next base: position 30,135 of record SUVO01000006.1, read on the forward strand.
GCAAAAAAATGCTTGTAAAATTAGGTGGTAGATGTAGATTTACAACGTATGAGTAATGATGAAAAATTGTCGTGTGGCGTAGTTGGTGTAGGGTATCTTGGACAACATCACGCCAGAATTTATTCTGAACTTGAAACATCTACTTTAGTAGGTGTTTATGACAACAATCCAGAACGTGCAAAAGAAATTGCCGACAAATACAATTGCCGAGTTTTCAACACTATTGCCGAACTTGGTGAAGCTTGCGATGCTGTTAGTGTAGCTGTTCCAACAGATCGTCATACAGAAGTTGCACTTCCATTATTAGATCAAGGTTGCGATTTGTTGATTGAAAAACCAATTTGTACATCGGTAGAAGATGCTCATGCAATTGTTAAAAAAGCTCGTGAAAAAAACTTAATTGTTCAGGTTGGTCATATCGAACATTTTAATCCAGTTATGAGTTTTATGGAAACTCATGTGAAGTCGCCTCGTTTCATTGTTGCCGATCGTCTTGCACCATTCAATGTTCGTGGTACTGAAGTTGGTGTTGTTTTAGATTTAATGATCCACGATATTGGTATTATTTTGAAGCTCGCAAATTCACCAGTCGAAAAAATAGAAGCTGTTGGTGTAAATGTTGTAAGCAAGCGTGAAGATATTGCTAATGCACGCATAGTTTTTAAAAACAAGTGTGTGGCTAATTTGAATGTTAGTCGTGTAAGTTTCAAAAAATTGCGTGAAATTCGCGTGTTCCAAAAGGGAATGTATATGTCGCTCGATTTTATGAATCAGAAGGGGCATATGGTTAAGATAAATGGTTTAACCGACATTGTTCCAGAAGAAGTTCCTTTTGAAAAACAAGAACCTTTGAAATCGGAATTGGCAAGCTTTATAGATTGTGTAAAGTGCAAGAAAACTCCAAAGGTAGACGCTACATTAGGGTTGTCGGCATTAGAAGTTGCTCTTGAAATAGAGCGTCAGATAGATGCAATAATAAAAGAGTAATGAGTAACGTTTTGCAAATGCGTTCTTTCAACTTCGCACCTCCTAAAAACAATGTGTGCGATGTTTTGATTTTAGCAGGCGAGCATTCTGGCGATGAACAAGCATCAAGAATGTTAAAGAAAGTTTTTTCACAACAGCCAAATTTAAATGTTTGTGCGTTTGGTGGACAGTCATTGAGTGAAGTTGGGGCTCAGTTATTGTTCGATTTTACTCAATTTTCGGTTGTTGGGCTTATGGAAGTTTTAAAAAACTACTCGTTTTTTAAAGCGTTAAGTTCGGCAATAGTAGAATGGATTTGCAAGTATAAGCCAAAGGCTGTTTGTTTTGTAGATTATCCAGGGTTCAATTTATTGATTGCTTCTGAACTTTATAAGCGTGGTGTTAGTGTAAAAGGTGGTGGAAGTATAAAACTTCTGTATTATATTAGTCCACAGATTTGGGCATGGAAGGCGAAGCGTAGGTTTAAAATGGCTCGGTTGCTCGATAGCTTGGCAGTTATTTTCCCGTTTGAAGTTTCGTGTTATGCCGATACATCTTTAAATGTTCAATTTGTAGGACATCCATTCTTGGAAGAAGAATTTGAAAATCCAGTAGAATATAGTCCAGATGGCGATATTCTTTTGTTGGCAGGAAGTCGTGAAATTGCAGTTTCAAGAATATTCCCAGTTATGTTGAAAGCGTTGCGAAAGCTCGATAATGAAAAAGCAATAGCATTGTATCCGAGCGAAAGCATAAAAAATATACTGGAAAAATCGTTGGCAAAATTTCCAGATGTTGCCGATAGAGTCAAGATTGTTGATAAGTCGGCATTACCACTAAAAGCAAAGGCTGTTATGATGAGTTCGGGAACGATGTCGTTATGTTGCTCGTTGGCTGGTATTCCTGGTGCGATTGTTTACAAGGCAAATCCAATAACATATGTGTTGGGGCGTATGCTTGTAAAAATTCAGTATTTAAGCATTGCAAATATATTGTTAGATAAACCTGCTTGGCGCGAGTTTATTCAGTTTGATGCAACTGATGAAAATATTGCTTCGTATATGCGTGAGTGCTTAAAACCAGAGGTGCGTACAGAGTTTTTGGAATATGCAAATGCGTTGAAAAAATTGTTGCATGCCGAAACTAAAAAATCGGCATCTGACTGGTTGTTGTCGGAATTTGTAAAGTGATAGTGATAAATGGCTATTTAAAAAAAGATTGAAAACAATGCTAATTCAGATAACTTTTTTATAGAAAATTTTAAATTAAATAAAGATTATGGAAGGCGAAAAAATTACAATATCAAATGGAGAATTAAAAGTTCCAAATAATCCAATCTTACCATTCATCGAAGGTGATGGTATTGGTCCAGACATCTGGCGTGCTTCGGTGCGTGTATTCGATGCTGCCGTTGAAAAAGCTTATGGTGGAGCTCGTAAAATATCGTGGTTAGAAGTCCTTGCTGGCGAAAAGGCTTTCAATAAAACAGGTAATTGGTTGCCACAAGAAACACTCGATGCTTTTAGCGAATATTTAGTTGGTATAAAAGGTCCACTTACAACACCAATCGGTGGTGGAATACGTTCGCTCAACGTTGCATTGCGTCAGCAGTTAGATTTGTATGTGTGTCAGCGTCCGGTGCGTTATTTTAGTGGTGTGGATAGTCCTGTAAAGCGTCCAGATTTAGTTGATATGGTTATCTTCCGTGAAAATACCGAAGACATTTATGCAGGTATAGAATTTGAAAAGGGTTCTGAAGATGTTGAAAAACTCAAGGCTTATTTGAAAAGCGAGTTTCCTGCAAAATTCTCAAAAGTACGTTTCCCAGACTCTTGTGGTATAGGCATAAAGCCAGTTTCGGAAGAAGGTACTGCACGTTTGGTGCGTTCGGCAATTAAGTATGCTATTGCTCAAGGACGCAAGTCGGTAACTCTTGTACATAAGGGTAATATTATGAAGTTTACCGAAGGTGCTTTCAGAGATTGGGGCTATAAGGTTGCTAAAGAAGAGTTCGGAGCAGTTGAAATTGATGGTGGCCCATGGTGCAAATTGCCAAATGGTATTGTTGTTAAAGACGTTATTGCCGATGCTTTCTTGCAGCAAATTCTTACACGCCCAGCAGAGTATGATATTGTTGCAACACTCAACCTCAATGGCGACTATATTTCAGATGCTCTCGCAGCACAAGTTGGTGGTATTGGTATTGCTCCTGGTGGAAATATCAATTATACAACAGGTCATGCAATATTTGAAGCAACTCATGGTACTGCACCTAAGTACGCAAATCTCGATAAGGTAAATCCTGGTTCAGTAATCCTCTCAGGCGAAATGATGTTCAGATATATGGGTTGGAACGAAGCTGCCGATTTGATTATTGAAGGCTTAGAAGGTGCTATAAAATCGAAAGTTGTAACTTACGACTTGGCACGCCTTATTGAAGGTTCGCGCGAAGTTAAGTGTTCGGAATTCGCCGACGAAATTATATCGCAAATAAGGAAATAATATGGCAGAGCTTTTGGTTTTTGGGTCTATTGCATACGATTGTATTGAAACTCCTATTGCAAAAGAGGATTATATCTTGGGTGGTTCGGCAAGTTATGCAGCTTTGGCAGCATCGTATTTTGCTCCAGTTAAAATGGCTGGCATTGTAGGTTGCGATTTCAAAGATAGCGATATCAGTCGTTTGAAGGCTCGGAATATAGATGTTTCGGGTTTAGAACATAGCCAAAAGCCTACATTTTTTTGGCGTGGAAAGTATCACGATAATTTTAATTCTCGTGATACTCTCGATGTTCAGTTGAATGCTTTTGAAGGTTATTCACCAATTCTTGCCGATTCATACAAAAATGCAAAGTATGTGCTATTGGGCAATATTTCCCCAGAACATCAAAGTAAGGTTTTAAGCGAAATTGCGTCGCCTAAATTCGTAGTTTTAGATACTATGGATTTGTGGATAAATACAGCTTTAGAGCCCCTGAAAAATCTCATAAAACGTGTAAATTTGCTTATCGTAAATGATAGTGAAGCAAAAGCATTGGCTCAGGAACGCAATATAATTCGTGCTGGTGAAAAACTTTTGCAGTTGGGTGCAGAGTCGGTAATTATAAAAACTGGTGAATATGGAGCTATGCTTTTCCATAAAGAAGGTTTCTTTGTAATACCAGCATTCCCAGTAGTAGAATTACACGATCCTACGGGGGCAGGCGATTCTTTTGTTGGGGCGCTGACTGGTTATTTGGCTGGTAAAGATTCTTGCGATTTTACATCGTTAAAACAAGCTATGGTTTATGGTGCAGCAACAGCATCGCTTACGGTTGAATCGTTCTCGTGCTATAAATTAGAGGAAAATGGTTTCGATGAAGTACAGCGTCGAGCCGATTATATCAAGAAAATATCACAACTTTAATTATGGTTTTAGAAATTGCAAAAAAAGCACGTTCGGCTAGTTTAGATTTGGCAACGGTTTCGAGCCAAGTAAAAAATGATGCGTTGATGGCTATCGCAAAAAATTTGCGCGCATCTGCCGATGAAATTATAGCAGAAAATAAAAAAGATTTGCTAAAAGCCGAAGCTAACGGACTTTCAAAGCCTATGCTTGAACGTTTGGCTCTTTCTCCCGAGAAAATAGATGGTATAGCTAAAGGCGTAGAAGAAGTAATAGCTTTGCCTGATCCAGTCGGAGAGGTGTTGGATTCGACGGTGCGTCCGAACGGATTGAAAATAAATAAGGTAAGCACTCCAATTGGAGTGATTGCTATCATTTATGAAAGCCGTCCAAATGTAACAATAGATTGTGCAGTTTTGTGCTTGAAAAGTGGCAATGCCGCAATTTTGCGTGGTGGTAGCGAGGCTTTTAATACCAATATGGCTTTGGCAAAAGTATTGTCGAAATCAATAAAAGAAGCTGGTTTGAGCGAAGATTGTGTACAGATAATCCCAACGAGTGATCGTTCGGCACTAAATGAATTATTGAAATTACGCGAATATGTTCATTGTGTAATCCCACGTGGTGGTGAAGGGCTTATCCGTTTTGTTGTTGAAAATTCTACAATTCCAGTAATAAAGCATTATAAGGGAGTTTGTACTGTTTTCGTTGATAAAAGTGCCGATGAAAAAATGGCAAATATATTGACTATCGATGCAAAATGTCAGCGTCCGAGTGTATGTAATGCAGCTGAAAATTTGATAGTGCATAAAGATTGCGCTCAAAAACTTCTTCCACAAATTGCTAAAAATTTGCAAGACCGTGGTGTAGAACTCAGAGCATCAGCTAAGGCAAAGGAAATTTTGCAAGCAAATGGAATTGATTGTGTAGATGCAACTTCAGCAGATTTCCAAACAGAGTATGTAGATTTGATAATATCTATTGATGTTGTCGATAGTGTAGAAATGGCAATAGATTTTATAAATGAAAATGGCTCTGGACATTCCGACTTGATAATAACAGAAGATGTGCAGTCGGCTGAAAAATTCCAAAGCAAAGTTGATTCATCTACAGTTTATTGGAATGCTTCAACTCGTTTTACCGATGGCTTTGAATTTGGTTTGGGTGCAGAAATTGGAATTTCTACCGATAAACTTCATGCGCGTGGTCCAATGGGGTTGCGTGAGTTGTGTTCGTATAAGTATAGAGTTTGTGGCGAAGGACAAACTCGTGGAACTCCAGCATTCTAAAAAGTTGTGATTTTCGGCAATAAAAAGTCTACTAAAAAAACACAGTTAGAGTTTACACGTTCTGTAAAAGCTCATAAATCTGTCGAAGAAAATGTTGTCTACGAAGATGAACTCTTTGAATATGTAGAAGTAGATGAATTTGTAGCCGAAGATTATCAAGATGATTTTGAAGAGTCGGAAATTCCTCAGTTTTACCAAGGTAATTTTCCTGTACCACCTCCTGTACCACCTCCACCATATTTTGTACCATCTTCTCATTTTTATCCACATTTCATTGCTGAATTGCCAGATGAGTTTGTTGAAGAAGAGGTAGTAGAAGAATACAACAATGTATCAGAAGAAGCTGAATCTGATGTGGAAAGTCAGGTAGATTTTGATGTAGATGAAGCTCTTGATGATGAATTTGAACAGATCGAGATAACTGCATCACCATTGGCGTCGATGCAGTCGGAAAAGTCTAATGAACTTTTGAAAGAAGGGTTGTATCAAGAAACTCTTATCAAAAATGGTAAATTTACTTTAAGTGTAATAAGTTTTTTCAAATGGACAGTGTCGTTGATAATTGTTGGAGCAATGATAACTGGTTGTGCCTATATAATAAAGGGCTTTTTTGATAAAAAATCCTCAACACAAAATAATGCTCTTCAAGGTAGAGAAGCGCCTGTTGGAAATTTTGCTTGGAATATGCCCGAAGGTCGAGTGAGAACTTGTTTAGAAGCATTTTATTTGTCGATTGGCGTACCTAAAAATTATATATCTGCAGATGATGTGCTTTTGAGAGGCGAAATAAAATCAAACAATATAACCGATTCTATTTATTGTATTAAAAAACGTATCGAACGAAAAACGTTTATAAAAATTGGTGCAGGTAATACATCAAAAACGTATTTGGTAAGTAATGTAATAGATGGTGTGTATAGACTTATTGATGGTGGTATGTCGGGAAATCGTCGTGAATTAGAAGATGAAAAAGCTTGGGTAATAAGAAGTCTTATCGATTTTGACGATTCTATCTTTATGCGTGCATTTTCTCGCGATTTTAAAGAAGAAGATTTAAAGAAGATATCTTATGAAGGTGAAGTTGAAATTGATGGAAAATTCTATCAGACAATCTCGCTTGTAGAAGATGATGATACCATAATTGAGTATTTCTTTAGTAATAAAACAAGTCGGTTGTACAAAACTAAATATACTCGGGGTAAAGCTGTAATTGAAGTATTTTTTGATGATTATAAAAGTATTGATGACGAACAGTTCCGTCCGTATAGCGTTAAAGTTTTGGTAAATTCTAAGCCTTATGCTGAAATAAAGTTCGATTTTATAGTAAAACGCGATGGTTTGATATTCCCGAACTAACTTATTTTTGTAAGTCTTTTAGTTGATATTAAAAAGATTTTCCAAAGGGCGTTTGAATAAGAAAAGGCTTGAAAAATATCATAAAAATAAGAGTATATTTTTAGGTATGAAAATTGGTTTTGCTCAGATAAATAGCATAGTTGGCGATTTTAAAAATAATGCCCAAAAAATTTTGTTATCGGCACAAAAGTTAGTTTCAGAAGGTGCCGATTTTGCAATTTTCCCAGAAGGAGTGTTGTCGGGATTGCCGTTGAAAGATTTGACTTTGTACAAAAAATTTATTGCAACTGCACAAGACTTGTTGACCGATATAGCAATAAAAACTCCGTTGCCAATTATAGTTAGTTGTCCGAGTTTGAATAATGAATGTGTTGGCGTTTATAATTCGGCATATTTGTTAGAAAATGGAGAAATAAAAGCAATTTATAATAAACATTTGTTGCCTAATTATGGTGCCTTAAATGAACCTCGCAATTTTGATGCAGGCAAAGATTTTTGTGTTGTTCAATTAAAAGATAAACGCATAGGTATAACTATATGCGAAGATATATGGACTTTACCAAACGTACCTACAGCAGGACGTTATAATGATTGTGTTCGCCCACTCGAGTATTTCAGTCAGTTGGCAGAAAATGGTGAAGGGGTAGATTTGCTTGTAAATTTGTCGGCGAGCGTTTTTTCTGATAAAAACGATATGGTGCGTCGCAAAGGTGGAATGTTGGAAGAGGTATCGCGTTATGTAAAAGCTCCGTTGGCATGGTGTAACTTGATAGGTGGAAACGATGAATTAGTTTTTGCTGGTGGAAGTTGCTATGTTGATGCTTCAAAGGGGGTCTGCAAGTGCTTGGCAAAATTTAAAGAAGATGTTGTAGTTGTTGATACCAATGACGTTTCTTCGCATGAAGGTGATGCTACCGATTTCAATGGTATTGCCGATTTACACGATGCTTTAGTTTTAGCTCTAAAAGATTTTATAAATAAGATAGGCATAAAAAAAGTTATGCTTGGCCTAAGTGGTGGGTTAGACTCGGCAGTTGTGGCAGCGTTGGCAGTAGAAGCGTTGGGTAAAGATAGAGTTGTTGGTGTTTCTATGCCATCAAAAATATCGAGTGATCATAGCAAAAGCGATGCTGTTGCCCTGGCTGAAAATCTCGGAATTGAATTCCACATGATAAGCATTGCCGATGTTGTAGATTCAGCAGAAGCAACGTTGGCTCCGTTGTTTGCAGGTAGACCACGCGATGTTGCCGAAGAAAACATTCAGTCGCGTTCTCGAGGATTGTTGTTGATGGCTATATCAAATAAATTTGGTGCGTTAGTACTTACAACAGGTAATAAAAGCGAATGTGCAGTTGGATATTGTACGCTTTATGGAGATACTTGTGGTGGTTATGCTCCAATTTGCGACGTATATAAAACCGATGTCTACAAGCTTGCAAATTATATAAATAAACAAGCAGGCCGAGAAATTGTTCCACAGAATACAATCGATAAGCCACCTTCTGCAGAGTTGCGTCCGGATCAAAAAGACGAAGATTCTTTGCCACCGTATGATTTGTTCGATGCTATCTTACGTTTGCATATCGATGAATATAAATCGGTTTCTGAAATTGTAGAAATGGGGTTCGATAGAGCAGTTGTTGAAGATGTTGCTCGAAAAGTAGCAGGTGCCGAGTACAAAAGAACGCAGTATCCAATAGGGCCAAAAGTAACAGCAGTTGCATATTCAACCGATAGAAAAATTCCAGTAGCAATAAAGAGAGGAATGCAGTAATATGACTTCACAAGAACTTTTTAATGAATCAAAAAAATATATTTCGGGTGGTGTAAATTCGCCAGTGCGTGCATTTGGCAATGTAGGGGGAACTCCGTTTTTTACATCGTCGGTTGATGGTGCAAGAATAAATACTTGCGACGGTAGAAGTTTGGTAGACTTCGTTTGTACATGGGGACCAGCTTTATTTGGACATAATAATCCAGTTATTCGTTCGGCAGTTGAAAATGCTATTAAGAATGGTACATCGTTCGGCACTCCATCTCCAAGCGAGCTTGAAATGGCAAAAATGATAAATAAGTTGATTCCATGTGCTGAGTTAGTGCGTATGACTAATTCGGGAACTGAAGCAACTATGTCGTGTGTGCGTTTAGCTCGTGGTTGGACAAAACGCGATATAATTGTTAAGTTTTCTGGATGTTATCACGGGCATTCCGATAGTTTACTTGTAAAAGCTGGCAGTGGTGCGTTGACATTTGGTAATCCAGATTCGGCAGGTATTCCTAATGCAATAGCAAATCTTACAATTGTTTTGCCGTTTAATGACTTTAATGCCCTAAATGAATGTTTTGCTAAGTATGGCGAGCAAATTGCAGGTGTTATTGTTGAACCATATCCAGCAAATGTAGGGTTGATAGTTCCACGCGAAGGGTTCTTGCAACATTTGCGAAATTTGTGTACCTTGCATGGCGCGTTATTGATATTCGACGAAGTTATAACTGGTTTTAGAGTTGCATCGGGTGGTGCTCAGGCTAGAGAAAATGTGTTGCCCGATTTGTGTGCTTTAGGGAAGATTATAGGTGGTGGCTTGCCAGTTGGTGCATTCTGTGGAAAACGTGAAATAATGGAATATTTGGCACCATTAGGTCCTGTTTATCAGGCGGGAACTTTGAGTGGTAATCCGTTGGCAATGGCTGCTGGCGTTGCCGCATTAAAGCTTATTGAAACAACAATGCCTTACAACGAGCTTGAAAGAAAATCTAAATTTATTTCAAATGCAGTAGTTGAAGCTTCAAAAGAAAAGGGTATAGCATTACAAGCACCAATGGTAGCTTCGTTGATGTCGTTTTTCTTTAATGAAGAACGTGTAGATAACTTAGAAATAGCTATGAAATCATCGAAAGAATTATATAAAAAATTCTTCTTTGGCTGTTTGGAACGTGGAGTTTATATTGCTCCTTCGCCTTTTGAAATTTTGTTTATGAGTTCTGCCCATACTCAAGATGATTTAGATTTTTCTGCCGATGCTATGTGCAAGGCAATTAAAAGTTTGTAAAATTTTAGTAATAAATAATGAAAAGGAGGGTTTTTATGCTCTCCTTTTTATTTAGTTAAATTAGCACAAGATTTACATAATTATCTAAAAAAATGTTGCTAAAGTTTTTGTCGATGTTAGGTTAATCTCTGAAGTTTATAAAATTATGGAAAAGCCTTTAGTAAGTATAGTAATGGGAAGCGTGAGCGATTGGGATACAATGCGTCATTGCGCTGAAACTCTCGAAAAATTTTCAATTCCGTACGAACGCAATATAGCCAGCGCACATCGTACTCCAGAGAAAGCAGTTGAAATTGCATCAACGGCAAAGGATAGAGGGGTAAAAGTTATAATTGCGGCGGCAGGTGGTGCAGCTCATTTGGCTGGTGTACTTGCGGCTCATACACGTTTACCTATATTGGGTGTGCCAATGAAAGGTTGGGCAACCGATGGTATGGATTCGTTGCTTTCTACTGTTCAGATGCCACGTGGCATTCCTGTTATGACTTTGGCAATAGGTAAGGCTGGTGCAGTTAATGCAGCAATTTCAGCACTTCAGATGTTGGCATTGTCATCACCTGAATACGATAAGATTTTAGATGATTTCCGTAAGAAGCAAACTCAAGATGTTCTTGATGTAAAATTTCCTGACGAACAGTGAGCCAGCCTGATAATATAGAAAAATCGCAAGCAAAAATTCCAAGTAAGATAGGTTTTCCTGAAGGATTGCTTGGAGACATTCCTGTGCGCATAGATGTGTTAAATGCAGTGATCGGAAAGTTTGCTGTAGTTGATAAACCTGCCGATATGCTTTTTGATTCGTATCTTGGTGCTCCCAAAGCTCAAAGTGTGATGTTGGCTTTGCGTAGACAACAAGGCAAAGGTGAGTTGGAGCGCTTGGGTATGAAATCGCCTTATGCTATAAATCAGGCTGATTTTGAGTATTCTGGAGCATCTCTTATGGCTATGGATAAAGACATAGCAACAAGTATGCGAAATGCTATGTGGTCGGGAAAATTTGAATTTGAATTTTTGTTTTTGACTCGAGCATACAGAAAAAACGAAACCGAATTTGATGTAGATTTGCCATTGTTGATGCACGAAGATCGCCCAGTGTGGATAGTGTCGCATCGTTTTGGTAAAAAGGCTAAAACTTCGTTCAAATTGGTTGCCGATGGTGGCGATTATCAGTTGTGGTCGGCAAAGGCTAACACAATTCGTCCACATCAGGTTCGCGTTCATGCAGCAGAGGCAGGCTTAGATATTATTGGCGAGTGGATTTATTCAAAAACACCATACATATTTTTATCAAAATTAAAGGGTGAATACAAACTTGGTAAAGATGCACAAGAAAAGGCGTTGTATCCTCACTTGGCTATCCATTTGGCTTCAATAAAATTTAATGGAGCCGATTTTGGTGAAGACGATATAGGTGAAGTTTGTGCCAAAGCACCATTGCCAAAAGGATTTAGGGTTATGCTGAAAAAATTGTCTATCGATTTTTAAAGCAATAAAAAATGCGTTCAAATGAACGCATTTTTTTGTTGTTTATTTTAGAACTTTTATTTCTCCTTTTACATTTCCAACTGGTTCTTCGACCGATTTTATGTTTGATAAATCAGCGTTTTCAAGTTCTAAAATTTCGATTGTGTTTTCGCCACTTTTCAAAAGTGTGGCAGGTATGTGCATTGTAATTAGTGGGCTTGTTTTGTCGTAGCGAGCAAGCTGATAACCGTTTATCCAGCAATAACCTCTGCCACTTTTACCAAATGTTAGGTAAGTGTCTTTGGGATTTTTTATTGAAAGTTTAGCTTTGAAAAATGCTGGATACTTTATTTTTTGTTTGTTGCTTGGAATTGCTCGCCATTCAATTTTTTCTAAATTCGATAATGGAAGCGAACGCATAGTCCAATTGCTATGGAACATTTGTTTGTTGAGTACTACACCTCCAAGAATTCCTTTGCGATTTTTATCCATTACAAGCGAAAAGTTTGTTCTACCTTGATTTTCAACTAAGATATCGAGCCTTCCACCATTTTCAGGAACATCAATATCGATAGATGTTTGAGGGGCATCGTGCGAGAATTCTGCTTTGCGTTCGCCCTCAAAATCTACCCAAGCGTAGTCGCTGATACCTTGTAAAGTTATGTTTAATGGGAAAAGTGGTTTTTCTATTTTTGTTGAATAATGTATAAAGCCAAAGCCTTGATCCATTTCTTCCATCGATAACATTCTGAACGATTTCTGTGTTTTTGTTGTGAGATTTTCAAGGTTATCGAGCATTGATGCGTATTGGGTAAACTCGATATTTCCATAACTGGCTTTTTCGGGGTTTGGTGGAATTGGATATTTTGAAGCATCGGGATTGTATTTTAAGAATACGTTGCGAAATGCAAAATACTTTGGTTTTAAATAACCCGATTCATCAATAAGTGCATCGGTATCGTAGCTCGAAACAAATGGAATAAACGGACTTGTTGGTGTTTTTGATACGCCAGAAGTAATTCCTGTTCTTCCACCATGGAACATATACAAAACCAAATGATATTTTTTTGCTAAAATGGTGTCTATTTCTTCTGCTAATTTTTCTATGTTGCGAACTCGCATAGGAGTTTTTAATTTTATACCTTGTCCACTCCAAAGTTCACTAACTATTTGAGGGGTGTTAGGTTGAATTTTATTCATGAAGTCTAACGATTTTTCAAGATTTGTTCCACACATAAGTGTACGCCATACACCTTTTACATTGTTGGCATTCAAGCGAGTTGGCGAGTCGCCATCGGCTGTATATATTATACCTTTAAAGCCAGTTTCTAAAACTAAGTCTCGTAAATCTTCTATATATTTTTTATCGTTGCCGTACGATGCGTATCCATTTTCAATCTGAATAGCTACGATAGGTCCACCATTGTTGCAAAAGTATGGTTCGGCTTCTTTTAAGATGCGTTTCATGTATACAGACGCTGGATTATAAAATTTTGGGTCGCGACTGCGTATGACAATATTTGAATCTTTCAATAACCACCAAGGTAAGCCACCAAAGTCCCACTCCGAGCAAATGTAAGGTCCGGGGCGAAACATTACTTTGATGTCTAACTCTTTACAAATTTCCAAAAATTCACGAACATTTAAGTTGCCAGAGAAATCGAATGTGTTTTGCCTTGGCTCGTGTGCGCTCCATGGACAGTATGTACTTACTGTGTTTAAGCCACATGCTTTCAATTTTAGTAGTCTATCTCTCCAATACTGAGGTAATACTCTAAAGTAGTGAATTTCGCCTGCAAGTATGTGGAAGGGTTTGCCGTCAATGTATAAACCTGTTGAATTTACTACGGCTGTGCCTTTCCCACCATTGTCTGTTGATGCTAAGCCAAGATTAACAAAAGGTAGAAAAATTGAAATAAATATATATAGTATTAGTTTCTTCATGATGTGTATTGGTTAGTAATTATTTTCTAAAATAGCCGAGCATCCTTCAACTACATCGAGCCATGTTTGTGTAAAATCTCCAGTGTACCAAGGGTCAGCAACTTGCCCATTAGGTGAACCTGAAAACGATTTTAACAATGATATTTTATTGTCTGGGTCGGAACCACAAATGGCAAGCATTCTACGAATATTATCAGAATCCATTCCTATAAGCATATCGAAGTTTTGGTAATCTGCCGAAGTCATTTTTCTTGCAGTTTTACCTTCGCACGAAATACCGTTGGCTTCGAGTAGTCTTTTAACTGGTGGATAAACAGGGTTTCCAAGTTCTTCGCTACTTACAGCTGCAGATTCGATATAATATTTTTTTTCTAAGCCTGCTTTTTTTACTAAATCTTTCATTACAAATTCTGCCATCGGACTTCTACATATATTACCATGGCACACAAAAAGAATTTTTACTATATCGTTGTTCATACCTACTTATAGAATAAATACATTTTTATTTCAAATTACAAGAAATAACATCGCCTGTTTGTGGTGTTATTATCTCGATATTTTTGCACTTGTACGAAAGATATTCTATGGCATTTTCGCCTGTGCAATGTAGTAAATGTAGCTTTTTTATTCCGAAGTCGTTCAGACAATTTGCAGTTTGTTCAAGGCGCTTTTCCGAAGCGTGTACCAAGTGTAATCCACCAACGATAGTGTGTATTTTTATTGATGGACAGTTTGTTTTTAAATGTGTGAGTGTATTTATTATTCCAGAGTGGCAACAACCTTGAAATAATACGCCTTCAGCAAATAATAAGGCTTGTTCGTCGATTATAAAATCGGGAGAAGATTTTGTGGTGTCTAAAAAGAATGGACCACCAGTGTCTTCGTCTGAAATTCTGGGTATTTGTCCACTTAAATATACGCCATCAAAAATTTCAGATAGTGTTTCATTTTTTATCCAATTTGAATTAAGCAATTTTTCTTTCGCCTCTTCGGGCATAGAAATATTACTTATAGGCTTTGATTGATGTATACTAAAGCGTTCTTTTGATATATCGGGCGAGGCGTAAATTGTACAATTATCCGACAAATGTTTTAAACCTCCTGTATGGTCGTTATGGCCATGCGATAATATTATAGTATCAATGGTACTTAAATCTATACCCATTGTGGTTGCATTTTGTACAAGTGCATAGCTTGCACCAGTGTCGAACAAAATTTTTTTAGAATTATGTTCTATTAATAGAGCTAAACCATGTTCTGCTACAAACGGCAATTGTGCCTTATTTTCAACTACAACAATATACTTCATATTTTACAGATTTAACTTTTTCTTCTTTTGAAAAGTCTGTGTATTTTGAGCTTTAATATAAACCATATACATACAAAAATAGATGCAACCCAAGCCACAAAATTCAAAGGTTGGCGTATTGCACCATTTTCACCAACAAGTTCTTCTTTCGCCGATATAAAAGCAGTAAGTCCGGCACCGGTAAAAAGTACTTTTGGATTTTTCTCAAGAAGTTCTATTGTTCTTTTGGTTGACGATTTTAGATTATCTACAAATTTTTTGAATTGCGATATGTCGGCATTTTTTACTGCTAACAATGGTTTTGTATTTTTAGCCAATATTGCTACTTCTGGTTTTGACATATTTCCGAATGCGATTTTTGTTATATTGTCATCGCCAAGTTGAGAAATTCTTTCAGCAAAATTTGGATATTTACATTCCAATATTAATCCATATGTACCTATTTTTTTTGCTAATGCGTTATTGCTTTGTGATATTGCTATTATGCGTTTTTGTTGTTCTGGATTAACAATGTTTAAGGCATCTAATACAGTTTTAGGCGCTGTTTCAATAGCTATCAATGCTCCAGTTCCATAAAGCGCTACATACTTTTGAGTGCTAGTAATTCCAGCTTCGCCAGTTTGAAGTGCAATTTTTTCAAGTGCTTGTTTTATGCCAGCTTCACCACCAACGTGAGATAGTTCGGTAACGCTTTTTTTTGAGATTGTTTTGGCTATCTGTTTTACTATTGCCGATGTAACTGTCGATGCTTGCGCGTAGCATTCGGTTGAGAAAAACAGTAGCGATATATATATAATACTTACAAAAACTTTATTCATATTTATTAGAATTTGCTATTAGGTCTTTTATGATTGAGCGTTGTTTCGAAATATCGTTTAACAGCGTTGTTTTATATGCTTCTTTTATTTTTGATTGAGAGTCTTTAAGGGCTTTGATTATTTCAGTAGATAATTGTTTGTTGTACTTCTTTTCTATGAAATAGTCGGCAGTAATTCCAGTTGCTAAACCTACTACAATACCTATTGAAGTGCCGACTACTGGAAAAAACGAACCACTTGTTGCTCCAGTAGTTGTGGTAGCAGTTATTGTTGAAAAAGTTGCAGTTATTCCAATTCGGGTGAGTTCTTCGGTCGCTATTGCCGATATTGTGGCAAGTACTGTAGCCTTATTCGATATTGATATAATAGAAGAATTTAGTTCCGATAGTGCTTGTTTTAATTGTGATGTATTTTGTTTTATATTTTTGTTTTGTAATTCAATGTTTAGTTTTTCAAATAGATTATTGTAGGCTTTTTGTTGTTCGTAATTGAAAGTGTCTATTGCTGTGTTAAGTGTATTTTTGTTATCGATAAAGATTTTTTTGAAGTGTTCTTCAATTATAGTTTGAGCTTCTTGTTTATCATAGGTTATGGTGTTCCAAATTATTCGCCATTTAGGTTTGTCTTGTACTACATTGGGCACATTGTTTATGTATACTTTGAATGCAGAATCTATCGATTTAAAAAAATTATCAACAGCCTGTTTTTGTTGGTTTGTAAATTCGTTGATGGTTATGGTTATTAGTTTGTTGTTTTGTGTATTTGTTAGTACAAGCATAAAAATTTCTGCAAATATTGTAATTGCAGTTATCAGTAATGCTATAATTGAGAATTTTCTAAGATTCATGCCTTGGGTGATAAATTCTTTTTTACAATAAGAATTATAAAGGTGTCAAGTAATAGATTGCGTTTTGTTGTTTATGTTTTTTAGTTTTGTAGAAAGTATAAAAAACTTGCTAATTTTGGGAAATTGATATGAAATGAAATGCAATGAAAATTTTAGATATAAAAAGTAAAGATTTTTACAAGACTTTAGATTGCATAGCAAAAGGACAAACAACTGCAGGTAATATAGCATCTATTGTAAATAGTGTTATTGATGATGTCAGAACAAATGGCGACAAGGCAGTTGAAAAATTAACTGCAAAGTTTGATGGCGTTAATTTGAAAGCTGAAGATTTTAAAGTTAGCAAGCAAGAATTTAAAAAGGCTCTTTCTGTTGTATCATCTGCCGATAAAAAGATGATGCGCGAAGCAATAAAGTGCGTAAAATTTTTCAACGCAAAATCTAAGCCAAAAAATTGGAAAGCTAAAAATCCACATGGGGCAATTGTAGGCGAAACTTTTTCACCAATAGAACGCGTTGGGTTATACATTCCTGGTGGACAAGCCCCATTGGTTTCGACAGTTGTTATGACTGCAACTCTTGCGAAGATTGCAGGATGTAAAGAAATTTGTGTATGCACACCTCCAGCTAAAGATGGTTCAGTTAATGCTCATATTTTAGCAGTGCTTTCGCTTCTTGGTATCGAAGAGGTTTATAAGGTTGGTGGCGCACAGGCAATAGCCGCTATGGGTGTAGGAACTGAAACTATTAAGCGTGTTGATAAACTTTTTGGACCTGGTAATGCTTTTGTTATCGAAGCAAAGCGTGCTCTTTTTGGCGAAGTAGGTGTTGACCTTCTTCCAGGACCGAGCGAAGTTCTCATTGTTGCCGACTCATCTGCAAATGCCGAATATGTTGCAGCCGACTTACTTTCACAAGCAGAGCATGGTAGTGGCAAAGAAAAAATTTATTTGGTATCAACATCAAAAGCTCTTATTAAGAATGTTGAAAAGCATTTAATTAAATTGAGTAGTAAGTTGTCGAGAGCTGAAAAATTGATGAAGATAATTGATGAAGCATGTTTTGTTGTTTGTGTGCCAAATATGAATGTGGCAGTAGAAGTTGCAAATTTTATAGCTCCAGAACATATGGAATTGCAAATTGAAAATGCCGATAAATGGGCAAACAAGTTTACAACTGCAGGTGCTGTATTGATAGGCTCAACAACTCCAACGGTGTTAGGCGATTTTACAGCAGGGCCGAGCCATACATTGCCAACAAATAGAACTGGCAGATTTTCAGGTGGCTTGCAAGTTGTTGATTTTATGAGAAGATCGTCGTATGTTAAGTACGATAAATCATCGTTGAAAAAGGCTGAAGGCGTTGTTGAGGCATTCGCAAGAATGGAATCTCTCGATGCTCATGGAAATAGTTTGTCTATACGTTTGAAGTAATGAGTAAAGATTTTTCAGGCGATTCATACGGAAGTCTTTTGCGTAAAAACAAAAGACTTGTACGTGAGCTTGATAAAATTTATTCGGTATTCAATGCTATAAATACTGCCATTTTGGTCGTAAATAAATTTGGCGATATAAATTTTGCAAACGTGTTTGCTCAACGTATTTTTTCGTTGCAAACTACAACAGAAAATATTTTCAAGTGTGTTCCAAGCTTAGAAGAGGGCGTGCTTGCTGTTGCAGAAAGGTCGGTGGCAGTCAGACGCGAGTTTGAAATAGCATATCCCGAACAACGTATGCTTATTGCGCATATAATTCCGTTTAGCTCAGATGAATTGGAAAATTATGCAATTATAGTAAACGATGTTACTCAGGATAAAATATCGGAACGTGAGCAAATTGAAAACGAAAAAATATCGTCAGTACTAAATTTAGCAAGTGGTGTTGCTCATGAATTGGGTAATCCACTAAATTCAATAGGTATTCATTTACAGTTGGTTAAACGAAAGCTGACTAAACTTGCATCGTTGCCCGATGATGTGCGAGCCGAACTTAAAGAATCTATTGATGTTTGTATGTCGGAAGTGTCGCGATTAGACACAATTATTGAAAATTTTTTGAAGGCGTTGCGTCCGATTCGTCCGAATGCAGTAGAGTGCGATGCGTTGAAATTGTTGGCAGAAACATTGAGTGTGCTTTCTGGAGAATTAGAAGATATTGGTGTTGGGGTGTCGGTGAAGTCGGAATCTGTTCCGAAAGTGTTTGCTGATGAAAATTTGTTGAAGCAAATGTATTTCAATATTCTGCGCAACGCTATGGAAGCTATGGATGGTGGAGGGCTAATAACTATAACAGCGTCGGCCAACGATGAGTTTGTAAAAATATCGTTTTCCGATACTGGTTGTGGTATGGATGAAAGTGCTATGGCTAATTTGTTTGAACCGTATTTTACAACCAAACCAGATGGACATGGTTTAGGTATGATGATTATTCAAGCTATAGTTCGTGCGCACAATGGCAAAATAGACGTAGATAGTAAAAAGGGTAAAGGTACTAAAATATCAATACAATTACCTCGTTACGAGCGTATTGTACGCAGGCTTACTTAGTCGATTTCTGCAAGTTTTATTGAGGCGTGTTCATGTTCTGCAGAAGGGATAAACGATTTTGTTATAGTTCTTATTTTCTGCTCTACTGGCGATATTGTAGGTATTTGTAATGTTCGTTTTAATCGAGAAATAGCTTGATATGCTTCGCCTATGTGCGATGGAGTTGTGGAGTCTTTTGTAATTGTAATTCTGGCAAATTTAGCCGATGCAGAAAATTTTGAATTCATTGTCCAAAATCCATTGTGAGTGTAATCTGAGTCGAGTTTTCTTATTATTTCCAAGGCAGTATTTATTGCATCTTTTTCTCTGGTAATTTCAAAGTAGTCGCACATTGCGTTTGCCATAGTAGATAGGTCAAACGCACTTGCTATTGAAGTTTGTGAAATTAATTGAACATTAAATTGTTGCGTTGGTATTATTGCCGAAATGTTTTCTGTGGCATTTATAGATTGTTGAATTTCTTTGGCTGTTTGTTCTGCACAATTTAAGTATTGGGTGTTATCATAAATTTTATATGCTCTGCATAATACAGCTAATTCCAAGGCTTTTATGTTGCTATGCGATATTTTATTCTTACTAAAATTTACAATTTCATCTGCAATAATTTGAACTTCTTTTATGTTTCTGGGGTTTATAGCAAACGATGCATCGGCTATAGCTCTGGCAATCAATAGTTTTGATGTGTAGTTTTTTTCAGATTTAAATCTGTCTTTTAAATGTTTTATTGCAACATTTGCCTTGTATACTAAATGGGGCGTATTCGAGTTTTTTAGGCGTTTAAAAATCAAACGAGCATTTTCGGTTAACACAGCCGTGGGAAGTTGTGCGTTGTATTTATCTGCATTGTATTCGTTGCTCAAACCGAGCATTTGCGAGTTTGCTATATAATGATGTTGTGCTAAAAACACCTGCCGATTTGAAATTGCGTTGGCTCTATTTTGTATAAGTTTTTGATTGTTTTCCCACGTTGATGCTAATGTGGGCAAAAGTTTTTCTAATCTTCTTTTGTCTGATTTGCTCGAAAGGTAAATTGGTTTTAAAGATGGGGTTAGAATAGCACATGCTAAATCTTTTTTTGTTTTAGAGGTTCTTTTCAAAAAATAATTAAATACAGTGTAGTCGGCTGGATTTTTCTGTTTGTCTAATACCGTATAAATATAGTTGTTTTTTAATGATTTTAATATACGTTTTGAAACAACTTCTTCACCACTTACAAAAAAGAAAATCAGTTTATTTTGCTCTTGCGCTATATCTTCTAAGGTTGAATCCCACTTGTACGCATTGCGAGCGTATTTTTTACTTGAGTTCAGAAAATAATGATTGTGAATGGCTACAAGTGCAAATAGCACCGATAAACTGCCAAATAATATTACACAAACTTTTCTGAATCTTTCCACAGAGATATAGACCTCAAATTTTGTAAAAAGTTCAAATTAAATTACCTTATAAAATCGGCACATACCAAGCATTGAGCAACTGCAGTTAAGGCAGCTGTTTCGCTTTTTAGAACATTTTTGCCCAAAGTTGCTGGTATAAATCCTTTTTCTGATGCTAAGTTGTATTCGTCTTTGCTCATATCGCCTTCTGGTCCAATGAGAATTGCTATTTTCTTTGGACCAGAAGGTTGGTCTTTGAAAATTTGAGCTAAGGGTTTTGCATTGTCTTCTAAACTAGCAACAATTTTTAAATCAAAATTTTGAAGTTGGTCTAAAGTAGCATTAAACGTTTTTGGTTGAAAGATTTCAAATCCAGAAAAGTTCGACGATTGTTTTATGGCTTCTATTATTTGCGATGTCCATTTGTTTGTTTTTTTTATGGCATCGCGTTCGTCTAATTTTACTTGGCTAAACTGCGACATTATTGGATATATGCCAGCTGCACCAATTTCTACACATTGTCTTATTATATCGTCAAAAGTCTTACCTTTTGGCAGGCATTGTAGTAGATATACGTTAGTATCTTTGGGTTGAGGTGGTATCTTTTCAGTTATTTCAAGTTGTGTATGTTTTTTGTTTGCAACAGTTATTTTGCATTTAAAAATGTTACCTTGTAGATCAAAAGCATCTACGTTATCGTTCTGTTTGGCTCTGAGAGAACCACACAAGTGGTTGCTCTCTTCTTCCGACAACTCTATTGTGCTTTCGCCATTATATAAATTGAAATCAAAATATGCTCTAAACCCAGCCATATTTAATAGTTTGCACAAATTATAGCGAAAGTAAATCTTTTTACTGTAAAAAATGGTTGCGTGAACCTTTTTTATAGAGTAGTTATAAACGTATGCAAAATGAAAATAATTTGTCGGGAAAATGCGTGGTGTTGGGTGTATGTAGCTCGATAGCCGTTTACAAGGCGTGTGATATTGTTTCAAACTTGGTGAAAATGGGTGCCAATGTGCATGTTATTATGACCGAAAATTCTTGTAAATTAATTTCGCCACGTATTTTGCAAACACTTTCGCGCAATCAAGTGCAGACAACTATGTGGTCGCCAATTGCCGATTGGAAGCCTGAACATATATCGTTAGCTCAGATGGCTGATGTTTTTGTTGTTGCGCCTGCTACAGCTAATACGATAGGTAATTTTGCTAATGGATTGGCAAATGATTTGTTGTCGTCTACATATATTGCAACTAAGGCTAAAGTGCTTATTGCACCTGCTATGAATTCTAATATGATAACTCATCCAGCAGTTGTCAGAAATATAGAAGTTTTAAAAAACGATGGCGTAGAGTTTGTTGAAGCAGAAGATGGAATGTTGGCTTGTGGTGTTGAAGGCAAAGGACGTTTAGCATCAATCGAAAAAATAATTGAAGCAATAGTAAATAGTCTGAAATAGTATGAGAGAAATTTTGCAGACATTGAGTGATGAATTTAAGCGTCGTTCTGCATATGGAGAAGATTCTGTTGAAATAACCGATGAATCTCTTGCAATTTTGCGTAAACTTGCTGCACAAATGAATAATACTGAACCGCTCGAAGAAGTAGAAGAAATAGTCTTTGCAACGGCTTCAGATTTTGTAATGATGGAAGAACAAATGAAGAAACCAACTGTAAAGAAAATGCGTGTTTCTACATCGCAAAATGTTTCGAATGTAGATATTAAGCCAATTCCAGAACCAACGTCTTTTGTATTGCCTGAAGGTTCAAAACAACAGCAGTGGAATTGGTTGCGTGATAAAGTGCTCAACGATAAAGTTTGTCATGAACATCTACACGAAGGTAAACAAATTGTTTTTGGCGTAGGAAATCTCGATGCAAAAATATTTTTCTGTGGCGAGGCTCCTGGGGCAGATGAAGAAACTCAAGGTGTTCCATTTGTTGGTAAAGCTGGTCAGTTGCTGACGAGAATAATAACAGCAATGGGGCTTTCGCGCGATGATGTTTATATTGGTAATATTATGAATTGGCGCCCAGAGACTGAAAAAGGAAATCGTCCACCAAATATGATTGAAATGAATTATTGCTTACCATATTTGAAAGCTCAAATTGAAATAGTAAAGCCTCAAGTAATTGTCGCCTTAGGAATGACAGCTGTAAAAGGATTGCTTGGCGACGACCCATCACGCCGTATGGGTAAAATTAGAGGTATATGGCATTCATTCAATAATACCGATTTAATGATAACATATCATCCTTCGTTTCTGCTTCAGTATGGTACAAATGAAAATAAACGTTCTGTTTGGGAAGATATGCTTGCAGTTATGGAGCGCGTAGGTTTGCCAATTTCAGAAAAACAACGTGGATATTTTCTATAAATAAAAAAAATGTTTTGCATTCTGTTTAAGAATATGAAATTTCTATAACATAAATTTTTAAATATATGGCTACTCGAAATTAATAGGTAGTATTTGTTTATGATGAGGATATTAAATAACATAATAATTTTTGCTATATCTATAATCTTGGCTGGTTGTGTAGTTGGTCCAGATTACAAAGACGCATCTACAGAGCTTTCTATCTCAGATATTACAGAGGAACATTTTTATAGAGATGAAAATCTTTGGAAAGATGCAACTCCTTCCGATAAACTGCCAAAAGGTAATTGGTGGGAAGTCTTCAACGATGAAGTGTTGGAAGATTTGTTGAAATTATGCAAAGATAATTCACCAACATTAGCATCGGCATTTTATAAAATAGAAAAAGCTCGTGAGGCTGTAAGAATTGATGCAGCCGATTTATATCCACATGCAAATGGTAATGCAAGTTATTCAAAGGCTGAACGTTCGCATAATTTAAAATCGTCAAGTACATACGAAAAATGGCTTTTGGGCATGGGCTTTACTTGGGATTTAGATTTCTTTGGCAGAGTTCAACGCATTGTTGAAGCCGATATAGCCGATGCCGAAGCTCAACTTTATGCATACAACAATTTAATGTTGTCGTTGCAATCACAGGTGGCAGTTGAGTATTTTACAATTCGTCAGTATATAGCCGAAGTTGATTTGCTTTTGCGAACAATTGATGTTCGTAAAAAACAAACAGAGTTGGTGCGTCGCCGAGTAAAACTCGATTTTGCAAATGAGTTAGACTTACAGCGTGCATTACAACAAGAATACGAAGCTGTAGCACAGCTTTCAACACTTGAACGTCAGATAGCAATATCTAAGAACAGAATGGCTATTTTGATTGGGTTATCGCCTTCAAGTTTGATTTTAAACGACCAACCGTTAACAGAGAAACTTCCAAAATTGCCAGAAGCAGTGCCATCGCAGTTGTTGGAGCGTCGCCCAGATGTAGCAGAGGCTGAACGCAAAGTGTGTGCGGCAAATGCTAGGATTGGTGCTGCACAAGCAGCGTTTTTCCCAACGGTTTCGATATCGGCAAACACAGATTTAACTGCAAATAAAATTGAAAAGCTTGTAAATTCAAGTTCGTTTGCTTGGGGGGTAAGTCCTCAAATTTATATCCCGATATTTCAGGCAGGGCGTATTATTGCACAGAAACGTGTAGCATTGGCGGCTCATAAAGAAGCTTTAGAAGATTATAAAGCTACTGTTTTAAGTGCTATCGGGCAGGTTGAAAATTCGCTTTCTGAAATAAATTATTTGAAACGCGAGTACGAAAAACGTCGCGATGTTACTATTGCATCGTTGAAAGTTCAAGAGCTCACACAAAAGCAGTATGATCAGGGATATGTTGATTACTTCTCTGTAAGTGATGCTCAACGTTTAGCGTTAGAGAATGAAAGATTACAAATACGTTTGCGTGGCGACCAATTTAGAGCATGTGTAGCTTTGATATCTTCGCTTGGTGGTGGTTGGACATTGCCTAAGGAAGAAGATAAAGAAACAGAAAAAACTTTTGTGCCTCGCGCATTAGAGTTGTACAAATAACATTGTAATGCAGTAATATTAGAAAGAGGTTTTTTGTAGATTACAGAAAACTTCTTTTTTATTTGTTTATAATTTCTGGCGAAATAAGAAATTCTAATGTCCACTCGCCAAAGAGATTTTCTTGACTTGGGGGTATAATCATATTTAAGCATGCCATGGTGGAAGTTTTAAAGGTGACGCATGCTTGTTTTTTACCTAAGAGAGTACGTGTTAAACTTTCTAAAAGTGGATTGTGTGCAACTATCAGTAAGTCGGCTCCGAAACACGAAAGTCCGGCAATCATTCTGGCAACCTCCTCGGGATAGGCTGTAGGGATTATTTCATTTGATGTTAAAACAGGGCAGTTTAAGTTGGTTTTTTGTACAAAAATATCGCTTGTCTGTCGTGCTCTGGTAAATGGACTATGCCATACTTGTGCTATATTCTCAAACAGATTGTTCGATACCGACTCAGCCAATTTTATAACTTGTGCAACTCCGTAATCAGAAAGTTCTCTATCTTCATCGGGGAATGTTTCTTTTGCAGTGGCGTGGCGTAGTAGGAACAGTTTCATATTATACCGTTTTTGAATATTGTTGTGATGATGAAAGTCTGTTGTCGAAAAGCATTGCAATGTTGCGTAAGAAAATTCTGCCTGTATCGGTAACTATAAAGTAATCGTCGAATAGTTGAACTAAATTGTCTTGTTGGAATTCTTCTAAACGCTTTATAGCATCAGCAAAGACTGTTTTAAAATCAACACCATAATTTTTATAAACAACCTTAAGCGAACACATAATATCCATAATTATGCCTCTACGCACAATATCGTCGGCAGATAAAATTATTCCACGCTCAATAGGTAATGTTTCGTTGTTTATGTGGTTTTCGTATGCTTGCATATCTTTTACATTTTGGCGATACGATGTTTTGGTATCGGAAATAGATGTAAGCCCAATCGCAAATGTATCTAAGCCAGCAAGTGTGCTATATCCCTGAAAATTTCTGTGTAAAGCTCCGTTTTTGCGAGCTTGAATTAGTGAGTCTTGAGGCTTTGCAAAGTGATCTAAGCCTATGTATTCGTAGCCTGCATTTTCAAAAAAAGTTTTTGCAATGGTAAACAATTCAACTTTATCGTCAGAAGAAGGCAACGTGTTTTGTTCTAAGATTTTTTGTGAAGGTTTAACCCAAGGCACATGAGCGTATCCAAACAGAGCTATTCTATCTGGATTTAATTGCATTAAATCTTCCAAGGTTTTTGTGAAAGTTTCTGGCGTTTGAAGTGGCAACCCATAGATAATATCGGTGTTTATGCTTTCAATTCCCTTAGATCTAAAATAATCAATAAAAAGTTTATTTAATTGTTGAGGTTGTATTCTGTTTACAGCGTTTTGTACATCGGGATTTGTATCTTGAATTCCCATAGAAACTCTGTTTAAGCCTATTTTCAGAAAGGCATCGGCTTTTTGTTCTGTAAGTGTTCTTGGGTCGAATTCGCAAGAAATTTCTGCATTTGGGCATACAGTGAAGTATTTGTTTATTATTTCACCAACACGCAATATTTGTTCAGGGGTCATCAAATTAGGTGTGCCACCACCAAAATGAATTTGACGTAATTTACGTTTGCCCATTCCTAAATTACGCCATATTTCAAGTTCTTTTTCGATCAATGTTAAATAGGCATCGATTTTTTTTAAGTCGCTACATACGCTCGACGAACAGCCACAAAACCAACATAAACTTTTGCAAAATGGAACGTGAATATAAAGCGAAACAGGTAAATCGCCCATTGCAAGTTGAACTAATCTTTCTTTGTCAATATCGGCAGAAAAATGTAGTGCAGTGGGATACGAGGTGTATCGTGGTCCCGATGTAGCGTATTTAGAAATTAAATTTTTAATATCCATTTTCTAATATCCTCGTATAGTTTGGCACATTGCTTCAACATTTTCAAGCTTTGCATCGGGTTTTATTCCGTGTGCTAAATTGAATATATGGCGCCCAAAATCTTTCATATCATCGATAATTTCTTTTGTGCGTAATGCTGTTTGTTGGGCAGTGGAATTGCTCAAAATTTCTGGTGGAAGATTGCCTTGAAGTCCGATATTATATTGGTTTCGAACTTCTGATAATTTTTTTGTTGCGTCGAGCGAATAGAAATCGGCATTTGTCTTTGTAGCTTCGGCTAATCTGCCCGACATTTCATTTGCGAATACTACCGATACTGCTTTACCTTTTATTTCTTCAACAATTTTTGCAATCCATTTACCTGAAAGCTCGTTGTAGCTGTTTAAAGAGGTTAATCCAGCGTGTGAATCAAAAACTTGAAATGCATCAATTTGTGTTTGTAATTGCATATTTGCATAGTTAATCGATGCTTGCGTTAAGGCGTTCATCATTTTTTCAAATAATACTGGATTACTTTGTTGTAATTGTAAAAGCTTTGGAAAACCTTGTATATTTTCGCCTTGAACAAGATAGCATGCTAAAGTCCAAGGCGCTCCACAGAATCCATAAATAGCTTTGTGTGGTAGCTCATTGCGTAGTATTTGCAGTGCTTCTTTTACATATTGCAGATGTTGGCATACATCGTTTACGCGTGCAGTAAGTTCTATTACATCTTTTTCGTTCGACACTGTTTTTAACAGGCGAATACCTCCAGTATCTTTGAATTCATATTCAAAACCCAACGCTTCTGCCACTACTAAAATATCTGAAAATATAATTGCACAATCAAAATCGAATCGGCGAATTGGTTGAAGTGTTGCCTCAACTGCTAAATCGGGAGTTTGAACAATTTGAGTAAACGTATGTGTTTTTTTTAGCTCACGATATTCTGGTAGAAAACGTCCAGCCTGACGCATCAACCAAACGGGTGGGCGATTTGTTTTTTTCCCAGATGTTGCGTCTTTAAAGAGTTCTCGAGATGTTTGTTTCATTTTCTTTTGATAAGTTTTTTAAACTCGCTGAGCTTTTGAAATTTTAAAATCTTCAGTACAACTAAATATGTTATACTTCCAACAGGGATAATTACTGCGCAAGCTGTTGCATAAAGTACTCTGCCTGATAAATAATTGCACATAATTTCACGAATACCAAAACATACCAAAGCCATTATTACCGAAGCCAAAATTATTTTCAACATATCAGAATATATGTGCTTTATTTCAAATTTTTGTTTCAATTTAAAGTGTAATGCAATCGAAGTAAATATTGCCGCACTTACATTAGCTAAAGCTAAGCCAACTGTACCAAATTTAAACATAAAAATAACCGATAATACTATGTTTAATGCAATTGCTATGTACGAAATTTTTACAGGAGTTTTTGTATCGCTATTAGAATGGAAACCTCGAGTTGCATATGTGGTAAATGCAAAGAAAGGAAGACCTATTACCGATGCAATCAAAACAGGCAAACATATATCTACATCTTTTATACTAAATAATCCCCACTGGAATAATAGTCCTAAAATTTCTTTTGCTAAAACTATTATACCAAACATTGCTGGTATTGAAATTGCCATTGAAGCTATTAAACCATCATCGTATTCTTTTTTGAAATCGTTGTTTAATTTTTGCGCAGCCAATTTTGCCAAACGTGGAAAATATACTGTAGCAATTGCTATGCTAAATACACCGAGTGGAAATTCTAAAATTCTGCTCGAAATATATAAAGCTTGTGTGGCATCGTTATTCAAGTTGAATGCTAATAATTTTGATATAAAAATATTTAACTGTACAACGGCTGCACCAATTAAAGCTGGTATAAACAGGGCATACAACGACTTTATTTCTTCCGAATATTTTAAGTCGAATTTAAACTTCCAACCTTTTTTTATCAGACAATACGCAGGCATTACCATTTGTAAAACTCCACCAACAAGCCAACCAAAACACATACTTAATGCAATGTTTTCAATGTCGGATTTCCCAAATATAGCAACGCCACAGAACAAACTTGCTATTATACAGGCATTTAAAACTATTGGTGTTATGGATGGAACTCCAAACGAGTCTAACACATTTAGTACCGAGCTAAATACTGCTGCAATACAAACCAACAATAAATACGGAAATAAAACGATAGAGTATTTTGCTCCCAAGAAATATCGAGTATATTCTTGATCTATACACAGCAATCCTACTACCGACAATGCAACACCTACTGCAACAATAATACTCATGCAAACTATTGCTCGCGATGTTATCTTATTTAGAAAATCGAAAGCTTGCTCAATACCTTTGTTTTTTTCTGCATTACTGAAAACTGGAACAATAGCTCCCGATAACGCACCTTCGCCAAGTAGTCGGCGAAACAAGTTAGGCAGAGTAAATGCAAATGTATAAGCGCAACTAACAGCTCCAAGACTCATATAAGCCATAGTTAATGCATCGCGAAGTAGCCCAAATATACGCGAACCTATTGTTGCGCAAGATACTTTTAAAATGTTTATTAACTTACCCACGATACCTACTATTTATAGCCCATTTCATTTAGTTTTCTATGGAGAGTACGTCGGCTAATACCCAAAAGTTCTGCAGCCTTTGTCTTGTTGCCATTAGACGATTGCAATGCTTGTTCTATGAGCTTTATTTCGTTTTGTTTTGCAGAAAATTCTATCTGCGAGTTTTTTTCTGATTTTTCTGTACTGAAAAATTTGCTATCTAATTTGTCTGGTGAAATTTCTTCACCAGCGTGCATAACTGCTATGTTTTCACAGAAATTTCTAAGTTCTCTTACATTGCCTTTCCACGCGTATGATGATAATATTTGCAATGCTTCGTTTGAAATTTTTGCAGGTTCAAGTTCGTTTTCTTTTGCAAAGAAATTCAGATAAGCCTCGAGCAATGCAGGTATATCTTCGGCATGTTCACGCAATGGTGGAACTTGTATTTCAACCACATTTAAGCGATAAAACAAATCTTCGCGAAACGTACCATTTTCAGCCATTTCAGCCAAGTTTTTATTTGTTGCGCAAACAATACGTACATCTACTGAAATTGGGGTATTACTACCTATGCGTTCAAAAGTTTTAGATTCCAAAAAACGCAACAGTTTTACTTGGGTAGATGCGTCGATTTCACCTATTTCATCTAAAAAAATAGTACCTTTATTTGCGGCTTCAAAACGTCCTATTCTACGTTGTACAGCACCAGTAAAGGCTCCTCTTTCGTAGCCGAACAATTCGCTTTCTAACAGATTATCGGGGATTGCTGCACAATGAACTGGTAGAAATTTTTCGTCTTTGCGTGGAGACGATGCATGTATGAGGTGTGCTACAAGTTCTTTACCAGTGCCAGTTTCACCTGTTATCAAAACAGTTGCCTTGCTTTTTGCGGCAGTCTGAGCTGTTGCAATAACCTGTTTCATCGCCTTACTATTGGCAATAATTGCACCAAATTCTGATTTTGAGGTTGATAATTTTACATCGGCAGTTTCTACCTTTTTTGCTCTGAGCGAATTTATATGTTCGCTATTTTTTTGCTGACGCTCTTTTTGTGCTTGTTCTCGTTTTTCTAGGAGCGTTTTTAGAGTATTTTCAAGTTTATCAATATCTACTGGTTTCGATATAAAATCATCGGCACCACGTTTCATAGCTTCAACTGCCATTTCAACATTACCATAAGCTGTAAGCATTATACAAATGGGCTTATGTTCTACCGATATTGATTTGTCGATTACTGACATACCTGTCTTGCCCGACATTCTCAAATCAGTTATAACGGCATCAAAGTTTTCGGCATCTAACATTTTTATTGCGTCATCGGCATTCGATGCAGCAAAAACATCGAAGTCGTCTCCCAAAGCTCTACACAGACCTTCGCGAGTATTTTTTTCATCGTCAACTATCAGTATACTTTGCATTTTATTCCATAGATATTAGAACAATAGTGCCGTCGTTGACAACATCAAAAAGTTCTGCAACTTCATTGTTTCGCAAAAGGACGCAACCATGACTGTTTGGTGTGCCAATTTTATCTTCTTGATTTGTTCCATGTATGTAAACGTAGCGATTGTATGTATCTACATTCCCACCAGCGTTCTTGCCTTCTTCTAAGCCTCGCAGACGCATTATACGTGTTGTTATTAAATTTTTTGCTTGTTCTTCTTGTGTTTGTTCCGACACTAATCCACAAGCGATTCTGCCTCTAAAAACCGTAAAAAGTGGAGCATTAGCACCTATTTTACCATCTATTTTATGAAGTCCGATAGGCGTTCCATTTGAGTTTTCAACGCAACTTGGTGGATTTCGCGATGTAGATACATCGTAAATCTTTATCAATGTATCATTTTCAAATAAATAAAGTTTTTCTTTTGCAATAGATACAAAAAGAAGATGTTGACTTAATTCAACATTTAATTCATTACATTTACTTACAATTTTTTTATAGATCATATTATGAGTAAAAAATATAGAGTAGGTATTGTTGGCGCTACTGGCGCTGTTGGTCAGGAACTTCTCGAATTATTAATTTCGAGAAATTTTCCAATGCAATCATTAACACTCTTGGCATCTTCTCGTTCGGCTGGCAAGAAAATTCAGCACGCAGGTGTAGAATATATTGTTGAAGAAACTAAACCTGAATGTTTCGACAACCTCGATATCGCAATATTTTCGGCAGGTGGTACGCCATCTAAGATATTTGTTCCAGAGGCTGCAAAACGTGGTTGTATTGCAATCGACAATTCTTCTGCATTCAGAATGGATCCAAATGTTCCTCTTATTGTTCCAGAAGTTAATCCGCAAGCAATAAAAAATCATAAAAATATTATAGCTAATCCAAATTGTACCACTGCTATTTCGCTTATGGCTCTTTGCCCATTGCACAAAGAATTTGGTTTGAAGCGTTTCTTTGCTGCCACTTATCAAGCTGTATCGGGTACTGGCGTTGCTGCTATGCAAGAACTCGAAGATCAGATGAAAGCCATAGCAAATGGCGAAGAACCTAAAGTTGAAGTGTATCCATATCAGATTGCTTACAATGTTCTTCCACATGTCGATGTTTTCCAAGACAATGGATACACAAAAGAAGAGCTAAAAATGCTCAACGAAACTCGCAAAATTTTAGAAGCTCCATACATAATGAACTCAACAACTTGTGTGCGTGTTCCTGTTATGCGTGCCCACAGTGTTGCTATAAATGCTGAGTTTGAAAAACCTGTTTCTGTTGAACGTGCTCGCGAAGTTATTTCGGCATTCTCTGGTGCTGAATTAATCGACGATATCGAAAACAAGAAATATCCAATGCCTTTATTCTGCCAACGCAAAGAAAAATGTGCAGTAGGTAGAATCAGAAAAGATTTGGTATTTGAAAATGGTTTATCATTCTGGGTTGCTGGCGACCAACTTTGGAAAGGTGCAGCACTTAATGCAGTTCAGATTGCCGAATTAATTGCTCAAACTGAAGCAGATGCATAGTGTGGGGAATAACATATCTTAATAGGAAAGGCTATTCTTTGAATAGCCTTTTTTGTGTATGTATATAAATTGCCAATTGGTGCGTGCGTATCCTTTTTTTATCTTGACTATTTGGCTAATTTTTTATGGTATGTAGAGCAATATTAAGAGGCTGAACTTATTGAATTTTAGCATTTATAATACGTTAGGAGATTTTTATGGAGTACACTGTAGTATCGATGAAATGGGGCAAAAAATATGGTGCCGATTACGTAAATCGTCTGTATAATATGGTTAAACGTAATACCACATTGCCATTTAAATTTATTTGTTATACAGATGACGCAAACGGTCTTCTGCCTGAAATTCAAGCCCGACCTCTTCCTGAAATGGATTTGCCCGAAGGTCCTGAACGTGGCTGGCGAAAGTTGTCGTTATTCAAGAAAGACATTGATCTTTCTGGCAGAATTTTGTTTTTAGACTTAGACACCGTAATTGTTCGAAATATTGACGATTATTTTACAATTGATGGCGATTTTATTTTAATTCGTCACTGGAAACCTTCAAAAACGCAAGGTATTGGCGAGACTGGTGTGTATCGTTTTGAAGCTGGTGCACATGCCGACTTATACGAAAACTTTATGGCAAATATCGACGAAGTTAAAGCAAACTTCCGTCATGAGCAAGCGTACGTTTGCGATGCGTTATCGCGTCAGAATAAACTTTCATTTTGGCCTTCAGAATGGATGCCAAGTTTTAAATACGATTGTATGCGTTGGTTTATTCTTGGTTTATTCCTCGAGCCAAAGCTTCCAGAAAAAGCAAAAATGATTGTATTTCATGGTCATCCAATGCCTGAAGACGCTCTTAAAGGTAAAATGCGTGGTTTTAAAAAATTGTTTAGGTTTGTTAAACCTGCAAAGTGGCTAAAAGATGCTTGGAGATAATTTTTAATGGCTAAAAAAATCTTAGTAATTGCTCCACACAATGATGACGAAACAATCGGCGTAGGTGGTACAATAGCAAAGCATATTGCACAAGGCGATGATGTCTTTATTGCTACTTGTACTTCGATTGACGAAGGGCATCCGGTAATGAAGCCAAACAAATCAATCATCAGAGCCGAAACAATCAAGGCTATGGAGATTTTGGGTGTAAAACGTGAAAATATAATTTTTGCTGATCTTCCAAATGTGCTTGTTCCCGATACTGCCATGCACAAGGTCAACAAAGTTATTTTAGATATCGTAAAAAGCGTTGCTCCCGATGTTATGTATGTTCCATTCTTGTACGACTTACACAAAGATCATCGCGATATCGTTTATGCTACGCAAGTTGCTGCTCGAACAGTAACCGAATTTGGCAGAAACATAAAAGAAATTTATATGTACGAAACATTGTCGGAAACACACTGGAATATAGATCATGTTGAAGGTGGTTTCTTGCCAAACGTTTATGTAGATATTCATGGCGAATATTTGGAAAAAAAGTTAAAAGCTATTGAGGCGTATCAAAGTCAGCTGTATTTAGCACCTAATGCACGTTCGGTTGAAGCATTGCGTGCGTTAGCTGTATTTCGTGGGTCTATTGTTCATATGCATGCGGCTGAGGCCTTTATGCTTGTACGTCGTTTAGGATAACAAAACAGTTTAATAAATTAAAAAAGAGTAGTTATAACTACTCTTTTTTTATTCTTCTTTTGATTTTTTTAAAGCAAGTTGTCCACAGGCAGCATCAATACCAGAGCCTTTTTCTCTGCGCAAGGTAAACGATATGCCAGCTTTTTCTAAAATCGATGCAAACGCTTTTCTTCTCGAGGCATCGCTACGTTTCCAAGGTAATCCTTCAACTGAATTGTATGGTATTAAATTTACATGGGCGTGCAATGTTTTAGCTATATTTACCAAGAGCGATGCTTGTTCAAACGAATCGTTTACTTGATGAATTAAAATATATTCAAGGGTAATCATTCTTCCACACACGTTTGCAAATTCTTTTGCCGAGTTTATAACTTCCTTTAATGGAAATTTTTTGTTGATAGGCATTATTTGTGTGCGTACTTCATCTGTTGCTCCATGTAGCGATATTGCTAACCGGAAGGGAAATTTTATTTTTGCAAGTTCCTTAATTTTGTCGGCAAGACCACATGTTGATACTGTTATTCTTCGTGCGCCAAAGGCGAATTTATCTGAAGCATTTAGTGTGTTTAATGCCAACATTAAATTGTTGAAGTTCGCAAGTGGTTCACCCATTCCCATTACTACTATATTTTCAAATTCAAATTTTCTTTCGCGTTTATTTCCTGAAATTGTTTCGCATACAAATGGTAATGCTTGCGACAATATCTCGTTTGCTGTTAGGTTTCGTATAAAACCACGCATTGCCGATGCACAGAATTTACAACCACTTGCACAACCTACTTGGGTACTCATACATAGCGTTTTGCGTATGTTGCCATCTTCTGAAGGGGCTTTTAGCATAACGGCTTCAACAAAGTTTCCGTCTTGAAGTTTAAAAAGGTATTTCTTTGTGTCGTCTTGTGAACTTTTATTACCAACTAATTCAGCCGATACAAATTGAAAATTATTTTGAACAAATTCTTTTAATTTTGAATTTATCGAAGGAAAATTTTGAGGTTGAAAAATTTTATTTTTGTAGACTGCTTCAAAAATTTGTTTTGCACGAAACTTCTCGAAGCCATTTTTAACCAAAATGTCTTGTAGCTCTATCAACGATAACTCAAAGAAGTGTTGCATTATTCTGTTTTACTTAAGAATTTTGAATTTATAAAGAGTCTGCCCTTATATGTCCACTTGTATGTTTTAGTTTTATCGGAACGATACACTTGGATTTTTTCAAAAGTTATTTTATGATTTGTTCCAGAGATATCGGCAGTAAATGATGTTTCATCTGTTTTTGTAGGGTCGGGTAGTTGCGAAGATGCTTCTTCAACTTGCGATAACATTGGTATAAATTTTATTTTGTTTTCAGAGGAACTCATATTATTACTTTTTTGAATTTCGTTTTTTTCTGGCTAATTCACGCATATCAACTGCCATATCGTCGTTATCAAAAATTTCCGAACCAAGCAGATGTTCAAAAATATCTTCTAAACTAACTACACCTGTAAGCGATGAAAATTCATCAACAACAATGCCAACTTGTTGATGACGTTTTATAAATTGTTTCAAAACGGCTAACGCACTGCCATTTTCTGGAATATACATTGCTGGGGTTGCAATTTTTTCCAAAGTTACAGAACCTCTATTTTCTGCGATTGCCGTTAGAATTTCTCTTCTACGCACAATACCTATTATATTGTCGATAGAATCGTTATAGACGGGTATTCTTGAAAATTTCAAGCCACCTTGCATCTTGAAAGCTTCTTCAGCTGTTAGCGATGCTTCAAGCCCATAAACTACTGTTCTTGGTGTCATTATTTCGGCAATAGTTATGTCGTCTAATGATAATGAATTTGTTATTAAATCGCGTTCTTGTAAGGATAGGCTACCATCTTTCTGACTTTTTTGAGCCAAAAGGATAATTTCATCGCTACTTGTTGTGTGGTTTTTGCGTTTTGGTAAAACTTTTGTTATTATCCAAGATGCCAATTTTGATATTGGCGCCATTGCTATGCACAACCAGTACAACGGATAAACTATATATTTCTGCAGATTTTTTCTGTATATTATGCCAATATTTTTTGGTAGAATTTCGGAAAAGAACAAAATCGATATTGTCATGATAGCTGGAAATACATACATAGCTACAAATTCATCTTCGATAATTTCTGAACACATAGAGCCAGCAAGTGTAGCACCAAAAGTGTTTGCTATTGTATTTGATGTAAGTATTGACGACGTTGTTTTATCAATGTTATTTATTAGGTTTTCTAAAAGTACTCCTCTGTTTTTTGAAATTTTTTTCAACGATTCGATTTCGATCGGAGTAGTTCCTAATACGATAGCTTCAAACATTGAGCATATTGATGATATTAGTATTGTAAGTATAACCGTTATAATTAGACCAAAGTATTCCATATTTAAACAACAATAATTATTACAGAAAAAAATCTGTTCGCAACAATTTATTTACAAGTATCGTTTACCCATTTTGCGTATTCGTTCGAAGCATTGACTTGTATAGTTATAAATTCTGGGCATTCGTATGGATGAAGGATTTTAAGCTTTTTTTCTAATTTTTCTATCGAGTTTATTGACGTTTTAAAGATTAACGGAATTTCGTTTTCAGAATACTGCTTGTTTTTCCAAATATAAGTAGAAGTTATAGTATTACCAATTTGGGCACATGCTACCAACCCAGCCGACACTAATTCTTTGGCAATTCGTTGCGCATCTTCTAAATTGGGGCATGTTGTTGAAACTATGTATATCTTATTCATCTTTTATTTTTCTGATATAAAACAAAAATGGCTTGACCTTCAACTGTTTTTTTATGAATATTGTAAATGAAAAGACGGTGATTTTTCTTGAAAAATTGTCTAAGAAAAAAAGGTTATTTGTTTCTTGTAATTTTTCATCGAAAGATTTTACCTAAAAACCAACTTAAAATAAGGAAAAATAATATGCAAACTCGTAGAAAATTTATAAAATCGGCTGCCGCATTGGGTGGTTTGATGTTCTTGCCATCGGCTGCAACAGCTCGTGTTAAAGGTGCAAATGAAAGAATGAATATAGCCCTCATTGGTGCTGGTGGTATGGGTGCTGCTGTTTTTGGTTATGTAAAAGGACAAAAAAATGTTAACATAACAGCTTTGTGCGACGTTGATACAGTTCGTGCAGCTAAGGGATTGAAAGCTAATCCATATTTGCCTTTCTTCAAAGATTATCGCGTTATGCTCGATAGACTTGATAGAGATATCGATGGCGTATGTGTTTCAACTCCTGACCATATGCACTATGCACAATCGGCTTGGGCTATTGCAAAGGGTAAACACGTTTTCTGTCAGAAACCACTTACTCGTACAATCTGGGAAGCTGAAGAATTGAAGCGTTTGGCAGCTGAAGCTGGTGTGTTTACACAAATGGGTAACCAAGGTCATACAAACGAAGGTTGGCGTTTGGTAAGAGAATGGTACGAAGCTGGTATCATTGGTGAAATTGAAGACATTTATGTATGGACAAATCGTCCAATTTGGCCACAGGGCGACTTGAAAATGCCAGTTGGTGAAAAAGTTCCAGAAACTTTAGATTATAAGAATTGGCTTGGTGTTGCACCATATCAACCATATAGCCATGAAATCGTTCCATTTAAATGGCGTGGTATGCGTAATTATGGTACGGGTGCATGTGGCGATATGGCTTGTCACTTCCTCGATGTTCCATATTCAGCATTCGATTTAGGTTTCCCATACGAAGTTGTTGCAAATTCAACTCCATTCAACGATTACAGTTGGCCATCGCAGTCGTCGGCTTTGATGAAGTTCAATAATAAGTGTGGTGTTGGTGGTAAGATTCGTTTGCACTGGTACGATGGTGGTAGAAAGCCAAAAGCTATCAAGGGTGTTGACGAGGCATTCCTCAAAGATAAACGCAATGCAAACTGCACATTTATTGTTGGTACAAAATGCACAGTTCACACAAACGAATATGGTGCTCCAGCTGCAACATACGTTTATCCAAAGCAAAAAATGCGTGAAATGCTCATATCTGCAAAGAAGGCTGGCAAAACAACTATTGCAGAACAAAAGTACGAACGTAGTACAAACCCAGGAAATCCAGTTATGGAGTGGGTCAATGCATGTATTGCAGGTAAAAATCCACAAGGTAATTTCTCGTATGCAGCTCCATTTACAGAAATGTGCTTGTTGAACATGATTGCAATTAACTTCCCTAATCAGCCATTGCATTATGTTCCTTCTAAGATGAAGTTTGCAAATTGTCCTGAAGCCGACAAGTACGTTCGTAGTTTGTACGATTTCAATCAAGAATACTTGCCTAAGAAGATTACATTCTAATTGAAATAATATATTTTTTATAAGAGAGCATTCTAATTTGAATGCTCTTTTTTTTTGCAAAATTAACTTTGTAAAAGAAAAAGCTTATTGTTTTTCAAAAAAAATCGATTTCATTTTTTGAAAGGTTTTTATGAAATTGAAAGGATCAAAAACAGAAAAATGTTTAATGGAAGCTTTTGCAGGCGAGTCTATGGCAACAAATAAATATGCTTATTATGCGTCGCAAGCAAAGAAAGATGGTTATAATCAGATATC
The DNA here is from genome assembly GCA_015061955.1 of Verrucomicrobiaceae bacterium. Lineage (GTDB taxonomy): Bacteria > Verrucomicrobiota > Verrucomicrobiia > Opitutales > Intestinicryptomonadaceae > Merdousia. The sequence goes on from SUVO01000006.1 coordinate 68,056, forward strand.
GGCAATATTTGAAGAAACATCGCTAAATGAACGTGAACACGCTAAGCTTTGGTTTAAATTGTTGCATGGTGGTCAAGTGCCTGATACCTTTGAAAATTTAATAGACGCCGCAGGTGGCGAGAATTATGAGTGGACAACTATGTATGCAAACTTTGCAAAAATTGCACGTGAAGAGGGTTTTACCGATATTGCACGTCAGTTTGAAATGGTTGCAGGTGTAGAAAAAGTGCACGAGGCTCGTTATCTAAAACTTGCCGACAATGTGAAAAATAGTTTGGTGTTTAAACGCGAACAAAAACAAGTATGGCAGTGTGGAAATTGTGGGTATATAACTTCGGCTAAGGGAGCTCCAGAAATTTGTCCGGTGTGTAAACATCCTAAGGCATTTTTCTATATTCGACCAGAAAATTTTTAATGAAATTTTTATAAAGTTAGAAGTTAAACATAGTAATATTTTCTTTACAAAAGGTCAGTTATGTTTATGCTTTCTTTTCGATAAGCTTTTAACTGAACTATATTATTTATGAATAAGAAAATATTACTATCTATATTATCGTTGGCAAGTGTGTCGGCATTCAGTGCTGATTATTTTGTATCGTATCAAGGTGGAGTGTGGAGCAAGCCTTCAACGTGGGCGAAAAACGCAGTCCCCAATTCCTCTGTTTCGCTGAGAATGGCCGAAACATCGGGTAATCTCGAAGTTGATGGCGATAGAGTTGTGGCTAATTGGAGCGTGTGGGGAAAACATCAAAATATCCATATTCTCAATGGTGCAAGTTTAACACTTGGTTCGTATGGTTTAAATCAACAAACTGTGTCGATGTGTGTGTCGGGCGAAGGATTTTTGAAATTCGCTAAAAACACAATGGTTGCCTATGGTGGCGATGGTGGTTCGTTGAATTTGGTAGGTAATACAATCTGCAATAAAATTACTTTTGATAACAGCAGAAAATTGTTGAAAAATATAACAATCTCAACACGTCAACCAATCGATAGAATTTTCAAGACAACGCTAAAAGATAATGGTCGTTATCATGATTTTTCGTTGTATGGCTTGAAAGGTGTAAATACAAAAGTTCGCTTTATGGGTAATACTACAATTGGTGATATCGACATCAATAACAATGCTCATTTGGTGATAAATACTGCACGTTTGTTTATGTCTGGTCAGTATGGTAAAATAGAAGTAAATAATTCTACTTTAGAACTCATCAGAAAAGGTCCTCAGTATTTTATATCGTCTAAGGTACGCTTGAATGGAGATTCAAAGTTGGTGTTGTCGAATAATCCTTACGAAAATTTTGTTAATGTTTTGTTCAATAGTGGCAACACTAATACAGTGGAAATAAAAGATGCTTCTGAATTTAGAGGTTTCTGTTTCTATGCTCCTAATAACAAATCTGTTAAGACTCTCAAGATTGTGTTGCCAAAAAAGGCACCAGCAAATGCTTTGAAATTGCATACAATGGTATTTAATCCTAAGTCGAAAATGTGTATGAGCGATTGTTCGCTTACAAAAGGTGGCAATGGTCAGAAAGTTGATAATTTATACATCGAGTTTGTGAACTTTAAAAATGGTGTAGTAAAATTAGACAAAGGCTTGGCTACTCCAGCAGATTACGCAAAAATCAAGGCAAAAGGTTGGAAAGATTTTCGTTTAGAAAAAGGATATTTAACAGCTACAAAACAATAAATAAAAATTCTAATTGAAAACCAAAAAGAGCAAACAATCGTTTGCTCTTTTTTGCTTTATAGATACTTATTGTGTGAGCTTTTATTAGTAAAGTTTTTTACCATCTAATAATTTTTTCAACTGTGTTTGAGGTTCTGGTTTATTACCTAAAAGTGGCTCAATTACTTTCATTGATTCCTCAGGCAAGTCTTTGTTTTCGATAGCCCACACGCAGTATTGATCTACTCTATCGCAAATGTTGGCATTTCGCAAAAGAGATTTTATAGATAAAATATGAAGCATTCCCATTGTAAATTGATTTGTTTCTTTTTGCGTTTTTGGACGACGTTTTTGTTTTATGAATTGTTCTACAATATCGGCTTCTTTGCTGTTTATTAGCAAATTCATTATTCTGCGAATTGGTTTATAATTGCCATTTGCGTAGAATTCGCCCCAAAGCATATCAATTTGAGCTGGTGCTAAAACTTTGTCCCAATGTTCGTAGGGATTAGGAATATTTGCTTTTTGAAGATTGCGTTGGTATTTTATTTCGATTTTGCTCAAGAGTTTTTCATCTATTGGTTTTTTACCCAAAATACGCATTAGTAAAATTGCTTTTGATTTTTCATCAGGCTTTAGATTACTGAAATTTTTTGAGATTTCATCTACGAGAAAATCATAGTGTAAAAATCCAGCCTTAAAGAACCCCAACATCATAAAGTTTAACTGATACGGAGCATTACGTTTAAGCAAATTTAGTTTTTTAGAAAAGAACATAGAGTACAATAACTCGGCAGATGGTTTTAAATGAAATGTATAAAATGCTTTGTCGAGTATGTCGTCTGAGTCAATAGGCGTTGGGGCAACCCAATCAATTATTTCAACTTTTGTTGTATTTGATACATTCTTTTTTGCAATTTCATCTAAAACTGCAATCGTGAAATAGTAGACACCTTTTTGGTATTGTGAATCTAATTTGATATCGATTATATCGGGACAAGCGAGGATATCGTACAATGTTTTTTTTGCACCTTCGTACGATGCTGAATCTACTATTGTCAGATTTTTTCCGTCAGGGGCTGTAGCCGTTATTGTATACTTGATTTTGAATTTTCCATCTTTAATCGAGGCATTTCGCACTAATGGAAAGAGCGAAAACTTTTCACCAAAACGTACTTTGTTTACTGACGTTAGTTGTGGAATTGCGTCTTTAGGCATTTTGTGCCAAGCGTCCATATCGGCATCAATGGTCGATGCAATTATTTGGGTGTCGAATTGTTTGTTTTCGTTTTTATCGAGTTTATTATCTAAAATAAACTGAGTATGTGGCGTTATATTTACCTCGGGCTTTACCTGTTGGGCTTGCAACGATATTGTGAAAATCGTTGCAAGTAAAATTGTGGTAATTCTTTTTAATTTTGTCATTTTAAATTCTGCCGTTTTCGTGCAAGAAGTTTTCTACAACTGGGACATCATCTTTGTAGGTAACACCTTGCCATTTTTCATCAGTTGGCAATATTTTTGCATTTGCCAAACCTTCTTTTATTGCTTTATCTACTGCAAATGGCAGATAAAACTCGGCTTTCATATCCTTTGAATTTTTAGACAAGAAATCTTCAAAATACGTTCCGAGTATTTGCATAAATTCCTTTGGAAAACTCCAGAAGTTTAGCGATGTAAATTCTTCGCCAGTAAAGACGTTTTTATCGGCATCAATAATAGTATTGTTATCGCGTTGCAGTCCACCATGTTCTTGAATGTTTGTCAGAAACAAATTGTCATCGGCTTTGCAAATTCCTCGCGATACTGTTCCGTTGTCGGATAGTGTATTTTTTAATTTGTATCCAGCTAAAGCGTATTCGTTTACAGATGCAGTTTTCAAGAAGTTTGCAGAATCGGCATAAACATTGCGTCCATAGTAGTCGTCGGCATTTATCGCCAAGAATGGTTCGTTTACATTGTTTATCATCGACAACACAGCGTGTCCTGTGCCCCATGGTTTTGTTCTACCCTCTGGAAGTTTAGGTTCGCAGAGTTCTTGAAACGAGTAGCGAACATCTATTTGATTTTCGTATTTTTTCGATACCGTTTCACGAAAGATATCTTCAATATCTTTTCTAATTACGAACGCTATTTTATTAAAGCCAGCGTTCATTGCGTCTTCAATGGCGAAGTCGAGCATAGTCTTTCCACCGAATTTTGCAGCCTGTTTAAGGCCTCCGAAGCGGCTACCCATTCCAGCCGCCATTGCTATAAGTGTCTTGTTCATATTTTGTGTGTAAAAATGTGTGCCATAGCCGCACCACAAGCGTCGGCTTCATCGTTTGGTAATTCGGGAGCACCCTTTACTATGGAGGCAATCGATTTTACAATTTGTTCTTTGCTTGCCCGACCGAAACCAATTACAGCCTGTTTTATGCGAAGTGGTGGGTACTCGAAAACTTCTAATCCTAAATGTGCAGCGGCAGCAATTGCAGCACCTCGTGACGAACCTAAAATCATTGCAGTTTTAAAATTTTGCACGTACACGCTTTGTTCTATTGCAACGCATATTGGGCTTGTTTGTACAATGATTTTTTCGGTTTCTTCAAAAATTCTTGCAAGGCATTGTGCCATTGTCAATTTAGGTTCGTTGCGAACTGTTGTTGAGCATATATAACGCAACGAGCCATCTGGCATTGCTTCAACTACTGCCAAGCCTGTTCCACGCAACGATGGGTCGATGCCCAATACGATACCACGCATCTGGCGACCTCGCAAATTTTGCTCCTTCTGTGCCGATTTGCGTTTTTCGCCAGCTGTTTGCGAAGCCTTTGCTTTTATAGATTCAAAAGTCCATGCCGATGTACTACGCGAAGTTACTTTAATTTCGCCATCAATGATTTTTTGAGTCCAAAGGTTGCGAGAAGACTTTGCCATATTAAATTATTTTGTATTCTCCTGAAATTGGCAGTGGCTCTATTGGGAGTTTGCCAAATTTTAGATTTTCGGGCAAGAGCGATTTTTTTGGTTTACGCAAAGCCCAATCAAATTTAAATTTGAGTCCTGAATAGGCGCTCATTCTCGCTGATATAGCGTACATGCAAGCATCGGTCATTTCTGCTATTGTGTTTATAGCCAAGCCTTCGCGTGCCGATTTTACAAGTGTTCGGTATTCTTCAAAAATGGGGTCTTCAACCTGTGGCGACTGCCAATTATTTTTGCCTCTGATTAATTGTTTTGAAAACAAACTTGTTTCCATTACGCCTTCTGTACCAATTATTCTTTCTACAACTTGAGGAGCTGTATTTGGTTCTTGACGACATTGCGCAAACAAGCGTACATCGTTGCCAAAATCGAACTCGGCACTGAAGTGCGAAAATCTGTTTCCGTATTGAGGCATTGGTAGATTTAAACGTCTGCCACCTATTGCGCTTACAAAGTTTGGGTTTCTACCAAAAGCCCAACGCATAATATCGAGATTATGCACTTGTTGTTCTACTATGTGGTCTCCACAAGTCCATGTAAAAAGCCCCCAGTTGCGAAGCTGATATTCCAATTCTTCTGGATCAAAATTTGGTGGAGTTTTTAAATCCATACCATCGAAGTGCGACAGGAACCAATAGCACTGTGCGTATAAAATCTCGCCAATCTGTCCGTCTTGAACTCGTTTGATTGCTTCCTGATAACCCTTGTGATAACGGCGTTGTACACCACTTATTGCTGTTAGATTTTTCTGTGTTGCAATGCTTGCAAGCTGATACATTTTTCTGGCTTGAACAGAATCTACGCAAATTGGTTTTTCCATCAAAACGTGTTTATTGTGCATTATCGCATACTCAACTTCTTGTGGACGGAACACTGGAGGAGTTGCCAATACTGCAATATCAGCACAATCAATAGCTTCTTTGTAAGCATCTAATCCTACAAAAATTCGGGATTGAGGTACGTCGAAAATATCTGTTTTGTTCTGATATTTTTCGGATAGCTCTAAAGCTTTTTTGTGTAGAGCTTTTGCACAATCATCAAATGCGTCGGCAATTGCAACAATTTTAGTGTTCTGATTTATCTTAAAGAGGGCTTTTATAGCTTTCCAGCCACTTCTACCAGAACCGATAATTGCAACTTTTAGAGTATCGGAACCTTTTGTTTTGGCAGAAGAATACAAAGGCATTGCCGACAACGCAAGTGTTGTGGCTGTTGTTTTTAAAAAATTTCTTCTGCCGATAAAATCCATATTGAAGTATTTTTCAAAAAAAACTCTCGGTTGCGAGTATTTTTTTTATTTTTTACAAATAAAATCTTTACAGTAATTTTGAAAGTTGCAAAATCAAAATAGAAAACAACAAGTGTTTGTTTGGTGTAAATTAAAACTTTACATATCTTAGTAATATTGTGATACTATAAAAGATAATATGAAAATAAAACTCCACAATTTTATTGCTTTTACAGTGCTACTTGCGTCTGCAATAGTAGGTTTGTGCTTTTATTCTGAGTGGAGTGGTATGGCAGAAGAAAATCAGCAACTTTTAGAACATAGAAAGCAATTGCAAGCTCAAGTAGATGCTCTTCAAAAAGATTGGGAAAATAAAAACGAATATTATAATCGATTGTTGTCTGACCCAGAATTTGCCGAGCGTGTAATTCGCGAAAAACTCGGTTATGCTTATCCGAACGATATCGTTTTTAGATTTAAAGATTCAGATCCAGTAGATATTGCCGATGATTCAGAAAAAGGCGATTTTGATACGCCTGCATTGCCTCCAAAACGCAAAACTTTATTTGAAAAAATAAAAGAGTTTTTTGGCTTTGGCAAAAAAGAAAAATCGTTAGTAGCAAACAATTCTAAGGAATCGTTGCCAGAATTGAGAATAGATATGACAAACGCTTCTGTAGATGCTGTTGAAAATAAAAAACGTTTAGAAAGTAAAATGGCGCCTACTATTTCGACAGATAATGGAGTGTCGCAAAATGCGTTAGAATTGCCCAACAATGTAAAATTGATTTCAGAGAAATCTGTTGGAACTTTGCAAGATATAAAAATGCGTTCGGTAAAAGTAAAATTGGGTGGAACAAATGCTTCTATTCGTAGAATTACTGCGTTGCCTTTAAAACCTGTTCGTTTTGTTTCACGCCATAAAATGTAGTATATGAAGATATCGAAGGCATGGTGGTCGCAAAGTAGTGAAATTGTAGTCGAGTTCAATCGCGATTGTCAGATTGTACCTCGTGTAGAACTTGAAAATACTAATATAAAAGCTGTTTCTATTGTTCGGGCAAATAAGCATAGTTATGCTGAATATAGCTCGTATTACATAGAAGATGATGTTGTTTGTTTTTTTATTTCGCAACGTAGTTTTCCTAATGTTGAGCGCAATAAATCGTATTATTTGTGTGGCGATTTCAACGATTGGGGCAGTGCTATTGGGCAACAACAATGGTATATGCAACCAGTTTTTAACAATGGAGCATTATGGTATAAACTATCGGTGGCAGTATCGCAATTAAATTTAAAAAAAGGCGTGTGCCAGTTCAAATTTGCCTCAGACGATGGTTCGTGGCTTGAACCAAATTCTAATGCAGTAAATTTGTATTCAGATAAAAATGGCAACTCGAATTTGCATCTGAATTTATCTACAACAGGCAATCATTTATTTGTTGTAAAAACTTCGGTTGCGTGTCAGTTGGGTGAGCCAGTTCGTATATATTTTCCCGATTACAATTTACGTGTAGATGTAGATGAATCGGTTTTGCTTTCAAAAGTTTATTCAAATGCACATTTGGGAGTGTATCTTGAAAATAATAAGACAGTTTTTCGCTTATTTGCACCTCGTGCAACTCAAGTGTGGGTTGCATATCGCGATATAAATGAACGAAATGTACATCTGTTAAAAGCCGAGTGTTCCGATGGTGCTGTTTGGGTTGCTAAAGCCGATAGCGATTTGTGTGGCAAAGTATATGTGTATTTTATAGATGGTGAAAATTACAACAATACAACGGCGTTCAATAAATCTAAATTTGTTGCCGATCCATACGCAAACGCAATGTTAAATTCGAAAGGTGAGTGTATTGTAAAGTATGATTTCAATTTGCCTAAAGCCGACAATTTTCAACCTCCTCATTGGCACGATTTGGTTATTGTTGAAGCACATTTGCGTGATGTTTTAGCTAATGCAAAAGCTCAAATAAGTAGTGAAGAACGGCTTACTTTTTCTGGACTCGAAAAGTGGTTGCAGTCTCCTGATTGTTATTTGCGAAAGTGTGGTGCAAATTGCGTAGAACTTCAGCCAATACAAGAATTTACTTACGAGAAAAAGAGTGATTACGAGTGGGGGTATATGCCTGTAAATTGGTCGGCTCCAGCAAGTGCGTATGGGGTGTGCCCTGAAAAAGCCTCGCAAAACGATGAATTTGCAAGTCTTGTAAAAGCGTTTCACAAGGTTGGTTTAGCTGTTATTTTAGATGTTGTTTATAATCATTATGGCGAGCCAAATTACTTAGAGCTTGTTGATAAACAATACTATTTTGTTACAGATTACCATGGCAATCTTTCAAATTGCAGTGGTTGTGGTAACGATTTTAGAGCATCAGCACCAATGGCGAAGCGTCTCATATTAGATTCTCTTAAGAAACTTGTTGTAAATTATGGTGTAGATGGTTTTCGTTTCGATTTAGCAGAACTTTTAGGTGTTGATGTTCTTGTTGAAATTGAGCGCGAGCTTAAAAAAGTAAAACCATCAATAATTTTAATAGCAGAGCCTTGGAGTTTTAGGGGGCATATAGCTCATCGCCTAAAAAATACTGGCTTTGCATCGTGGAACGATGGTTTTAGAGAATTTATTTTGCAGTATGCAAAGGGTAATGGAAATTTTGATGGTTTTAAACACTTTGTTTGTGGTAGTTTAGGTTCTGTTGCAAGCTTTTCTGCCCAAAGTGTAAATTATGTAGAAAGTCATGACGATATGTGTTTGTTTGATCGCATTACATCGCGTTATGAAAACCCCACATACGAAGATATTTGCAGATATAAAATTGCTTATGCTATAACAATATTGTCGCATGGTATTCCAATGGTAGCAGAAGGTTTCGATATTGTTCGCACCAAAAATGGTAAAAATAATACTTATAAAGATGGTTATACAAATCGATTAGATTATAATCGAGGACAGCGTTTTTCTGGCGTATGCAATTGGCTTCGTAGTCTTGTAAAATTTAGACTTTCACAAAATGGTAAGGCTCTGCGTAGAGATGGTTGCGATAATCCTATGTTTTTTAAGTTTTACAAGTGTGCTTATCACGAAGGTGCTGGGGCTGTTTTGTTTAACTCGAATGGTTGCGATAAATCTTGTATAAGTGTTTTTATGGGCTTTAATCCGTTGTCGGAAGATGTAGAGATGTCGGTGGCTAACGACCTCGATGGTTTTATTCAAATTGCCGATATAGATTCATTTAACGAAAACGGTTTGTTGAGCGATTATCCTATCGAAAACGGCATACTAAAGTTGCGTCCGTTGAGTATGGTTTTAATGATTAAACAAGTTTGAATATAATAAGATTTTGCTTGCTCTTGTGTTAGTAAGGGCGTATGTTTTAACCTCGTTTTATAAAGCGATATTGTGCAAATTTGAGGTTTTGTTTAAAAATATTCAAATTTGTACAAGAAAAATCCGATGTAATCATAAATGAATAACAAAGTAAGAGAATTGCAAAAGACTTTAGAAGCTATCGTGCGCGATGATTCTCGCTATGCGATAGGTGCGTATGTCTTTGTGCGTATGGGATTAGATTTTACTATAAAGCGTCTGGCTGCAAAAGATAAAAATCGGAAAGATCGCAATGTTTCTGCACAAGAATTACTTGATGGCATTCGTGTTTTTGCGTTGGAAAGTTTTGGACCAATGGCAATGACATTGTTTGAAGAATGGGGTGTGCATTCGTGTGCAGATTTTGGAAATATAGTTTTTAATTTGGTTGATGCTCATATTTTGGCTACATCAAAAGGCGATAAAATTGAGGATTTTTACGATGGGTACGATTTTAACGAAGCCTTCGTAAAACCATTCTTGCCCAAGAAAAAGAAAGCAAAGTAATGAAAGGTTTGGAAATAAAAAATCTCGTCGTTAAAATCGGCGAAAGAGCAGTAATTGATGGCTTGAATTTAACAATTCCAGCTGGAGAAGTACATGCAATTATGGGGCCTAATGGCACAGGCAAAAGTAGTTTGTCGAAAGCTATTGCCGGACACCCAGATTATAAAATTGTATCGGGCGAAGTTCTTTTAGACGGTGAAAATATTGTTGGGCTTGAGCCTGATGTTATTGCTCGTAAGGGATTCTTTTTGTCGTTCCAGTATCCAGTAGATGTTCCAGGGGTAAGTATTGCTAATTTTATAAGAGCATGCTTGAATGCTCGTTTGCCCGAAGGCGAAACACTCGATGCTGTTAAGTATTATAAGGAGCTTTATGCAAAAATGGACTTGCTTAAAATGGATAAGTCTTTTACTGCACGCAGTGTAAACGAGGGCTTTAGTGGCGGCGAAAAGAAGCGTTGCGATATTTTGCAAATGTTGATGTTAAATCCTAAGTTTGCAGTTTTAGATGAAACTGATAGTGGTTTGGATATCGACGCATTGCGTATTGTTTCAGAAGGTGTAAATTCTGCACGTTCTTCAGAGCGTGGAATGCTTTTAATTACACACTACAATAGACTTTTAGAATATATAAAGCCCGATAAAATTCATGTTCTCAATGCTGGTAAAGTAGTTTTAAGTGGTGGTGCTGAATTGGCGTTGGAATTAGAGAAAAAAGGCTACGATTGGTTGAAATAATGGAAAATCCAGAACAGTCTTTGAATTTGGATAGAAGTGCGGGCGATTTCAAATACGCTGAAGATTACGCATATGATGCTGGCGTAGGCTTAAATGAAGACGTTATCCGTTATATCTCGAGTGTAAAAGGTGAAGATGAGTGGATTTTAAATTTCCGACTCGAAGCTTTAAAAACCTTCGAGAAAATGAAAAATCCAACGCATTGGGCATCGAAGCGTTTAGATGAGTTAGACTTTTCAAAAATTCGCTATTACTTGGCTAAAGGTGCTAAGAAAACACGCTCTTGGGACGAAGTTCCCGACGACGTAAAAAACACATTTGAACGCTTGGGTGTTCCAGAACAAGAACGTGCCTTTTTGGCTGGGGTTGAAGCTCAGTTCGACTCTGAATCGGCATATTCTAATATGAAAGAACACCTTGCAAAAGATGGTGTTATATTTGTTGATTCGACCGAAGGCTTAAAAAAGTATCCTGAAATTTTTCGCAAGTACTTTGGTAAAGTAATTCCAACTTCCGATAACAAATATAGTGCGTTAAATAGTGCAGTGTTTTCGGGTGGTAGTTTTATTTATGTGCCAAAAGGTGTAAAGGTTCAACAACCTTTGCAGGCGTATTTCCGTATAAATGCCGAAAGCTTTGGTCAGTTTGAACGTACGTTGATTATCGCTGACGAAGGCGCAGAACTTATGTATATGGAGGGTTGTACTGCACCTCGTTTTGAAACTGGAACATTGCACTCGGCAGTTGTAGAGCTTGTTGCATTGAAGGGCGCTAAAATTCAGTATGTAACTGTTCAAAATTGGTCGGATAACGTTTTCAATTTGGTAACAAAACGTGGTATGGCTGAAGAAGATGCTCAAATACGTTGGGTCGATTGCAATATAGGTAGTGGCATTACAATGAAATATCCAGCAGTTGTACTCAAGGGCGAACGTGCAAGAGGTGAGGTAATTTCGATTGCTTTAGCAAATGCAAAACAGCATCAAGATACGGGTGCAAAGATGATTCATCTTGCTGATAACACAACATCTAATGTTACATCTAAGTCGGTAAGTATTGCAGATGGTAGAGCGTCGTATCGTGGTTTGGTATATATGCCAAAGAATGTAAAAAATTGCAAAAATAATACTGAGTGCGATGCTTTGTTGATAAATACAAATTCTAGAACCGATACATATCCAGCAATAGTTTGTTCGGGTGAAGGTAATAGTATTCAGCACGAAGCAAGTGTGTCGAAGCTAAACGAAGAACAAATATTCTATATGCGTCAGCGTGGTTTGTCGGAAACAGAAGCTGTAAGCTTAGCAGTAAATGGTTTTGTAAACGATTTGGTAAAAGAGTTTCCAATGGAATATTCTGTTGAACTAAAACGCCTGATTGAACTTCAAATGGAAGGGTCGGTAGGATGAGTATTTCAAAAATTTCTCAGTGGGCCAAAAATAGATTCGGCGAAGTTTCGTTTCCTCATAAAAAAGATGAGTATTGGCGTTTTGCTGATTTAAATGCGTGGGGTGTTGATGGTTTACATCCATTCTTTACATCGTCTAATCCTCCAACAAGTGGAGCGTGTGCAAGTGTGCGTTTGAAAGAGATAGAGCTTGCATCTTGCAATGTTTTGTTTAGCGATGGGCAGTTGTTGAAGGCAGAAGGTGTTGATGGTGTTGAAATTTTGTCGATGGCAGATGCATTTGCAAATAATGCAGAAAGATTTGAAAAATTCTTTTTATCGGCAGAGGGTAAGTTCGACGTGTTTCAAGCATCGCGTGCTGAAAATGGTGTGTTTGTTCGTATTAAGGCAAATTCTGAAGCGCAGTTAGATGTTGGTGTAATTTCTAAAATGCATATAAGTGCTTGTGGTGTTTACTTCTTGCTCGAAGAAAACGCTAAGTTGCGTTTGAATAAAACTACGCTCACATTTGGTGGTGCATTGAGTTCGGCTCGCTTGGGGTTTGAGTTGCAAAAAGGTGCAAGTTTGGTGTATTCACAACATAAGTATTCCGAGAAATCTGCATTGATGTACGAACGTGAAGATTTTATACTTTCGGAAAACGCTGAAGTTGTTGATGCAATGGCTCAAGAAGGATTGTCGCATTCAAGAAGCGAACGTAATTTTTATTTGAATGGTTTTAATGCAAATGTCGATAGTAGAGTTTTCTTGAAAACATCGGGAAATATAACTGCCGATTTGCGTACAAAACAAATTCATTCGGTTGCTGGTGCAAAGAGTAATTTGGCAGTTAAAGCCGCATTGAACGATTCTTCGGCTATTGCTTTTACGGGGCTTGTAGATGTTTGCGAGCAAGCTCAAAAGACCGAGGCGTATCAGAGTTGTCGCTCGTTGTTGCTCAGTAAAGATGCTAAAGCTCAAGCCTCGCCAATCTTAGAAATATCGGCAAACGATGTTCTTTGTTCGCATGGTTGTACTGTTGCTGAACCCGATAAAGAACAGCTTTTCTATATGCGTTCGCGAGGTTTAAGTTTAGAGCAGTCTCGAGAAATGATTGTTGAAAGTTTTGCAAATTCAACGTTTGAGAAAGTTTTGCAAAAATAGTTTTTTTTAGGTGTACTTGTAATAAGTACGCCTTTTTTAGCTTTTTTGTTGGAAACAAGTAATAGTTCTTGATTTTTTAGTATCTTAGCCGTACTATGTTTGCATGAGTGAAATTGTATTTTATGTGTTGCTTGGAGCAGTGCTGTTTTTCTTAGAAACAATACTTGTTGGTGGTATTTGGTGCATTGCAGGTTTTTTATGTTGTGCGTGGGCTGTGTGGCTTTCGTATTGTGATTATGGCGTAATAGGGGCTGTATTGACAATTGTTGCGTCGGTAATATTAGGAATTAGTGCATTTTTAGTTTGGTTGTACGTTTTGCCTAAGACTAAATTTGGTAAAAAGATTTATTTGTCTACATCGCAAAGTGGTAAGGCGTCGAATATCGATTTTAAAAGTCTTGTTGGTAAAGAAGGTATTGCCGAAAGTGCACTTATGCCTTCTGGAAAAGTAAATATAGATGGCGTTCTTTATGAGGCTCGTAGTGAGTTTCAACATATTGATGCAGGCGATAAAGTAAAGGTTTTTCAAGCCGATACATTTAATGTAATTGTTAAAAAAATTTAATAAAAAAGGAATAAAAATGGATATGATAACTCTGATAAGTGTAGCAATTGGAATAGTCGCATTAGTGGTATTCTTTGTTGTTGTTTCGTTCATAAATACATGGCTTAAGGCTATGTTGGCTGGTGCTCCGGTTGGTATGTTAACTCTTATTGCAATGCGTTTGCGTGGTGTACCATATGGTATGATTGTAGATTCTCGAATTATGGCAGTTAAGGCTGGTCTAGACTTAACTATAAATCAGTTAGAAGAACACTATTTGGCTGAGGGGCATCTTATTCCAACAATACAAGCTTTGATAGCATCGGAAAAAGCCGGTATGGATTTGTCGTGGAAACAGGCTTGTGCAATCGACTTGGCTACAAAGGGCACAGCAAAGACTGTTGTTGAAGCTGTTAGAACATCAATTAATCCCAAAGTTATCGATTGTCCGAGTGCTGGCAGTGGCAGAACTTCTATCGATGGTGTTGCAAAAGACGGTATTCAAGTTAAGGTTCGTGCTCGTGTAACTGTACGAACAAACTTAGATAGATTTGTTGGTGGTGCTCAAGAAGAAACAATTATTGCTCGTGTTGGTGAAGGTATTGTAACTACAATTGGTTCTGCCGATTCTTACAAGTTTGTGTTGGAACATCCTGATAGAATTTCAAAAGTTGTGCTTGAACGTGGCTTAGATTCTGGAACAGCTTACGAAATATTGTCTATCGATATTGCCGATGTCGATGTTGGCGAAAACGTTGGTGCAAAGTTGCAGGAAGCTCAAGCAATTGCTAATAAGAATATGGCACAAGCTCAAGCCGAAATGCGTAGAGCTGCAGCAGTTGCTTTAGAGCAAGAAATGAAAGCTAAAGTTGTCGATATGAAAGCTAAGGTTGTCGAAGCCGAAGCACAAGTACCTCTTGCTCTTGCCGAAAGTTTGCGTTCGGGTAATATGGGCTTTATGGATTATTATAAACTTCAAAATATCCAAGCCGATACAGCTATGCGTGAAAGCATTTCTACCGATTCAACTAAGAAATAATGTTCTACTTACTTTTAATAGTTGGTATTATCGGATTCAGCTTGTGGGTAGAGCTTAAAAAAGAAGTAAATCACGAAGTTGAACCCGATGATATAGAGCCTTTTAATCCACCGTCGCGCGATACGGTGGATAGAAGAAGTGTGCGTAAAAAATATAACACAGCTGATGAGACTGAATATTCTGAAGATTTTGAAAATGCTCGCGATTTTGTAGAGCAGTTAAAACGTAAACGATCTTCAACTAAAACCGATGTTTCGCCTCAGTTCGATAATTCGTTTGATGAACCAGAATTAGATTATCAAGAGCCTGCAACGTATTCTAATATTCCAAATAAAAATGTGGGCAGGAATTATGTCGATAAAGCATTGGTATGCAAAAGTATTGAACAAATGGAACGCGAAACTGCAGAAATTCAGGCTCGAGCAATACAAACCTTGCAAGAAATTGAACAAATGAATGCCTCTGTTAAGACAGAAAAGAATGTAGAAACCGAAGTTCAGCCCGAGTTCAAAAGTGCGTTTTTTAAGGACAACAATGATTTGCGCAGAGCTTTTGTGGTGTCAGAAATTTTATCAAAACCCCTATCGTTGAGAAAGTAGAATATAGTATATGATAATATCGCAAGATGAATTAAAGAAAATTACATCGGCAAAGTGTGCAAATATTTATGATTATTTGGGCTTACATAAATGTGATGGTGGCGTTGTTGTTCGTGCATATATTTGCGATGCTAATGTATGTTGGGTTGTCAACGCTCGTACTGGTGAAAAAACACAAATGCAAAAACTTGATTCATCGGGATTTTTTGAAGCTTTTTTCAAAAGTAAACGAGTAGCCTTTAAACATTATTTTGAGGTTGAAGATTATCGAGGAAATATTCGCAGAGTCGAAGATTGTTATGCTTTTGAACCTACACTTTCCGATTACGATGTTTATCTAATAGGTAAGGCTGATGACCGAAAAATTTATGAGAAACTCGGTAGTCATTTTAGAAAAATAAATGGCGTTGAGGGCGTTAGTTTTGCAGTGTGGGCACCTACTGCACGCAGAGTAAGTGTGGTGGGCGATTTCAACGAATGGGATGGTCGTTATAATCAGATGCGACCTGTTGGCGATACGGGAATTTGGGAAATTTTTATCCCAAATGTAAAGCATGGCGACAAATATAAATACGAAATTCTTTCGGCAAATAACGATACACCTTTTGTTAAGATTGATCCCTACGCAATTCGTTTTGAGCCAGCACCAAATAATAGTTCAATAGTTTGGAATTTAGGAAAGCACAAGTGGAAAGATGGAGCGTGGCTTAAAAAACGCCAATCGTCGAATTGGGCAGAAAAACCAATCTCTGTGTACGAAGTTCATCTCGGTTCGTGGAAACGCAATGTCGCTGAAGGTTTCCGTAGTTTAACATACGTTGAAATTGGTAAAGAGCTTGCTCAATATTGTAAAGAAATGAACTTTACGCATGTCGAGTTTATGCCACTTTCAGAATATCCATTTGATGGTTCTTGGGGGTATCAGGTAACGGGATTTTATGCTCCTACACAGCGTTATGGTACACCTGAAGATTTCATGGAAATGGTCGATATTCTCCATCAAAATAACATTGGCGTGATTATGGATTGGGTGCCAGCTCATTTTTCGCGTGATGATTTTGCTTTGGCTGGTTTTGATGGTTCTTGTTTGTACGAGCATGAAGACCCACGCTTGGGGGCAAACCCCGATTGGGGAACGTTGTGTTTTAATTATGGCAGAAGTGAAGTGTCGAATTTCCTAATGGGAAGTGCTCTTGCGTGGTTTGATAGATTTCATATTGATGGTCTGCGTGTAGATGCAGTTGCATCTATGTTGTATCTTAATTTTTCTCGCAGTGAATGGTTGCCAAATAAGTATGGTGGTGCTGAAAATTTGGAGGCTATCGAGTTTCTAAAACGCACAACATCAGCAGTTCATAGTCAGTTTAAAGGTGCTATAATGATTGCCGAAGAAAGCACAACTTTCGAGGGCGTCACAAAACCAGTAGAGCAGGGTGGTCTTGGCTTTGACTTCAAATGGAATCTCGGTTGGATGCACGATACACTCGATTACATGAAAGAAGATCCCTTAAATAGAAAGTATCACCACAACAAGATTACTTTCCCCTCGATGTATCAGTTCAACGAAAAGTTTATGCTTGTGTATTCACACGATGAAGTCGTACATGGTAAAAGTGCTATGGTCGGTAAAATGGGTGCATTTGATTGGGACGATAAACTTGCAAATTTGCGTGCCTTGTATGCTTTTATGTGGTTTTGGCCAGGTAAAAAAACTCTCTTTATGGGCGATGAAATTGCACAGAGCAACGAGTGGTATTATGCCGATTCTATAAATTGGTCGTTGTTGGAATACGATGCACATAAGTCGGTGCAGTCGGTTGTTAGAGATTGTGCAAAATTGTATCTGCAAGATGAGAAACTTGCTCAGAACGATTTTAATCCAATAGGTTTTAGTTGGATAAACGCTGATGATGCTAATTACAGCGTGTATTCATTCTTGCGTTATTGTACCGACGGTAAAACAGCTTATGCCATAATTTGTAATTTTACTCCCGTAAAACGCGAGGCGTACGGTGTTGGTCTGCCATTTGAGGGAGTTTGGAAAGAAGTTTTAAATACCGATGCCTTGTGTTATAATGGTTCGGGTGAAGGTAATTGTGGAAAAGTAAAAGCTTCTGCAAAAATGCCAATGAATAATCAGCCATGTGGCGTGTTGCTTACGCTTCCACCAATGTCAACCATTGTCTTGAAAGGCGTAAGGAGTATCGCTAGGAAATACACTAACAGAAAAAAATCTATTAAATAATGAAAAAGTTTTTTCTTATAGTTTTGTTGGTAGCAAATTATGCTTTTGTGTATGCTTCCGATATAGCCTCTTTGGAAACACTTGTCAATAAAGGAGACGCAGAAGCTCAACTTAAGTTGGGCTTGAAGTATTATTTTGGTAAAGGGGTTGAACAAGATTATAAGAAAGCTTTTGAATTGTTCAAAAAATCTGCAGAGCAAGGAAATAAAACAGCACAGTATAATTTGTGCATTGTATATGGGTTGGGTAGAGGCGTCGAAAAAAACGAAGATGAATCATTCAAGTGGTTGCTAAAATCTAAAGGCATAACTAAACAATATACTCCAGAAGAATTAGAATTTAAGCGCTTACAGCAAAAGCCTAAAGAGTTAGTAGAATGGTTAAATAAGCGTATCGCAATGGGAGGTAAAAAGTATCTTCTTGTTTTGGCTAAATGTTATTTTAATGGACACGGTGTTGAAAAAGATTATGATAAAGCTATAAAATTGGCAGTCGAAGCCGATAATGCTTCAGTTGAATCTTCAAGAGATTTTTTAGCTTCATTGCCGTGGGTGATTTCAAAAGAAGAATGTAAAAAACTCGTAGAGCCTTTGAAAAATGCTGCCGAGAATGGCTGTCTTAATGCTCAGGCTGTCTTAGGTAATATGTATGCCACTGGACGAGGTGTACAAAAGAATTACGAAAAGGCTTATAAGTTGATGCTTCGTCCTGCACAGGAAGGTATATTGACTGCTGTTAGGGATATGGCGTACTATTATCTTTATGCTCAATATGTAAAAAAAGATTTGGATAAAGCTTTTGAATGGGCAAAGAAGGCAAATGCTTTTAACGATGGTTCTGCTCAATTTGTAATGGGTAGTATTTATGCTGATAAAGATTTCAAACATCACGATGTAGTGAAAGCTTACGCATGGTATTTGACATCTTTTTCAAATAATGGGTACTCAAAAAATCGGAAGAAATTAGCAACAAAGTTGAAAGAATCTTTGACGTATGAGCAATTGGTTGTTGCGGAAGCTTTATCTGTAAAATTGATAAGAGAAGCTTCAAAGAAAACTCCATCGTATAAAGAATAAAAGTATTACTTCATAATAGGTGTTTTTAGTTGAAGATGCTTTTCGTTATCGCAAACCGATAGTGGTAAGTGTTGCAAGCCTCGGCATTGCAAGCTTTCCAAATTTACAAGAATTCTATTTAAGCCTTTTTGCAATTTTACGTTTTTGTAGTTTGTGATTTTTTCACCATTTACATATACTCCACGAACTTTGTTTGTGTTTAATGTTCGTATTTCGTAAAAGTCTGTGCGTGGTGTTTCAATGTCGGCAATAGCAAATAGCCATTCGTCTTTTTGTTTGTTCCACATGTATCTAATCGACATTGTATATGGATTGTTATTTGGACTGTTTTTTACCCATTTGAAATTTTTCGGTAATGGTTTGTTGTTTTTTGAAAATTCAATTATGTCAGCTTCTGTGTATTCTTTTTTGCTCAAGTAGGGCGATGATATTGCGTTGTCGCGTGCATATTGTGTTTTAGGCGCTTTTTGCTTTATAGAAGTTGTTACATATATACGTGCTGGAACATTCTCGTATAAGAAATCAATTTGAGTTGCAAATGTTGTATCTCCCATAAATAAATCGGTGTATTTACCATTTAATTTTAATGGGGCAGATGCAATGAATGTTTTGCAATCGTTCGTGGTTAAATGGCGAACTTTTGGCATTTCATAGTTCGGCTGAAGTATAAATTTTACAGACGCATTAGTCATTTTTTTGTTGAAAGGCATCTCTAAAATAAGAGTGTTATTTTTGATTTTTAAAGTTACAGATATGTCTGTGAATTTTTTTGAAGAACTTGTTTTTTCAAGCTCGCAAGCTATGTGGTCGATTTTCTTAGGGGTAGAATGGTAAATTGAAGGAGGCAATTTTAGCATATTTCTACCAAATTTGTCTTTCTTAGAAAATGAAACATAAAGAGGAATATCGCTACCTAAGTGTGTTGTTGAAATTCTCGTAATTTTGAAAGTTGCAATATTGCCTTTTACTGCGAGCTTTTGAATTTTCGAGTTTTTATATTGTATTAAATACGATGCCAATTCATTTGCGTTTGGTTTCCAGAAATCGTCGGTTATATATTTGTCGATAATCTTGCCGAGTGTTTGTAAGCCTTCGTCGGTTTGCCAGGTGTGGATACCAAGCGTTAGATGTTTGTTTTTCTTAAACATATCAGATGCCATAGTTTGTTCTAACGATGTTTTGAAAAGCTCTTCGTCGGGAGCCCTGTCGTTGACAGCGAAGCATGGCGTGTGTACAAGAAGTTTGTCGGCTGGTATTTTGTAAGAGTCAATATCGAAGTCTAATCCTTGAGGCGTAATTATGTAGCCTGCACGCCAAAAGCACTCGCCAATAATTTCTGAAGCGCGTGGGTCGGCTACGTTTTTGTAGTCGGTATTTGGCAGAACAAAACCAACGACTGATGTATCGAGTGCAGTTTCAAGAAAAATGCGTTCCATCATCATCTGATAAAAACAAACGTTTCCCATAACTTTGCTTACGTTTGTGTGCGATATCGTGTGTGATGCAATTGTTCCACCCTTCGCAAGAAGATCTTTACAAAGTTTAAGATCGTTGGGTTTTTTGGAAATGTCGCCTACAATGTAGAAAGTTCCGTTGCATCCACGTTGCGATAACATTTCTTGCATTTGAATGTGTCGAGGGTTAGTGTCGTCCCAGCGAGATGAAAATGCGTATTTTTTGTTGTCTGGGAAAGGCATTATGTGTGCTTGTGTAGCTTGTGCGTCTGCTTCTGAGGCATATTCTACGTTGCATTCGAAAGATAATGTTTGGAACGATGCGCCCAATAATGTTGATGCTGATGCTAAAATAAAAAAAGAAAAAGTTTTTTTCATAAGTGTTAAAAATGTTCAAATTGTCTTTAAATAGCGTAGTTTTTGAAGAAATTTTAGTCAAATAAAAAAAAGTTGAAAAAAAGTCTTGATTGAAAAAATAGATGTGCTACATTACTATCTTATAAAATCTTTTGAGCGGTGGGGTATCCAAGAGGCCAAAGGACGCGGACTGTAAATCCGTTCAGCTACGCTGTTCGTGGGTTCGACCCCCACCCCCACCACTCGAAGTAAGCCCTGATTTTTCAACACTTCAGGGCTTTTTTTATGCCTATTTTCAAGGGATTGAAGGCTGTTCTCTTATTTTTAATGTGGAAATAGAGTGGGAATAAAGTCTTGAAAAGTCCCCACTTTTCTCCATTGCTAAAGTGGGATTGGTGATTGTTGAAAAGATAAGCACAAAAAAAGAGAAACTAAATGTTTCTCTTTTTTTATAATTCTTAAATTTTACTATCACTACAATGTTGTTGGAACGCGCAACTTTTACATTCCGATACAGAGCATGTTGTATATTTATTTACCTTTCTTGCTTCGGCAAGCATTGCTCTATAACTATTCGAGAGTGCAGCTTCGTCGAACGACAACGATATCCAGTCGGCTCCTCTACGCTTCCAAGTTTCATAATCGTGTCCTCCAAAAGCACCAACAACAATACCTTTTGCACGTGCTTTCTGACAAATCTCGTCTAACATATCCGAAACTTCTGGATCATTCAACATTCCTGGTTTATTTACAGAACACGATAGGTCGTATGGACCAATACAAATACTATCGATACCTTCAACATTTAAAATTTCATCTAAATTTCTGAAAGCATCGATATGTTCTATTTGTGGGATTATCCAAGGTTCGTATTTCGACAACTCAAGAAAATCTGACGCAGGCATATTCCCATACATATATCCTCGACGTGGACCATAACCTCGCGAGCCACCATCCATTGGAAATCTGCATGCTTGCACAACTTTGCGTGCTTCTTCTGCTGTATTTACCATAGGTACTATTATGCCTGCTGGAGCAAGGTCGATAACCTTTTTTATGCGAGTATGTGTATTGTCGGCAACACGCACAAACGGTGCGCAATTTGTACCACGCAATGCCATTACGTGATGCATTAAGTCGGTATCCGACATTACTCCGTGTTCCATATCTATCCAACAGAAGTCGAAACCAGCATCGGCTGCAATTTCGCTTATAGTTGCATCGTGTAGCGATATACACGTTCCAAATGCCATTCTACTTTTTATTGTGTTTTTGAAAATTTCTAAATTGTTTATTTTCATAGTTTTTAATTGGTAGTATGAAAACTTTTAGTAAACAACAAACTTATTGTTTCTAATAATTTAATAACAATGTTCCCTAGCACAATTTAAGTCAAGTGGAAACTTATTCAAGAGTTTTTGTTGTAATATTTATTGGTAGTTTATTTTAAAACATTACCCTCAAAAAGTACATTTTTTACGGTATCTGAATCGTAGTAAACACCAACATCTTTTATCAAAGGCGATGCTATCCAAGTATTATTTACAATATTTACATTCTCTGCTCTATTTAAATACAAGGACCCCCTATAATAATGTTCTTCAATACGTTTTCTTTTACTTGAAATTGTATTATTTCTAAACGTTATATTTTTAGCCGATGAAATTAGTGCAACTACGCCATAAGAATCGTTAAAGGTGTTGTTTTCTAACAGAATATTGCTAATTACAGGAAAGTCAGATTGCTCGAACGACGGGTCTTTATGCAGATAAACCCCCATAAAGATAGTAAATGCCTTATCTTGATATTTTCTATCCATTACATTAGTATTATCGAAAACGCAATTACGAACAACAACGTTATTAACGCCAAAACCTTCGCACCACGATTTTCTTGTAAAGCCCGATTCAAACTTAATTGCGCCCATCTGAGTATTGAAAAACTTGCAATTTTCAATAGTAATATTCTTGGTCAACATAAGTAAACTTCGAGCTCTATTTGCCGAAAACGTGCAATTGCGTATTATCAAATTTGATGAATCAAAATTGTTATTATACATTACAAAGCCATCGTATTTAGGTTCAGGCAATTTTTTATCGAGAATAATTTTACGATTATTTTTATCTTTATAATTTGTCTTAACAACCTTTGCCTTAAAATTAGCTGGCTCGTAATTACTGTGTACAAACTCTAAAGTATCGCCTACTTTATAAGAAATTCTGGATTTCAACGTGATTTCATTTTCACCACTTTTTAAACCAAACGAAGTTACATCGTGAACATTCATACAATCGTCGGAACCCAACGATAAATCGCAATTTTCAAGTTTAAAATTCCCCAAAGAACGCACAACGTGGATATGGTCGGCAGTGCAAGTTATAACACGCAATTTATCATTTTCAGGAGGCAGTATATCAACATTTATAAACTGATAATTTTGTTGAGCACCATTTATATGAATGGCATGCCCCTTGCACGATAAAATTCTGACATTTTCCATTGTAAAATGCTTATTACCGAACAATTCAAAACCACCTATGCCATAGTGCATATGTTTCATTCTATAATATTTATTTAGGGCAAGTTTATAATCTAATCTCTGATAATATTTTTGAGCAATATACACTCTCAAACGCGAATCCGACATCCATTTCATTCGTGGACCTTTGTCTTTAGGAGAAAAACCAAAGAAGATATTTGGCACTTTATCGGCGCCAATAGAGCGAGTTTGAGGATTCCACGCTTCAAAATTAGCAATGCGAATTTTCTTATTAGCCAATGCGTATTTGTTATCTGAATTGTTGTAATCAACAAGTTCAAACTCCCAATAATAACTTTTATTTTCTTTGCCATGAGACACCATTTTTACTATTGCCGCAAGTGGATCGGTTTGCCAATCGTAATCCATTTTTAAATTTGAAATTTTTGTACGAAGGCAATTTTTTACATGCATATTCGCCGACCCATTTTTTCTACAAAATACAAAAGTAGAGCCATTGGCGTCGAAAGTAAAGTCGGTTAGATTCTCGAACATAACTGGAGTATCTGAAAAAAACTTATATGTGCCATGTGGAATAACCAAATGCGTTGCTTTAATCTTTCTAGCATGAGCTATTGCCTTATTTAAGGCTATTGCACAATTTTCATTACTATCAACAACGCCAAAATCAGCTCCGTTTACGACAATTTTTTTTGCAATTTTTGGAAATTGAACTTCAAATTCGGTAGCACCTGTTGGAAGATTTTTTAAAGTTGTGGTCGATGTTGTTGCATTTGGGGTTGCGGGTATAAATTTTTCACCATTGCCTTCAATTATCTTAATATTTGTCAATTCAGCAACAAATTGACCTTCGCCCGACAATTCAAACCATGCCTGTTTGCATTCTTGTGGAACATCAAATTTTAGCTTAGCAATGTTGTTCGGCTTCGACGCAAACAAATTATATGTTGCAATTTCATTGTTATCGGCAATAGCCTTAAGTTGCATTTTTGCAAACTTAGCCGAATTTGCATTGGCTATATTATATTTTATTGTAGCAGTATATGTTTTACCCGTAGAAAACAAACTCTTGTTAGTTCTAAATATTAAAACAGATGCAGTCGCATTTTTAGTGGTATCTACAACTAACGATTTTGCATTTGTAGATGCTTTTGCTACATCGACATTTACATATTCAACACCTGATTTTTCCGAAAAACAATCTACAAATACATTGCTATTAGAAAAGCAATAATTTACCAACAATAATAAAACTACAATTACAAAAGATTTTTTTAGCATATTACCCCCTTCCGACAAAAAAGTTAATATGTTTTTTTACACTATATCAATAAAAAAAACTCCGTATTCGGAGTTTTTAATCGGGAAGTAATTTTTATTTCTTTTCTTCTTTTTCAGGCTCTGAAATCATTTCAGGCTTGAGTGCATTGATGTTTTCAAACGCCAATTTTGCGAGCCATTCTTTTAAAACTTCAGCTTTTGGTGTCTGAATGCTTTGAACCAAGCGAAATACACCTTCAACAGTTGCACATTTTATTTTTTGTGTGCCACCATTAGTTTTTATCGGAATTAGAGGAGCTAATGCATGCCAATCTTTCGACAACATTCTGTCTTTTTTGCGCATCTTGGAAATATAGTCTTTTGTGTCCTCGCGCTCTGTAAGCCAAAGCACCAAGTCGGCAATGACATAATATTTTGTTCCGTTGAAAACTGTTCTACGAATTTTTTCGTTTTCCAAGAGATTCAACCCCAAATTAATATTGATATCTGATGTTTTGTTTACCATTTGTTTTTCCTTTTAATGTACTCTCTTTTTAGACAATATTTTTTTTAATTAGTTTCAAGTTTTTTTTTACAATAGAAGTGATTTTTTTTGTTTTTTAAGGCAATTTTAATTGATTTTATGGTAGTTGTGGGCTTTTTGAGTGTTTTTTGGTATTTGTAATAACTATTCTTTTTAGTATAAAAATTTAAATATGTTTTTAATTGAGTGAAAATGTTTGTTGTAAAAAAAATAAAAAACGTTCCTTTTGGGGAACGTTTTTATTTTTAGAAGTAGGCCGGCCGGGATTTGAACCCGGAACCAATTGCTTAAAAGGCAACTGCTCTACCGTTGAGCTACCGGCCCTCCTTGACTAAATTAAGTACAACATACTGCATTTATTTGTTTTAAATGCAAGCTTTTTTTTTAAAAAAATTAAATAATTAAGAAATTTGTAAAGAAACTAATAGAAATCAAGCAGATACAAGTTACAATTCCAGCTGCAATATCATCGGCAACACAGCCTAAACCTCCTTCAAGAGCTTGCAATTTGTTTATAAAAAGAAGTTTTGTTATGTCGAAAAGTCTGAAGAGTGCAAAACCAAGCAATAGCCCCCAAATCGAGTATTGAGTTTCAAATGGATTAAAAAAGCACACTGGCATTGCAACAAATTCATCTAAGTTTATCATTCCAGGATCACGAACTTGTAAATGTCTTTCGGCTGCATCGCATATACCAACTGCTATGTATGCCAACACAATGCACGCCAATATGTATAAAGGAACATTGAGTTTACAAAATAGTGGGTATAGGGCAATGCCAACTGCCGATCCCCATGTTCCAGGAGCAGCTAAATTGCCTATTCCGAAAAGCGTAGCAGTTTTTACAGCAACGTTTTTGCTGAGCTTATCAGCCCAAGGGTAGAGTTTTTCTTTTATAGGCATCTTATTCTTTCATTAGGCTTGAGTATTTTATCGAGTACGAAAGAGCCGATATAATACTTAAAATTGTAGCTAATCCAAGTGTTGCCAAGCCTGAGTAAAAACTAAGGTTGAGCCAGAATTTGTACATAGCAGTATTTTCCATTCCTAAGAAGTCGCATCGCATAGCGTGTGCAAATATAATTGCGCCAATCGAATACATTTGGAAAGCAGCTTTGTATTTGCCCAATGTTTCTGCGGCAATAACAACACCTTTTTTAGAAGCTAACATACGAAAACCACTTATGTAGAATTCGCGCGACATCGATATTATAGCGCATATCAAAGCAAATATAGTCCATTCTTGGTATAAGTTGAGTGCAAATAAAGTCATAAACATGGTAACTACCATAATTTTGTCGCTCAGGGCGTCCATAAATTTGCCGAAATTTGTAATTATATTGTATTTTCTGGCAATGTAGCCGTCGAACCAGTCGGTTATTCCGGCAATAAAAAACACAACAACTGCTATCGATGCAAAGTATTGATAGTTTATGAATAATAATGTAGTAGTTGTAAAAGTTAGTACAACGCGCATTAAAGTTAAAATATTTGGCAAATTCATAGTCGAAAAGTCTTGCGGATTTTTTAGTTTTTACAAGTATTTAATTACATGAAGAAAAAATCGGCAATTTATCCTGGAACTTTCGACCCTGTTACGAATGGTCATTTAGATGTTTTACGAAGAGCTTGCGAGCTTTTCGATGAAGTTGTTGTTGCAGTAGCGCAGAATGCTGGAAAAACACCAATGTTTGATCCAGAAACTCGTGTACGTTTGATTCGTGAAAATATAACAGATTTACCAAACGTGAAAGTTTGTTATATAGATGGGTTGACCGTAGATTTTGCAAAAAATTTGGGAGCAGTTGCAATAATACGAGGTTTGCGAGCAGTGTCCGACTTTGAGTTTGAATTTCAGATGGCACAAATGAATAGATTTTTAGATAGCCAAATTGAGACTATATTCTTGATGCCATCGCACAAATATTTTTATACAAGCTCAACAATAATAAAGCAAGTTTGCATGTATTCTCCAGAACGCGTGAAAGAGTTTGTACCTACAAACGTGTTAGAGCTCATGCTTAAAAATAAATAAAAAAAACACTCTTTCGTAGAGTGTTATTGCGATATATGTATAACAATTTAGAGTTAGAAATAAAAAAATAAAGGCTATTCGTTTGTTTTTGTTGCTGCCTGTTTTTGAAGCTTGCGCATTTTTTGTTCTAACTCTAATGCTATTTTTCTATGGGTTGGCGTTTTTTGTAATGAGTTTATTGACTTATATGCAATTTTTAGTTCGTCTAAAATTTTTTTTGTTTCTTGATCGTTTTGTTCGTTTTGGTGTGTATTATTCATTGTAGAATTCCTTCATTCTTTCGTCTTCAGATAATATTTGTTTTAGTTTTTTTACAATTCTATATATCCCATTATTTATAACGTGTGCCGAAACTCCTAATTCGTTTACAACGTCGTTTATATCGACATTATTAAGTTTTATCATTTCAAAAGCTGTACAAGTACGAGCATCGAAATTATCGCGTATTGTTAGGTATGCGTCCATTATTAAAGAGTACTTTAATGCGCGCATTTCTTCTTCGGCAAGTTTTGTTTTTGAATTAGAGGCAAGTTCTAATTCTGCTTGATATAAGGCTGTGCTGTCATCGTTGTCGATTGATTCTATCTGCGATATGTCAGAGTGTTTTCTGATGTAATCTACAACGCGTCTATCGCAAATTGTTTTTAGTAGAAATCTAAATCGAGACTTTTTTGAATCGTATTTGTCGGCATTAAAAAGTTTGTTGAGCGATACCACTACTTCGCTTACAACTTCATCAATAACTTGTTTGGGTGTACCGTACCAACCTTTGTTGTAAAATGAGTTTGAAACCATTACTGTTATTGGTGCGTGATAGATATCGAAAAATCTTTGCCATGCACCATTCCAGACTGCACTTTTTTGTGGGTCTATAAGCTGAGATATAATAGTTTTAGGTGTATTGGGAATTTTCATCTACAAAATACATTCGTGCTTGTTTTTTGTAAAATCACGCAAGTGTTTATTTTTTTATCTCTTTTTGGTATAAATCTATCAGATTTTTTTCATTTAGATGTTCAGAATATTGTTTTTCAACATAGTTTCTATAATTTTCTATTGTTGTGAACGTTTGAGCGTGTTGTTCCATTTTTTTGTATGATTCAAAAGATTTAAGCAAATTATCTTTTGCCATTTTTCTAAGGTATAGTTTTTCTTTTTTTATGCTAACAATTCCAGGATATATGTAGGTGGCGTAGAATTGTTGTTTTAATTGCTCAATATGATTTGAAGTTAGTTTTGGGTTGCGTTTATGAATTTTTTCTTTGCGTTGCCATTCTTCGTGTTGGTATTGCATTGCTTCTTCTGCTTCAATGTTTATCTGAGCATCAGATTTTTCTGCTAATTCTTTTTGTTGTAAAAATTGTTGTTTGAAGCTTTCGGCATTGTCGAAGTTCGATTTTTTCCATTCTTCAAATGATTGAATTTTAATTTTTGTGATAGAATTTGAAAAACCATTCTGCGATACTTCTCTGAAAAATGCGTCTGAAAGTATAGTCTTTTTTGTAGGTTGATAAGTTGGTTGATTCCCTATTTGAGCGTGTTTTGTGGTATTTTGTAATGTGAAATACATTGCAAGTGCGCCAGTGAAAACGCATCCGATAGCAATGCTTGTGTATAGTGTAGGTTTTAGATTTTTATTAGGCTTTTTTGTAGGCGTTGCGAAATTGAGCGATGATGAAAAATCGGTTGATACAATTGCATTGCGAAAATCTTGAATAGTTAAAAAGCGCTCTGTTGGATTTTCAGCGATTGCTCGCATTATACATCTATGCCAGTGTAGCCATTGAGCTTTGTCGGTATCGGAAATTGAATCTGTTATCTTTTCGGGGAAACGATACGCTGGACGCCCGATTGTGTCGGGTAGGTTGCCAGTTATTAGCGAGTAAAAAGTGGTGGCAAGTCCGTAGGTGTCGGGATTACCTCCTTTGGCAATGTACCAACTCGGAGCAATATAAAGTGGAGTTCCTACATTCGATAGTGTTCGGTGGTCGTTTTCCAATAAACTAAAGTCTGATAGAGTTGGTTTCCCGTCGAAGAATAAGATGTTGTCGGGTTTGATGTCGCGATGTAGCATCGAGTTTTCGCCTAAGGCTATAGTTGCGTCAAAAATTGGTAAGATGAGCGATAATATTTCGTCTCGAGAAAACCATTCGTTTTTTTGCGAGTCTATTTTAGCGTCGATTATATTTGCTAGCGATTTTTCTTGCCAGCGAAAATCTGAAGGTGGAAATTTCTCAGCAGATTCTAGAGTATCGGCAAGAGGCATTACATAAAATATGGCAGAATTGTTTATTTTGCCACTTTCTATAATTTCAATAAAATTAGGTATGTTTTTTAGATTAGAATATTTTTCTAAAGCATTAGTTTCGCGAGATGCGTTTTCCGACTTTATTATTTTTATAGCTACATAGTTGTTCGTTTTATCTTGAGCTAAGTATACGTCGCCAAAACCACCTTTGCCGATAAGTCGTAATAGTTTATAGCCAGAAATTTGCTCAATGTTATTAGTCATTTTTTTATGGATAGCATATAACTAAACATTTACGCAACGAATTTTTTTGAGATTTTTTGTTGTTTGCGTGGTTTTATACAAATTTTTGCGAGTGTATATATTGTATGCGCAAATTTACACAAATAAAAATTAGTTATTCAGTAGGCTTTTTACGAGTTTTTACGGGTTTCATTTCGTATGGAAGCTCAATTTTACCACCGTTATTTTTTGCTTCTTCTAAGAGTGATTTTATTGCAATGCGTACAATATCTGCGGCGTTTAGGTTCCATTTCGTAGCGAGTTCTTCCAGAAGTTGTCGGTCTTCTGGTTCTAAGCGTATACCCATTGAATGTTTTGAACTCATAATAAGAATAATCGGAAATAATAATATAATTGTCAACCCGAATTAAAAAAACTTGACAAATATAAAAACGTGGCACAATGTAGCACATAGATGAAAGAGTTAAATATAAAGCTTACTTTAGAAGAATTGAAAGCTCTTGAAGCGCTTGCCAAAACGATGGGCGTAAGCGTTGAAACTCTTATAAAACTCTCAATCAAACGAATTTGTGATAGAAAGTCGCAAACAACTAAATAAACCTCAGAACAATAATAGAAACTAAAATAGAAACATGAAAAAAAATAATATCTATAATATCAACCATTGCATTCGTAATACTAGCGTATGAAGTATACAATTGGTATGTATATAATTATGTATATAATTATGTATATAATTATGCATATAATTCAGAAATTCGTAGAATGCACAATGAAGTAATTCAAGAAACAGAAAAGGCACAAAAAGAAATAATGCAAGAAGCTGCTAAGATGCAAAAAGCAATGCAGAACTTACAATAATAAAAAAGAGTTTGCTTGATTATCAAGCAAACTCGCAAGTACATAATAATCATGACAAACGAAGAATTAAGAAAAAAAGCACAGTGCCCTCGTTGTGGAGGAGAGATATCGTCAACAGACCTACAATGTAAATCTTGTGGTTTTGAAATTCCTAAGGCTGGAATTACGGGCGAATCTTATATAAAGGAATTGCAAGAAAAAATATATCAAGCCGGAAATGATGTATTTGTAATATCTAACGTAATTTCAACTTTTGCAATGCCAAATGATATAGAACATTTGTTAGAATTTTTAAGGTTTTGCGATTCATCTTACGAACAAAATTATTCTACAGTTGAAGTCTTTTCATATGATAAGAATTCTACTCCATCGTTTGTTCTTGCATCTGCATGGGGTGAAAAAGCCAAGTCTGCATATGATAGATTGTTGATAGCTACAAAAGATAATCAAGTAATAAAATCGCAAATTTCTATATTCGCCATAAAATATGCGGATGCTGATTCTGTAAGAAAACGTATTTTTAAAGCAAGAACTATAAAATCTATTCCTGTATTACCGGTTCTTATATTTAAATACTTTATAAAACATTGGTTCATTTTCTTAATATTCTTATGCCTTGGTTCTTGTGCATTTATAATCATAGAAGATGAAACTAGACACGCTAAAATCGAAGAAAATCTTCAAAAGAAAGAAATTAAAGCAAAGGAGTATCTAGAAAAATATGGATATTTCTCGAGTAAGACTGAACCTTTTGACTGCATTGTATATAGCGGCGTTATGGATATCGAACAAAATATCAATAAGTTTTTAGAAAAGAAAATGTACGAACAAGTACTTGCTAGCATGAAAAAATTATCGTTTGAAAAATCTGAAGATAATAATTTTAGAAGAATTTCAATAAAACGAAGAGATGAAATTTTTTCTAAAATTTTATCAGATCCAAATGCAGGATTAGAAAAAGAAATAGAGTCATTAAGACGTTACTTGCAGTTAAGCGATTTATGTTTAGACCAAGGAATAAGAAGAGAATATTTAAGTAAATATATAGACTTTTATAAGAAAGAAAACGACATCAGAAATCTTATCAAAGAGAAAAAATATTCGGAAGCAATTTCATTGTTAAATGAATTTGTAGTAGATGAAAACTCATGGAGAATAGAGTATTATAAATTGCAAATTAGGGTTAGAAATTCTTTGATAGATGAGTTCTCAAATTCTGTACCTAAAGAAATATTAGAAAAAATTACTGAAATTATAAATAGATTAAACAAACAGCAAGAAGCACAATTAGAAGAGAAGAATAGAACTGAAATGAGAACAAACATGAATTTAAATATTGATATATAAGAAGGATAAGATAATGGGACTTTTTAATTTTGGCAAAAAAGGTGGCGTGTTTGCAGACGTCATAAGATGTGATGAACCTGACTATTTAGTTTGGAAATGGCGTCCTGAAGGATCAGAAGCAGATTCTTCAGGCAGAGAAAATTCTATTCGTTGGGGTAGTCAGTTACGTGTTAAAGATGGCGAAGTTGCTGTTTTTGTTTACAAACAAAAAGGTGGTTCTAATCAAGATTTTATAGAGGGACCTTTTGATGAAACTTTAAAAACTGCAAACTTCCCAGTTTTATCAAATATAATGGGTGCTTTGTTTGATGGAAAAACACCATTTCAAGCTGAAGTATATTTCATTAATCTTGCTGGTGTAATTAAGCAAAATTTTGGTGTTCCATACTTCGACGTAGCTGATCCAAGACCAGATTTAGCATATCTTCCTGTTCCTGTTGCTGCGAGTGGAAATATAATTTATCAGATTACCGATTATAAGGCATTCATTAAATTACATCGTTTACAAGAATTTACTTTAGAGAAATTTAAAGATGAAGTTAAGAACACAATCATTACAAACTTTAGAGGAATTGTTACAAATGTACCACAGCAGTTTAATATTCCATTAGTTCAAATCGACAGAGCTACCTTAGAAGTAAATGATTTTGTTTCTAATCGTCTTAAAGGTATATTTGATGATGTCTTTGGTGTAAATCTAAAGCGTATCGACTTTGTTTTAAATGTAGATAAAGATTCTGCAAATTACAAAACGCTTTATAAGATGACTGTTGAGCAGCAGATGAAGTTAAATGAAGCTCAAACAAATGTAAACGTAAAGAATTTATCCGAAATGCAAGCTATCAATGCTGAAAATATAAAGGAATCTTTACGCATTCAAAGAGAAGAAGCTCAAAGGGCTCAAAAATTGCGTTCCGAATCTGGAAATATTTTTGCGCATCAAATTAACGTACAAGGTGGTGTTGCAAAAGAAGCTGCAAGTCATATTGGCGAAATTGGAGCTGGTGCTACTATGCCATTAGGTGGTGGTGATTCTACTGGTGGAATGAATATGGCTGGTATGATGACTGGTATGATGGTTGGAGGTGCAATGGGAAGAGGCGTTGCTGATATGATGAATAACACAATGTCTGGTTTTGCTAATCCAATGGGGAATGTTGGTATGGCGTCTCAAATGAGGGGAATGCCTCCTGTTCAACCTACTATGAATCCACCACAAATGAATGCAGACGATAACATTGTAATGCATGTTTCACAAAATGGCCAACAATTTGGTCCATATAAGGTGTCGGATATTAAAAATTATATATCTTCTGGAAACATAAATTCTTCTGCTCTTGTTTGGACAAATGGAATGAGCGAATGGACACCAATTGCAAATTATCCTGCATTTTGTAATCTTTTTGGTGGTAGCGTACCACCACCTCCACCACCATCGCCAATGAGTTAATACTATGGATATAGAAAATCATTCTACACCAAGTTCCGACTTTCTTGTATCACCTATGGAAACAATGATGCAAGTTGGTTTAGGACTTTCTATCGGGCAACAAATGGCTAGAAATATAAGCGATTATGTTTTTGCTTGCAACAAACAACAAATGTTGCGAGCCCCATTTATTCCTCCTTCAGAATCTACTGAACACTTATATTTTGTTGCGCAAAAAACAACGTATATAGGTCCATTCCCCATAAATGAAATTCTTAGAAAAATGGGAGATGGGACAATCACCACAGAAACATTAATTTGGCGAAAAGGACTTCCTTCTTGGATTAAATTAAAGGATTGTTCCGAGATTTCAGCAACTTTCTTGCCACCACCTCTTCCTCCACAATGAAAAATATAAAAATAAATTGGATTTTGTTTGTATGTTCTCTTGTTCTATCTGCGTTGCTAGTTCTTATGGAATATAAGCTTTATGGTAGTAATTCGGAGCGTATCAGTTTTATTATATTGAATTTCATTGGTGTGCTTATTCCTTTGGCAGGAATGTTAGCTACATCTGTTGGTGTTGATAGAACAATAGCGTTAGGAAAAACACTTAGCTTATTATTCTTCTTTGTGAATGTAGTTTTTTCGCTGTTGGGATTTGTTTCGTGGAGTTCAAGTACAGTAGCATTTATATTTTATGGGTTTTCTTTGTGCCTATATTTCTTGTGCAGCTATATGTTTTGTAAAGTGCAAATTTGTAAATAATTTTAAATTTTAAGGGATATTCTAATTTTATTATAAACCAAATTAAGAAAATAAAAACTATGAATACAAATATATTAAATAGCAATATGAAGGAGTTATACTTAACTAAAGTATCAAAAGAAGACGCTGTGCGTAAAGCTATTCTGCATATAATTGACAACCCATCTATTTCTTCAGGATTGATAGAGGATGTAGATTGGGATTCTTTAGATGTTACTTATATTCCAACATATTCATATAGAATTTCTTGGAAAGCTCATTGGTCTGCTGATATAGGACATAATTACACAGTTCAGACCAATGGGGGTAATAATAGAACCGAAACAAGATGGACATCAAGTGTGGGAGCTGAATCTGGAAATGAAACTTATACTTTAATTGCCAACAGAGACAGGTTTACAAGTGATATATTTGATGCTTCGGGTTTTGTAATGGGGCATACAAAAAGACCCATTACTGCGTCTGATAATCAATATAAATTTTTAGAAGTAGATATGTCGGAATGTGATCATAGCGATACATTAGAAAGCCGAATTAATAATGTGGCAGAAAATACTTGTCGAAATGCTGCGAAAAATGAAGGTGATAAATATAGGAGTCTAAATGTATCGAGTAGTCATAGTATAAATATGCGTGAACAAGGATATGTTCCATTTTGGGAACTTATATTTAAGGAAAAAACAGATGAAAAAAAAGATGAAGAAAAAGATAGAGGTGTTTGTATAAATGCTGTAACAGGACATGTTGGTATGACTTATGAAAAAAACATTAGTTTCTATATTCGCCTTGTTTTTGCTTTTGTGATACCTGCTTTTATTATTGCTTCATTTTTCTTCGATGAGGGACCCAAGAATACAAATGCTATGTTAATAACTGGAGCCTCAAGTATTGCTATTGCTTTATTAATGTATCCAGCAATTAGCATATATCGACTTTTTAAATTTGAAAAATATATAAATTCAAAAGATGTTGGCTTTATAAGAAGATTTATTTTATGGATATATAGATCAGTAAAAGGTTTGTTTACATCAAAGAACAATAAATCAGAATCTAAGTCCGATACAAATGTTTCATCACAAGGAGATAGCGAGAAACTTGCCGACGTAGATAATAAATAAATTTTAGAAAAATTCTCTCTGAAGAGCAAGGCGATAATCGAAAGATTATCGCTTTATTTTTACGATGTCTAAAATATGTATTGTAAAAAACATCTATTTATAAAAAATAATAGCTTACATTTTCAAAACAGGATTTGAAAACCTACCAAAAGATAATCTCTATTATATTTACAATGCAACATTCTTCGGCAAAATATTGGCTCTCCGATATCGCAATTTTACTATTTGCGTTTAGTTCATTGTATTTAGGTGCATCGTATTTTCGTCCAATAGCAAATCCAGATGAGGGCAGATATTCTGAAATTCCTCGCGAAATGCTCGCAACTGGCAACTACACAACTCCACACTTGAACGGGCTTCCATATTTCTACAAACCACCACTTTTTTACTGGCTTCAATGTGCTTCGTTCAAATGTTTTGGCATAAACAGAACATCTATCAGGTTAATGAACTCGCTCATGGCAATTATGGGAGTTTGTTTGACTTACTGGGCTGGGCGATTACTATACGGACGCAGAGCTGGAATATTTTCGGGGGTAATTTTAGCAACGAGTTTTTTGTATTATGTGGTTGGATCGGTTGTAACTCTCGATATGAGCGTATCGGTATTTATGTCGGGGGCAATGTTTTCGTTCATTGTCGCAATTAAGAAAAGTGGCATATTCAGAAGTTTATTATTTTGTTTATTCTTTGTTTTCTGCGCATTAGCTGTTATGACAAAAGGCATAATTGGCATTTTAATCCCTTGTGCTGTTGTGTTTTTGTTCATTGTATTGGGTGGAAAAGAACGCATAAAAGGATTTTTTCAATCGCTATCTAAACGCGATATTTATGGAATTGTACTTGGTATGGTTTTATTTTTTGTTATATGTGTTCCGTGGCATATAGCAGTGTGTTTGGAAAATCCTGCTACGAATATTTCAACAAACATATTTACTAAAAATCCAGAGGGGCAGGGCTTCTTTTGGTATTATTTTATTCACGAGCATTTCTTACGCTACATAGATTCGTCAACGAGTATGCGATACCAACCTTTTTGGTTCTTTTGGGTGATTGTGCCTGTCGGATTTATACCATGGATATTCCTTTTGCCTCGAGCTATTAAGCAATCTTCAAGCACATTAAATGGAAATCGCAACGTGCTTGCGTTTATGATTATCTGGGTTGTATTTATTGTGGCGTTTTTTTCAATATCGAGTTCAAAACTTGTTCCATACATAACCGGAGTGTATCCAGCGTTGGCGTTTATTGTGGGTACATGGGCAAGTAAGGTTGAAAATCTGAAATTAAAACCTGAAAGCATTATAATAATTGTAGCTGGCTTTTTGGCGAGCATAGCCATTGTTGTTGCATATATAGTTTTGAGTAAGAAGCCAATAGAAGACGAAGTTAGAATTGCCGGTTTTTATGGTGCTATAATCTTCGGAAGTTTAATGATTGTAGTATCGAGTGTGGCTGTATGGTTGTATCGCATAGAAAAAATGAAGGCGTTTTGGATTTCAACCCTTGTTGGAGTTACAATTTTTTCATCAGCAGTAAACATAAATGCTGGTATGGGACAGAAGATAAACTCAGAGAAAATTGCGCTTGAAATTCAGAATTTAGCATCTGAAAAACCTGTTGCCATTGCGTTCAATTATGGCGCGTTTCACGATTTGCCAGTGTGGTTGAATAAAACACTCATCTTGATTGGTGAGCCTCCCGAAGAACAAAAGTTTGGTTGGCAACGTACAAAAGCAGAAAATGCTCATAGAATTTTATCAACAAAACAATCTTTGGAAAATTTTTTGCGAAAATCCGATTTAATAGTTGTATTGCGTCAAGAAGATTTGCCAAAATTAAAAGCTTATAAAATTCCGATTTTGATGACTGAAATTGCTCGCAACAAAAATATAATTGTATTAGAAGTTCGTTTAAATGAAAAATAATAAAAAAGAAAATGTATGGTTGAACTTGGGATGTAATATAGTATTGCCAAGTATTTTGTTAGTAAAAGGTCGCTCTTGGTTTGAAAAAACAGGTATAGCTTTAGACAATATAGATGTTTATATTCTAATACTTGCTCTACTTTTTCCTATTTTGTATGGCGCATTCGATTTAATGCAACGTCGAAAGTGGAATATGATTTCTATTATCGGGCTAGCGAGCGTTTTGCTAACAGGTGGTGTTGGGTTGCTCAAACTTCCAACAGAATGGATTATTGTAAAAGAAGGTGCAATTCCTCTCTTATTGGGCGCCGTTGTA
Organism: Verrucomicrobiaceae bacterium; assembly: GCA_015061955.1. Classification (GTDB taxonomy): domain Bacteria; phylum Verrucomicrobiota; class Verrucomicrobiia; order Opitutales; family Intestinicryptomonadaceae; genus Merdousia. Next base: position 104,996 of record SUVO01000006.1, read on the forward strand.
CTAGCAACTGCATATACAAAAAAACCTTTGGCTAAAATGATTATTTTGAGCGATTCAGTATTTGATGTCGATTTGATTGAAAGCGCCTTAAATGAGAAAAACACTAAAGCCGAATTTGATAAACAGATGAAAAAAATAACCTACATAGTGGCTACATCATTTCTACTTAGTAGTGTTTTGAATTTCGTTTTGGCGTATTGTATTTTTGAAAGTCCGGCAGGAACTCCAGAATTTAATGAGGAGGTTGGTAAAATGACTGCGTTATCGTTCCCTGTTATAGCTTTGCCAACAACTATAATTTTTATATTTGCTATGTTCAAATTTTTTAAAACATTAACGCTTTTAACAGGTCTTTCTATCGAAGATATTATGTTGAAAAAATGAAGCTTTTTTTGTGTATTGTTTTTTTGTGCGCGATTGCCTTTAGAAGTTTTGCCATAGATGTTGTTGATGGCAAGGGCGAAAGATTTTCTTTTGGTAAACCACCACATGCAATTGCAATTGCTCCTGTTGTAACCGACATAATTTTTGCCATAGGTGCTGAGGAAAACTTATTAGCAGTTTCTGCATTTAGCGATACGAAAGGTAAGTCTATTCAAAAAGTTGGTTCTGCGTATGGTCTTGATTGGGAAAAAATAATTTCGCTTAATCCAGATGTTGTAATATGCTCGTATCTGAACGATGATTCTATTGCAGAGCGTCTGAAAAAATGTGGTATAAAGCATATTTACTTACACAAAGAAGGTCTAATAAATATTCCTAAAGATATTCGTTTATTAGGGGGTATATTTGGCAAAGAAAAAGAAGCCAATGCAATTGCAATGCGAATGGAAAACACAATAAAAACTGCAAATTTTGAAAATAAATATAAGGCTTTATTTTTGTTTGGCAATGTTGCTGCAGGGCGTGGTTCGTTTGTGTCTGATGTACTGAATGTAAGTGGTTTTGAAAATTGTGCTGAAAAGATAAATTCGCCTTGGCCAGTATTACCGAGAGAGTTTATTGTAAAGGAAAATCCAGATGTTATATTTTTGACAACGTATGATGAACAATCAAAAGTATCTATTTTAAACACATTGAAATCCGATATAGCCTTTAGCTCGACTTCTGCTGTAAAGAATAATCGCATTTACTTTGTACCATTTAATGATATAATTTTGCCGAGTGTTAGGGTGGTAAATGCCATAGAGTTGCTAAGGTCAATAAGGAGACAAATGAAATGAGACTTTTATTTGTAATTTTTCTGTTTGCATCTGCTTTAACGTGGGGTGCCATCGATAAAAACAAAGTTTTTGTTGTAGCAAATTCTGCCAACGAAAAATCGGTGAAGCTTGCCAAAGATTATTGTAAGTTTAGAGACATTCCAGAAGCGAACATTGTGCTTTTAAATATTCCTCAAAATAACGGGGTAGTCTCGCGTAAGTTCTTTAGCGATAATATCGAAAAACCTCTCTTTGCCGAATTACTACGCAAAGGTGGTGTATCGGCAATGGATTTAAAAGTGCTTGATTCAATGGGACGTCCAGAACTTTTGTTAAATGCAATAAATTTAGATTTTTTGGTGCTATGTAAAGGTATTCCATGGGGAGTTTCAGATTTACCTCAAGAAAAATGGCGTACAGTTAGCGTATCGAATGCAAGTGCTAGCGTTGATTCCGAAATATCGGCTCGTTTTTTATCAAGCAAAAGATATGATGGCTTTTTGAAAAATCCAGCGTTTAAAAAGATTGATAGTTTGTGGCGTTCTTTTGGGTTAATTCGCGTAGCTCGTCTTGATGGGGCAAGTTTTGATGATGTTTATAAAATGATAGAAAATATTGCTTTTGTCGAAAACAATGGGTTGCGTGGTAGAGCCTATTTAGATAAATCTAAGCGTGCAAAATTGGGTGATGATTGGCTTGATATGGCAAGTGATATTTTGCAAAAACAAGGGTTTGATGTATCGGTAGATGAGCGTACTTCTGTTATGGGTTGGGGACAACGAATGGATTATCCAGCTTTTTATTTTGGCTGGTATTCTACTGTGCCTTGTGGATATTTTACTATGCCTGATTTTTCAGCTAAAGGCATGATTGGTTGGCACATTTACTCGTTCAGTGCGCTGAATATGAATTTGAAAAACTCTTGGACTTCCACCTTGATTTCCAAAGGTGCAACATCTACCGATGGTAATGTGTTTGAACCGTATTTGGGGCTGACTCGTAATATAGCAGTTTTTGTGAAACTTGTTTTTGAGCATAAATTATTGCCAGCCGAGGCAAGTTTTGCATCGCTTCAAGTATTGAGTTGGCAAAATATCTATATTGGCGATCCACTATATAATCCATTGAAAAAATCTTTAGATGAACAGCTGAAAAATTTATCTAACGACGATTTTTCGCAGTATTCGGTAATTCGTAAAGCGAATTTAATTGAGCGTGAATTTGGTAGTGATAAAGCTCGAGTTTATTTAGCTTCTTTTGTTGGAAAAATTCCTGATAATGCTATAAAATGGAAGTTATACGAGCTATCTAAAAACAATGCCGAGAAGATTATATACGCACAGAGTGTTGCTGAAGATATATCTGTAAATTATTTAGGATTGGCTTTTGAAGCATGTACATTTTTAGAAAAAAATGGCAAATGGGATATTGTTTTTGATATATATGAAAAAATATTTCATAAGTATATCTCGAATGAAAAATTATTGCGTTTTGTTGCTTTAAAAGCGCAGGTGGCATCGAGGCATTGTTCCAAAGAACTTTCTCCCTTGATAAAAATAGTTTTGGAAAAAATAGAAGAAGAAAAACTCAAAGCTCAACAAGAGCGTCTTAAAAAACAACAAACAAAAAAGTGATATACTTGTTTTTAGTAGCAAGTTTTTATCAAAACTGATAATTTTTGTCTTTTTCGACCTTTATTTGCGATAAAATGTTTGACAGTTTGCTAAGTTTTTGTGGTATTTATAGGCAGGATTAATAAATTATCCATCAATATGGCATTGCAAATTTTATTGTTAATGTCGGAAACAAGTTTAATAACCAACACACAAAATAATTATGAAGATTCTATGTTTCGGTGAAGTAATGTTGAGATTTATGCCTCAACAACATAAAATGTTGCTCCAGTCGCTCCCTGGTGCTTTAGACGTAACTTTTGGTGGTGCAGAAGCCAATGTTGCTTGGGATATAACAATGCTTGGTGGCGATACATCGTATGTAACTGCATTGCCTGATAATTTCTTGGGCAAGGCTTGTGCAAATCAGTTGCGTAGCATTGGTGTAGATGTTTCTGGTATAGTTTATGACAATGGCAGAATTGGTACATATTACGTAGAGGCAGGTGCAAATCAGCGTGCAAGTAAAGTGGTTTACGACCGTGCAAACTCGTCGGTTTCTCTCACTCCTTTTGAAGCGTACGATTTCGATAAAAAGCTCGAAGGTATTACGCGTGTACATCTCAGTGGTATTACACCAGCAATATCTGAAATAGCAGCCGATGCTTGCATAAAACTTGCAAAGTTGGCTCATTCAAAAGGTATAGCTGTTTCTTGTGACCTCAATTTTCGAGGTAAACTTTGGAAATGGCAAGATGGTAAAGCTCCACGCGAGTTAGCACGCGAAGTTATGCCAAAGATTCTCGAAAATGTTGACTTGGTAATAGGTAATGAAGAAGACGCATTCGACGTTCTTGGTATAAAGTCGGGTAGTAGCGATGTTGAAAGTGGCGAGCTTGATATAGAAGCTTATAAAGAAACAGCTCGTAAGATTGCTGAAAAATTCAAGACAGTTAAAAAGGTTGCATTTACACTTCGCGAAAGCTTGTCGGCAACTCATAATAATTGGGGGGCAATGCTTTTTGATGTTGCATCAAATTCTGCAGTGTTGGCTCCTATGTCGAAAGATGGCAAATATACTCCGTATCAAATTAAGAGTATAGTCGACCGTGTTGGTGGTGGCGACTCGTTTGCAGCTGGCTTGCTCTATGGCTTGGATAGTGGCGACTTTGATAACGATGCCGATGCCTTAGCTTTTGCTGTTGCAAATTCGTGCTTGGCGCACTCAGTTCTTGGCGATTACAGCTTTGTCCCAAAGTCTGACGTTGTTGCACTTATGAAAGGTGCAGGTTCGGGCAGAGTTCAACGTTAATTGTAAAAAGAAATAAAAACGCCTCGAAAATTCGAGGCGTTTTTTTGTTGGTTGTGTAAGAGTGCTTAGTCGCAAAGATCTTGAAAAGTTGTTGTAATAGTCAAATAAAAAATATCATTGTGAATATGTTAGTTTGTTTTTGTGCTATTTTTTCTTTGTTTGTTTTTATATAATTGTTTTCTTATTGTTTTGTTTAAACTGTCAATCAATCTGATTGGTACGATTGGGACGTTGTCTATATTTGAGCCTTTTGAATTTATGTGTATGGTGTCGGTTGCGAATGTTATGTATAGTCTGCCATCAACGCCTCTATGGTTTATTTTTGCAACAATGGCATCGCCTTGTCGGGAGAGCGACCATTTTCTCAAAGTTAGTGCATCGATTGTGGCTTCGCGTAATTCATCTGCCGATGCAATAAAATTTAAAGTTGTGTAATGCTTTCCAGCTTCAGCTAATTCGTAGCTTTTGCTTGTTGTTCCAGTATTACAACTTGCTAATAAAAATATGCCAATAAAAACAAATAGTTTATTTAGTGATTTCATATCATTTTTCTAGTTAAATTTTTTATTATTCTAAGAAGTTTTTTCTCAAACTTATTATTACGAAAAATCAGAAATAAGTTTTTGTCAATTAGAAATCTAAAAATAAAAGGATGTTGTTCAGCAATATCCTTTCTTGTATTAGTTAGGAATTCTACTTATTTTACAGTTGGCCGAAATATAAATAAAAAAGCTTATTACATTCTTCTGCAATATGCTACAAAACCAAGAGTGATTTTAACTGCTTCTTCATAGGTCTTAAAACATCGCCTTACACGTTTTCCATTAGCATAGTAATCGCTCTGAACGGAGAAGGAGATCGTGTTAATTTAAGGGTATTGGCAGAATTACAGAATTCCAAAAAATGCCAATTTTGGATCCATGTTTCATGAGCAAGATAGACACCTTAACGCCCCCTCCATTTTTTACTACTTTTTGTCTAATTTTGAAGTTTCAAAATTTCCCAAGTGAAAAACATCTTTCAAAGAAAATTCTTGCAAATTTGAAGATAGAGTTCGAATTTGCAACCCAGCCAAAAAAACTGCTCATTTTTCCGCATATATAATAAACGTGCGTAGCACGTCATAATAAATATATATGCGCCCTTATGTTTCAAAAAATAGCTATTCTACCCAATTGTCTAATTGCGTACAACCATCATCTAATGTAATGATGTATAATATGTCCACGAAATTGGTCGGAAACTTCCATTAACATAAACATATTTCGCATTATAAACTATATATTTAAATCAAAATAGACAGCAGGGATGTCCGACAGACCCCTTTGTTTAAGCGATTGCTATTTTTCAAATGTCCCATCCTGAATGTTGTAATGGATGTTCCACAACGTAAGTAAAAATCGGTATTTCAAGCGATTTAACATATATTTTTACAAGGTGAAATAGGGTGAATTTTGTTGCTGTTTCGTTGCAGTTTTAAGCAGATTTTAAGACTTTTATCAACAACTTACAAACTTTACGCAGAAAATCATTAAAAATAACAATATTGAAAACTGCATAGAAATCAAAGACTTACTATTGCCCCACGTGGAATCGAACCACGATTTGGCGTTTAGGAATATATAGTACAGTTTTTTTTGAAAATATTATTTTTTAGAAAACATATTCATTTTTTTTAGTATCGTTTTTCTTATATTTCGTATAAAATGAACTCATTGATTATAATAAAAAGAAAAATAGTTTATCATGAGAAGTAAAATAATATCTATAATGGCAGTTCTATTTGTGGGAGTATCGGCATTTGCAGTCGATAGTGTAATTTTACGAATAGAAAAAAACGACAAGTCAATCGAAAACAAAACTGTTCAACTCGAACGCATAAATAAAACAACATCTCGTTTGCGTTTTGATGTAAAAACTCTCGATTTTAACAATATTAGACACATCGATGTTTTAGCCGATAGTGCATTTGCAAATAAGGGAGATAAAGGTTTTTGGCTTCACAATAGAGGCTTGTATGGAGAGTTCTTAGCAGACAATGGCGAATTTCACAACGGTCGACATTATCAATTTTTGCCTTATTATGCGATGAAAACGCCAAAAGAAACTTTTATTGCTATTATTGATGGTATGCGTTTTGAGTATTTTACTCGTATTGAAGCAAAGAATGGTCGCTATGAAATGTTTCCTCGTTTCTTGGTTTCAAAGAACTGGATTGGTTTTGATCCCTATGAAGATATCGTTATAACATACTACACTCTTCCTGCGTCGGCTGGTTATGTTGAAATGGCAAAAACTTTCCGTAAGCATCGTCAGGCATCTCTTTCAGAACTTAAGCCAATGAAGGAACGTTTCAAAAAACAACCACTTTTGGAAGAGCAAACAAAGGTTATTGCATTGCGTATGAGCTTCGCGAATAAGAAAATTACCTTGCCGAGAGAAATTCATAAAAAAACAGACTACACCAGAGAAAATGAGCCAAAAATAATTGGTCGTCCGTTTTCTAAGGGTACAGAAATTCTAAAGAAAGTAAAAGCTTTAGGTGTTGAAAATGTCTGGGTTTGTACAGAAGGCTGGCAGAGTGGTGGTTACGACGGCAGAACTCCCGACACTTGGCCTATTTGTCCAGAAGCTGGAGGCGAAGAAGAACTCAAAAAATTCATCAAGGCTGGTCAAGAACTCGGATACCTTATTGATGCTCATATGGATTACAGCGATTGTTACACTTGTGCTGCAATGTGGACTCCTGATATGGTCTGCAAGGGTCCAACAGGTAAATTAGAAGTAAATGGTGGCTGGGCAGGTGGAAGAGCATATAATTTATGCTTGAACTATGCTTGGAATAAATGGATTCCATCGGAGCTTGAAAAAATCGGAAAGCTTGGTTTCAAAGGTGGACTATTCATTGACGTACTTTCAGCTGTTTTCCCTTATCGTTGTTGCGATTCAAATCATCCACTTACTCGTAGACAAGCAGGTGATATACAACACAAGGTTTTGAAAAAGAGTAGGGAAGTTTTCGGCGTTGTTGGTTCTGAATGCGAATACGACTACTACATCGACCAACTTGACTATATCAATTATGCTGCTGTTACCGATGTTATTGCTTTACGCAAGATGAATGACCCTCTTCCTAATAAATACAAGGGCCCTTACAATCTACCTTACATAGTTGTTCCTTTCTGGGAATTGGCTTATCACGATTGTGTGATTTCGTCGCCATTCAGATTAAATATATCTTCGGAAATCTACACAAAGCCAGAGTATGTTGATGTTCGTTTAAAGCTTGCAGAGTTTTGTGGTCGACCTATTTTTTACAGTGTAAAAGATGAGACATTGCCTGCAATCAAGGCAGCATGGGATTTTTACAAAAGATATAGACATCTAATTCCAGAAGAAATAACAAATCATTCAAAACTTGCAGATGGAGTATTTAAGACTGACTTCGGTAATGGAGCATCTATCATTGTAAATTACAACACAAGCGAATTCAAGTATGGCAGTAAGACTATTCCTGCAAAAGATTTTGTTGTAGTAAATCCTTAAAGATATTTTAAACATAAAAAAAACTCCGTAAGGAGTTTTTTTTATGTTTAAGCTTACAATTATTTAAGCTTTAGTTCTACACAAAAATTACCATCTTCTCCTGCTGGAATCTTTGGAGCATGTCTGCCAGCAGAGAACGGAGTAACCATCCAAGGCTCGACTGCCCAAAATGGAGTTTTATCAACTCTGCCGAATGTTACCAAAACAAACGTTGGTTCTATTTTACCATTGTTGATAATCATTTGTAAGTCTCCTTTTCCACTTTTTGAACGAATATTAACTATTGGCGACTGCAAGTCGGCATGAATGCGAGCTGCCATTTGGGGATTATCGCAACGCTTATTTTCAAAATTTGTAGGGATCAAATAACCTCCATTGTTATTGACGTAGTATGCTGATGCACAATCAAAATCAATATAATAATCTGCGTGTTTTTCACCTTTATTCCATGGCATTGCTACAAATGGATGATGTCCTGCTCCCCATGGAATTGCGATAGAATCTTTGTTCTTTAATTTCATTGAAACTTTGTAAGAAGTCGGGGTGAATTTGTAGTTTACATAAAATTCATATTTGAATGGATATGCTTTTTTGCTGTATTCACATTCGATGAATTTCAGAGTTATTTCTGTTGGAGAAACCGAAACAACTTCGTACTTGCCATTGTCGCTAAAACCAAACTTGCGCATTGGCAACTCTTCTCCAGTTGAAGAATTCCAAAAGTTTGGTTTATTTCCACTATGCGACATCCCAGAAAATGGGAAGAAAATAGGGGCACCTCCATATACTGTATCGATTGTTCCTCGTACAGCACCCTCTGGCCAATGTATGACTTCTCGAATAGAACCGTCATCGTTTTTTACAGACCATTTCATTAACAACGCACCTTCTTGGGCATTCATTAAATATCGAGACTTCCCGACATTGAATTCGTATAGTTTTGCATTATCTTTTGAAATTATATTCAACGATGTTTTTTCGTTTTTTTCTGCAGAAGGACAAGCTACAAGAGCTATCATAGCAACAGACGTTAATGTAATTATAATCTTTCTCATATTTTAGTTTAGTAAAAAATATATCTACAAAACGACACCAAATACAATGAATCGGTGTCGCTTTTTTTAAGTTGTTTTATATACTCTATTTTCTTCTGCGATACACTGCAAAGCCGAGTGCCAATGCACCGAGAATCATTGCGTATGTAGATGGCTCTGGAACAGATGCTATACTCCAATAATCGCCATTATCAACAAGCAACAAATTTTCGCCCAAAACACGCATATTTCCACTTTCATCATAGAAAACAATTGCGTTAGATGAACCATTGTCGAGATATGCTTGCATTTCTGCGTCCATACCTGTGATGCGAAACTCACCAAGACCAATCCCATCAACGAGCTTTATAGCAACCAATTCTGTCGCACCACTGCCATCGAGAGAAGCTGATGTGCCAATCTTACCAACAGTCAATACCTTTCCGTCCGCAATATCAATTGTTATCAATGTATTTGTATCACCATAAACGATTCTACCAATGTTGTTGTTTGCGTTTACATCGAGGAGGATATTTGAATGTCCCGCATAGAAATTGAAATCGCTTGTTGCTTGATTTTCAGCACCTCCGACAGCAAATGCATCTGTTGTGTTTAAAATGACAGTCGAATCTTTGTATATCATAAGCGGAGCATTCGCTGTCGATTCAAGGGCTCCAGATGTTGCTGTATTTACTTCTAATTTACCATAGATTCCAAAATATGTAGAATTTGTTGGTGCTACATATACAGAAGAATTTGCTCCTAAAATTACATCGCCTTTTTGTGCTGTAGTTGTAGAGAATGCACCAAATGCTAACGAATAATTCCAGCCATTTGAAGTCATACTAGTTGCATTTGTTATTATACGACCATGAATTTCTGCATCAGTAATTCGCGAATATTTTGAAGTAATTATCGAGTTGTTACCTATATATACATTCTTGGTCTGGCTCGCACTTTGAACTACTTGGAATGTTCCATTTATAGTTACATTGTCGTTTATAGTTAACGTACCATGATCAACTTGAATAGCACCATTATATGTAATAGAATCAGTACCATTTCCAATAGTAAGTTTTGTGGTGGAACTACTAAGTTGTATTGATCCAGCTTCTGCATTTGATGTAATTGTAAAAGCTTTACTATCTTTAAAAATCATTGAATTTGTCCATTTTGCAGTGCCTTTGCCTGAAATTGTAGCTGACCCATTATCGGCAAGAGCAATAGCTCCCAATGTGTATACCTGACCTGTTGTTGCAAGATTCAACGATGCTCCATTTGCGAAAGAAGTGTTTGTCCAAATGTAATTTGCTCCCGCAAATTCATTAGAACCTGATAACAACAAATTGTAATCGCCACCAGAAGGTCGTCTAATTGCAAACTTTCCACCATTATTTACCAAGCTACTATTATTAAGTGCAATTTCAACAGGTCCTGAAAAACTACCATCATCTCTACCAATTTTCAGTGTTGCTCCACTATCAACTATCAATTTACTATTTGATAAAGATACCAACCCTGTTCTTAGCTCAACATCAGATGCCGATGATGAACCTCCATCAACTTTATTTTTTGCTGTAATGACAGAGTTTTCCAACAAAACACTATTTCCTGTAATACGAACCCCCGAAGTGTTATTTCTTTGTAAGTTTACAGATAAATCTTTTACAGAAATATCATAAGCAAAACTTGGATTTCCACCACTATATCCACCATCTATTGCAAAATTTTGGAGAGTTAACGAAGAGTTTCCTTGTCCTGCTCCTGATAAAGTTGCATTTGAAGTTGCTCTTATCTGATTTGTTGCCACTCCTTGCGTGATAGTTGCATTGACCCCATTGCCAACAATTATGTTGCCATTAAGAGTCGTATCACCAGAAACAGTTCCGACAGCACCATTTTCGGTAAAATTGATGTTATTTATCGAACCAGTTATGCTTCCACCACTAGAGCCGATATCTAGATCATCGGCTGCATATGCACGCAAAGCACAAATAGCAGACATAGCCGTAATTAATATTCTCTTTTTATTTTTCATTGTTGTTCTTTCTTTGCAAAATTTTCAATTACGAGTATATGATAATCTATTATCCTAAAAGAATCATTCTAAAAAAATAAGTATGTTTACAAAAAAATAAGTATTTCTTGACAGAGCTATAAACATCGTAAAAATACATCGTATGACAGGTAAAAATGACAATTTTCTTTGGAAGTTTAAAAGTGAAGATAAAATACAAAATTGGCCAACAAGCGACTTCCAACGCTATATCTCACAACCTACAGAATTATTCCCTAAACAATTCTTAAAACACAAAAACATACATGTTCCACAAAAATTACCAATAAACATACTCGATAATGCAGAAATTATAGCATCAGCATATTCGAAGCACGGGAGCAAATACTTTGTTTCGCACATGGGCGAAGAATTCATAACACTTATTGTTATGTTAAATGGTTTGTATTGTGCAAAAGTCGGCAATAAAACTTACGAAATAAACAAAAACCAGATTTTCATTCTTCCGGCACATACGCCTTGCGATTATTTTACGAGAGGAAAAAATTTTGAGCTTATTTGGTTTCATATAAAAAATACAACAAAATGGAAATCTACTTTGGGTAAAGGTATAATTTGTCGAGATATGAAATACTTTGATAAATTTCTTACAGTATATAATTTGTATGCCGATGAACTTTATCAAAAGACTCCATCACTAACATTTCTACAAAATTCTTTGGAGTTAATATTAGAGACTTTAAGAAAGGAATTCTGTGTAGATGCTGAGACTATGGAATGCAAAAAATATCAAGAATTGGCAAAAAGAGTTGCGAAAAATTTGGATAAGAATTGGTCGACTGAATTGGCTTCAAAAATGTTAAATACAACAACACCTATGTTAAATATTGCTTTTCAAAACATGTTTTCAGTTACATTTCCGAAATACGTTCTTCGCTTGAGAATGGATGTAGCATTGCGAATGCTCTTGAATGGTAAACGTCTTGCAGATATAGCCAAGAAAACTGGGTTTTCAACGCCTTACGCACTTTCTGCTACTTTCAAAAAATACTATGGAGTTTCTCCCAAAAAGAGAAAAGAGTTAGAAAAAAATAATAGAGGCTGATATCAGATCTTGCCAATGTGGAACATTTGGAGGTAATATTTCTCAAAGACTTTGTACAACCCATCTTCGCGAGTAAGGCGTGCTATCATGCGTCGTGCCTCTTTGGACTCTTGGTTTTTCATTATATAGTAGAGTCTTTCTACCTGTGTTGTTTCTGGACGCATTCCATAGACAACGATTTTCTCCAACTCGTAAAACATATCATTCTGCGAGCCAAACCAAACGAGTGCATCTGTCTTTGTTCCACCAAGAAAGTTAACCCACATCACTTGGTCTAACAACGATTCCGCAGGATTGTATTGTGGTTCTGGCAATGGCAATTGTGGTACATCATGCGTAAGTACTGTAAAGTATTTTGTCGCATAACGGGTTGGGCGTTCGCTTGGCAACCCATATGGATACTTCTTCATAAATGCCCTTAAAAACACTGGTCGGTCTTGTTCTGGTAGATGCGATTCAAACACAGCCAATGACTTTGGATTACTGTAATTGAGGTATTCAGATTCTTTGGCTTTATAGCCCGTAAACTTCTTTGAGTACTGCCAATCTTGAGTTTTGTAGGGAGTCCCACAACCATTGTTAATTAGGAACAACTCAAGTGGCGAGCTATTGTATTTAGCTTCTGTCTCAGCAAAATACTTGAAAAAAGACGTTTTTGCAATGGGTATTACAAATACTCATGTCAAATAAAATTTATTATTTTTTTACCAAAGTGTATATTTTTAAGACATTGGAAGGTTTTTTAATTCAAGACAGCTTATTTGTTTTTACCTTTTTAGATAAATCAAGTTTTTGTATCATTCTAAACATCAATATATTATAAAAATAAAATGCAATGGGTATTTGTAATACTATATGTTTTTCACAATTTATTATAAAGATTTAATGTTTTAACTTAAAAAACTTATGAAAAAAACAATATTAACAACATCAATATTAACACTGCTTGCTGGTTCAATATATGCAGACTGGCAATATTCAAATGGCAAGGGAGACGGATATTCTTACGATTCTAACGGAATTTATACTGATTCAAGAGGTTATGGTGCTATCGGTATAGAGGGTAGTCATACAGTAATTCAAGACGTTGATTATTCTAATAAAAGTTATGTTGTAAACGCTACAACTTCATCAAATAGCGATTTTGTAAATACAAAAATGGCTCTTTCCGGAGAATATCAAGATGCCGTTTTTGGTATATACAATTCAACTGTGAAAGATTCAAATTTTTCGGGTAGTTCGTTTACGGGAACTTCAATATACGACCAGCATGCAATGTATGTAAGTGCATCTGCAAGTCTTGAAAATGTGAATTTCTCAAATTCGTTGTTTTCATCGAAAGTCATGTCGAATATAAATAGTGGCTTTACTGCAGTAGGCACATTAAAGGATATAAATTTTTCAAATTCTACATTTGAATCATTTGGTTCGTTTTGCGAAAATATCTCATTTAGAGGAAACGTAGAAAATATAAATCTTTCAGGTATTACATCTAAAGGCTTTAAAGAAGCGACCGATTCCTTTATTGATCATTTCGGAGAAGATATAAAAGATGCTACAAGTTCGTCGATAGGTTTTTATGCTAATGCTAAAAACATCAATTTAAACAATTCTAAACATAACGCCTTAAAAGGTATCGCTATTTGGAGTGGAAGTAATGTTGAGAATTTAACTGCCCAAAATGCAGAGTTTAAAAATGTAGATATGGGCAGTGATAAAATTGTCTATGGAAGTGGAACATTGAAAAATGCAGATTTTAGAGGTGCTACACTAACTGCGTTCGGTTCAGAAGAAGCTGTTGCTATAACTGCAGAAAACATTTCAGACTACTCAACACTCAAAAATGTAATGCTTTCAGATGGTACGATTTTTTCAACAAAAGAAATATGGAGTACTGAGAATGCAGGATTAATCTTAGCAGAAGGCGAAACATTTACTGTATCAAAATATGAAAGTCCAGTTGCAACTTTTTCAACAGAAGGAAATGATATTTCAGCAAAGCTTACAGTTGATTCAACTTTGAATGGTGGAACAATCGTTCTTGAAGACGGAGCGTTGTTAGAAATTTCAGAAGGTGTTACACTCACACTTTCAGATACAGTTGAATTTGTAGTAGCTGATGGAGTAAGCGATGTATCTGAGGTTTTGTCGTTAGGTGAAAATTCAACTATCGTAATGGCTGGTTATACTGATGCAGAAGCATCTAATGCATTTGCAAACCTCTTTAAATCTGAAGACGGTTCTTCACTTGAATTCACAACACCTGAGTCATTCGTGATTAAAGGTAGCGAAGTTCCAGAGCCAAGCACATACGCTATTATTTTTGGTGCTATTGCACTCGGTTTTGTAGCATATCGCAGAAGAAAGTAATTGTTTTAATTTCATAATATACAAAAAGCCGTTTGGGACGCCAAACGGCTTTTCTATTTATAAAACAAGGTTGCGATTAGCAAACACACAAACGCTAATCGCGACCTCTTTATATATGACAATTTTTTCTTTGTTGCTATTTAGCCATAAAATTTTCTCCTTCTTTGTTCTGCTTCTTTTTGCATTCATTTACAACTTAACTAATCGTTCAGTTGTTGTGGAAAACAATACCAAGAAGAGGATGGTTTATTTGCGAAATAAAATCTAAACAAAGTCGGTAAACGAAAATTTGGATTCATGATTTATATGCAAGATAGACACCTTTTCGCGTCTCCAGAATTCTTTAAGAAATTTCACGCTTAGCCAAAAGTGTGATACTAAAATTTTTCTCCGTAATTTGATTTAGAAACGAACCTTGATTAGACAAGGTTCGTTTTTTTGTGTCTGTATGCCTATTTAAAAGGCATTGCGAGTCATCGTTTGTCTAATTTTGGTTCGCCGTTAAGAGCTCTTTTTAACCTCTGTTTTTAGTCACTTTTTCGGGCAAAATTGCCTAAAATACCCTTTTACGATTAGACAATTATCAACAACTTACGTAATCGAAAATTCCACAAAAAATGCTATTTATAGTCAAAATATTAAGATGCATAATTTCTTAACGGAGAAAAAACAAATATTCAAGCATCCTAAAAAATACAGTACGACCAAAAACTTGGCATATATATAACCTCCACATCCTTTCTTGTAATCTCATTTCACTCAAGATTGAATAACTCTAAACGACTCATTGATCGTCCAGATTTTCATCAGGCTTCTCAATCTGCACCTGAATGGTGTCGAGACGCTTTAAAAACTATCAATGCATTAGAATTGGAAATTGAACGAAAATGACTCGCAGAGTGTTAGATGTTGTTGGGAATCCATTAACCGACTTTACTATAAGAGTTACTTTAGAAATTGCGCTGTCAACGATAGCTCCAAGAGGTAATGACCAATTAAGACGCTTTTGCAATGGGTATTTAAAATACCCCTGTCAACCAAAATAATGAAACTTTTAATATAAATATTTAAATTACACATAAGTTATGCAAAACTTTAGTGTTTAGGATAGTCTCTATTTTTTATCTTTTATTTTTTTTGAAATTTGCTAACTTGCGTATTGTTATATTGTTGCAAACTCTAAATGCTATAGGTATTTTAAATACTCTATATTAAAGCCCTCTAAATTTAGAAAAGGACATATATGAAAAATTAATATTAACAATTACAGCATTTCTTTGTGCTACTTTTGCATTTGCAGAAGCAGAATCAAAGTTGTTTTATTTCTATGATGCAACAGGAGTGGCTTATAGACCATTCTTTAGGGAAGACAGCTCTGAAGGTACTAGAAGCTCTTGAAAGTATTTTTACCTTAACAACAACATAACAACAATATGAAAAAACTAACAATACTAACGTCAATTCTAGCAAGTAGTGTATTATCTTTTGCGATAGAAATTACTTCAGATAATGTAAACGATTATAACTTCAGTAGCACATCTCAAGATTTCACATTTGTTCCAACTGGTTCATCGACTCAAATTGATGCTTCTACGGTATGGAAAAGCAAGAAACAACTTATTGTTGAAAGTGGGACCACTGTCAATTTTACTCATTGGCAAACATCTTCTATTTATGCTGAAGGAAACGTTACAATCAAAGAAAATGCAACTGTCTATTTTAATGGCGGTTTGATAAATACAGGAAATATTTCTGTAAATGGTTTATTAAAAACTAATTCACACGGAGGCGCTTGGAATCAAATTGGAAACGATAGCTATCCTGCATTTACTAATGTAGGAACGCTAACATTTGGTGCAAACTCTTCATTTTTGAGTGAATATTTACCTGATGGGAATAAGTTTAAAATGGTAAATCTCATTGGTGGAACCGTAAATGTAGCAATTAGCAAAGAAAACAATTACATTAAATTTGCAGATTATGTTGTTTTTAATAATACCAAACTTACCTTAAATTCATCGAATGTTATAATTTCTGGATATGGAAGAAATTCGGCACAAACCCAAGCAGACTCAATCTTCATATTGGCAAATTGTGCAAATAATGTTTGGTCGAAATCTGATGTTACAATAACAGCAAATAAGGCAAATGAGTTTGGAACATTCAAGTTTTACGACGGCTCATCATTAACACTTGATTTAGTTGGATTATCAAATGAAGATTCATTCATCATCAATACTCTTGAAAGTATAGCTCTTGTTGAAGGAAAACACCCACAAAGTAATATTAATACAATCAATCCAGATGCGGTTATAACATTGAATTTGAAGTTGAATGAAGATTCAAAACTTCAAATTGGGAATCTTTATAATGATTTCACAAAAGAAGAAAATGGCGAAAGAATTTTGTCAAACCTCGCTGTAAACCTCTATAACGAAGATACAAAAGCCTACGATATAGCAGGTATATTAGGTGAAAACTTCTTCATTAGCGCTGATGGCTGGATAAGTTCAGTTCCAGAACCAGCTGAATGGGCAATGATATTCGGAGCTTTAGCATTGGGCTTCGTTGCTTATCGCAGAAGAAAATAGTTAATTGCAAAATCTTTACTTGAAGAAAAAGAATGAAGCATTAAACTTTACTTTATTCTTTTTTTGTTATGGAGTAATAAGTATGAATACTATCAAGATTGCTGTTTGTGCATTGCTTTCATTATTTTTGTTTTCTGAATCTTTTGCTGGTGGTGAGTTTCTAAAAAACATCAATACCCAAAAATACAAGTTAGTAAAAGGTGATGTTCCTAATCTGACACCAGATGATAAAGTTCTGGTTGCACACTATGTGCCTTGGGATAATTTTCATGCTACATCAAAGGCACGTGTCATTTATAATTCGGGTATAATTCCAGCAGCAAAAAATAGAGTAGAAACAATGCGTCGAGATATTGCAACTGCTCAGCGTGCTGGTATTACTGGGTTTTGGGTTGATCTCCCTGGTGGTGGAAATCCCAAGCGTGTAAGTTTAGCATACACCGATGTTCTTGAGGATTTACTGAAAGCATCGGCAGGTTCGAGTTTTACTGTTGCTGGTTGTTTAGACTTTGGTGGTGACGACAAAAATTTGGAAAACGTTGCAAACAATATCCGACGCCTCGTAAAGTTGTCTCGCAAATATCCCAATTATATGCGAGTAAATGGCAAGCCAGTGGTATCGACATATTGTGCGTGTAGGCGTCCAGCAAATGAATGGGCAGAGATAAAAAATATTTTATCAAAGTCGGGCGACGATATCTTTTTAGTTCTCGATATGAGCTATTGGATGTTCAAAGTTTTGAAAGAAGACGTTGTTGATACCTATTCAAAAGTTGCCGATATGATTTATATATTTGAAGACTATGGTTCAACTGCATATTCTATAGTCCCCAATACAAAGCGTCTTTCGCACGAGCAACTCTTTGGCATATTAAACAAAGTTGCTCGCCTAAATTCGATAACTGCAGCCAAAACAATTACTCCGGGGTATTGTGGTGGTTGGTTGGCAAATCAGCATAACTCTTACAATCCACATAGATGCTTTGATTTGATGTTAGAATCGTTTTCGGCATACGATAAACAATACTGTAACTGGGTGCATCTGACTACTTGGAATGATCTCATCGAAACAGCAGTACATCCTCTAATGTGGGATTTTGCAACTCAAATGGATTTATTGCGTTGGTTTAAAAATGAAATAATGTTAGAAAAACAATCGCCAAAGAAACGTCAGCCACGTCTGTATTTTAGTTACTTTAGGGAAATTTTGGCAGGTTCAACTTTGCGTATTGAAACACTTGTTTTACCACGCAAAAACGCAAAAGAAATAGAAATCTCAGGACGTTTGCTGGATACCGATGGCAAAGAGATTGTCAAAATGCAACCTCAGAAATTTACCGATTCAAAGTTGTCTACAGCTGAATGGCTTATACCCACCGATAATGCTGTTCATTCAATGGCAGTAATTCCAGAAATAACCACAACTATCGATGGTGTCTCGGAAACAAAAAAACTTCCTGCTACAATTCTAAAATACGGTTGGGTGCAAAATAATTCGACAATAAAAATTGCATTTACTACTCCTATCGAAATAGAAAGTTCGGTTGTTGTTTGTTCGTCTGCGACAGACAAAAATCTAATCAATGCAACAGTTAAATTTGCATCGCCTGAAAAAGTCAAAAGAGCAACGCTTTATAGAAACGATTTAAAACTTGCAACTCTCTTAGACGCAGATAATCGCAAACAAATAAATTTGTTTATGCTTAAAAAGAAAAAAGCTCGAATGAAGATGACTTTAGAAAATGCCGAATTTAGCTTTATTCAAGATATTCCAAGAACATCTTATACAAAAACAACTTTTGAAGCATATAACGAAAACTTCCCATTAGAAGCTCAAATAAAATTTGCCGACAATGCCGTTTGCAAAGTAAAGATTGACAACCTTCCAGAAGAAATTATAAATTTGGCAGAGCTAACAAAAAAAGACTATTTTACCTTCTGCAATAAAATGCTGACTATAAAAACACAACCTATATCAATTGCTAAAAACGATGTATCGGAAGGTTGCGAAAATGGTGAGTTTTCGGTGTCGGTATATACTCGTACTCCTAGAGAAAGCGATATATTCTATGTTCGCTTTGAAACCGAAAATGGTAAAGTTGCATTCTCGAAATTGATTGCTCCGTTCTCGTCAAAAAAGAATGTAGAAATGAACATTCTAAAAACCGAAAGAACACTCGATTACACTGTAAATACAACCGGCTTTAAAACAAAATCGACTTTGGGTCCTAATGAAATAGTAAAACGTAGCGTAAATCCTGTTGTATTGCGTTCGGCTTTGTACAACTTTGAAAATGGTTCAGAAGACTCGCTTGGCGAACGTCCAATCCCTGGAGGACGTTGGACTGGTCCAATATGGTTTGATCAACAAAAATTGTTAAAAGATGGAGGCGTTAACGGTAAAAAATATTTGTCATTAGAAAAAGGACACGAATTACCACTGCACATACGCACATTCCCGTTGACAGCCTGTACAATTCAATTCGATGTAAGAATAAACGAACTACCCAAAAAGAAAAGTCGCTTATTTGGACGTAAATCGTGGAATTGGGGAAGTGCTTTCGATATATATGTAGATGCAAATGGTAAAATAGAAGCTTCAAAAGGCTTTGGCAGACCCACCGAAGCAGACTATGTTGCTAACACCATCATAAGTAGCGATACATCTTTACAACTCGGTAAGTGGACACGCATTACTTTAACCTTCAATGAAAAGACTGCAATATTGTATATAGATGGCAAACAAACAGCATCAGCTGAAATTCCATTAAATAGAGGCTTCGGGCACGAAAGCCCATTTTTGGGCGATGCATCTACAGGCTTAGTTGTCGACTTCGACAATCTAATGTTGCTGAGCTATCCTATTGCTGAAACAGAAATACAAATACAATGTAGTAAAACTACAACCGATTAAGAGCATTATCGCTTAATAGATATTATCAATAACTAACAAAGGAGGAAATTACTTATGAGTTTATCACGACGCACTTTTTTGAAAGGTTCACTACTTACAGCAACAGCCACGGGAGTGGTTGGACAATCCCTCTTAAATGCGGCAACGCTCGAAAAGATTGATTATTCAGCCTTGCGTAAGCAGTTGCGCGAATATTATCCCGATGAATGTCATGGTCGCGTAAAAGATAAACGTCAAGGGGATAGTGTAAAAAACATTGAAAATACTGTCAGAGCTTGGGTTAAAGCTAATCCAAATTACGATGCTCTTGATATTCGTCGTGAAATTTATAAAGCAATTCCTGAAAATTTTGTTCCATATTTATTTTCAGAATCTCCATTCTACTTTGAGGCCGGTGTAAATGGTGGTTGGGCTGGCGATATACCTGCGAAAATAGCTGAAAAAATGTGTGGACAATTTTACAAGCGTAAAAACCTTGTACCAGATGAGGCTTTTCAACTTTTGCGTAATCGCACAAAAGAAAAATTTATTCTTTGTTGCGGTCCATTTGTCGATAAAATGCACCATGTTCCACCAATGCGAACAATCATAAAAAAAGGCTTTGGTGGTGTTTATGACGAAGTTAAAAAAGCACTACAAGAATGTCCTAAAAACGATTATTTGGGTCGCAAAGAACTTGAAACCGCACTTGTAGGTTTAGAAACTATACATAAAATACAGCTCATTTTTGCCGAAGAGGCAAAGAAACGTTTGAAAGATTCTAATCTGAGTCAAATTGGTCGCAAAAATTTTGAACGCATTGCCGATTCAGCACAGCGATGCCCTTGGGAAGCCCCAAAAACATTTTACGAAGGCTTAAATACTTTGTGGTTTGTTCGAGAAATTCTTGGTTATGCTGATGGTACTTGGATTTATGCATTGGGTCGTCCCGATTGGTTATTAAAAGATTTATACGAAACCGATATTGCTTCAGGACGCCTGACTAAAACAGAAGCGTTAGATTTAATAGCCAGATTTATGGTTGTGGCAGATTGTCATCACGATGGAATGATTCCAGTGAAAGGTTATGCTGATCACGAAATGGAAATCCCCATTACGCTTGGTGGATGCGACAAATTCGGCAAGCCTGTTTACAATGAACTAACTCGTGCATTTATAGATATGCACTACAAGGCAGATTGCGTTTTCCCCAAATTGCATTGCAGAATAGCATCAGATTCTCCACAAGAATATCTTTTGCATATCGGAGAAATGATGATGAAAGGTCATTGTGTTTTTGCACTCTTTAACGATGATCGCCATATACCATATTACCTAAATAAAGGAATATCCTTGGAAGATGCTCGGGAATATATCGGCTGTGGTTGTTGGAATGGATATATCGACTCAATAATGGACGCCGATGATGCCAATTATGTGTCGGTAATAAGAACGTTAGAAGCGGCAATTCATCGCAATAGCACTATCGAAAAGGAAACAAAAATCGACATCATACCATTAGACAACGCAACAACTCCAGAAGAAGTACGCAATATTGCGTATCGCAATTTTATAAAATTCTTCCGTAGTGTTATGGGCGAATATACTCGTTATGGTAAATCGTACGCACAAATTTCTCCACATCCAATTTACACGATGTGTATGCAAGGAGGGATTCAAAGTCGCAGAGATACTACCGATGGCGGCATTCCTGTTCGTCCACGCGTAATCACATTAGCTTTTCTCGGCAATGTTGTTGATTCCTTATTGGCGATTGAAAATGTATGTTTTGAAAAGAAACTATGTTCGCTAAATGAATTTCTTGATGTTGTTCGCAGTAATTGGAACGGTGAACGTGGTCAACAAATTCGCAAGGCAGTTTTCGACTCTCCTTATTGGGGCGATGGCTCTAAGAAATCATGCGATGCTATGGCATGGTGGATACAAAATATTCACGATGATATAGAAGGCTTTATAACCGACCAAGGCAATGCGTATCATTTGGCAATTTTAGTTTATAGAGAATTTTTATTTTGGGGTAATGCTGCAAATGCTACTCCAGATGGAAGACGTAAGGGTGATAGATTTGCTCAAGGATTTTCCCCCAGCGAATATCGTTGTAAAGAAGGAGCAACAACTGTGCTAAATTCTATTGCATCACTTCCGCACGAATGTTTGATAGCTTCAAATGCGAATCTTTCTTTCGACAAAAATGCTATGAGTGCAGAAACATTTGCAGCTATCTTCAGAGTTTTTGCGAAAAAATGCGGACATCTACTTCAACCGAATTGCAATTCTGTTGAAGAACTCATCGATGCCCAAAAGCATCCAGAGCGTCATAGAAATTTAATGGTAAAAGTTTGTGGCTTCTCAGCAAGATTCATAGCCTTGTCTAAACGTTGGCAAAATGAAGTTATCGAACGTCATAGACTTTCTTAATTATTCTGCTGAAAGTGGAATATGAATTCTCAAAAAAGTGTTATTTTAAAAATAGATAAGTTTTCTACTTATGATGGTCGAGGAATAAGAACTGTCGTCTTTCTCAAAGGTTGCCCGTTGCGTTGTCAGTGGTGTCATTCTCCTGAAAGTTGGAGCTTTCAAGTAGAAAAATATCCTGATGGCGAAAAAATCGGAACATTGATGTCAACCAATGAAGTCCTTGACGAAGTGTTGAAAGACAAGGATTTTTACGATGCTTCTAATGGAGGCTTAACTATTTCTGGAGGAGAAGTATTAGCATCACCTGACTTTGCTATTGAACTATTAAAAAAAGCAAAAGCCCAACAAATACATACCGCCATCGAAACGAGCGGTTATGCGAAAGCGAACGTACTTGAAAGATTTTTGCCATACGTTGATATGTGGCTGTGGGACGTAAAACATCTCGATGCAAAAAAACACCTTTTTTATACAGGGAAATCGGTTGAACCAATTTTGAAAAATCTCAAATGCGTGAATGATTTTATTTTGTCTGAATGCAATTTGCAACGTACTATTATTTTACGTTGCCCAATGATTAAGAATGTAAACGACGACATTTTGCAACTCAAAGCAATAGGCGAGCTTGCTGAAACATTACAAGCAGTTTCTGAAATAGATGTCGAACCTTATATTCCATTTGGATTAGACAAGGCAAAGCGTTTGAATTTACCAATAAAGGAATTTGAAATACCTGTACGCGATTACGGAACAAAAATTGTTGCCGAGTTATCTAAGTTTACATCAAAGCTTGTTAAATTAACATAATGAAATCTACACGAATCGCATTCAAAAGATCAACAAAATTTAAATAAATGCTTATTGTAAAAAATAACAGCTGAAGAAATTTCAGAAATGTAAGATGTCTTATTTCGAGTAAAAGATATCGTAAAAGAGAGACATAATCCCGATGGATTCAATATTAGTGTAAACGTAGGAGAACATGCAGGGCAATCAGTTTTTCACGTTCATATGCATCTAATCCCACGATTTAAAGGTGATGTAGAAGATCCCCAAGGGGGCATTAGAGGTGTAATTCCGAGCAAACAAAAGTATTAAAAATAACTTAGTACTTCACTTTTAGAATGGTTTATCCATAAAAAAGCCCTGTTAACTTTTGACAAAAAAGGGGTTGAAGTTACGTTTAGTTATGTCAACCGTTCCTTTTTGCAAATTTAGAACACTGAAAATGAGGTAATTACAAAAGGGTGTTCCGTTGTAAAAGTAAAGGCAGATTCGCAACTTGCTGAAAACCTGCCTTTTATAAAGAAAATATTTCGGAGAGAGAGGGATTTGAACCCCCGGTACCGTTACCGGCACACCTGATTTCGAGTCAGGCACAATCGGCCACTCTGTCATCTCTCCTTAAAATTATTCTTAACTTTAAAACAGATTTTTTATCCTCTTGCAAGCTATTTTTTTTACTATTACACAAATATTTTACAATTTTATCAGCATTATATTTTACAACTTTCTCTTTTATTATGGATTTTTTAGAAAACATCATGTATAGATCTACGACATATTTTGTCGGATTTAACGCTTATTATTATTAATTATGTTATACTTGAAAAATTTCAATTTCCCAAACTTATCTGACGAAGAAGATTTTCGCTTCAACCTACACAGAACTTGTTACAATTCTATGTACCCGTTCGGTATTCTTTCAAAAAATAAAATTGAAAATTTAGAATTTAAGCAAATTACAATATTTTATGGTGGAAATGGATCTGGAAAATCAACTGCTATCAACGTGATTTCCGAAAAATTAGGTTTAGATCGAGATTCATCTTTTAACAAAACCAATTTTTTTAACTCGTACTTAAAACTATGTAGTTATGTCGGTAAGATACCTATTAATAGCAGCGTTATAACAAGCGACGACGTCTTCGATTTTATGATAAACTTACGCAATATCAATGAAGATTTAGACAAACAACGAAAATCGCTTATATCAGAATACGAATCGTTAAAAAAGGATAATTTTAAAATGAAATCGCTTAGCGACTACGATAAATTAAAGAAAAGTAGTATGGCTAAAAAATTAACGCAATCTGAATTTGTAAGACGCAACATACAAGAAAATGTAGTAGGGCAATCTAATGGTGAAAGTGCGTTTATGTATTTTACAAATAAAATAAATTCTAATGCATTGTATTTGTTAGACGAACCCGAAAATAGTTTATCGCCTGAAAAACAATTAGAGCTTTTGAAGTATTTGCAAGATTCTGTTCGTTTTTACGATTGTCAATTTATTATTGCAACTCATTCGCCTTTTTTCTTAGCACTACGCGATGCTCTAATATATGATTTTGATGAAAATCCAGTTAAGATTAAAAATTGGACATCTCTAAAGAATGTTCAGATCTTATACGAATTCTTTAAAGCTCATCAAAACGAATTTTCTGAACAAGTGTAACGTTTAAGATTCTTTACTGCAACCATAGACAAAGATGTCATAAGAAGTTTGAATCAACAACTACTAAGTAGAAAATAAACAATTACATTACTTTTTGTTATTATTTTGTTGAAAAAATAGGTATATTTGTAAAGATAAGACACATCTATGAATAGGAAAACATTTTTTGGAATTTTACTTCTTGGTATGAGCTCTATTTTTGCTTCAGCCCAAGACATCAATATCGTTATTGAAGATAATATCGAACGTTCAAACGTTCCTGTTTATAACGTTGCTATAACTTCAAGCAATGCAAAGTTGCAACAGCTTGCACAACGTGCATTTTCATTGCATGGTAGTTATAAGAATGTTCCTGCAAGCAAGGCTCAGTTTGTTTTTAATTTTGAACAGGCATCTTCTAATGCAGTTCGCGTATCTATAAAAGGAGCTCGCTCGAACGAACGCACTGTTTCGGGCAACAATTTAGTAAATGCACTTATGAAGGCATGCGACGTTGCTGTTGAAAGCACATTGCGTTCAAAGGGCTTCTTTGCTGGTAAATTAGCTTTTGTATATTCAAAAGTTGGTGGTTCTAGCTCGGAAATTGCTGTTTCGGATATGGTTTTTCAGAATGTACGCGTTATAACTAAGGATAAGTCAGATTCTATGTGGCCTCATTTTTCGCCAGATGGTTCTAAGATTTCTTACACTGGTTATTACAGAGCTGGTTTTATGGACTTGTTCATGATTGATTTAAACACTAACACACGCAAAACTTTGGCATCGTACAAAGGTAGTAATTGTGGTGGGGCTATGTCGCCAGATGGTTCTAAGATGGCTGTGATTTTGACATCGTCGGGCAATGCTGAAATTTGGGTTGGTAATTCGCAATGTAAAGGGCTAAAACGTATAACAAAAACATCGGCAACAGAAAGCTCGGTAAGTTTTTCTCCCGATGGCAGACGTTTGATATTCGCAAGCGATGTTCGTGGACGCCCACAAGTTTACACTATGCCAGTTAGTGGTGGTAGTATGCAAATTGTTCCATCGCGCTTGAGTAGATATTGCTCAGAGCCTGATTGGAATTGGGTAAATCCTAATTTGATAGTTTTTACAATTGCACAAGGTAAGGGGTTCCAAATTGCTACCTACGATTTTAAAACACGCAAGGCAAAAGTTGTAAGTAAAGGTGCAAGTACATCGGGGGCAAAATGGCTCAGCGATGGTCGTCATGTGGTATGCCAAAAATCGTTTGGAAAAAATCGTCAGTTGTATGTTATCGATACAGAAACTGGTCGCCAATCACCTTTGCATTCAAAGTCGCTCGGTTCACTTACAGACCCTGATTTCGTATACTAAGCAACACAATGAATATTGTAACACTCGATCTTGAAGGCGTTTTAATTCCTGAAATATGGATTGCTTTTGCTGAAGCATCTGGTATTCCAGAACTCCGTAGAACTACTCGTGATGAGCCTGATTACGACAAGCTTATGCGATATAGATTAGACATTTTATCAAAACGTGGAATCAAGCTTTCCGATATTCAAGATGTTATAGCAACGCTTGAGCCTCTTGAAGGTGCTTGCGATTTTATGAAATGGCTTACATCGCAAACCAGAGCTATAATATTGTCGGATACGTTTGAAGAATTTGCACGTCCGTTGATGGCTAAATTGGGGTATCCAACTTTGTTTTGTCATGATTTAGTTATAGACGAGCAGGGGTTTGTTGCTGATTATAAATTGCGTATCGATGATCAAAAACGCAAAACAGTTGAGGCATTTAAAGCTTTGAATTTTAAAGTTATCTCTACTGGCGATTCGTATAACGATTTGTCTATGTTGAGATCTGCAAATTATGCAGTTATGTATAGACCAACACAGAAGTTTGCCTCGGAAAATCCAGATATTCCAGTGGCAGTTAATTATGAAGAATTAAAGGCGTCGTTTGAACGCTACATGGCTCTTTAACGATAAAATAATATGGCTAAAAAAACGCAAACAGATAGATACGCTGCACGAGGCGTGTCGGCAGGTAAAGAAGAAGTACACGCTGCTGTTGATAAACTTGATCAGGGTGTGTTTAAAGGTGCATTCTGTAAAATTACTGAAGACTACTTAACTGGGTCTAAAAAGAAATGTAATGTAATTCACTCAGATGGTAGTGGTACAAAATCTATTATTGCCTATTTGTACTTTAAAGAAACTGGAGATGCCTCGGTATTCAGAGGTATTTCGCAAGACTCTATCGTTATGAATATAGACGATTTGCTTTGTATTGGTGCAGTAGAAAGAATATTGCTTTCAAATACGGTAAATCGCAATGCTAAGAATTTTACTGGTGATGCTTTGGCTCAGTTGATTTTAGGTTCGGAAGATTTTCTTGCAAAATTGCGTAAGTTGGGCGTGAAAATTTATTCAGGTGGTGGCGAAACTGCCGACGTTGGCGACTTGACTGGTGCTGTTGTTGTTGATAGTTGTGCAGTTGCTGTAATGGAACGTAAAAATGTAATTACAGGTGCAAATATTAAACCTAATTTGGCAATAGTAGGGTTGTCGTCGGCTGGTAAGGCTAAGTACGAAGATTGTGAAAATAGTGGTATTGGTTCAAATGGCTTAACAAGCGCACGTCATGATATATTGTCGCCATACTATCGCAAGAAGTATCCAGAAACTTACGATTCAAATACCGATAAAAAACTTGTGTATTGTGGTCCGTACAAGTTTGAAGATAAACTTGAAGGCTCTAATATGACTATTGCTCAAGCATTGCTTTCGCCTACAAGAACATATGCTCCGGTAATAATGAAGCTTATAAAGAAGTATCCTAAGTTGATAAAAGGGCTTGTTCATTGCTCGGGTGGTGGTCAGACTAAGTGCGTTCGTTTTGGTAAGGGCGTTCATTTTGTGAAGGATAACTTAATGCCAATTCCACCAATTTTCAAAGCAATTCAAAAAGCAAGTAAAACTACTGACAAAGAAATGTTTGAAGTTTATAATATGGGGCATAGAATGGAAGTTTATTGCAATATGGATGATGCTAAAAAAGTTATCGCAGTTGCAAAGAGCTTTGGTATTGATGCTGCCGTTGTTGGTAGAACTGAAAAATCGAAACGCGAAGATGGTAAAAACCATGTTACAATTGTTCATGAAGGTAAAACAATTGAATATGGCCCACGCGATTAGTTTTAAATTTTTTTACGGAGTAAATTATGTTAAAGGCAGGTATAGTAGGTTTGCCAAATGTGGGCAAAAGTACTTTGTTTAATGCGCTTACACGTTCGCGTAAAGCAGAAGCGGCAAATTATCCATTTTGTACAATCGAGCCTAATGTGGGAGTTGTTGAAGTTCCTGATAGCCGATTGGTAACTCTTGCTAAAATTGCAAAAACTAACAAAATAATTCCAGCAGCAGTTGAGTTTGTTGATATTGCTGGTTTGGTTGCTGGTGCAAGTAAAGGAGAAGGTTTGGGTAATAAGTTTCTTGCAAATATTCGCGAAGTAGATGCAGTTGTGCAGGTTGTACGTTGCTTTGATGATGACGATATTTTGCATAATATGGGAGGTGTTAATCCAATCCGAGATATCGATGTTATTACTACGGAGTTGATTTTGAGCGATATTCAAACATGTGAAAAACAGCTTGAAAACAATAAGCGTAAAGCTAAGGGAATGGATAAAGATGCTATTAAAAATGTAGAACTTTTAGAACGTATTTTAGAGCATCTTAATCAAAATAAACCAGCAACAACTCTTGAGCTTTCAGATGATGAAGCAGAAAGAATGAAGTCGTATTTCTTGTTGAGCTCGAAGCCTGTTATTTATGCGTGCAATGTGTCGGAAGATGATATCTTAGAAGGCACAAACGATTACGTAAAAGCAGTGGCAGAGTTTGCTCAAAAAGAACATAATGCTTCTACTTGTGTAATTTGTGCTCGTTTAGAGGAAGAACTTTCGTCGCTTTCAGAGGAAGAAGCTACTGAGTATCTTAAAGAACTTGGTGTAGAAGATAGTGGTGTTTCTGCTTTGATTCGCAATACTTACGATTTGCTCGGATTGGCAAGTTATTTTACAGCAGGTGAAATTGAAGCGCGTGCATGGACATTCAAAAAAGGTATGACTGCTCCGCAGTGCGCAGGTGTAATTCATACCGATTTTGAGCGAGGCTTTATTAAAGCCGAAGTTGTTTCGTACGATGATTTAGTTGCAGCTGGTAGTGTCGCTGGTGCTAGAGATGCTGGCAAGTATAGACTTGAGGGTAAAGACTACATCTTTAAAGATGGTGATGTTGCTCTCTTTAAATTCAATGTTTAAACGTACAATTTGCAGAATAAAACGCATATTAGCGTCATCGTACTTGACGGTGGCGCTGATGTTTTATTCGGTTGTTCTCATTTTTATAGCAACGCTTTCACAAGTGGAAATTGGGGTTGCGCAGGCTTCAGAAGTTTATTTTGAAAGCTTCTTTAGTATGGCTGAAATTGCTGGTATGAAATTTCCTATTATTGGTGGAGCTAGTATCGGAGTTTTGGCTGTGGTAAACATATTTTTCAGCTCAATAAAATATTTGAATTATGGGGTGTCGGGGTATGGTAATTCTATAATTCATAGTGCACTTGCATTGCTTGTAATATCGGGAGGGTTGCAGTATTTTATGCGAGTAGAGGGCAGGGTATCGTTGCGTGAGGGCGAAACGTCGAATATTTTGTTTGTTGAAAAAAATGGTGTTCGTACAACAAGTCAGTTGCCATTTTCATTGCGTTTGTTGAAGTTTACCAAAGAAGATTGGCAGGGTAGCGATATACCAAAAAGCTTTTCAAGTAAAATTGTTTTTGTTCGAGATAATAACAATGTTGAAGCTTTGATTAAGATGAATAGTCCAGCATCGTTTGATGGTTGGGTGTTCTATCAAACATCGTATGCCGATGGTGGAAAAGTAAGCGTGCTTACGGCTGTTAAAAATCCGGCTCGAATGTTGCCATGGTTGGCTGTGTTAGCTGTATTTGTTGGAATGTTGCTTACAATTGTTGCAAAATTTAAAAAGGATAAAAAATGAGAACTAAACAATTTTTATTTTTACTTTTTTTTATTGCTGTTGCGTTGTGTGTAAGTGTGTCGCCATTGGGTGTAAAAATTGTAAAAGGCAATAAGTTGTTTGATTCGGTTTTCTCTGAAAGCTTGGGAGTGTTGCCTGTTCAAAGTGCTGGCAGAGTTATGCCAATGTCGAGTGCATCGGCTGATATCTTAAAAACTGTTTCAGGTAAATCTACAATAAAGATAGATGGTAAAAAAATATCGTCTACGCAATGGTTGTGGTTGTTGTGTGCCAATGCTGAAAAAATGAGTAATTTGCCTGTGTTGCGAACAGATAATCGCAAACTTCAAGAATTGCTAAAGGCTACTGGTAGATACGTTACGTACGAGGCTGTTGCTCTGAAAAATGAAGTGATTTATCAAGGTGCTCAAAATAAGGAAGGTGGCGCTTATGCAAAAGCTTGCAACGAAATTCTAAATGCTTCGCATATATTTGCGTTGGCATCAAACTCGCTTTGTGTGAAGTATCCACACGAAAAAACTTTTTCTGAATTTCTGAAAAACTGGAATGTTGCTGTCTCGAGTGCAACAGAAGAATTAAAGTTGGCATCGGAATTGAAACGTGAACCAAATTCGGAAAAACTAATCGTTGCTAGCGAATATCTGAAGTTTCTAAGAGAACTTGCCGAGTATGAAAATCATTATAATAATGAGATTTTAAAAACTATCCCGATAAATGATGGATTTACTACTCCAGTTCAAATATTGCTTGATAGGACTTCTCCAGAACTTTCGGTAAAAATACTAACAGAATATTCAATGTTAGCCGACGCTTTAAACTTGGGCGATTTTCAAGAGGCAAAAAATAGAATGTCGGAGATATTTAAAATTTATGAATCGAGCAAAAATGTAAATCTTTTTAGAATAAAAGTAGAACATATTTTCAATTCTGTGGACCCGTTTTTTTCGGCATTGTTGCTGTTTGGTATGGCGTTTGTATTGTTCGGATTGAGTGCGTTTAAAAAAGATGTGTTCTCGTTGCCTGCAAGTGTGTGTTTGTTGGTGGGTAGTGTTGTTTATGTTTTGGCAATATTGGTGCGTGTGTATATACAAATGCGTCCACCAGTTACAAACTTCTATTCATCGGTTGTGTTTACTGGAGCAGTAGCATCGGCTTTCGGATTGGTGATGTATCTGAAAAAAGGGTCAGTGTTATCGGCTTTGAGTGCATCGTTTGTTGGAATGTTGTCGCTTTTGGTTGCAATAAATCTTCCACATAGTGGTGATACTATGGGAATGATGCGTGCCGTATTGAATTCAAACTTTTGGTTGTCGACACATGTAATGACTATAATGATAGGTTATTGTGGGTTATTTTTAGCTGGGTTTGGAGCATCGTTTCGCCTTGTTGCAAATTTGTTTTCAAAAAAGAATTTTGGAATAGAAACATCGAAAACAGCCGACGGCATTTATGTGTTGTTGTGCGTGTGTTTGTTGTTTACCTTTATGGGAACAATGCTTGGTGGAATTTGGGCAGATATGAGTTGGGGACGCTTTTGGGGGTGGGATCCTAAAGAAAATGGAGCTTTGATGATTGTTTTGTGGACATCGGCAACGATACATTGTAAAGCCCTGAAAGTTTGCAACGATAGATTTTTCTTGGTGCTTACAGCGTTGGGGAATATAGTAGTAGCATGGGCTTGGTTTGGCGTTAATTTGTTAGGAGTCGGGTTGCATTCTTACGGATTTATCGATGGTGGTTGGGGCTGGTTTTTTGTCTATATAATATTGCAAATATTAGTTGCGCCGTTGGGCTTTGTGGTGTATAAAGATACAGGAGTTAATTTAAAAGATAGATGAGATTTTTTTAAGATTAAAGCGAGGTGTAGCTTAGTCTGGTAGAGCGCTACGTTCGGGACGTAGAGGCCGGAGGTTCGAATCCTCTCACCTCGATATGAATTTGAAAGAGCGAACTGCGTTAAATGTATCGCGCCAGATGGTTTGAAAGTTTTTGCCAAACGTTTGACGCTTTTTAAATTTTAACATCGCGACTTTTATCAAAATTTAAAAGCCCTTGCAAGATCGTTGCAGAGGGCTTTCATTTTATTTGCAATGTTGTTTAAATAAACATCGTTTTGTAATTTTACTGGCATCTTGCCAGTGAAGATGTTCTTCTAAATAAGCCGTGCCAATTTGACTCTAAAGAATCGTCTTCAATTCTAACATATGCGTTTTCTTTCAATTTAGTTAGATGTTCTTCGACTGATGGCGTCGTCAAATGAGAAAATTCTTCTGCAATAGTTCCATCTAAATTTCTGGGCTTATGAGATTCTTCGAGTA
>SUVO01000007.1 GCA_015061955.1 Verrucomicrobiaceae bacterium
TTTTTTATTAAATAAACTCATCAAAGAAAACGTTTTGCCCTCCATTTTGGTTTTAGCTTCGACTGCAGTGCGTAGCACAGCAACGCTCGCTAAAACGCAAAAGCATCGGGACAATCTCGCACGTTTTTTTATTACTGTTTCCTATGTTGGTTCTAATCTATTTTTATAATTGACTTTTGTTAGTGGGAAGGTAGCTTAACGTGTCGTTATGAAAAAGTTTGTTTTATTCTTTTATATAGTGTGCATATATTCGTTTATTAACGCATTTGAATGTAAACCACCTGTTGTAAAAGAGGTCGTTGATGGTGTTGTAAAAGGAGAAGATTTTACTGCAAAAATAAGGCGTTTCGATACAAACTTTAAAGGTGAAAATGGTTATTGTTATGTTCAATCTCGCATGGCTTTTTCTCCTGAAGGCAAAGGCATTTTTACATGTTCATCGCTCGCATTAAATGGCATGGACGTTTACAGTGGTTTATTTTATTCGCTATCGAATGATTTTGGAAAAACATGGGAAAGTTTTAAATCAAGCTCTACTATTAAACGTTATAAAAAACCAGACAATTCGGAGCAGATGTTTTTAGATGCAAGTCCTGTCTATCACAAAAAAACGGGCAAATTTTTAATATTTGGTGCTTCTATTTCGTATACAGGCAAAAAACACAAATCTAATCATCAAGTTACATATAGCGTTTTTGATGAATCTGTAAACGATTTTAAAACTCAAAAAATATTAAAATTACCTTACAAAATATGTAGTGCAGGTTGTGTGCAAGTTCATATTCAGGAAGATGGTTCTATTTTATTGCCTGTTTCAGTAAAAGACAATCCGAAAGATTTAACAAGTGTGGTCGTTGTTAAATGTTCATTTGATGGCGAAGAAATTAAGGTTTTAGAAGTCGGCAAAAAAATAACTCACAATGTTCGTAGAGGAGTTTATGAACCTTCTATTATAAAGTCGGGCAAAGAATATTTTTTGTCGCTTCGCAACGACAAAACTGGTTTTATTGCTCGTAGTAATGACGGCTTAAATTATCAAGAAAAAGTTGCATTGCGTTTTGACGACGGTTCGCTTGTGGGCAATTACAACACGCAGACTCACTGGCTTGAAAATGCGGGAAAGATATATCTTGTTTATACTCGAAGTGGAGCAAATAACGATCATGTCTTTCGTCATAGGGCTCCATTGTTTGTTGCCGAAGTCGACAAGCAAACACTACTTGTAAAGCGTTCTACCGAACGTGCAATTACAGCTAATCGAGGCGCCAGAATGGGAAATTTTGGTTGCATAGAAATTCAGCCTAAACGTTGGGCAGTTATTACATCGGAGTGGATGCAAGGCAAAGGTGGTTGGCGTGGTGTTATGAAATATGGTGCAAATAATTCAATTTATATGACAGAAATTCAATTTGATAAATAAAGGAAGTTATATGAAAAGAGCATGGTATATATTATTAAGTTTATTAATTTGCGTTGGTGGGTTTGCTAAATCGCAAGTAAATATAATTTTTGAAAACAACGACAAATCAAAAGTAGAAAAATTGTATAAACTTGAAACTATGCCAGATGGTGCACAGCGTCTGACAATTCCAGTTTGCGATATTGAGCGTGGGATTAAGAAAGTTTCGGTTATTTCTGACGATTACCAAGCCAACAAAGGAGAAGATGGTTATTTTATTATGCCTGCTCTTATGGGGAATCAGATTTTCTTCAAGTTCGACAACAGTAAATACCAATGTCATCAACTTCAAATGCCATTTTGGGGAGCAAAAACGCCCAAAGGTACCTATGTTGCAATCGCCAAAGGTTTAGAATTAGAATATACTCTTGTTGCTGAAACAAAAAATGGACTTCATAAAATGTATCCTCGCTACGACATTGATAAAATTGATTTCGACCCATACGAAGATATTGTTATCGACTTTTATGACTTAGGTAAAAAAGCCACATACGTTGATATGGCAAAAGTCTATCGCAAATATCAGTTAGACAGGGGCGAAGTTAAGCCATTGCGTGAGCGTGTAAAAAATAATCCGACATTAAAATATTCTGTTGAATCGCCATTTGTACGTGTAAAACTTGCACATAATAAGCACCCGAAAGGAATAGGTGGTTTCAATTCGCCAAAGTGGGATAAAATTACACCAGAGTTGCACGTTGCTCATACTTTTGATAGTTTTATAGACATAATGCGTAAAATGTATCAAGCCGGTGTAAAAGAAGCTGATATGTGTTTTGTTGGTTGGCAGGTTGGTGGTTTCGACGGTTATTTCCCCGACTTATTTCCAGTAGAAGAACGTCTTGGTGGCGAAGCAAAGATGCGTGAAGCTGTAAAGATTGGCAAAGAACTTGGGTATCATATGACAACCCATATAAACAATCACAATATGTATAAACGTGCAAAGGGCTGGAGCGATGAATTTGTATCGAAAAATCGCAAAGGCGAGCCACGCACTTATGTTTATTGGCCAGGTGGACAAGCGTATCATACATGTTTCCAGACAATTTGCGATCGTTATATGGACAAGGATATTGCAAAGCTCAAAGATATGGGTATGAATGCGCCTCAGCATGTTGACGTAACATCGGCTATACGTCCATCTCCATGTTGCGATGCTCTTCATCCAAATAATCGCAAACAGCAAGCGCAACATCAAATACGCTTGGGCGAAAAATATCGCAAAAATTTTGGTGGCTTTACATCGGAAGCAGGTTTTGATCATTGTGCAAAAGTTCTCGATTATGCGCTCTATACAAGTACAGCATCAAAGGGTAAAGCTTTTGTTGAAGCAACCGAAAAGCGTTTGAAACGTAAAATGAACAATCCACCTATGGTTGAATTTGAAATTTTGCCATTGTGGCAGATTGTGTATCATGGCATAATCTTGAGTAATGTTGATTGGTATACAATAGATTGCTATCTAAAACCAAAGGGACACAAATTGCGTCTGAAGTTTATCGAGTGTGGTGGGCGTCCAACTTTCTATTGGACAAAATATAAAAAGCAATCTGACATAGATGGCATTGCCGAAGCCTATCGTGAGTATGTACCAATGCGTTATTTGCAGTATGAGTTCATGGATAGGCACGAAGAAATTGCAAAAAATGTTTTCTTAACAGGATATTCTGATGGTAGTGAAGTTGTTGTAAACTACACCAAAAAGCCTTTTGAATATAAAGGTCAAGTTGTTGAAGCTCGCGATTATAGATTGTTTAAGCCTTCAAAATAAAATTGAATATAGGATGCTTTTTGTGACGTTAGTTTGTTGCTAACGTCATTTTTTTTATTGACTTTTGTTTTTTGTAGTAGTTTTCTTGTGTTGTTCTTTTAAATGGGCTATGCCCAAAATATAATTGCGATGTTTTTTGCCAAACGGAAGTTCCGTGAAGTATTTTTATGCTAATTCGGACGCTGTCGCGCATCTGTAATTCCTGAAAGAGCATTCATCTTGCCACTGTCAAATTCGACGGGAAGGTGTGAGTGCTGGATTTCATAAATCCTATATGGATAAGCCAGAAGACGTGGTAAAAAGCCTTGCCTGCGAAGTTCTCGCGTAAAAGAAGTTCGAGGTGCATTAGTGAGTTTTTTTAACACGTTTATTTAGGGTTGTTGTGCGTGTTTTATAGAAATCTCCTTAATTGCGTTTTGCACTCTTTTTGTAAGAACTTTGCAAAACAAATCAATAAGGAGATAATATGAAAAGTAAAAATATAGTTGTCGCGTTAACGACATTATTTGCATTAACTACGTTGAATGCGTCTACTGGTGTGTTCGATTTTGAAACGCTTTCAGGAGATGCTCAAGCGTGGATTGAAGGCGAAGGCAATGGTAATACTTGTACTCAAGCCACACCTCATTGGTTAGATTGGGGTACATACGGTGGTATGACTTGGAATACTACATCTAATACTGGAATTAATGGGTATCTTACATCGGGTGGTTTTCTTGGTGGAGTAATATCTAATTCTAAATCAAATACAGGCAGTGATTATTCTTCCGACCTCAATACAGTCGCTGGTGGGGGTTCTGGTGGAAGCTCTAACTATGCTATGATGTTCCTAATGGAAATGGTATCTGAACAAGTTGTACCTACAACAGAAGTTATAAATGGTATTACGTTTGATACTGTTTATCGCTCAGGTAGAACACAAGTTGCATCTCAATCATTCCTTTTAGATGCAGGACAGGATGCTTTGAAATTTACATCAATAGATTTATGTCTGAATGTTTACACAAATAATGGTTTGTTAAATGGTGATAGTTTTCAAACTGGTGGAACGTTAACAGATACTCCTAATAGTTTTTATTCTGTACGCATTTATGGTGTAGATGAAAATATGCAAGTTATAACCGACAATTATGTCGACCACTTCTTAGCATATAACAATGGCGAAGATATATTGCTTCAGAATACTTGGGAAAGTGTTTCGTTAAATTCTTTAAATAATGGCGAAGCAGTTTATGGATTAAGTTTTGAAGTTATGACCAACTTCGGTACTCAGTGGGGCATGACTCCTTCTGCGATGGTTGCAGTAGACAACATTACATATACAACTGCTGTTCCAGAACCAGCAGAGTGGGCTACTATCTTTGGGGGTATTGCATTAGCTTTTGTAGTTTTAAGAAACCGAGTTAAAAAATAAACCAGATACGGAACGTTCGGTAAACGGGCGTTCCGTACACTATTGTTATGAAAATTTTTTTAACGTTTGTTTTTGTAATTGCATTTGCTTGTTCTTATGCAAACGAAAATAATTCAGCTGTCGAAGGAATTTTAGATGATGTCGAAGTTGTTGAATCACGCTTTGATGAAATGCAATTAGCATTGCCAAACAACGCTACTTTTATTACTTCGCAAGAGATATCTGAAAATGGGATAAATAGCGTGCCTGAAATTTTGTCGCAGAAAACTACAATCAGAGCTTTGACATATTCGGGAAATCCAAACGATGCCAATTTGTCGATGCGTGGTTTTGGCGAAAATTGCCAGTTGCGTGTTGCCATTGTTGTAGATGGTGTTCGCTATAATAGAGCCGATATGGCTAATATTCCGTGGCTTACTATCCCTATGGGAAACATCGAAAATATAGAACTTTTGCGAGGTGCCAATAGTGCCAGATATGGTAATAATGCAGTTGCTGGTGTAGTAAGTATTAAAACAAAAGATATTTCTAAAGACGATACTTTAGAAGTTTCGGGTATGTATGGTTCGTGGGGTACATATTCGGCAAATGCTTATGGTTCAGTTTCGTATGGAGATAGCTTCGCTACCGTAAATGCTCGCAGATATTATACCGATGGTTATAGAGATTTCTCGGAGAGCTGGGCAAACAATTATGGTGGAAGTGTTGGTTATTTTATCAACGAAAATAACTCATTCACTTTGAAGGGCGTTTACAGCGATTCTTATTCGGAATATGCAAATCCTGTTTCGCGTGAAGAAATGAAAAATAATCCACGCCATGCTACAAGTGCAACTACAATTTATGAATGCGAATCTTATACAGTATCAGCCAACTTTGAACGCGATAGTGCTTTGAGTAAGGGCTTTTCAAATTTATCGGTCAATACGTACGATAGAATAATTTCAAAAGATAGAACAAACAATCAATACGATATAACTTTTTCAACCGAATACGAAATCGAAGTTCATCAAGATTGGCGAGCTTACTTTGGTGCAGAAGCACAGTATGCCGATATTTCAGTGGAAAAAACAACTAATGCAACTTTCTTAGGGAATAAACTTACCTATATGGGTGAGGATTCTGCAATCGATAGAATAAATTTTGGTTTACACGCTGGTGCAATTTATAACATAACTGAAAGCCTTTCTGTCGATGCGTGTTTGCGTTTTGATATGGCAAAAACTTCGGCAGATTATATCGAGAAAAAACATAGATTGTCGTTTACTGCACCATACTACGAAATTTATACAGATTCTAAAAATTCATATAATGAAGATGTTTGGCAGAAAGGTTTTGCCGGAGGTATTTCGCTCAATTATAAAATAGATAAACGCTCGAGTGTTTATGCAAAATTCGATCAGCTTTTCAGATACCCTTCAACCGATGAAATTGCTCTTTATCAAGGTTGGGGTG
Organism: Verrucomicrobiaceae bacterium; assembly: GCA_015061955.1. Taxonomy (GTDB): domain Bacteria; phylum Verrucomicrobiota; class Verrucomicrobiia; order Opitutales; family Intestinicryptomonadaceae; genus Merdousia. The sequence goes on from SUVO01000007.1 coordinate 6,100, forward strand.
GTGCCGCAGATATGATTAAATTTAATCCCGATTTGAAACCAGAAATAGGACAGAATTTTGAAATTGGGTATAAATTTTTAGGCGAAAATCTGACAGTAAATTCAAGTATTTATGCCCTGTTTTTACACGATGAAATTATGTATTTCCCATCGCCAACGCCAAATGGAACAACGGTAAACGATAATGTTCCCGATACAATGCGATTAGGTGCCGATATTTACGCATCGTACGAGATACCTTGGTGTGGTGTGTATAGTGGTCTTTCGCTCATAGATGCTCGCTTTATTGCGGGAAAATTCAATGGCAACGATATTCCGTTTGTCCCTCATTTTAATGGTTTTGTTGGTGGTTTTGTGCGTCCACACGAGAGTGTTAAATTAACGGCACAATTCAATTATTCGGGCAATCAATATCCCATGTCTGATTTATCGAATACCGAGCCTAAAGTGCCATCGTGGTGTACGGTTGATTTGCGTGCAAATGTTAAGTTTTGCGATTACGCAAACGCTTATTTCGGCGTAGATAACGTGTTTGATGAACGCTATACATTGGCTGCAGTTTATTCAAGTTATTATCCAGCAAATGGAAGAATGTTCAAAGTAGGTCTAAATTTAAAATTCTAAAATTATGAAAAAAATATCAATACTAATAATGTCGGTTGCATCGTTGTATGCACAAGGAAACAACTACTCATATTTTACAAAAGATGTCGATTCTTCTTTTGCAGGTAATATTATTGCACCCAATGGAGAAACCATAACGTATATTTCACCTATAAATGCTATCCAATTTGGTGGAAATAGTGCGTCGAATGGCAATGTTGCAGTTGCCTACAACAGCTCTGAAATCAAGGCTTGGGCAAGTGGATACTCTAATTACAATGTTGGCACAATAGAAAATAAAGTCGACGACAAATGGAAAACTCCACAAAATGTCATAGGTGCTATCACAAAAGTTGAGCCTACCGAAAAAGTGTGTACCTTGGGTAATGGTGGGAGCATAACGTTGTTTTTTGAAAGTGGAATTTCAAATGGCAATGGCGCTGATTTTGCAGTTTTTGAAAATGGATTTGACGAAAATTATTTAGAGCTTGGTTTTGTTGAGGTATCGAGTAATGGTGTCGATTTTGTACGTTTCCCAAACTTCTATTTAGGCAACGATAGAGTTTATGAATGGCTTTATATGGGGAATTGTGATGTTCTTCCAACCGATGTTTATAATTTGGCATCAAAGTACGAGTGTGGTTATGGTCATGGTTTTGATTTACAAGAATTAGTGTATGCTTATGAGTATATCAATAGTGGCAACTGTTCTTTTGATAGTGAATATGTCGATGCCTTTTTGTTGGCGTATTCAAATATCGATATAAACAATATAAGCCATGTTAGAATAGTTGATGTTTATGGCGACGGTACAACTACTGATAGCGTTGGTCATGTAATATTCGATCCTACTGGTAATCAGGTAAGTTCCCCTGGGGTAGATTTACAAGGTGTAGCTGTTTTAAATGTAGCAACAGTTCCAGAGCCATCAGAATGTGCTTTAATTTTAGGATGCGTTGTATTGTTGTTTGGTTTTATAAAACGCAGATTGCACAGATAATGTTTGACAAATTTCAATAAATTATAGATTCTTTCCTTGTTCTTTAATTTTACATTCCTTACTCAAACGGAAACCTTGTGAAAATCAAGTGCGGTCTCGCCGCTGTAATTTTCAAAGACAATCTACTAAGCCACTGTTGAAAAATGGGAAGGCAGATTGTTGCTAAGCTACCTTAGATGAAATGAGCCAGAAGACGTGTGTGTAGGAAGTCCAATAAAATTCTCGAGAAAAGGATTTTCGGACATCTTTTAGTTTTCGCTTACGGGCGTATTTCTGTATAGAAGTTTAAAGGTCTATTTTCTTGAGGTTAATCCAAATCGAAGTAATGAGGAAAAAGACCATGTTTTTATCATCAAACAAATTTAAATTTACAAGTTTGTGCTTATTTGTGGGGGCATCATTGTTCGCCGATGAACAAGTTTCAAATTCTGTAAACGAGCTTTCGCCAGTTGAAGTAACTGCAATGCGTTTTTCCGATTCGTTGTACGAGTCGCCAGTGAACGCAACAAATATAACTGCCGAGCAAATTTCTGATAGCAATCTTTCAAGCACTGCTCAAGTTTTAAATCGCTATTCCGATGTTTACATACGCAATATGGGTGGTGGTTCGTTTTTAGGACAACCATCAATGCGAGGTTTCGGTGTTAATAGTCAATCGCGTGTGCTTGTCCTTTTAGACGGACAGCGTTTGAATAATATAGATATTGCTGGTATAAACTGGGGGCAAATCCAAGTAAACGATATCGACAATATCGAAGTTCTCTATGGTGCTCAAACTGCCACATATGGAAATTATGCTGAAAGTGGTATTATAAAAATTACCACAAAAAAATGGGGTAAAAATGGTGGAACATTTGGGGCTACATACGGTGAGTATGGCGAATATTCTTTCTACGGAACTGCTAATTATTCAACCGATGATTACTATGTATCGGCAGGGGCAAATTATTTTCACGATAGTGGATATTTTGCAAACTCGCTTAATTGGAATAAGTCGGCAACTATAAGTGCAGGGCTTAAGTTAGATACAAAAAACGAGCTTGGTTTATATGTGAATGTTGGCAATATGTTTATATCGTGGCCAGGATATATAAATGCTACAACTTCAGAAGAGTTGAAAAAATTGTATCCAAATAATCTCTATCATAACGAGCAAGACCGTGTTGATTATTTAACAGTTTCTACTTCGTGGGAAAACAAAACTGCTTTTGGCGAGGGATCGGCACATCTGGGCTTGAACATTCGCGATAAAGATGTTGATTGGATTGGCGACAGAATTGTGAATTCTACACTCTGGACTGTTTCGTTCGACCCTAAGTATCGTGTATATTGTGGTAGCGAAGACGAAAGTTATGTGGAAGGTGGTTTAGATTTTTATTTCGACCAACTCGATATTCACGCAGGACAAGGCTCGTGGTCGCCTCCGTATTCAACAGATATAAATCGCATTACATTATCGCCATGGGCTGGGGCAAAAGCTCAGTTAGATGATACATTTTCGTTGATTGGTTCTGTTAGATACGAAGGTGTAATTAACGATGTTCAAAGTAATGTTTCTTCGGGATATGCCCCATATAAGGTTGATGATAACGAGGTCGTAAATGGCTTGGCAGCTCAAATTGGGGTTAATGCAAAACTCAATGAACACTGGAACGTATATGCACGTTTCGACCAAATTTATCACTATCCGTCAATCGACGAACGATACAGCATTTGGGGATATGGTTCAAGCTATACAGTAGATTTAGACCCAGAACATGGGCAGAATTACGAAATAGGTACAAACTTCTCAAAAGGTGGCTTTACTTTTAATGCAAGCTTATTCTATACACATCTCAACGATGAAATTGCTTACGATGGAACAATATACTCTAACAAAAATATTGGCGATACAAATCGTTATGGTTCGCAGGTTCGCTTGGGGTATAATTATGAAAAGCTTTTTGGCGCATTTACATCGTGGGCGTTTGTCGATGCAAAATATGCGTCAGGACCATATGAAGATGAAAAGGTTGCTATTATACCTGATATAACTTCAAAATCGGGTGTATGGGTAAGACCAATCGAATACGTTATGGTTGAGCTTAACTTTATATGGAATAGCTCTCAGTATAAAGAGGGATATACTGATTTAGGTCAACCAACCGATAAAATCCCCGAAAACTATTCGTTGGATTTAATGGTAAATGTTTATCCGTGCGATTATGCAAGAATTTTCTTTGGAGTATCTAATTTGACAAATCATATGAATTGCTCGTACGCATCAACGTATTTAGATTATATGTCGGGGCAATCGATGACTTCGTGGTATGTTGAAGCAGGCAGAACTATCCGTTGTGGCGTGGAATTTAAGTTCTAAAAATAAAGCACTATACATTTTATTCATTAAACTAACAAAAAATGCTACATTGTAGCATTTTTGTTGGTTTAGTTTGATACAAAGTTTTTGCGAATACGTTTTTGTTTTTGTGGTCGCATAGGCTTTTGTGTTTTTGTTTTTTGCTGAAATGCAGGTTTGTTTTGTTTACCAAAAGAATTTTGTTTTTGAGGTTTTGCAAAGCTTTTTTGTGGCGATTTCGAGCGTTGTTTGTTGTCGAATTTTTTGCCTTTCTTAGATGGTGAACCAGCGTTGAATTTTGGTTTTTCCATATAGACTGATGGTCTGCGTTCGCCATACAAAATTTCTGCCGAAAACTCTTTATCTTTTATTTTGCGTGGCTGTTGTTGTGGATTTTTCTTAGCCATTTTTGCACGGAAAGCTCTGTTTTTCTTTATCAATTCAAAAACGTTTTCCGAATGATATTGAGTGTTTGTGTAAAGAGGAATATCTAATTTGATAAACTTTTCGATTGCAGAAAAATCTTGGATATTGTCGCGAGTACACAACGATACTGCTTCGCCCGATGCTTCTGCCCGAGCTGTTCGACCTATGCGATGCACATAAGTTTCAACTTCATCTGGCAAGTCGTAATTTACAACCATATTCATATTTTTTACGTCGATACCTCGTGCTGCTATATCGGTTGCCACAAGTACACGAATGTTGTGATCTTTAAATTTTCCCAACGCACGCTGACGTGCCGATTGCGATTTATCGCCATGAATTGCATCTGCCGAAATTCCACTTTTGCTCAAACGTTTTGCAAGCTTACTTGCACCATGTTTTGTTCTGCAAAATACAAGTGCCAAAAAATCTTTTTCATCGGCATGGGGCAATAACAGTTCTGTCAAGAAGTTGTATTTGTCTAAGCTTTCGAGCATAGCAACTTTTTGGTCGATTTTCTCAACGGTTGGTTTGTCGGGGTCGATTGAAATTTTTAGTGGGTTTATCACAATCGAGCGTGCTAATTTCTCAATTTCTTCCGACATAGTTGCAGAAAATAACAGTGATTGTCTTTTGTTTGGTAATTGCGAGCATATCTTGCGAATATCAGGTAAGAAGCCCATGTCGAGCATTCTGTCGGCTTCATCTAATACTAAATATTCAACGCCATCGAACGACAATTTTTTCTGATTGAACAGGTCTAACAAACGCCCAGGGGTAGCAACTAATATATCTACACCAATCGACAACGCTCTGATTTGTGGTTTTAACGAAACTCCACCATACGCCTTGCAATACGACAAATTAAGGTGCTTGCCGTACATCGAAATGTTTGCGCCTATCTGTTCTGCAAGCTCGCGAGTCGGCGTTAAGATTAACGCACGAAATTGTAGTGGACGTGGAAAATTACCCGACGTTTCAAGCTTTTGCATAATGGGCAGGGCGAATGCTGCCGTTTTGCCAGTGCCAGTTTGGGCACATCCAAATATATCTCTGCCTTGTAAAATTGCAGGAATTGCACGTTGTTGGATAGGCGACGGCTTTTGATAGTTTGCATCGCGAATTGATTTTAAAATGTTTTCGGAAAGTCCGAGTTGCGAAAATTGTTCAATACTCATTCTATTTACAGAATTTACTAATATCAGAATTCTTCAAGCCAAAAAATCTTGTAATTTTTTTTGAGCATGCAATATTTATTGTATGGATTTTTCTGCACCTATTACACCTTTTATGCCTTTAGTGGACAATCGTTTTTTGTTGTCGGCAAATGCTGACGATAACAAAGGCGTGGGGTTTGCTGATATTTGTAAGAATGCTGAGCTATTTTCTTCGGGGCGCGACGCTTTGTTAAGAGCTATAAAATTGGCTTTAGATAATGGTAGCGATAATTCAGGCAGATCTAGAAAAATTTTTCTACCTCGTTATTTTTGCCCTTGGGTGATAAAGTCGGTTTTGTCTCAACACTGTGTTAGAGTAGATTTTTTTGACGATTTACCAACACAACAATCGCCAGATTTTTCAACTTTAAAGGCTAAGGCTGGCGATATTGTTGTTGCTGTCAATTATTTTGGAGTTCGCAATTTTTCGGTTTGGGCAGATTGGCACAAGTTAAATTCCGATGTTATTTTAATTGCCGATTTTTCGCATGCGCCTTTTTCAAAGCAAATAGAAAATTCTACTGCAAATTATGTGTTTGCGTCGTTGCGTAAAACTCTTCCTTTGTGCGATGGTGGTTATTTGTTTGGCGATTTTCAGCCAAATAAAATGTATTGTAAGTGTGGAGAGGGGTGCGAATTTTCATCGGCTTACATATATTCTTCGGCGCTTGCTCAAATAGACTACCAATTAGCTCGTGATTTCTATTATAATGCCGAAATGCGTTTAAATGCCAAGCGAAACATATCGAGAATGAGCTTTTATGCTTATAATTCTCTAATGCGTTTAGATTTGTTAAAGCTTTGGGAAACAAGAAGATATGTGCAAAATGTCTTTTTGGAAAGCTTGCCTAAAACATCTAAATTTTATGTATTAGAAAATTTAGATATAAACTCAAATACATTTGATTTATTTTGCCCAACATTGTTTTTTGAGAGTGTTTCTATTCGAGATAAAGCATATGCCGAGCTTGCAAAGACGGGTATTTTGCCTTCTATCTACTGGGGAGCAAAATTTATTGATGGTAACGTAGCAAAAGAAGAGTCTTCAAGAATAATGACTATTCCTTTAGACTTCCGTCATACTCAAACCGATGCAATTAAAGTTGCAAATATTTTAAAAGATGCCTGTAAATAAAAATACAATACCAAAATGGTATTGTATTTTGCTGTTTGTAAAATTGCATGTTTATTCTTTCTTTAAATTGTTTCTTATTAGCCATTTATTGCTGTTGGCTTTAGATAGAGAAGATTTAGAAATTTTTTCTCCGTCCTCATCTTTTAATAATTTACAATGATAAAATTCTGGAATATCCCAATTCATTGTATTGTAAATCAGGATTTGCCGAGCAGTCGACAATAGTAAATCTTCACCACGCACAACTTCTGTTATTTGCATATCGTGGTCATCGGCAACTACTGCAAGTTCGTACGATGGTTCCCCCGACTTTCTCCACACCAAGAAGTCACCAAAATCTTCTCCTGCAACAAAAGTATGTTCTCCTGAATTATTATCTATAAATGTTATTGTTTCACCATCGGGAACTTTAAAACGCCAATTAACCAAACGGAAATCTGGAATGTTTTCAGCATCAAAATCTAAATTTCTCAATTCAGGTGGAAAAATAGGTTCCGTTTCGCAAAAAGAGAATATGCGCGCAGGGAATTTTGAAATGCTTTTTATATCTTTGCGAGACTCCATAGAAGGATAGACTACTTTTTTAGTAATCAATTCTTGCATTATTTGCCAATAGAAATTTGTTCGCTTGCTTTGTTGATAAGGTGCGTATTTTCCACCTATATTATAGCCCTCATTACAGACGATATTTATTGATTCAATATCTTTAATTGCTTCATCTATAAATTGTTGCGTACATCTTTGTGAATCGATGTCTTCGATTCTTAGAATTAAATCTCCATTATTTTTTTTAGCTCTGTTGTAGGCAGTTTTGAAAGTTTTTGCATGCCCTAAATGTAATAAGCCAGATGGCGTTGGTGCTATACGACCTCTGTATTTTTGAACAGAATCGGGGAAATGTGCATCTAAAAAGTTTCGTAAGGCACATGCAGTTTCAAAACCAATACCTTTAACTTGTTGAAATTGCTTTATTGTAGCCTTCTTTATTTTATCGAGCGAGCCAAAGTGATTTAGAAGTGCAATTTTACGAGTTTCACCAAAGTTTTTGAAATCATCTAAAATGCTTTCTCTTATTTTCTTAGATCGTAAATCAGCATTGTAATTATTTGCAAATCGGTGGGCTTCATCGCGTACGCGTTGCAGAAGTTTTAGACCTTCGTTAGAGCGTGGCAATTTTAGTTCAGAAAAATCGCTTAAAACTATTATTTCTTCCTTTTCGGCAAGTCCTATTATAAATGGTTCGGGAATTCCTGCTTCATCGAAGGCTTTCATTGCCGAGAAAACTTGTCCTCTACCACCATCAATAAGTACAATATCGGGCATTGGTTTGTTTTCTTCCTTTAGACGTTTATAACGTCGGCCTACAACTTCTTTCATCGAGCGATAGTCATCGTTGCCTTCAAACGATTTTATTTTAAATCTTCTATATTTGTTTTTTTCAGGCTCGCCATTTTCGAAGTGAACCATAGATGCTACGCAAAAGCTACCTGATATATGCGATATATCGAAACATTCAATAGTATTTGCACTTTGGATTTTCAAAATTTCGCAAAGTGCTTGCATCGCTGTTTCGGCTACTTCTTTAGATGTTTTAGATAAATTGTAAGTTATTTTAGCTCTGGCATTTGCTTTAGATGTTTCTTTTATGGCATCAATAATATCTCTATATTTTTTTGCCTTTTCAAACTCTAAATTAGCTGATGCTGTATTCATTTTTTCTTCAGCATCTTTTATACTTTGTTTATCTCTACCTTTTAGGTAGTCTAATGCTTTTTGTACACGTTCTAAATATTCTTCTTTGGTTACAATATTAGGAAATTTTGAAATTTCACTACGCGCATCGTTATAGAGCATCCAAGTATTATCGGGAAGTTTTTTTGGCGATGCTTCGTAAGTTATTATACCAAAGGCTTTTTTTAATTCTTTTAATGCTGTTTGTATTGCTTTAGTATTTAAATAGGGGCCAAAGTATAATGAATTGTCTTCTTTACGATTACGTTCAAAGGTGAATTTAGGTAAATCTAAATACATTTCTACTCTTAAAAGCAGATAGTTTTTATCGTCTTTTTCGAGAGTATTTATGCGTGGTTTCCACTCTTTTATGAGTTTGTTTTCCAGTATTTTAGCTTCACCTTCATTCCTTGTTATTTGATAATCGATATCTGCTACAATTTCTCTTAATTGGCTGAGTTTGGCATTATATGCTTCGAATTTTCGCTTGAAATAATTTGAAGCACGTTTTTTTAGATTTTTTGCTTTTCCTATATATATAACACTTCCGAATGCGTCTCTCATAATGTAGACCCCACTCTTATTTGGAAATGTTTTATTAACTTTTTCCCTTAGCTTAGAAATTATATCACTCATGTATAATTTATATGCTTAAAATAGAGATAATTGTTTAAAATTACTATCAGAATTATCGCTTTTTCTTTTAGATGTTTTTTGAGTTTTTCCACCCAAATTTATAACTATAGAATCGTTTTCTGTTTCTAATTCTTGTAATACATCTTTGGCGCGCTGAATAACTTTATCGGGAAGTCCAGCAAGGCGAGCAACCTGAATACCATATGATTTATCTGCTGCGCCTTTTTCTATGGTTCTTGCAAAGATGATTTCATCGTTCCATTCTTTTACACAAACTCGATAATTTACTAAGCGTGGAAGTGCTTCTTCAAGCTTTGTTATTTCGTGATAGTGTGTTGCAAAAAGTGTTTTAGGCCCTTTTTTGCCTTCGCCATGTATAAATTCAACAACAGCCCACGCAATACTCAATCCATCGTAAGTACTTGTGCCTCTGCCGATTTCGTCTAATATTATAAGCGACTTATCTGTTGCATTATTTAATATGTTGGCAGTTTCATTCATTTCTACCATAAAGGTAGAGTTTCCCCTTGAAAGTTCATCGCTTGCTCCAACACGACTGAAAATTCTATCCACAACGCCTATTGAACACTTCTTTGCTGGCACAAAACAACCAGTTTGAGCCATTAGAGTAATAAGTGCAATTTGTCGGATATAAGTAGATTTCCCAGCCATATTAGGTCCGGTAATAAGTGCAATTTGTTCGCCAGTTGACGATAAATGGGCATCGTTAGGTACAAACGACTGTGTCCGTGCCAAGCCTATTCTGTCGGTACGTAACATTTGCTCAACAACGGGATGTCTGCCTTCAATAATGTCTATGTTATCGGTAGTGTTTATATCTGGTTTACAATAATCACGTTCATTAGCCAATTCAGCCCAACCTCTATAAACGTCGATTTCAGCCAAGATATCTGCTACCATTGTTAGTTCATCGGCAAATTTAAGAACGTTTGCAACTACATTTTGAAATAGCTCGAACTCGCGTTCTTTTGCACGTTCATCGGCTGTAAGAATTTCGCGTTCACGTTTTTTAAGTTCTTCGGTAGTATAACGTTCTGCGTTTACAGTGGTTTGTCGGCGTATATAATTATCTGGGACGAGTGCTAAGTTTGATTTTGTAACTTCGATAAAATAGCCAAATGCACCATTAAACTTAATGCGCAGATTTTTTATGCCTGTGCGTTCTTGTTCGGCTTTTTCCATATCGGCAAGCCACGACAAGCTATTTTGGCTGAGTGCTCTAATTTCATCAAGTTCTGCATCGAAGCCTGTTTTTATTATACCTCCATCTTGAAGTTTTGCAGGCATATCTTCGTTGAGCGATGCACTCAGGAAATCCTTTAATTCTGTAAAATCTTCAATTTTTTCAGCCATCTGGGCGCACATACTTCCACCTGAAGCCAAAAGAATATCTTTAATCGGCTTAAACTGAGTTATGCTTGCCAAAATGCCGAGAACTTCGCGCGGATTACGCAATTTATTTTGCAAACGAGATAAAATTCTTTTTATATCGCGAATTTGCGAAAGCGCATCTTCAAGTTGCGAACATTCTTCTGGCGATGAATACAACTCCCAAACAATGTTTTGTCTGCGCTTAATTTCGTCTACATCTATTGTTGGAGCACTCAGATAACTCTCTAAAAGTCTGGCACCAGCGTTGGTTTTAGTTTTGTCCATTATTGCAATTAAACTACCTTCACGCGAGCCGAGTGTAGAGCGAAAAATTTCGAGATTTTTTTGTGTGGCTGGGTCTATAAGTACGCATTTTTTACCTGAAAATCGGCGTATTGTGCGTAGATTGTGTGGTCGTTCGCGCAAGTTTTCTGTTGTATAAAATATAAGAGCGCCTGCTACGCCAGCTAATAGAGAGTTTCGTTCTATGCCGAAACCATCTAAGCTTGCCACACCCAAAGTTTCTTGAACTTGAACGCTTGCCCATTCTGGCTCAAAGCGATAATCATGCAAAAGCGTAACTGGGCGAACATCGATAATTGTTCTAAAAAGCGAGTGCCATGCCGATAATTTTGCATCGGCATTGCAGAAATCTTTAAATGTTTCTGGCAAAAGAATTTCTTTTGGATTACATGCTGAAAGTACTGGGAAAAAATCTTCGGGCGAGTCAAATTCAGCACAATAAAATTCTGCAGTACTAATATCTAACCAAGCCGAATAAAGCTTTTTAGATTTGTTGAAGCACACTGCCATTAAGAAATTACTATGTTTACTTTCTAAGTGGTTATCGTCTAATGCAGTGCCAGCAGTTAGAATTCTACTTAAAGAACGTTTTACTAATTTTCCAGCTCGTGGAATTTCATCTTGCTCGCAAATTGCAACTTTCAGACCGGCTTTCAAAAGTTTTGGTATGTATTGGTCGGCACTATGAAAGGGAATACCAGCCATTGGATAATTGCTTCGTTTCGTTAAAGTAATACCTAATATACGCGAGCCATTTATAGCGTCGTCGTAAAACATTTCGTAAAAATCACCGAGGCGAAATAGCAAAATAGTGTCATTGGCAAGTGAATTACGCATTTGCCAATATTGCTCCATCATTGGGGTAGTTTTTTCTTTTGCAGACATTTTTTTTTGACAGACTCTTTATTTTTTTATCAAATTAATAAAATATAAAATCATAATTTTTTCAATTATTTTTAACGTAATTTGAAATTTATTTCTCATGCCTATATTTGAATACAGATGTAAAAAATGTAACGAGGTTTTTGAAGTACTTGTTCGAGGCTCTCAAAAACCAGAGTGCCCAAATTGCAAAAGCAAGCGTTTAGAAAAATTAATATCAACATTCAACGCTTCTGCTCCAAAACCATCACCACGTAAACGCCGTCAATCTTGCAGTGGCGAATGTTGTAGCTCGCAAAACACAAGATGTGGAGGTTGTTGTGGTGGTTGTGGATGTGCTTAGAATAATGAGTGTTAAGATAAATAATATAAGAATAATCAGATATGTAATATGTACTTTTATTACATGCTTTTTTGTTTTGTCGTGTTCTACGGGTAAAAAATTACCATCGGCAAAAGATGATTTAAAACATCAACAAAAGCGTAGTCTAAATTCTTTCACGCTTGGAGAACGGAAAATTTTAGACATTATAAAACTACAAGACGATCTTTTTGCCGATCCAAATATAAACAATATGGGTGCTTTTGCACATTCAGAACTTCAGACAAAAGCTCTACGCATTGAAGCTATGTGGCGAACGTACTTTTTAGAGAATCCAAACGATTATTCTGCACTTATTTTATATGGGAAATTTTTGCGTAGAATTGGACAATCGGAAAAAGCTTATAATACATTTTTAAAAGCAGATAATATCGAGCCAAATATACCCGTTGTAAAACAACAGTTATCGGCATTAGAAGCAGAAGATGGACAGGTAGCGAAAGCCTTTAAGCATATAAAACAAGCTTTAGCTATGGATCCAAATAATCAAACTTATTTGACACAAACTGCATACATTTTAGTTGCGGGTAAAAATAAATTGGCAAACGGATTAGTTCTTTCAAATAAAGAGTACGATACTCTTCTAACAGACTGCTATAAGATAATCTACCAGCAAAATCCGTCAGATAAAGAAGCTAAAATTCGCTATGCACAATCTTTTTACGATTTATTTGAACCCGATTGGCAAAAAGCGTTGTCTTTATGGAATGAAATTTTAGAAGTTTCGGCTCTAAACCATGAACGACAAATGGTAAAAGCAAATATCGCCAGAGTGCTGGTAGAACTAAACAGAGATGCTGAAGCTGAAGAAATTTTAAAAAGTGTTAATGCTGAAAATCTACAACGTGCAAAACGTTTATTGCTAAAAGAGATAGAGCGTGTAAAAAACACAAACTTGAAAAAATAAAAAAATATTGTACAAATAACAGAAAATAAAAATAGATATGTCGCCAGAAATTATTTCACAAATAAAAAGCGGAGGAATTTTATACATACTACTTGTTATCGCTATAACAATGCGAGAATTTGGTAGAGCATATGTTGCCGATAAGCTCGGTTGTGTTTTGCCACGAATGGAGGGTAGGGTAACAATAAATCCATTGGCTCATATGGATTTAATGGGTACGGTAGTATTCCCAATAATTTGTATTGCACTTTCTACTAGTACAAACTTTCCTTTGATTTTTGGTTGGGGGAAACCTGTTAGAATTCTTTTTACAAATCCAAAGACATACGTTCGCGATGACATTTTATCTACACTGGCAGGTCCTGTTGCAAATTTAGTTATAGCGTTTATATCGTCGGTATTGTTGGCTGTGTTTTTTGCGTTCGAATTAAAAGATTACGCATTTGTTGCCCAATATTCAATTTTGATAAACGTAGTTTTGTTTGTAATAAATATGTTGCCAGTTCCACCTTTGGATGGGGGCAGAATTTTGCGATATATTGTAAAGATGTCTGATGCAACTTATATGTCGATATCGCGATATGGTATATTTATATTTTTTGCCATAATATTTTTGCCACCAACAAAGTATTTGTTTTCGCTAGTGGTGCAATTTATTGCAAATATATTTCTGATTATAGCTAATTTAATTTTAATGCTTTTTAATTAATATGCCAATTTACAGATATATAACAATAGAACCAGATGGTTCGGAAGGCGAAGAATTTGAAGTAGAGCAATCTATTACTTCGGAACCATTGAAATTTCATCCCGAAAATAATAAGCCTGTTAAACGCATTTACGATAAACTTAATATAAATGTAGAGTATACTGCTGGAAAAGAAAAAAGCCTTTCCGATATATCTCGCATAAAGAAAGCAGGGTTTACTGTTCTTGAGAAAGATAAACTTACTGGCAATTATTATCGTAAGTAGACTGGGCTTTTGTTGAAAATTTTTGATGATAATGCTGTTTTTTCCGTAAAAATAGTAAATTGCTGTAAATTGACAAAAAAAAGCTTGTAATTAGATTTTTATACAGTGTAATGAAAGTTTCAATCAAAAATAACAATTATGGTATCGTATAAAGAACTTGGTTTGGTTAATACGCGTGAGCTTTTTAAGAAAGCTATCGAAGGCAAATATGCTATTCCTGCGTTTAACTTTAATAATATGGAACAAATGCAAGCTATTATTCAGGCTTGCGTTGAAAAGAAGTCGCCTGTTATCTTGCAGGTTTCGAGCGGCGCTCGTAAATATGCAAATCAGACATTGCTTCGTTATATGGCACAGGGTGCTTGCGAATATGCAAAAGAACTCGGTTTGAATATTCCGATTGTTTTGCACCTCGACCATGGCGACACTTTTGAACTCTGCAAATCGTGTATCGATTTCGGTTTCTCGTCTGTTATGATTGACGGTTCGGCTCACGCTTACGACGATAACGTTGCACTCACAAAGAAAGTTGTTGAATATGCACACGCTCACGACGTAACAGTTGAAGGCGAACTTGGTGTTCTTGCTGGTGTTGAAGATGAAGTTTCGCACGAAACTCATTCGTATACACGTCCAGAAGAAGTTGAAGACTTCGTAAGCAAAACAGGTGTTGACTCGTTGGCTATCTCGATTGGTACATCGCACGGTGCATACAAATTCAAGCCAGAACAATGCACACTCGATGCTGATGGTAAGCTTGTTCCACCACCACTCCGTTTCGATATTCTTGCTGAAATCGAAAAACGTATTCCAGGTTTCCCAATCGTATTGCACGGTTCATCATCTGTTCCACAACAGTATGTTGACATCATCAATCAATACGGTGGTAAACTTGAAGCTGCAGTTGGTATTCCTGAAGAACAACTTCGCAAGGCTTCTGAATCGGCTGTTTGCAAAATTAACATCGACTCTGACGGTCGTTTGGCTATGACAGCTGCTGTTCGTGAAGTATTTGCAAAGAAACCTGCTGAATTCGACCCACGCAAATATCTCGGTCCAGCACGCGACGAGCTCAAAAAGCTCTATATGCACAAGGTTGAAAATGTTCTCGGTTCGGCTGGTAAAGCTTAATCAGAGGCTGTTAACTTTAAATAGGGCGTTGGTTTTTCCAACGTCCTTTTTTTGTGAAAAAAATTGACAATCGTTTAAAATAAAGTTTATTAGCTTAAATATGAAACGTTGCTTAGTTTTATTTTTGTTGTCGGTTTTGTCTTTTATTACTGCTTGTAAAGAGGCAAAATTTGATGGGTATAGGGAAAATATGTTTATAATAACAGAAGATTGTTCAAACTTCTTTTTTGATCATAAAGTTGATGAGAAGGTAGCACGCAATTATATTGCATCAATCCCTGATGGAGCAGTGTCGCACATTTTTTTGTGTCCAACGGCAATGAGATTATCTTATAAATCTAAAGTATGGGAGTCGGTGTGGGACGAGGTTGATTCGTCTATAAAGCCAGTTATAAGAGCAAAGGGCGATGTGAAATTTGATACTTGGCAGTTGTCGGCAAAGCAGTGGCACGAGCGTGGAATGAATCCTTACTTGATATGGGTTGAAGAGTGTAGAAAGAAAAATATTTCGCCTTGGTTTTCACTTCGTATGAACGATATTCACAATGTGTCCGATTGGAACGCTACACTTACATCAAACTTTTGGCGAAGAAATCCACATCTATGGCGTATTCCGTATGGAAGAAAATTTAAGTTGTGGAATGATTTAGCGTTCGATTATTCGCACAAAGAGGTTCGTGATAGAGCAATAGCATTGGTTGAAGAAGTTTTGCAGATGTATGATGTAGATGGTATAGAACTTGATTGGCAACGTTTTGGTTTACATTTGAGGGCAGGTAGAGAGCAAGCTGAAGCCCATTGTTTAACTGAAGTGGTAGAACGCACGCGTACATTAACTAATAAATATGGAAAATTAAAGGGTAAGAAAATAGGAGTATCGGTTCGTATTCCACAAACGCCAGAATATGCAATGTTAGTTGGCATAGATGCTGTTGATTGGGCAAAGAAAGGATTAGTTGATATTATTGCTCCTGCTCCATTTTTTGGTACAACCGATTTTAGAATTTCAGTAAATGAGTGGAAAAATGCACTTGGTAAAGATGTTTCAAAAAAAGTAGATATAATTCCTAATTGCGAAATGTTTGCACTACCACGCTCGGGAGATGATCCTCGTCATGTGCCGTTGTGTCAGGCAATGTTCGATGGTTGGGCGTGTTGTATGTATTACAATGGCGCAACATCGTTGTGTGCGTTTAATCAGTTTGTAGATGGTGAAATTACTAAGAAGACAAGTGGTAGAGGTTTGTCGCCTAAGATATGTGCCGATGTACCACGTCGTCATCCACTATCGTACAGAGTAAAATTAACTCCTAATAATGATGCACGCACACAAATGCACGATTTAATTCAATTAACTGGTAAACCTCAAAAAGATGTTTCGGTTGAAATAAATTGTGGTATATTGCCTTCGCAAGAACGCAAAGTAAGTGTTGTTGTTCTCTACGATTCTAAAGAAAATGTTTCTGCCGATGTATCGCTAAATGGTGTAAAAGCTACTTCTGAAGTAATAGAAACAATGAATGAAGATATGGTTTATAAGCTTTTCAATGGTGATATGCGTTCATTTTCTAAAGTTCGTCCGTATCCTCCTTGGGCTGTGTTTGAGGGCAAAGTAAAAGCAACGTATTTCTTTGATTTTTCGGCATTGAAAGCTGGTATAAATAAAGTTGAAATAAATCAAAAGCAAACGCCAAAAACAGTAAAGTGGATTGAAATAGATATAAATCCTATTTGAAAAATATTTTTTAAAAAAAAAGCTTGATTTTTCGATAAAACAGGAATCTAATCGCAAATGCAAAATGAAAAATTATTCAACAAGCTACTTTTTTTACTTCTTTTTTGTCTCACTTGGCATTCGGTAAGTGATAAGTGTTGCTTGTTGTTATATAAAAACCCGAATGCTAAAAAAGATTGGCATTCGGGTTTTTTATTTTTAATATTTTATACAGAAAAAGGAAATATAAATGAATACAGAAAAACAAAAACAATTATCATCGGCAAGATGGATTGGATATCTTGGATACAGAAAAGAACTGCAAGTTATGGATTGCACTATTCGCGACGGGGGATTGATGAACTCTAGCCGATTTGACGATGAAGTAGTACGTGCAGTTTACGACGCATGTGGCGATGCAAATATCGACTATATGGAAATAGGTTATAAGAATAGTAAAGAAATTTACTCTACAGACAAATTTGGTGCATGGCGTTTTTGTGCTGAAGATGATGTTCGTAGAATTATAGGTGATAATAAACGAGATGTTAAAATTGCAGTTATGGCTGATGCTGAAAAATGCGATTACAAAACAGATATCGTAAATAAAGCCGATAGTTCAATTGATGTTATTCGTGTGGCAACATATATTCATCAAATTCCTCTCGCATTGGATATGATTAAAGATGCTACCGACAAAGGATACGAAACTACTGTAAATCTTATGGCTGTTTCTACCATTCGCGAAGCTGAACTTGACGAAGGCTTAGAAATGCTTGCTGATTCAGATGTTGGTACTATATATCTTGTTGATAGCTTTGGTTCTCTCTATTGCGAACAGGTTCGCTACATGATGAATAAGTATCTAAAAATTGCAGGTTCTATGGGCAAACGCATTGGTATACATGCTCATAATAATTTGCAATTGGCATTTGCTAATACCGTTGAAGCTATAAATAGTGGTGCTAATCTTGTTGATGCAACTTTGGCTGGTTTGGGCAGAGGTGCTGGTAATTGCCCATTAGAAATGTTAGTAGGTTTCTTGCATAATCCTAAATACAGAATGCGTCCACTTTTGGAATGTGTTGAAAAATACATTGAACCTATGCGTGCAAAACTTGGCTGGGGCTTCGATTATCCATATATGATGACAGGCTTCTTAAATAATCATCCACGTTCGGCTATGGAATATAACGAAAATCCAGATAAACGTGGTAAGATTGTGAACTTCTATGATGAGATAATGAAGTGAAATAAGAACGCGGAAGGCGCTTAATCTCATTTTTTTAGCAAAAATGGAATATTTTTTAGTATTCTTTTTGCGTTTTGTAAAAAAAATGAAAAAAGCGTTTGACAATCTCTATGTATTGTATTTCATAGATGGTTTAAATTTCTAAAGAATAATATAAATATGGCACTTAAAATCAGATTACAAAGACACGGCTCAACTCACGACCCTAAGTACAGAGTTGTTGTTGCTGAAAGTTCAGCACGTCGCGACGGTAAGTTTGTTGAAACACTCGGAATGTACAATCCGAGCCCAAAAGGCAAGGACATTCCTTTCAGTATTAATCTCGAACGCGCAGATTATTGGCTCAGCGTAGGTGCTCAGCCAACTGATACAGCTAAAGCTCTTATCAAGAAGGCAAGAGCTGCTGTTCAGGCATAGTCTGCTTTATTACTAATTGCAAACCCGCTGACGACACATTCGCTTGGTCGCAACGGGTTTTTGTTGTAAATGGACGCTTCTTTAAAGATAGACTTCCTCACGCTTTTCCCAAATATGCTTTCGGGCTTTTTGGGCGAGAGTATGCTTGCAAGAGCTCAAGAGGCTGGTATTCTTGAATTGAACGTACATAATATCAGAGACTGGTCAACGTCGAAGCACAAGAATGTTGATGATCGCCCCTTCGGAGGTGGCCCTGGTATGCTCTTGATGCCCGAACCAATCTTTGCTGCTATCGAGGAATTGCAATCTCCAGAATGTACTCGCATTTATATGTGTCCTGATGGAGAAAAACTTTCACCTCAAATTGCAGCAGAACTCGCCCAAAAAAAACATCTTATAATATTGAGTGGACATTACGAAGGTATCGACCAACGTGTACGCGATTGCGTTATTGACCGCGAAATTTCTATCGGTGATTATGTGCTTACTAATGGCACTTTACCTGCCGCAGTTTTAGCCGACACTGTGGCTCGATACGTAAAAGGTGTTTTAGGTGAAGAAAATTCCTTGACGTTTGACTCATTTAATGACAATCTTCTTTCTTTTCCACAATATACAAGACCAGCAAATTTTAGAGGAATGGAAGTTCCTGCAGTCTTGATGTCGGGAAATCACGCTGAAATACAGCGTTGGCGCCGACAACAACAAGTGGAAAAAACAAAACAGCGCAGACAAGACATTTTAAAATCAAAGGAGAAACAATGAACCAAGAGTTGTTGAAAGAAATCACAAAAGACCAAATCAAAACCGACATCGCTAACTTCAAGGTAGGCGACGGTGTTAAAGTACACGCAAAAGTACGCGAAGGCGACAAAGAACGTATTCAGATTTTTGCTGGTATCGTAATTGCAAGAAAGGGCAGCGGCATTCATGAAACTTTCACTGTTCGCCGTCTTTCTTACGGTGAAGGCGTTGAACGCGTTTTCCCTGTAAACTCGCCAAACATTGCTAAGATTGAAGTTGACAGAGAATCTGTACCAATGCGTGCACGTCTCTACTACTTGCGCGACAGAATTGGCAAGCAAGCTTCTAAGGTTAAAGAAAAGCGTCTTGCTTAAACAATGGGCGAGACCGCAAAATTGCGACAGTAATTTTTCATACACAATAAAAGGAGTTTCTGACGAAGCTCCTTTTTTTTTGATAGACTTGCAATTTTGCTCTTTGCAAAAATACGGTTTTGTTTCACCTCACGTACATAGTACGCTACGGTTTACAAAACGCGTCTTTTTGCTCAAGTCTCGCCCATTGTTTAATTGTGCGTCTGATGGACTCGTAAAATAAAACATCTAATTGCGACAGTAATTTTTCATACACAATAAAAGGAGTTTCTGACGAAGCTCCTTTTTTTTTTGATAAACTCGCAATTTTGCTCTTTGCAAAAATACGGTTTTGTTTCACCTCACGTACATAGTACGCTACGGTTTTGTTGAAAAAGATTTACTCTATTTGTTTTTCAATTTTTATTATTTGTCTTGCTTTAGAAAATCAATTAATTCTTGAACTGAATAAAATAATGCATCGGGCTTTTTAGTCTTAAGTGCTTCTATATCGGCACAATCTGCCCATCCAGCCGACAAAATTTGTACACCAACTTCTCTGCAATCGTCTATATCCATAGTGGAATCGCCTACATAATAAACGTCGTCGGCTGTCAAATTTAATTCGGTGAAAATTTCTTTAAATCGTTGAGGCTTTACCGAACCAGTTTCTCCACCCCACTTTAGTATATCAAAATATTTTTCTAATCCTAAATGCTTTAACGTTACTTCCATACTTTCTTTACTTTTGCCTGTAATCATACATATTTTCATACCAAGTTCTTTGGCTGTATCTAAGAGATTTTTTATGTTATCGAAAGGTTGAAGATTATCGGCTTTTATAAATTTTTCGGTGGCTTTTATATATTCAGCAAACAGAGCATCGCCTTGTGTTGAAATTTTATTTAGTAATGCTTGCTCGTGTGGACCAAAATTTGCGTATAATTCTTCTCGCGACGGAGCAATTAAACCAAGTTTCGTGTAAGCTGTTTCTATTGCTTTAAACACTATTGGAAATGTTTCGGCTATGGTGCCATCGAAGTCTAATATTAATGCTTTTTTCATTGTCTATCAATCAAGTCTAAATTACATAAAAAAGCGAGTTTTTATTTTATAAAATTTCTTTACAAGAATTATTTTTCCTTTTTAATTTTATCTATGAAATGTTTTTATGTAGCAATCAGTGTTATATTTTTATTTTTGTGTGGATGTAGCCATATAAATTGCAATGTTTTTGAAACGAAAAATTTAGTAGCGTATTGGGATTTTGATGGCGACACTCCATTTACATCTAAGGGTGGTATTCAACAACATACTTTGAGCCCAGTTGGCAATATTTCATTGCGTGATGATGGTATAGTTTCGGGAAAATCTCTATATTTAGATGGTAAAAGTTATTTGTTTATTCCTTACAAAAAAACGGGAACTTTAAATGTAAAAACTAATCAAGTAACAGTGCTTGCTTGGGTGAAGAAAGACAACAATTCTAAAATTGGTTTTGTAGCTGGAATGTGGAACGAATATCAAGATGGAGGGAAGCGTCAGTATGGATTATTTGTTTCGTTGCCTTACTACAACGGTGCTGATCAAGTTTGTGGTCATATTTCAAAATTAGGTGGTCCAACCCCACCATTCCCGTATTCAATAGATTATTCTGCAAGTGCTCAAAAAGTTCCTTTTGAGGAATGGGCATTAGTTGGCTTTACATATGATGGCACTTATATTCGCTCGTACATGAATGGTGATTTTAAAGCAAGAGAATCAGAACTTATTTCGCATACAAAAGGTTTCAAGGGGTATCCTAATGGTTTGGTGCAATCTAAAAATCCGTATTATTATCCAGATGGTATAGGCGATAATGGTTCCGATTTTACCGTTGGGGCAGTTCAATTGAAAAAAGGTATGGGTAATTTTTTCAAAGGTTATATAAATTCGATAGCTGTTTTTGATAGAGCTTTGAGCGATGTTGAAATGAAGCAAATTTATATGCGTTCATTGAAAAAATAAATTTGGAGGAATTTATGGAAGAGCGCAATAATTTCCCGTTATGGTTATTGGTAATTGTATTAAGTGTTGTTGTGTGCTCGGGCGTGTGTCCGTTTGACAGAGGCGTTTGGTGGGTCGAAATTACATCGGTGTTGATTGGTTTAGTTGGGCTGATATTAACGTACAAAATGTTTCGTTTTTCAAACATGGCGTACTTAATAGTTTCGTTATGGCTTGTTATGCATTCGATTGGTGCTAAATATTCTTTCGAGCTTGTTCCGTTTGATTATGTTACAAACTTTTTTGGTTTTGAACGCAATCACTACGATAGACTCGCCCATTTTGTAGTTGGAATGAATGCCTATGGCTTTGCCGAGTTTGTTCTACGAAAGGGGTATGTAAAAAATAAAATAATTGCGGCAATAGGTGGTGTATTGTTCATAATGGCAATTGGCAATGCGTGGGAACTTATAGAATGGTTGTACGCCGAAATTGATGGAGGCAAAGTTGGGGCGGCATTCTTGGGTTCGCAGGGCGATATTTGGGATGCTCAAAAAGATATGCTTTGTGATACATTGGGGGCAATAGTTGCTTCGTTATTATTTTTGTGTATCTACAATAAAAAGACGCCATAAAATAAAACAAAAAAAGAAGTCTCAGAGACTTCTTTTTTGTTATTATGTTTCCATAATGTTTCCATAACATATATAGCCGTTATCTGTAAAATGTTTAAATCGTTTTTTAACGCTATCTAAGGTTTCTTTTTTATTTGCGTATGGAGTTCTGTAAACTACTACCGGATATTTATTAGTAGTATCGGGAGTTAAGATTGCTGTATGGAATTTTATCCCATCATCAAAAGGTATCATAAACTCTTGGGCATTCTGTGCGTATATTACTGAAGCCAAACTAACAAACAAAATATTCTTTAAGAAAAGCGATATATTCATATCTTTAATGAATATATCGCCTTTCGTGTAGTCAAGTTTATTATGTTTTTTTATGGTAGAAGATTAGGGATTTTATGCCTTTAGAGTTTATACTATCAACGCCATAATTAGTAAGAAATAATTTTATAATTTGACATTTGGTAAAAACATAAAAAAAATGAATTAACTTTAATAACATTTTCCTTATCACTTATGAAAAAATTTATTTTAACAATATTTATTACAATATTTTCAATATTACTATCATTTGGGCAAAACATTGCCGAATTGAAGCAAAAAGCCGAACAAGGTGATGCCTGGGCTCAATATAATCTTGGAGTGTGTTATGCTAATGGCGATGGTGTAAAAAAAGACTTTAGTGAAGCAGTTAAATGGTATAGAAAAGCTGCCGAACAAGGTGATGTCGTGGCTCAATATAATCTTGGTTTGTGTTATTATAAAGGCAAAGGTATAGAAAAAGACTTTAGTGAAGCAGTTAAATGGGTTAGAAAAGCTGCCGAACAAGGTTATGCCAAGGCTCAATATAATCTTGGTGTGTGTTATGCTGTTGGCAATGGTGTAATTCAAAACAATGTAAAAGCATATGCGTGGTTACTGTTGGCATTGGAAAACGGGTTTGAAAACGCAAAAAAAGCAATGGATATTCTTGAAGAGAAAATGACCCAAGCAGAACTTGACAAAGCGTTAAAATTGATTGAAAACTATCGTAACGGTAAATTTGATTAAACTACAATCAAGCAACAAAAAAACAGCAGAAGACACGCGTTCTTTTGCTGTTTTTTTATATTTGGAGGTGAGGGGAGTTGAACCCCTGTCCTAATGACCTTCGGATATGCCGTCTACATGTGTAGTCTCGAATTATTCTTTCTCGCCAATTAGGCTCGGACAGCCATTGGCAAGGCACCTATCAGTGAGTGGCGGCGGAAGCCCCGACAGAACAACTTCAACCCCTGTTCCCGATGTCGACGCCTGACTTCATCTATCGGGAGTCGATGAGCAGACGTGCTGCGCTTAATTAAGCAGCAATAGCGTATTCTTCGCCATTTATTGTTTTTTGTGATACATTTTTACGGAGCCAAGTATCATCTCCGACACGCAGACATAAACTACAATCAACAGTCGAATTCCGGAACACCCCCGAATTTAAAGTTAATCTTCTATTTATATCTTATTATGCTATATAATCGAATTTTTATTTTAGAAATCAAGTTTTATTTTAGAATTTTCTTTTTTCTTGTATTGTTCATGTTTTAAAAACTTGACTTTATTATAAAAATATTGCGTAATGAAAAATCGACGTATCGTAGATTTGATAGTACACTAAGTAAATTAATTCAATTAAGAAATGCTGAATTTTTCAGAACAATGTTTAGATATGGCTCAATCTATATTGAGCAGAAATATCGGGGCAATTAATGAAGACGGCTCTATTTCGCCTTTAGAAAATGAATCGTCTTTGGCATGCGAGCCTGGGCACGCTGCCATGGCTTTGGGGGAGTTTTATAGAGCTACTGGTTCTACTACCCTCGAAGGTAAAGATATTGTAGATTTAGTTTCTAAGTGCATTATGGCGCAGTCTAACGACGCTGAATACACTGAAGACGGTTTGGCTTATTTGTCGTTGGGCTTGTTAGCTTTTGGACCATCGAAAGACAGAAATGCTGTTTGGGATAAATTGAGCGAAGATACGCGTAAAAATCTCGAAAAACGTTTGCTTTCTCGTACCGATTACAACGACTTTTTCCAAGTATTTAACGTAGCTAAAGCAGTTGCTCGCTTCAGTATGGGCTTGAGCAAAAAGGATGAAACTGGAAAACTTATCGACCGTTTCCTCGAACGTATCCAACAGACATCTACTGGTAATTATTTCGATGATAAAGCAGAGTCTGAAGATGTAATTGACGGTGCTTTTGATATTTTGGGCGTTGTAGCTTTTGTATTTATACGTCAATCGCTTCAACTTCATGCAAATATGCACTTGCGTGACAGAAAAATTCCTTCGTTGCGTACATTTGCTGAAAAATATTTACGCTTGTTGCCCGATATTGTTCGTAGCGATGGTCTTGGTTGGAATTATGGCCGCAGAATTGGTGCGTATGGGCAGATGCACTGCATTTCTATGATTTTACAAGCTATGCGTGATAACTGGATTTCTGAAGACAAAATGCCAGAATATATGGACGTTTTGCGCAGATTATTCCAGTTCTTCTTCATGACATATCTCGACCAAGAAAACGGTTATTTAGTAATTCGTGATGAACAACGCAGTGCAGAAAATTCTTGCACAACAAGAATGGCTAATTTTGATGCTGCTCGCTATTTGTGTCAATGGGCTCGCTTGGCTAAAACTATTGGGCGCCAAATGAACACCGAAACAATTCCTGAAAAGAACATAAGCAAATATGTATCGTTCGACAATTCTAATCGCAAGGAACAGGGTGTTTTCATTTACAAAAATGTCGATACAGCTATGCATACATGTTTGCCATTAGTTGCTCCAAATGCAACTAACACTTCATCATCGTTGGCTTTCCCTCATATTCCTGGTATTTTCGACTGGCCTGCAGATAAATATTTGCCAATACTTGTTCCTGAATTGACTTTTGGTGAACATATCACAACGCCATCTTATTATGGCAAACGCTGTACAACTGGTATGGGCTTCCGAAACTCGTTCTTCTTCCGTTATGAACAGCCTGAGCTCATCACTAAAGACGGAAAAATTATCAAGGGCTTGGGCTCATGCAAAGTTTCTTGGACTTTCAGTGGAAAAAAGCTTGTTGGCGACTTCATTTATTCTGTTCAAAACCAAATTACTCTCGACAACTTCCGTTTAGTTGTTGCAATTGGTGCTCCTCACTCTGAATATCACGTTCCTATGACTTACGCAATAGGTCAGGAAGGTCAAGGGGTAAGCATTGAGAAGGACGACTTCCAAGCAAATTGGCTCGACACTGAAATTGTATCTGAAGACCCAGCTTATCGTTCATATTGGGGCAAAATTCACTACTTACAAGTTTATGCTCGCGACAAGGCTATGGTAATGCGTCCTGGCACGCAATATCGCATAACCATAGCATTAGAACCAGATATTGCCTTCGCCGAATAAAACGTGCGAGAGCTCGTTTTCTTTGATGATGAGTTTTAATTTACACTATAAGGCACTTCGTTGAAGTGCCTTTTTTTATTAAATAAACTCATCAAAGAAAACGCTTTCGGCTGTTATTTGGTTTCGTATCGCCTCACGTACATAGTACGCTACGGCTCACAAAACACAAATTCCAGCTCGAATCTCGCACGTTTTAAACGTGCGAGGACGCACCACTTTGCGAATAAGGATTTAAATAATGATAAAGTAGGCAATGAAATTGCCTACTTTTTTTATTTAGTTTCGCAAAGTGGTGCTTGTAGCTAAAAGAGCGTCTGCTCGGGTGGGCAGTGCGTAGCACAGCTCCACCAACTCGCAAACATCTCTTTTAGCAGACACCACACACGTTTTTTATTTTCCGTTCCCATGTTTATTCTAATGCGTATGCTAATTTTTTATTTTATAATGATAAAAGGCAATTCTTCGGAATTGCCTTTTTTGTATAAGATCGCAATCGAGGCACCTCACAGCTTATGACGCACTTTTGCATCGACTCACGACCAAAGGTCGCTCACGCTCGCAAAAGCGACGTCCTAAGCACGTGCCTCGCACGTTTTACTTCTTCCTACACATGTCGGTTCTAAGCCTGTTGCGATTTTTTATATTATAATGATTGTGCGATTTGGGTTGACATACCTTGCAACAAATCCTAAAAAATCTAACATTAAACCACATATTAATTAATCACATCAAAATTGTTTTATGGACAAAAAAGTATTCTTAGCAGTAGACCTTGGTGCAGGAAGTGGTCGCATTATGGCGACTATTTACAATGGCTCAAATTTAACTCTTGAAGAAGTTTCACGTTGGGCGAGCGAACCAGTGAAAATTGGCGAAGCTTTTCATTGGGAAGTAAACAACATTTTTGCTAACATTGTTGAGGGGTTACGCAAAGCAAAGTCGATATACGGCAACGCGATTGTTTCGCTTGGTATCGACACTTGGGGCGTTGACTACGGGTTATTAGACAAAGACGGCAAGCTTTTAAATCTTCCTTACATATATCGTGATACTCGCACCGACGGCATGATGGATTCGGTTTTTAATAAGGTTTCTAAAGAAGACATCTACAAGAAAACTGGCATTCAATTTATGTTCTTCAACACGATTTTTCAAATTCGTGCAGAAGTTGAAAAGCTCAAGAATATCGACAAAGCCGACTCTTTCTTGATGATGCCCGACTTACTTGCTTACATGCTTACTGGTGTAAAAGTAAACGAACGCACAAACGCTTCTACAACTCAATTTTACAATCCATTCAATAAAGACTGGGATTTTGATATTCTCGAGAAAATCGGAGCTCCAACCAAGATTTTCAAAAATGGCTTTGCTGAATGTGGTGATGTTATAGGTTCGTTGCGTCCTGAATTACAAGCCGAGCTTGGCGATATCAAGGTTGTAGCAGTTGCAAGTCATGATACTGCATCGGCTGTTGCAGCTACTCCTACACAATCAGACGTTCCTGCATATATCAACAGTGGCACATGGTCGCTTCCTGGTGTTGAGTTGCAATCGCCTATTGCTACCGATGCATCGTTTGCTGAAAATTTTACAAACGAAGTTGGTTACAATTCTACAATTCGTTTCCTCAAAAATGTTACAGGTATGTGGCTTGTCCAAAAATCGAAAGAAGTTTGGAAGGCAAACAATTGCGATATGTCGTATAAAGAACTCGAAGCAGAGGCTGAAAAAGTCGAAGCAGGCAGAACTATTTTCGACCCAGATGCTCCAGAATTCGTAATGCCTGAAAATATGCCTAAGGCTATTGCTGATCACTGCAAAGCTAAGGGCTTGAATGTTCCAGAAACTCATGGGCAGATTTTCCGTGCAATTCAAGAAAGTATTGCAAACAAGTACAAGTATGTTTTCGATACAATTGAAAAACTCAGTGGTGCAAAGATTGAAGAAATTAACATCATGGGTGGTGGTTCAAAAGATGCTATGTTAAATCAGTTTACAGCAAACGCAACGGGTAAAGTTGTAAAAGCCGGACCTACTGAATCAACTGCATTGGGTAATGCAATTATGCAGATGAAAGCTTCGGGCGATGTTGCTTCGGTTAAGGAAGGTCGGAAGATTGTTGCTGATAGTTTCGATATCAAAACATTTGTTCCTCAAAAATAAAATAACATAATTTCTGCAATAAAAAAAGAAGTGCATGCACTTCTTTTTTTGTGATAATTTGAAACTTTTAGATGTTATTGAGATTTTTTCATGTTAAATAAGATGGCCCCAACGGCATTGCCAGCTATCATTATTAATAAATAACTAAAAGTGTGCATATCCCAACAATCTGCTGCACAAAAATAAAACATATTCGCTACGCAGTGTTCAAAGCCACATAATATGAAAACCATTACAGGTAAAATTACAAATAACCAACTTTTTGTTTTTTTGTAGCCATCTACTGCCAAGTACATCATTACACCACATGCACATGCTAATAGAAAAATACTTAGTGGTGTATCCGAAAGTTTTGCGTTTACTATTTTACCAATTAGTGTGATTTCTTCGCCGGTATCATGCACCACACCTATTGGATGTATGGGAAAACTCCGAGTTGCTCTAAAGGCATAGCCTATAATAGCAGTCCCAACGAAATTTCCCAAAATGATAGTAGGGTAATATAGTATGTTTTTGGTCAAATTTGTAGGAGTATCGTTTTCATCTTGAAAATTAATGCTCAAGTAGCCAATTTTACCTGTGTATAAGTCGTAAGAACGCGCAACAACAGTTAGTAATCCGAGCGAGAACAAAAAAGAGCCAACAACTGCTGAACCATTAAAATTAGCATTCAAGCAGCATAAGTAAACAATACCACCAAAGGCTATCATCATTCCTGCAAAAACTGCACTAATAAAGTATTTAAAATATTTCATATACTCGATTTATCAAATGCAGTATTTCTGCTCAAGTTTATTTTTAAGAATATCGATTTTTTTTAAAAAGTGCTTGACGAAACTGTAAAAATGTTCGATTATGATTAACTATATTTAAGCGGGCATAGTTTAGTGGTAAAATCGCTGTCTTCCACACAGCTGATGTCAGTTCGATTCTGTCTGCCCGCACCAATTTCTGCGCTTCAGACGAGCGTTGATTTCAAACTTAGTCGGCTTCAAGATGTTTGCGCTTTTTTAGGCGCTTATTTTGTTTTTGAAGATAGATGC
The DNA here is from genome assembly GCA_015061955.1 of Verrucomicrobiaceae bacterium. GTDB lineage: Bacteria > Verrucomicrobiota > Verrucomicrobiia > Opitutales > Intestinicryptomonadaceae > Merdousia. Next base: position 34,887 of record SUVO01000007.1, read on the forward strand.
GTTTGATAGCTCGGTAATCGCAAGACAAAATAGAAAGAAATATTATGGCAAATTCGCTTATCATGATGGGCTTCCCAAAGGGTAGTCTTGAAGAATCAACAATTTCTCTTTTCGGCAAAGCAGGCTGGAAGATTACAAAAAGCTCGCGCTCGTATAAGCCATCGATTGATGACCCAGAGCTCGATGGGCGTTTTGTACGTGCGCAAGAAATTAGCCGTTATGTAGAACAAGGCTTTTTCGATTGTGGCTTAACTGGTTACGACTGGATTCTTGAAAACGATAGCGATGTAGTTGAAGTTTGCGACCTCATTTATAGCAAGGCTACTACATTGAAATCGCGTTGGGTTTTGTGTGTGAAGGAAGATTCTGATGTAAAAACAGTAAAGGATCTCGAAGGCAAACGCATTGCAACAGAGCTTGTAAATGTAACAAAGAAATTCTTGGCTGACAACGGTGTAAATGCAAATGTTGAGTTCTCGTGGGGGGCAACCGAAGTTAAGGTTCCAGACCTCGTTGATGCAATTGCAGATATTACTGAAACTGGTTCGTCGTTGCGTGCAAATAACTTGCGTATTGTTGATACAATGCTTTATACAAATACAAAGCTCATTGCTAATAAAGCATCGTGGGAAAATCCAGAAAAACGCAAGAAGATTGAGTCGATTGCAATGCTCTTGCAGGCTGCATTAGATGCAAACAATAAGGTTGGTTTGAAGATGAACTTGCCTAAGGCAAATATCTCGAAGGTAATTGCAGCACTTCCAGCATTGCGTAAACCAACAATTTCTACACTTTCAGACGAAGCTTGGGTGGCAGTAGAAACTATTGTTGACGAAAAAATAGTTCGCGAAATAGTTCCAACACTCAAAGAAAACGGAGCAGAAGGTATTGTTGAGTATCCACTCAATAAGATTATTGCTTAGTTTTTGTGAAATGAATTTAAAAAGCAACTCTGTGGAGTTGCTTTTTTTGTGTCGAAAAGATTTTGTTATTTAAAAAAGCGTTTAAAGAGTAATCGGATAGCAATTATTACACATAGTAAAATAACAAAAGCTATGTATTTAGCAATTCCGTTGTCTGAAAAAGAGGCACCGAGTATATTCATAGCAATGGCAATAGAGCCTTGAATTAGTATTGCTAAAAATATGTATAATTTTAATGGAGCATTCATGCCACCTAAAATAAAATTTTGAATTGCGTAAGGAATACCTGGAACAGCTCGAACGTAGAAGTTTAAATCGAACATATTTCTGTTTTTGTCTATCGAAAATTTTTGTTGAAGTTTTTGAGTTAGCTCTTGTGGAAAGAAGAAATTACCTATCGCATATCCAAATAATGAGCTTATTAAAATTCCTGTTATAGAAAGAATGGCACCATATGTAATTCCAAAAGCACTACCTGCAAATAAAGTACAAAATGTTATCGGAAAACCTATTGCACAGGTTGTTGACATTATTAGTAAAAATATAACAGGGTTTGCATTGTTTTGTGCAATGTGTTTGAAAAGTTCAAAAAGTTCAATCCAGCCGTAAGATAATTGAATAATTATTATAGCTAAGCAAAGTGTAAGAATTTTTAAAAAACTTTTCATTTTGTGGTATTATGTAGATGTTGATTTTGAAAAGCAAATAATAAAAAATATATTGACTATCTTTTGTACAAGTAGATAATTCAACGAATAATTTAAGCCGAAATAGCTCAGCTGGTAGAGCAACGCTTTCGTAAAGCGTGGGTCACGAGTTCGAATCTCGTTTTCGGCTCTGAGTTTGCTCCTTCTTTTTTAACAATTGTAAAATTGTTGGATAAAGGAAAACCAATCTAAATATTGTTTTGATGGTCAGGTTTTATCTTGACATAATGATTAGAATTTCAACCATCGTTCTTATCACTAGTAGGATAATTTGAATAATCTTCATTTTATCACCTCCTTTCTAAAGGATTAAAACAAGTCTGAAAGTCGCAAGCTTTCGGGCTTATTTTATTTATATAAACACAAAAAAAAGCAATTCAATCGAATTGCTTTTTTTGTGAATTTATTTTGTAGGTTAGATAACTGTATTATCGGGAATGCGAGCATCTTTTGTCACAACCAAGACATTATCGCGAACATAAAGTCCTTCAATTTCGTCCCACTTATCAGGCTTGCCTTCTGGCGATAACACACAATTATCTCCTATACTTGCGTTTTTATCGATGATTGCATTCTTTATCTTACAATTTTTACCTATGCCAATTTTCATACTATCGCGATTATCGAAATCGTAATCATCGGCACCCATCATCACCACGTTTTCAAGTTCAGTACCTTCGCCAATTATAGAACGGATACCAATTACGCAACGCTTTAATGATGCTTTTTCTATAATTACACCATCGGCTATATTACAATTCTTTATTGTGCATTCTTGAATTTTTGCTCCTGGCAAGAAACGAGAGTGTGTATAGACTGTAGAACCTTTTTTGTAGAAATCAAAAGGAGGAATATCATCGGTTGTTGCAAGGTTTGCTTCAAAGAACGCTCCAACTGTACCGATGTCTTCCCAATATCCATCAAAAATATACGCACAAAGACGTTTCTTATTGAGGAAGCCTGGTATGATTTCTTTACCGAAGTCCATTTCTGTTCCCGACATTGCTTCTTCAAGAATCTTTTGCGAGAACACATATATACCCATTGATGCTAAGCAGTAGTCGCCATTAGAATCTTTTAAGCCCTTTTTGAGCTTTTCACCAATCAAGAGTGAATCGATTACTGCTTCGTCTTTTGGTTTTTCTACAAATTCTGTAATATTCAGGTTTTCATCAACACGCATAATGCCCAAGCTTGGTGCTTCTTTACGAGGCATTGGTTTTGCTGCTATTGTGATATCGGCACCACTTGCTATATGTTTGTTTATTAGCTCGCGGAAGTCCATCTGATAAAGTTGGTCACCTGAAAGAATTAAGTAATATGCGTCGCCCCCATGTCTATGGAAGTGGTGCATGTTTTTGCGAACAGCGTCGGCAGTACCTTGATACCAATCACCACCAACATCTGTTTGTTCGGCTGCGAGAATGTCTACAAAGCCTTTACTGAAATTATCGAACTTATATGTTTGCTGAATGTGTTTGTGAAGTGATGCCGTATTGAATTGTGATAACAAATATATTGCACCGCAGTCCGAATTAATGCAGTTGCTAATTGGAATATCCACAAGTCGGTATTTGCCTGCAAGTGGAACTGCAGGTTTACAACGGTATTTTGTTAATGGATATAGGCGAGTTCCTCTGCCACCACCCATAATTATGCTTATGACATTTTTTAACATGGTATTATTTTCTTTCGTTTTAAAAGAGCAACATTGTTCGTTTCAACAACAAAAACGGAACGATTAACACACAACGTACCCCTTTCAAAGTTTTATTATCTCTCTTTATTATAAAAAATCCAGCTTTTTTTTAAGTTTTTTAGATTAATTGATAATATGTATCGTAATATATTGTATAAGATTTTATTTTTTTAGTAATTTTTATAATTTTGTTTTTTGTTGACGGATTTTTTTTAAGTGTAAAAATGAGTATAAATGCAAATGAAAATATGTAAATTAGTATTGTTGGTATCTGTGCTTTCAAGTATTTTAGCCTATGGTGGCGTAGATAATCCAAAAGGTGAGGTAATGAATGTTTGGCCAGATGGTAAAATGCCTGATAGAGCCTTTGAAAAACCAGAAATTGTACATGTACGCAAAACTGGTAACAGAATTATAAAAGGTGTGCCTACACCAACTTTAGAGATTTTCTGGTCTAAGACAGCAAAGGCAAATTCTGGATTTGTTCTCGTTTGCCCTGGGGGTGGTTATTCTATACTTTCGTATGATAACGAAGGTACTCACGTTGCCAAACGTTTAGCCGACAATGGTGTTTCAGCTGGTGTGTTAAAGTATCGAGTTCCAAAAATTCGCACCGAAGCCTTGCAAGATGCTCAGCGTGCTATTAGAATTGTCAGAACAAATGCAAAAAAATGGAATATAAATCCAGATAAAATTGTTATAATTGGGTTTTCGGCTGGTGCAAATTTGTCGGCACGAGCAAGTACATTGTATGCAGAAAATTCTTACAAGAAAATTGATGTTATTGATGATGTTTCTCCAAAGCCGAACTTTACAGGTTTGATGTATCCTGCTTATTGTGATGAACCAACTTATCAGCGTTATTGGGGTAATAAAGCAAAGGTAGAAAGTGTTGATTTTAACAAAGATTACGAATTGTCGTCTGAATTGAAAATCGATGCACAGACACCACCAACGTTCATAATGCAAGCTCAGAACGACAAAACGTGGATAAACGCATCAATTGCGTATTTCTTGGCTTTAAAACAGGCTAAAGTTCCTGTAAATTTGCATATCTTCGATAAGGGTGGACATGGCTTTGGTATGGTACGTCCGAATGAGTTGATTGAGCAGTGGTTCGATTTATTTACTGCTTGGTTGAAGAAGAACGAAGTGATTGTTTCAAAGTAAAAATATGAAAAATTTAATAAGTTTATTTTCGTGTATTTTGTTGTTTGGTTGTGCAAGTAATAACGATGCTTGTGTATCAAAACAAGTTTCGCAAAAGCCTGAAAATATCTTGCAGTTGCACTCTAAAAATAAAGAAAAATTTATTGCATTGTGGAACGATAAAACAAACTTTGTTGAGGGCGAAACTCTTTTTAAAAATAGAAAGTATGCACTTTCAAATGTATCGAATCCTCGTATGGAGTTGTTCTTGGTTGAAAATGGTAAGAGCGATAATGGCTTTGTTATTGTTTGCCCAGGAGGTGGATACTGCTTCTTGAGTAGTATGAACGAAGGTTATAAGGTTGTTGAAAAACTCAATAAAATGGGCGTTTCAGCTTGTATATTGTGGTATAGAACAAGTAGAAACGAAGCCTTGCAAGATGCTCAGCGTGCTATTAGAATATCGCGTGCAAATGCAAAGAAGTGGAATATAAATCCAAACAAGATTGCTATAATGGGTTTTTCAGCTGGTGCAGATTTGTCGGCAAGAGCAGGATGTAGGTTTGAAAAAAGTTATAAGGCTGTGGACAAAATTGATGAAATTTCGGCACGTCCCGATAATACAATACTAGTGTATCCAGCTTATTGCGATATGCCAATGTACAAGTTGCGTTGGATTGAAGGTAGTATGGAAAATGTGTCTTCAAAAGATTACAATCACGATTATGAGCTTACGCCTCATTTAACCGTTTCCAAAGATACATCGCCAACGTTGATTGTACAGACTCAAGATGATAAAAATTGTACAAATTCATCTATTGCATATTTCTTAGCATTGAAAAACGCAGGTGTAGATGCAAATATTTTCCTCTGCGATAAGGGTAGGCATAGCTATGGTATGGCTGAAGGCAAATCCAAGTTGCTAATATCGATTTGGAGTAGTGTTTTGGAAAAATATTTACAAGTAAACGAATATATAAAGTAAAGGAAAATAAAAATGAAAAATATAAAGTTTTATATAGGGGCATGTATATGCTTTTGTGCATCTATGTTGTTTGCTCAAGAACAAACAACTTACAAACAAGGTGAGATTATCGAGCTTTGGACAAAAGATACAATTCCCGACAATATAAGTGCAAAGGCTGAAACCTTAACAGGTAAAATGCACAGACGTTGGCGTCGTAACGTATCAAATCCTCGTTTGGAATTTTTTAAGGCAAATACTGGTAAAAAAACAGGTATTGTAATAGTTTGTCCTGGTGGTGGATACGGAGGTTTGTCGGCCGATAACGAAGGATATTCCATTGCACAGTGGGTTGTTGAACATGGCATGAATGCGGCTATTTTGTGGTACAGAGTTCCCGATAATATGAACGGAGCATTGCAAGATATTCAACGTGCTATCCGTATGATTCGTGCAAAAGCCGATAACCTCAATGTTGATGCTGACAAAATTTGCGTGATAGGTTTTTCGGCAGGAGCAAATTTGTGTGCAAGAGCTAGCACTCGTTTTAATGTAAATGCTTACAAACCAGTTGATGCAATTGATAAGCTTTCGGCACGTCCCTCGCATACTTGCTTAATATACCCAGCTTACTGCGATGAACCAAATTACAGATCTTGCAAGCTTGTTGGCGATGGTAAAAATCAACAGTATGATGATTATAATTCAACATATAAACTTGCCGACAATTTGTTAGTTTCAAAAGATACACCACCAGCATTCATTGTGCAAACGTTGGCTGATAAAAAGTATGTAAATTCATCAATTGCTTATTATTTGGCACTGAAAAAAGCCGAGGTTGATGCAAATTTGTTTGTTTGCGATAAAGGGCCTCATGGCTATGGTTTGGGATATAGAAATCCACAAGATTTGGTTTCTATGTGGCCACAAATTTTCGACAAATGGCTTACAATTAACAAATTTAAAGGCGATAAATAATTTATGAAAATATACGATTTTCAATTAGGTCAGTTAGGTACAAATACATATTTGATTGTTCCTGAAAATTCCGACAGTGCAATTTTGGTAGATTGTCCATACGAAGCAGTTGAAACAATACCACATTTCTTGAAACAGATAGACAGAAAGCTTGAAGCTATTCTTCTTACGCATGGTCATTGGGATCATATTTGGGATACAGCTGAACTTGCTAAAATAACAGGTGCAAAAGTGTACGCTTCAAAATTTGGTACGCATTTGATTGAAGACGCAGATCTTCAGCGTGAGGTTTTATTTTCAGGCGATGGCTTGCAATCGGCACATATAGACATAAAGATAAATGATGGCGACGAGTTTGAAATAGCTGGCGTTAAGATTAAATGTTTGGAAGCATTTGGACATAGTCCAGATAGCATAGTTTACTATATAGAATCAGAAAATATTGCCTTTGTTGGTGACGTTCTCTTTGCAGGTAGCATTGGTAGAACAGATCTTTGGGAAGGCAATTATGCCCAGTTGGAAAAATCTATAAAAACAAAGCTCTATACATTGCCCAACGATACTCGTGTCTTAAACGGACATGGTCCTGAAACATCGATTGGTGTAGAGAAAAAATCAAATTGCTTTGTAAGAGGTTAATAGCCTATGGATAACCACGAGCATTTTATGCGTATGGCACTCAACGAAGCAGTGCGTGCGTGGGGAAATACTGCACCCAATCCAATGGTTGGGGCAGTGCTTGTCAAAGATGGTAAAGTGGTGGCTACGGGGTATCATCGTTGTGATGGTTTGGATCATGCCGAAAAAGATTGTTTGCGTAAGGTCGATTTTCACGCACAAGGTTGCGATATGTATGTAACTCTTGAACCTTGCACTACTCATGGCAGAACGGGGGCATGCTCTGAAGCTATAAAAAAGGCTGGCGTAAAACGTGTTTATGTAGGATGTAAAGATCCAAATCCACTGCACGCAGGACGTGCCGAAAGCGTTTTTCAAGAAGCAAATATTTTTTGTAAATTCGGCATTTTGGAAGATGAATGTCGGGAGTTGAATTTTATTTTCAATAAAAATATAACCTCAAAACAAGCTTTGTTGGCGTTGAAATACGCAATAAGTAAAGATGGTAAAATAACAGAATGTGCAGGCCAACCAACAGCTATTACTTGCGATAAATCTCGTGAAGATGTAATGCAATGGCGAAAGTTGTTTTCGGCAATAGGTGTAGGTTGGAGAACGGTTGTTGCTGATAATCCAAGTTTGTTGGCTCGCACTTTTAGTGGTATTAAAGCACCTAAGGCACGTTTGATTTTCGATGCGTCGTTGAGGTCAGCAGATGCCGATATTTCAAAATTTAATGTCTTTAGCGATTTATACAAAAATATTACGCGCATTGTTTGCGATTGTTCTGCTGATATTTTTAAACAAGAAATGTTGTCGGCAAAAGGTGTCGATGTAATGCGTATAAATGCTCCAAAAAATTCTTCAGAGTTTTGGACGATTCTAAAAGAGCAACTCTATGCTCAAAAAATATGTTCGTTATATCTGGAGGGTGGCGCGAGTGTTTATAAATCGGTGTGTGAGGCTAAGGCTGTAGACTACGTTTTTGAATATGTTGCAAATAAAACGTTTGTTGGTGGATTACGCGCATTCGATAAAAATTATTTTACAATAAATGCAGTTGAAACGCATAATATATGCAATGATAAATTTACAAGAGGGTATCCAGTATGGAAGCAAATACCGTAAAAAATTATTTTGAAAATCCCTTAGTTGTTGCCGATTATTTGCGCGCAGCTGAGGAAGTTGGCTTGTGGGAGTCGGAGCGAATTGTAGTTGAAAAATACGTTCCAAAAACTGCAACAATTTTAGAACTTGGTTGTGGCGCAGGACGTATAGCTCGAGGGCTGAGTGCAATAGGTTATCAAAATATAACTGCTACTGATTTTTCTGAAAATATGGTGCTTGCAGCATCGGAATTGGCAAAAAAATATAACGATAACACAGTATGCAAAGTTTGCGATGCTACAAAAATTTGTTTTGCTCCGGAAAGTTTCGATGCTGTAGTATTCGGTTTCAATGGGCTAATGCAAATTCCCAAAGAGAAAAATCGCATAAAGGCAATGCGTGAAATTTACAGAGTTCTAAAACCAAATGGCGTTTTTATCTTTACTACTCACGATAGAAAATCGAAAGGCAACGAAGCCTATTGGAGTATGGAGTCTAAACAATGGATTCATGGTTGTCAAAATCCTGTATTAGATGAGTATGGTGATATTTTCTACAAAGGAGACCATGGGAACATTTTCATACATTCGCCTGTCGATGAAGAAATAAAAGATAATTTAAATCAAGTTGGTTTTGAAATTTTATTTCAGGCAATGCGTTCCGATATAGCTCAAGAAAACGCGTTAGTAGAAGATTTTTCTGATGAATGTGTTTTTAGAGTTGTAAAAAAATCCTAAATAAAAAAACTATGAATATTTTAAAAAGTGTAATTATTCTGTCTATGGTTGTAGCATCAAATGTAATGGCAAATATAAATAGTGGTTTTGTGCGTGATGAAAATCTAAAAATAGAATTTCTCGCAAACGGACTAACTGTGGCTGTATATAAAAATGTTGAACCACCAAAGCGTTGTACAATACGATTGCTCGTTAAATCGGGTTCGTTGTTTGAAAACGATAATGAACGAGGCTTGGCACACTTTATAGAGCATATGGCGTTCAATGGTACAAAGCATTTTCCTTCGGGAGCTATGACCGAGTATTTCCAGCGTCTTGGTATGGCGTTTGGTAGCGATACAAATGCTCATACAAGTTTTACAGAAACCGTTTATAAGTTGGAATTACCAGAGGTTTCTGAGAAAATATTAGACGAAAGCTTGTTGTTGTTGCGCGATTATGCCGATGGAATGCTTTTTGAACAGTCGTTTATAGATTCTGAACGCAGTGTTATTGTTGCAGAAATGAATGCTCGCGACGACGCAAATTACAGAAAAGTTGTAAAAGAAATTGCCTCGGGATTTGAAGGTACTAAGTTTGCCGAGCGTATGCCCATTGGTATTGCCGATGTTGTTAAAAAAGCAAATAAAGCAGATTTTGAAAAATTTTATCGCGAAAATTATCGTCCAGATAATATGGTGTTGGTTGTTGTTGGCGATATAAATGAAGCTGAAATTTTCAATTTGGCTAAAAAACATTTCGGCGATTTTAAAGCTCCAAATGCCGAAGCTCGCAAGGCTGATGTAGGTGAGTTAACTGGCAAAAATGGAGGAATAGGTGGTGAAAAGTTGTCGATAAAAGTAGATGCGATGGGCGTGCCAAATCTGACAAATTCAACTGCATCGTTGTCGTTTGTGCGTCCAGTGGTGAAGTCTTTAGATAGCGTTGAAAGTAGAGCCGAAAGCGATAAACTCAACTTGTTAGGATACGTTTTAAATGCTCGTTTTCAGCGTATTGCCGATACCCCTAATTCGCCTATAAATTCAGGAGCTAGTGCGTTTTACGATTTCTGCTCAAAAGTGCTTATATTCTCAGTCTCTTGCGATGCGCCGTTGGGTAAATATGCCGATGCTACCGAGGAATTGTTCCGTCAAGTTTTGAGCATTGATACCATAACCGATGCAGAAGTTGAAAACGCAAAAAAGAAAATTTTTGATATTTTGCAAACTGCAATAAATGGTAAATCTACCCGAAAAAACAAGGCGTTGGCAGGCGAAATAACGTCGGCATTTTCCGACGGGATAACGTTTATATCGCCCGAAGAAGATATGCGTTTAACACAAAATGCGTACAAAAATTGCAATGCTAAAGAGCTTGTTGAATTGTTCAAAAAAGTTGTACAAGAAAGTAAGGTGTCGTTGTTTGTGTCGGATGCAAAGGTGGAAAAAACTCAAGAATTTGAAGCCGAAGTAAACAAGGCGTATGCTACTGCGTATAATTCAAAATATTCAGCCGATAAATTTGCAGTTTCAAAACTTATTTTTGCTGAGTATAAAAATGTTCCTGAAATTGTTTATCGTAAAAAAATCGATAAGTTGGGTATTACGCAGATAAAATTTGCCAATGGCGTTGCGCTGAATATTAAACCTACCAAGTTTACTAAAGACGAAGTTTTGGTAAATGTTTGTATAGGTAATGGTGTGTTGTCGGTGCCTGAAAAATCGCCAGAATTTTATACTGCAGTTTCGGCAATGGTGCTTGGAGGAACAGAATTTCAGAGTGCCGCAGAAATAAATGCTGCTATCAATCTGTTGAAAATGACAGTTCGGGCTAAGATGTCTGGTGGTTGTATATCGGTGTTTGGCTCAAGTAATTCTCGTGATAGCCAAACAATGTTGCGATACATTGCAACTATGATTTCATCGGCTGGTTTCCGTAGCGATGCTATCGAAAATTTGCGTAATTTGGCAGAGGCGTTCTATCGAAATGTAGAGACTGATCCAGCATCAAAATTAAAGTTCTTAACGTCTGATATTTTGAGATCGTCGAGTATTGCGAAAATTCCTGGGAGCTTTGAAAATTTCAAGAAGTATTCAATGGCTGATTTTGCATCGTGGTTGAAACCAATCTTGCAAAATGATTATCTTGAAATATCGGTTGTTGGTGATTTTGATGCCGAAGAAATTATAGATGTTGTTGCAAAGTCGTTTGGTGCAATGCCAAAGCGTGCTGATGCGTTGCCAAAACTCGCCGAAAAAATCGAGATGAAAAAATCGGGAACAGTCTTGAAGCAGACTTATCAGGCAACAACCGAACCACGTTCGTTGGCGTGTGTTGTGTGGAATACATCGTTTGGTAAAGATATGCGTAAAATGCGTACGGCAACAATTCTTAGTGCAATTTTAGATGATGTTTTGCGTAAAGATGTCCGTGAGGGCGAGGGTAATGTTTATAGCCCGTTTGCATTTTATAGTAATGTGCCTTGGTTGGATTATTTTGGCTTTACGTCGGCGGCAAGTTTTGTAGAGCCAGCGTATAATGAGCAGTTGTTGAAGACACTCGATGAGTGTGGTAAAAAATTGCAAAAACAAATTACTCAAGACGAATTTGAGCGTGCAAAAATTCCAATAATAAAATCGTTGAAGACTGCAGAACGCAATAATAAGTATTGGTTGCTTAGCGTTATGTCGCAGTCGCAAGTAGAGCCTATAATGATAGATATGGCGTTGAATAGAATTGAGTATTATAATGGGGTGTCGCTTGAAGATGTGCGCAAAATGGCAAAAGAAATCTTTGATATAGCACCAGTGTCAATTTCGGTTATGCCCGAAAAGAAATAATATTCTAATAAAAAATACAATTTATTGTTTTTTTGGGGTTGAAAATTAGGAAAAATTTTTCAAACATGCGAATAAATTATTGAGGTAATCAATACTTTATAAAATATGGATATGAAAAATTTAACTACATTTTTATTATTAGTAACTTCTATTATATTAGTTTGTTATAGTGTTTTTCTTAACAAAAATGACGATGAGAAAAGCACCGAAGAACATGTATCTGTTGTTAGTTCACGAGAAAATGATGTTTCCAAATCAGCTACAACAGATATTGATTCTGTTTACAAACGGGAAGTAAATGATTTTGAAAAAATTATAAATGATACTCGCATTACTTCTTTGGAGGTGAAAAATAAAACTATGCCTGATGCAATCGAGTATATTTGTAATGAGTTGAAAAATGATAAAAATTTAGCTCTTCCTAATAATTTTAATATTATTTTGTGCGATAGTGATATTCATGTAGGAAATGTGTCGTTGAATATAAAGTATCAATCCATAAAGTCTATGTTAGACACGTTATCAAACGAGTTTGGATATACATATTATCTAAAAAATCAAAATATTTATTTGCGTATAAAAACTTCTACATTACGTAAATTGAAAAAAACATCAAATCCACTTAATAACATAAGTATTGGTAATATAAAAATAGAAGACCAACCTATGTCTGTTGTTGTAGAGCGTATTCAAGAAAAAATAGCAGAATCTAAAATAAAGGTAGTTTTAGCAGATAGCCATGTACATGTTGAAAATATATCATTTAATTTAGAGAATGTTTCGTTAAAAGAGATTTTGAATCTGCTAAAAAGTAAATACGGGTATTTGTATGATTTTAAAGACTCTGTAATCAATATTAGAATAGATCCAATCGTAGCAAGAAGATTAAAAGACAATATGTTGTTTCGAGAAAAACAACAAAAACAAATGCAATTCGGAAATGTGGAAACTTTGAAAAAAAAAAGAATATCAAATTATAAATACTTCCGAAGCCGATTTAACATTTGCTAAAAATATTGTAAAAAGCTCTAATTTTGAATTTTTAGCAAAGAAAAAGAATGCTATACCTACTACTAAAGTTCATAGAAAATATATGTTAAATATAGATATTAGTCAAAAAGTTAATAGACTATATTCTGGTGAAGATGGCTCAAACAATTCTACAAATGTACGCAAAGAAATTACTGTTACAATAAAAAGTTTTGTTCCTATTGATGTTATAGTTTGTTATTTTTGTAATGTCGGTTCAGATTATAAATCCGAAGCCCATTTAAAATATAAATACTATGTAATGTCGGTAGATAGAGATAATCCTCATGTCTTTAAGTTTGAAGATGTAACTCCGGCATATCGTAATTATTCTTATCGAAATTACCGACATACATATGGTAATGCAAAAATGCAGTCGGCAATTTTTCTATATGAAAAAGGCACGGGAAATCTCATTGGTAAAAAAGGTACAAAAGATAATTTCTTAAAATATATGGAGGCAACCAAACGTGATGAGATGATTTCGTATGTTAAAAGTGTGAAAGAGGGTAATGGCAATACAAGAAGCAACTATTCTTCAAGTGATGGTTCCCCAACATATGGGCATAATTTTACAACCCCCGAGACATCTATACAGCGTATTCACACTAATAGTAATTCTACAATAAGAATATATAATATGCCTCTAAAAAACTTAGAGAAACCCGTAGTGATATATGGAAGTCATCTGAGAAGTGAAGATTTTTGGATATTCTCATTTTTTGTGTATGTATCAAACGGGAAAGTTGAAGTTGAAAAGAATATAAATAAACTTAGAGCTTTCTATAATCATAAGTATTTTTTAAAAGATAATAAAAATTTTGTAGATTTTGGTATTATTATTTACGATGCAAATACAAAAGAGATTGTTTATAAGAATGCAAATAGGTCAAAAGATATAACCGATTATATGGATAAAAATTATACTAAGCAAATTGTTGAATTTATGGAACGTTATGAGACTATCTCGAGCCAAGAATATAAAAGAAGTTCGAGTTATTAGTTCAAACGTTAGATAGTATCTGAAAATCGGAAAAATAGAAAAACTTAAAAAGAGATTATCTTAGTAATCTCTTTTTTATAATAACTATAATAACAATATTATCGTTATGTTGTTTTTGTTCTATGTGATATGGTAAAATTATTTATTCAAATTTTCCTGTTGTTAAATTATAAATGAACTACTTGCTGTAATAGTATTGGCTCAATCGAAAAATCACGTAAAAAAGAGTTGAAAAAGTGGGGGAAGTTTTTACTATTTCAAGACAATGAATTTAAAATATAAACGCATTGTTTTGAAATTGAGTGGCGAGGCCCTCAAAGATGTAAAAAAAGGAGACTGTTTAGACAGTAATATCCTTAAAAACTTGGCTGTCGAGCTGAAGGCTGTTCACGAAATGGGTGTTCAGGTTTGCTTAGTTGTCGGTGGTGGAAATATCTTCCGTGGCTTAAATGGCGCTAAATCAGGTGTCGACAGAACTACGGGCGACTACATGGGTATGCTCGCAACAGTAATAAATGGTTTAGCTTTGATGAACGCATTAGAAAAAGAAGGCGTGCCTGTTCGCGTTCAAACTGCTATCCCTATGGAAAAGGTTGCAGAACCTTTCATCGTACGTCGAGCAGTGCGTCATCTCGAAAAGGGCAGAGTTGTTATATTTGTAGCTGGTACGGGCAATCCGTATTTCTCAACCGACACCACTGCTGCTTTGCGTGCAAGCGAAATTAATGCCGACTGCATCTTGAAAGCTACAAAAGTCGATGGTATTTACGATAAAGATCCAATGAAATTCGCCGATGCCGTTAAGTATGATAGCCTTGAATATATGGAAGCTATCGAAAAACGTTTGGCTGTTATGGATTCCACTGCATTCTCGATGTGTATGGATAACAAAATTCCAATTGTAGTATTCGACATGTGTGGCGAAGGTAACATTCGCAAGGTTGTTGGTGGCGAGAAAATAGGTACGGTTGTATCGTAATAAAAATAAATTTTTACGCCGTGCAAGTTGTACGGCGTATCGCGTATATTTAACAAAAAAGAAAGGTAAAAAATGGATATCTCAGCAGAACTTAAAAAAACATCTGAAGCAATGAAAAAAGCAGTTGAATACGTTGGCAAAGAATTTGAAAGCGTAAACACTGGTAAGGCTAATCCAGGTATGGTTGAAAATGTAATGGTTGAAGCTTATGGCACTATGAGCCGTTTGAAAGATATTGCCGCTATAACAACTCCAGATAGCTCTACAATTCGTGTTCAACCTTGGGACAAAAGCATTCTAAAAGATGTTGAAAAGGCAATCTTAGCTGCAAATATCGGCTTTACGCCAGCAGTTATGGGCGAAGCTGTTCGTTGCCCAATTCCAGCACTCTCGGGTGAACGTCGTGTGGAGCTTGCAAAAATTTGCTCGGAAATGGCTGAACAAGGCAGAGTTCGTGTTCGCAATATTCGTAGAGAAGTTCTCGATGCTGCAAAAAAAGCTCAGAAAGCTGGGGCTGTAACTGAAGACGACTTGAAAAAGTTTGAAAAAGAAGTTCAGAATGCAACCGACAAAAGCATAGCTGATGTAAACGCAATGCTCGCGGCTAAAGAAGCCGATTTGAAAAAAATCTAATCTTCATGGAAAAATCTTGTAAAAAGCGCATTGTCGTAAAGCTCGGCACAGGCGTACTCACAAGCGGAGTTGGTTGTTTGGAACTCGGCAAAATGAGTGCGTTATGTGCGCAAATTGCCGATGCAAAAAAACGTGGCATCGAGGTTATTTTGGTAAGCTCGGGGGCTGTCGGCTTAGGCATGGGTAAACTCGGTTTGAAAACTCGTCCAAAGAACATTCGTAAAGTGCAGATGTGTGCTGCAGTTGGACAGAGCATTTTAATTCAAACTTGGGCAGAATTGTTTGCACCGTTTTCGATATCGGTTGCTCAAATTTTGCTGACTCGAGATGATGTTGATGTGCTTTCTCGCCATAAGTCTATTCGCGAATTATTAGACGAAATACTCGCCGATGGCGTTGTGCCAATTATAAATGAAAACGACTGCATTAGTGCTGCTGAATTAAACTTGAAGTTCGGCGATAACGATGTTTTAAGCTCGTTGGTTGCAACGCTATCAAAAGCTGATGAACTTATGATTTTCTCGACTGCTAAAGGTCTCATCGATATGCAGGGTAGTGGTGAGGTTGTAAAAGAAGTTGCAAAAATTACTCCAGAAATTAGAGCAATGGCTGGTGGTACAATGAGTGCTACTGCTGTAGGTGGTATGATTACAAAAATAAAGGCTGCCGAGATTGCTACAAAATCTGGTTGCGATGTTTACATTGCAAGAGGTGATGCCGAAAATATTTTGACAGATATTCTAGATGGCAAAAACCCAGGAACAAAATTTTTGGCGTCGAAAAGTGCAATAAGTTCAAAAAAACGTTGGTTGGCTTATTTCGGCAAAACTATCGCAAAAATAGTTGTCGATGAAGGTGCAGTAAAAGCGTTGCGTAGTTCGGGAGGCTCGTTGTTGCCTGCTGGTGTGCGTGCTGTTTCGGGTAAGTTTGCAAAGGGCGAAATGGTAGAGATTGTAGACGAAGCATCTGGTTTTGCTGTTGCGCGTGGCTTGACTGAGGTTGAATCGGGCGAGTTAGAACAAATGCGTAAGCATGTTGGTAAGTGTGGTCATAAAGATGTTGTGGTACATCGTGATAATTTGGCTTTGATTTAATTATGAATTCTCAAAAAATAAAACTTTCAAGAGACGTTCATGCAATGCTCATCCCATCAGGGCTTGAGGTTCTTCTGGTTGCTGGTAATGAGGTGAAAATTACTCATCACTTGGGTGGAAATTATACGGTACTTGGGGTGTTCGGAATGGCTCGTATTGAGGGGACCGATGCCGATGCTCTTGGTATAGGTGAGTCGCCAGCTCCTGCGAAAGATTCTGTTTGTGCAAGCGCTCATAAAAAAGAATATGTTTTTGAAGAGTCGTTGCCACAGGTATCGGTAGAAGAACTTTGGAACGTTGCCAAAACTGTTTACGATCCAGAAATTCCAGTGAATATTGTAGACTTAGGTTTGGTGTACAGAATGGAATTTTTGGGCGAGGGCAAAGTTGTTGTGGATATGACTTTGACTGCTCCTGGTTGCTCAATGGGGCCAATAATTGCTGATGATTTACGTTTGCGTTTAGAGGCGTTGCCATCTGTACGCGAAGCTTCGGTAAATATAGTTTGGGATCCACCTTGGAATCAAGATATGATGAGCCAAGAGGCTCGTATGATTTTGGGGCTCGTTTAAAAAATGTTAATTTTGAAATAAGAAAATTATTATGAAAAAGTGGTCGTCAATAATTGTAGTTATGGTTGCATCTGTTGGGGTGTGGGGGCAACCATTTAAGGTAGCTGGTAGCGATATTCTTGCTCCAGTTATAGAAAAAGAAATTGTTTCACTTGCTAAGACATCGGGTATCGATGTTGAAAGTAATATGCGTGGAACTTTTTTGGCTATGCCTGAACTTAAAGAAGGTAAGTGCGATGTTGCTATAATTGCAAAGCCTCGCAACCAACGTATTCCAGATGGATTAGTAGCGTTGCCTTTAGCTTATCAAACAGCAGTTGTGATTGTAAATACGGTTAATCCAATCGAAGAAATTACAACAAAACAACTAACTGATATTTATTCAAAAAATGCAAAAGTACGTAGCGAAAATTGGTCGCAACTTGGCGTAAACGATGCTAGCTTGCGTAATATTGTAGCTGTATCAACAGCCTTTGGCGATAATTTAGTTGTAGAACTTTTTAAGGCAGAAGCTTTAGATGGATCTAATTTTGGAATATGGATAAAGATGTTACAGAAAAAATCCGATGTTATAAATGTTGTAAAAACAAATAATGCTGCAATAGCTGTTGTAGGTAAGGCAGAAAATATTGAAATGATTAAAGTTTTGCCAGTGTCGAAGTCAGATGGTGGTAAAGCATACGCATATAAACCCGATGCAACCAGTATTTTTAACGGAGATTATCCACTAACTTTGCCATTTTATATAGTTTTTAAGAAAGAAAATCTTAAAAAAGTTAAGCCTTTATTAAAAATTTTGTTAGATGATAAGATTGCTACGTTGCTTGATAACAGTGACTTTTATTCGGCACCAAAAAATTCTCGAAAAAAATCAATTTTTGAGCTTGACATTATCAAATAATTTTGCACTATATGTTCTCATAATAATTTAAATCTGATGCGGGCGTAGCTCAATTGGCAGAGCGCGACCTTGCCAAGGTTGAGGTTGACGGTTCGAACCCGTTCGCCCGCTCCAGATAAAAAAGGGAAGCTTGAAAAGCTTCCCTTTTTTTGTATAAGTAGTTTGCGTAGTTGTCTATAAATAATAGTAAAAATTAAAAGTCCTTACTAATATTGAATAGATGATGAATTTATTGCTCTGTGGTTAGTTGAGCAGTTTGTAAACGAATTGCTTTTTGTAGGCTTTCAAGAGTCATTTCAAGTTGAAGTCCAATGCGTCCACCACTGAAGATTATGGTGTCGGACAAGGTTGCAGTTTCATCTATCGTTGTGGTGAAAAATTTCTTCATACCAATAGGCGAACAACCACCATGTACATAGCCAGTCAGGGCAAGTAAATCTTTTTGTTTTAACATTTCAATAGATTTTTCTGAAACAGCTTTTGCTGCTTTTTTTAGATCTAAACCTTCTGCAACTGGAATAACAAAAACATAGTGCTTGCCCGTTTTACCAGTTGTAACGAGTGTCTTGAAAACTTTGTCGGGATTTTGTCCTAACTGTTGAGCAACCTCGACTCCCGATATGGCTTGCGAGCTGTCGTAAGTGTGAGTTTTGTATGAAAGTTTCATACGTTCTACAATGCGTACTGCGTTTGTTTTTTCTTGCATAAAATAGTTCTGCTATAAGTAAGAATAAATGTCAAATTTTTATATGTTGGAAGTGTCTCGATTGTGATCACAAAAGTAGCTTTCATCATTATAATAAAAAATATTACCCTTTGATTAGGACCAACATAGGAAACAGAAATAAAAAAACGTGTGTGGTGTCTGCTAAAAACGTGCTTTTGCAAGCGTGAGCGACCTTTGGTCGTGAGTCGAAGCAAAAGTGCGATTTTAGCTACAAGCACCACTTTGCGAATTTTAATAAAAAAGTAGGCAATTTCATTGCCTACTTTACCATTATTTAAATCTTTATTCGCAAAGTGGTGCGTCCACACACGTTTTTTTGTTAAAAGGTCTTGCAAGTTGTAAAGGTTGCTGTTGTAATGTATAAAGATTGGTTTAGAATAATGCTTGAGTTT
Organism: Verrucomicrobiaceae bacterium; assembly: GCA_015061955.1. Taxonomy (GTDB): domain Bacteria; phylum Verrucomicrobiota; class Verrucomicrobiia; order Opitutales; family Intestinicryptomonadaceae; genus Merdousia. The sequence continues at coordinate 53,918 of SUVO01000007.1, forward strand.
GTAAAGATTAGTAATTTGGCACTGATGAATAGTGAGACCGTGGAGTTCTCAAAAGGCTTTACAGTGCTTACTGGGGAAACAGGTGCTGGTAAAAGTGTTTTGCTTGGCGCATTGGCAATTTTAGCAGGAAATAGAGTAGGTAAAGAGGTTGTTGGTAATTATGGAGAACAGTGCGTGGTGCAGGCTCAGTTGCTGTTTGAAGATTGTAGATGCGTGAATTTGTTTCTTGAAGAAAATTCTTTGCCAGTTTGCGAAGAAAATTCGTTGGTGATATCGAGAAGTATCTCGAAAAGTAAATCTGGACGAGTTATGATAAACGGGGCATTGACAACTTTGGCAACGTTGTCGAAACTTGGACAGTTGTGGATAGATTTTCATGGAGCGAATGAGCCTCAAAAATTATTCTCTGAAAAAAATCAGTTGAATATGCTTGATGCGTTTGCGCATAACGATGTAGAACGCGATGAGTATTTGCAAAAGTATCGGCAGTATGCAGAAATGCTAAAAGAGATTGATGCGTTAAAAAATTCTAAAAAACTTTCTCCAGATGAAATTGAGTTTTTGCGTAAACGTATAGCTGAAATTGAAAATTTAAATCCTTCGAAGGAGTCGATAGCAGAACTCGAGGAACAGGCAAAGCTTGCTGAGATGTCGAGCGAGATTGTTGAAACGGCTTCTGAAATATCTGCAACGTTGTTGTCGGAAGAAGGGGTGTCGAGTATGTTGGCATCGGCTAATAGATTGGCATCGGGATTGGCAAATGTTTCGGATAATGCAAAAAGTTTGTATGAGCGTGTTGCAAGTGCATCAATAGAAATTGCCGATATTGCACAAGAGTATGAACGTATGGCAAGAGGCTGTAATATGTCGGCAGGGCAGATTGAACAAATTCGCCGACAGATGTCGACGTGGTTGTCGTTGGGGCGTAAGTATGGTGCAAGCGTTGATGATGTGTTGTTGGCACGCGATGAAATGAAACATCGCATAGAAATGCAATCTGATATAAAGGCATCGCTTGATAAACTTGCGTTTGAGTCTGAAAAAATGTTGTTGGCGTTGCAACCATTGGCTGAAAAAGTTTATAAAACACGTAAGAAAGCTTCTGAAAAACTTGCAAAAAGTGTTTGTGCGTTGCTCGAAAAATTAGGGTTTAAACGTCCTCGATTTGAGATTGAGCTTGCACAAAGTAAAGAACCTTGTGTAGATTGCCAGAGTTCTTGTTCGTTCAGATTTTCGGCAAATGCAGGCTATGAGCCGTTGGAGTTAGCTAAGATTGCTTCAAGTGGTGAGTTGGCACGCGTAATGCTTTCAATAAAAACAGTGCTTGCTGAACAAGATTCAACACCAGTGCTTGTGTTCGATGAAGTTGATGCTAATGTTGGTGGAGAAATTGGTAGTGAGGTTGGTGCTCAGTTGGCAAAGCTTGCAAAAAAGCATCAAGTTTTCTGTGTAACACATTTGCCCCAAGTGGCATCGCAAGGCGATAATCATTTGGTGGTTGTAAAAACGCAAACCGATACTTCAACATCGGTGTCGATTTCATCGCTTACAGAAAACGATGATGCTCGAGTATCAGAGATAGCCAGAATGCTCGGCGATAGAAATGCTGATACTGCAATCGAAATGGCAAAAAAACTTTTACAAAAATAGAAAATTTTAGATGGCAAAGAAAAAACAGGTTGAAAAATTAGGTGAGGTAATTGGTAATTCACATCCAATTTTAGGGTGCGTGCTTATATTTATAGGTATAGTCTTGGGAATTTCTGTTCTTGGTTATGATGTAGGACAAGATGTTTTATTGAAACATTATTTCGAGCCATTTTTGGCATCTACCGATACTAACGGACAACATATTTGTGGCAAATTAGGTGCAACAGTATCGTTGTTTTTTATGTTGGTTTTTGGTGCAGCAACATATATGATACCTTTGTATTTGTTGTGGTTTGGTATTGGGTGTTTTCGTAGAAAAGCATATGTAATTACAAAGTGGGAAATAGTGTCGGTAATATTGGGGATAATATCGCTTTCAGTGTTGTCGTCGGTATTTCAAGCTTCTTTAGGTTCAAGTGCTCCATTACAAAATGCACAATTTCCTTGTGGTTGGGGAGGTAAGATAGGTTTTCTTATTTACGAAGATTGCACAAAAGTGCTCTTAGATAAAGTTGGAAATTGGCTTTTATTTGGGAGCTTGTATTTGTTTACATTAGTTGTAGTTTTTGTCGAAAGTCCAACTGAAGCCGCAAAGGAAATAGGCAATGCGATAGTTGTTTTAGGTAAATGGTTATGGCGTGCAATATCGGTAGTAGGTATAACGTTAGTAATGTTGCCAAAGAATATAATTGTTTCAATATTCTCTCGCAAAAATAAAGATTTCGATGTTTCCGATATTCCAGTTGAAGAAGATGAAGATACTCAAGCAAAAGGTAAAACTAAAAAAGTTCAGAAGGTATCGGCTGAAGATGTATCGCAAGAAAATGAAGATGATTTAGATTTTGATACTCCATCGTCGGAACAAATCGATATAAAAGAGTTGTCGGCTTTTGCTAATAAAATGGGTCGTACTAAAAACGACAATTCAGCACTTGTCGATGTTATAGAAATGTCGGGTGATTATGAAGAAGACAATGAGTCGGGTAATGATAATCTTGTTGAAGCTGAAGACGAAATTAATGTTGTTGATTTTTCAGATGTAGAAATAAAAATTCCAGAGCAAAAACCAGTTTCGGTTTCAAAGTCAGTTGAAGTATCGCCATCAATTGTAGAAGAAGTAAAAGTTGTAACATCGGATGAGTCCGTTGAAACAGCAGAAGTTTCACAAGAAAAGAAAGCACCTAAAAAGAGAAATACCTCTAAATATGTTTTTCCAGCATTGAATTTGTTGGCGCATGCCGAGAAAAATGAAAAGGCTGGAGCAGAAAATTATTTGGGTCGAATGACCGAAATAATAAATGTAATAGGGCAATTTGGTGTAAGAGTTCTTCCTGGTGAAGCGTTTTCAGGTCCGGTGATAACTCGTTATGAAGTCAAGCCTGCCCCTGGGGTAAAGATTAGTAGAATTACAAATCTTGAAGACGATATTACAGCAGGTATAAAAGCAGAAAAAGTTCGTATGATAGCACCTGTTCCAGGTCGTGGAACAGTTGGTATAGAGGTGCCTAATATAAATCGTCAAAATGTGTCGATGCGTGAAGTTTTAGAATCGAAGCAGTGGCGTAATAATTCTTACGAAATTCCTATCGCATTGGGAAAAGATGCAACCGGAGTACCTATTGTGGCTAACTTAAAAAAGATGACACACGCTCTAATTGCAGGTTCAACAAATTCAGGTAAGAGTGTTTGTATAAATACAATCATTATATCAATGCTTTATAAGATGACACCTGAAGATTTGCGATTGATTATGATTGACCCTAAAATGGTTGAGTTGCAAGGCTATAATAGTGTGCCACATATGCTCATACCAGTGGTTAGCGATGTCAAAAAAGCTGCTGCTGCACTTAAATGGCTTACTGGTGAAATGATGCGTCGATATTCTATTTTTCAGAAAATGGGCGTACGCAATATAGATGGCTTTAACGCAAAGATTTTAAAGGATAAAGAAGAAATGGCTCGTGCTGAGGCTGAGTTTGCATCAATGTCGCCCGAAGAACGCCAAGCCAGTATTCAGGCAAGTTCTGAAATTGATGTTGATGAAGATGTCGATATCCCAAAAGAAAAGATGCCTTATATTGTTTGCATTATCGACGAGCTTGCCGACCTTATGAGTGTTGTTGGTAAAGAAGTAGAACCATATATAGCTCGTATTACCCAGTTGGCGCGAGCAGCTGGTATTCATATGATTATCGCAACACAGCGTCCTGATGTTAAGGTTATAACGGGTAAAATTAAAAATAACCTTCCAACGCGTATAGCATTTAAAGTTACATCGCAAATAGATAGTAGAACAATTTTGGATTGCAAAGGTGCCGAAAGTTTAATCGGATGGGGCGATATGCTCTTTATGAACAATGGAGCTCCCGATGTAATCCGTGCGCAAGGTGCGTATTTGTCAGATGGTGAAATCGAAGCAGTTGTAGAAGCGTTGAAAGTAAATGGCGAACCTCAATATGCCGAGGAAGTTCAAGCACAAATAGATGCGTCGGATGAGGATGGCTATGAAATTGTTGAAGGTTCTGGTGGAAAATTTAACGATTCTATGGTACCTAAAGCCATAGCTATAATTAGATCAGACGGGAAAGTAAGTATATCTTATTTGCAACGTCGTTTAGGTATTGGGTATCCAAGGGCAGCCAAGATTGTTGATGAATTGGAAGAAAAAGGTTATATAGGTCCGGATAATGGTACTGGCAAACGCGAGATACTCATAGATTAGAAACATATCAAAAAAAGGCTTTACCAAACCGATATTTTTCTTTTAATAGTATAGTTTAATAATTTAATATGAAGCAAAGAACAATAGCAAAAGAGGCAACAGTAAGTGGCAAGGCTTTGCACAGTGGTGCTGAAGTGTCGCTTACAATTAAGCCAGCCCCAGAAAATACAGGTATTGTATTTAAACGTACCGATGTGTTCGGCAAACCCGAAATTAAGCCACATATATCGCTTATTTCTTCGGACCTCGTTCGCAATACAGGTGTAACTTCTGGGCATATAAAGCTTCATACAATTGAACACGTCTTGAGTTCGATGTCGGGTATGAATATCGATAACTGCATTGTAGAGATGAATGCAGGCGAGCCTCCTATTATGGATGGTTCGGCAAAGGCGTTTGTTCAAATGATTAAAGAAGCTGGTTGTGTAGAGCAGTCGGCAGAAAGCGAGGTTTTTGAACTTCGTGAGCCAGTTTCGATAACCGATGGAAATCGTTCGGTTATAGCATTGCCTTATTCAGAAGGTTTAAGAATTACTTGTACTTCGGCTGATGATAGAGGTACGCATACTCAGCATTTGTCGATTGATATAGATCCCGATTCTTTTGAAAATGGTATTTCTTCGGCAAGAACTTTTACCGTTTACGAAGATATTGAACCACTTTTGAAAATAGGTAAAATTCAAGGTGGAAGCTTAGATTCGGCAATCGTTATAAAGGGCGATAAAATTTTGTCGAAGGAACCATTGCGTTTTAAAGACGAGTTTGTACGTCATAAAATTTTAGATATAATTGGCGATATCGCATTGCTTGGTGTAAAGTTAAAGGCTCATATTATAGCTGTAAGAACAGGTCATTCTCTTAATGCAAAACTTACTGCCGAAATCTATAAGCAGATGCTCAAGTATAAGAGTGCCGATGTTCAAAAGGTAGAAAAGAAAACTTCAAAACAACCAAAAGAACAAGTTGTAGTTTCTACCGAAACAACGCTCGATACTCGCCGAATTTTAGATTTAATTCCACATCGTTATCCGTTCGTACTTATCGATAGGGTAGAAGATGTTATTGATGATACCGAAATTATTGCTATAAAAAATGTAACAATAAATGAACCTTATTTTCAAGGCCATTTCCCTGGAAATCCCGTTATGCCTGGGGTTCTTCAGCTGGAGGCGATGGCTCAGGCTGCTGGTATCTTGATGTTTAAACGTATGGACGGTACTGATAAACTTGCATTCTTTATGAGTGCCGATAAAGTCAAGTTCCGTAAAGCCGTAAAACCAGGTGATCAAATAAGAATACATGGCGTTATAACTAAAAATAGAGCCAATAAAGTTATTTGTGCAAAAGTTGAATGTTCGGTTGCCGATACAGTTGTAAGTTCGGCTGAATTGATGTTCTCAATTTTAGATGTAAATGAAGCTCCATAAGAAAGTGAAGTAATGGCAAAAATTCATCCAACAGCAATAGTCGAAGATGGTGCAGTGTTAGCAGACGATGTTGAAGTCGGTGCTTATGCATATATTGGTAAAGACGTAAAGATTGGTGCAGGTACAATTGTTGCACATCATGCAACTGTTGAAGGCTTAACAACCATGGGCGAAAATAATCAAGTTTATCCATATGCGTTTGTAGGTGGAAAAACTCATGACTTAAAGTATGTTGGTGGAGAACCTGGTTTAGTTATTGGTAATAACAATGTTTTCCGCGAGTACACAACAGTACACTTAGCTACAAAAGAAGGCGAAAATACTATTGTTGGTAATTTTAATAACTTCTTAGCTTATAGTCATGTTGCTCACGACTGCATAGTTGGTGATCATATTATAATGAGTTCGCATGCAGCCTTAGCAGGACACGTTGTTGTTGGCGACCACGCTGTTATTGCATGGAGTTCTGGCGCGCATCAATTCTCGCGTATTGGTAAGTATGCAATGATTAGTGCTATGACTAAACAAGTAAAAGACTTGCCTCCGTATTTCATTTCTGATGGTAATCCAGCAACGGTTTGCACTATCAATAAAATAAATATGCAACGCAATGGCTTTACTACCGAAGAAATTGATATTGCTTATAGTGCATTTAAGCTCATCTATAAACGCAGATTATCGCGTCCGAATGCTATTGCTGAATTGAAAAGCAGAGCCGATGCATCGTCGCGTATAATTCAAGATTTGCTTGCGTTTATGGAAACACCATCGGAACGTGGTTTGGCGTAAGAAAATAGGCAGAGGTGCTTTATTGATTTTTGCATCGCTGTGTGTTGTTGGAATTGTGTAAATGAATTTAACGCAAAAGTCGCACGATGAAGTAAAGAGGTTGTTGCCTTGTGTAAATTATGCTGTTGATGCTACTGTTGGAGGTGGTAGAGATGCGTTGTTTGTTGCGTCTATTCTTGCCGATAATGGAAAAGTTTTTTGTTTTGATGTTCAAGAAAATGCAATAGAACGGTCTAAAAAATTGTTTGCCGATAATAATAGGTTGCAGTGTGCCGAGTTCTTCTTGTGTGGTCATGAGAGTATGGCAAATGTAATTCCACAATATTTGCATGGTAAAATAAATTGCTTTTTCTTTAATCTTGGTTGGTTGCCAAACTCAGATAAAACAATATCTACAAAAACAGCTACTACAATAAGAGCAATTCAGTCGGCTTTGGAGCTTGCCGATAAATCAGGAAGTGTGTTGAGCATACTATGTTATAAGGCACACGAAGGTGGTATGGAAGAATTTAAAAGTGTCGAAAAATTTTTGCTTGATAACAATTTTGATATAGCTCGTTATACAGATAAAAATAATGAGCTTTCGCCGGAGTTGTTTGTGGTGAAAATTGGAATGTAAAAAAATAAAAAAAAGTGTTTAAAAAATTTTAATAAGGTGCATTATATAAGATTATGCAAAAACTTTTAAAATTGATGTTAGACGGAGAAGCTCTTTCTACCGAACAAATGGGTAAAATACTCGGTTTGAGTAAGGAAGAACTCGATGAACAATTGAAACAACTTACCGATGCTGGCATTTTGTTGGGTTGGCGTCCGGTAATAAACTCAGATGTTGAAGTTTCAAAAGTTCATGCAGCTATTGAATTGCGTATAACTCCAGAACGTGATGGTGGTTACGATAGACTAGCACAGCGCGTAAGTAAGTTTGAAGAAGTGGATTCTTGCTTTTTGATGAGTGGCGCTTATGACTTGCTTTTGTTTGTAAAAGCCGATTCTCTAAAAGATGTGGCAAGCTTTGTTTACGAAAAATTAGCTACAATTAAAGGGGTTACATCAACTGCTACACACTTCTTCTTGAAAACTTATAAAACTCAAGGCTTTTTAATAAAAACAGAACCTCATTCAGATGATCGTCTTATATACTCGCCGTAGTGTAAATTTTTAATATGAATAATCCTAAAAGATTTATAGCAAATCATGTTCTCGAATTGCCCAAATCGGGTATCAGAGAGTTTTTTGCAATTGCAGCAACAATGTCCGATGCAATATCGTTGGGCATAGGCGAACCTGATTTCGTTACGCCTTGGCATATCAGAGAAGCGGCGATTTTCGCAATAGAAAATGGCAAGACATCGTATACCGATAATCTTGGTTTGCGTTCGTTGCGTAATGAAATTGCAAATTATGTTGGTGCAAATTATGGTATTGCTTACGATGCCTCGTGCGAAGTTTTAGTAGGTGTTGGTGTTTCGGAAGTTCTCGATTGTGTGTTGCGTGCAATTATCAACCCAGGCGACAAGGTTATGTATCACGAACCTTGCTTTGTGTCGTATGCACCAAGTATAAAGTTGGCACATGGTATTCCTGTACAGGTGAAAACTCGTCCAGAAGACCATTTTGCTTTTAATATCGACGAAGTTAAAAAATCTTGGCAACCTGGTTGTAAGGCTATTTTGTTGAACTTTCCAACAAATCCAACTGGTGGTGTGGCAGAGGCTCAGCAGTTGAAAGAGTTGGCTAAGTTTGCGCAAGAAAAAGATATGCTTGTTATCAGCGATGAAATTTATTCAGAGCTAACTTACGATGGTAAGCATGTGTCGATTGCGTCTTTCGATGGTATGAAAGAGCGTACTGTATTTTTGCATGGTTTTTCAAAAGCATTCGCTATGACAGGCTTTAGAATTGGTTATGCTTGTGCGCCAAAAGAAATTATAGAAGGTGCTATGAAGGCTCATCAATATGCTATAATGTGTGCGCCAATAGTATCGCAAGAAGCCGCAATTGAAGCGTTGCGCAATGGTAAAAAATCAATGTTGCAAATGCGCGAGCAATATCAAAACCGTCGTGATTTTATAGTTGGTAAGTTTAATGAAATGGGTATGGATTGCCACTTGCCAAAGGGTACTTTTTATGCGTTCCCATCAATAAAAAGATTTGGAATGACTTCGATGGAATTTGCAAAATATATTCTAAACGAAGCTAAAGTTGCAGTTGTTCCTGGTTCGGCATTCGGTGAAGATGGCGAAGGTTTTGTGCGTGCAAGCTTCTCAACAAGTTATGATAATTTAGTTGAAGCTTCTGAAAGAATGAAAAAAGCAATAGATAAATTACATGTCTAATATTTCTAAAAGTATAGCGTTGGTAGGGCGTCCTAATGTTGGTAAAAGTCGATTGTTCAACAGATTAATTGGCAGACGCGTTTCGATTGTACACGATAAACCTGGTGTTACACGAGATATTGTTGTTGAAAAGCTTTCCGATTCGCTCATTTTAATGGATACAGGTGGTATGGGGGCAACGCCAGATATGACCGAAAAAGTTATTGCCGATGCTACTAATGAGCAAGCTAATTTTGCAATTACTACTGCCGATACCATTGTGTTTGTTGTAGATTTACAAGCTGGCTTAACTGGTTTAGATATGGAAATAGCATCGTTGTTGCGTTCTTCGGGTAAAGATGTTATTGTTGCTATAAATAAAGTTGATGCACCACAGCATAGTCAGTTGGCGTCTGATTTCTACTCGTTAGGCTTTAAAAATACAGTTGAAGTTTCGGCAGAACATGGCAATGGTGTTGATTCTTTAGTTTCTATGTTAGAAGCAAAATACGGAGCTTTTGATACCGAAGCTAAAAATGATGGCGAAGACAGAATAAAAATCTGTGTGGCTGGGCGTCCAAATGTTGGCAAAAGTTCAATTTTAAATCGCTTGTTAGGTGAAAAACGTTTGATAGTAAGCGATGTTGCTGGTACTACTAGGGATAGTGTAAAATGCGATATTGATGTGCCTGTAAAAGACGGTGATACTATGAAATTCCGTATGTACGATACTGCGGGATTGCGTGTAAAACGTAAAACAAATACATCGTTAGATTATTTATCATCGTTGCGTACACACAAAGTTATAACAGCGTGCGATGTTGTGTTTTTGGTGATAGATGCTATGGAAGGCGTTTCCGAGTTAGATAAACGTTTGGCAGGCGAGATTGCTGAAGCTGGGGCATCTATAATTGTTGTTGTAAATAAGTGGGATTACGCAGTTGAAATGTTCTCGCGCTCTACTTTGGGCAACTACAAAAATATTCAAGAGTTCGGTAAAGATTTTGAAACAGCAGTGCGTCATGAATTGCCTTTGATTGGTGATTCTCGTATATATTTTGTATCGGCAAAAAATGATACAGGTATTGATAAACTTCCTGAGGCTGCAATGCGAATTTATAAAAAGATGAATTCTGCCGTTTCAACAGGTAAGTTGAATACTGTTATTCAAAAGTTGCTTGAGCAAAATCCACCACGTTATATTTCTGGTAAACGATTTAAAGTTTATTATTCAGTTAAGGTATCTTCTCGACCATATACAGTGCGTATGTATTGTAATAGTACGCTGTCGTTGTCGCATATGTACCGACGTTATCTTACAAATGGTATACGCGATGCTCTAAATTTAGGTGGCGTTGCTATAAATTTGGAGCTTGTTGGTAAAGTTTCGCAAACAATACAGGAGCGTTTAAGTTCAAAAAAATGAAAATAGCATTTATGGCATCTGACCCAATCGCACTTAAACCGATTGAGTTTGTGCGTAATAATCACGATTTATTATGTGTGATTAGCAACCCCGATAAACCAAAAGGTCGTGGCAAAAAGTTGTCGCCTAATGAAGTTTCGCAGTGGGCTTTGGATAATGGTGTCGAGTTGCTTCGTCCAGTTGGTAAACCCGATGATTTTGTTGTTGCACGTTTGCGAGAACTTGGTGTTGAACTCATTATAGTAATGGCGTATGGCTGTATCTTAAAAGATAATATTTTGAAGTATGGTAAGTATCCTTGTTTAAATTTACACGCTTCTATATTGCCAGAATTGCGTGGTGCATCGCCAATCGAAACTGCTATTGCTTTGGGTAAAGATAAAACAGGGGTATCCTTAATGGCTATATCGCCAGCAATGGACGAGGGCGATGTTGCAGATGTTTGCGAAGTTGAAATATCGTATTCCGATACTTCTAAAACTTTGCGCGAAAAAATATCAGAAGCATCAGCTAAAGTTCTTGAAAAAAATCTTCCATTACTCGAAAACGGCGAATTAAAATTTTTACCACAAGATTCTTCAAAGGCAACGTATGCACGAAAACTTTCTAAACAAGATATGTATTTAGATTTTCGTAAAAGTGCCGAAGAATTACGAAATAGAATACGTGCCTTTGGTGCGGGAATTTTTATTTACGAAAATGAAGCAATAAAAATTTTTGATGTAGATGTTGTAAGAAATGAAGAAATGTTTTCCGATTGTGGAAAAATTTTAGAAGCGTCGTCTAACGGTTTAGTTATTGCATGTTCGCATGGAGCAATACTTGCAAAAAAATTGCAACGTCCTTGTTGCAAGGTTATGAATGATAAAGATTTTTTTGCAGGTTTTAAAATGAATAAAGATTTTATTATAACTTCAGAAAATAATGTTTCATTATTGCGTAATACATAAATTGAAAAAATATAAATAAAAAATAATTTTTGTGTTGCAAAAATTTTAAAAACATTGATAACTTGTAGTTATACAAACCAAAACAAATCACTACAAGTACAGCAGAGATGATTGTTAAGAATATTTTTAAAGTAGGGTCGGCATTTATTTTTGATAATGCCTCGTGTGTTTATCTCTGTAATTGTAATAATATAAGCCCTATTGTTGATTCCTTTTTTATTTGCAGACTTCATTGTAAAAATCCTTCCATTATCGAAAAAATAGATAGTGGGGGCAATGTTAACAAATAACCAAAAGATAAAAATAATATGGCAACAAAAAAAGTAGCAAAGAAAGCAGCATCAGCTAAGAAGGCTGCTCCAGCAAAAAAAGCACCAGCTAAGAAGGCTGCTCCAGCAAAGAAAGCTCCTGCTAAGAAAGTTGTAGCAAAGTCTCCAGCTAAGGCACCAGCTAAGAAGGCTGCACCAGCAAAAAAAGCTGTAGCAAAGGCACCAGCTAAGAAGGCTTGCGCAAAGAAATGTGCATGTGCAGCAAAGAAAGCAGCACCAGCAAAGAAACCTTGTGCAAAGAAATGTGAATGTGCCGCAAAAAAAGCAGCACCAGCTAAGAAGGCTTGCGCAAAGAAATGTGCATGTGCAGCAAAGAAAGCAGCACCAGCAAAGAAACCTTGTGCAAAAAAAGCTAAGAAATAATTTAAAAATAAATAAAATAAGCGGAGTAAATTTTACTCCGCTTTTTTTATGTTAAATTTTGAACAATTCAGAACTTTTTATTCTGTTTTTTTTTTGTGGAAATTATTTTGTCATTTTAATTTCGTCCCATATATTTTGGAACTTCTTATTATCTTTTCCCATATCCATAATCAATTGACCTGTTGTATATAGAACATCTGGGAAGATTCTATCTAAGTCGATATCTTTAGCCAATGACTTGGCTTCTGGAATTGGTGCAAAAAAGCATGTAAAAGCCATATTCTTTGCTGCATTTTTTGGTTCCATAAAGAAGTTTATGAATTTGTATGCAAGGTCTTTATTTGGTGCTGTTGTTGGTATTACCATATCGTCGCAGCTAATAGATACACCTTCGCGTGGAATCATAATATCTAAATGTTTTGCTTCTGATACAACTTGTAGTAAGTCGCCACTATAACCTTGTACTACGAGGAATTCGCCCGATGTTATACCAATCTTGTAAACTTCGTTATCGAATTTAGCCAAGTTTTTCTTCCATGCAATAATTTGGTTCTTTGCCTTTTCGAGAGCTTTGTCATCGGTATTGTTTATTTTAGAACCTGTATAGAATAGACCAACACCAATAGTTTCGCGCATATCATCGAGGAGTGTCATGCGTCCTTTGAGATCTTCGCGCGCAAAAACATTCCACGAATTATCTAATGTTCCGAGTTTTTGTTTATTGTATGCAATGCAAGTATAACCAAGCATATATGGAATACTATATTGCATTGTTTTATCGAATGCCAAATTGGTTAGATAACGTTTGTCAATAAACTTTGAGTTTGGAATTTTCGACAAATCTAATTTTTCAATCATGTTTTGTTCAAACATGAGTTTTGCCATATAACTTGTAGGAATTATAATATCGTAGCCTGTTGCACCTGCTTTTAGTTTTGAGTACATAGCTTCGTTAGAATCGAATGTATCGACTATAACGTTACAGTTGTACGTCTTCTCGAACTCAGCAATAAGCGTATCATCGATATAATCCGACCAAGTGTATACGTTTAAGGTAGGTTTGGAAGGTCCACACCCTACAATTAATGTGGAGAGCAACAAAGCGATGCTCGTTAATGTTTTTGTTATTATGTTTTTCATTTTCCTTACAAGAAAAAACTATAAATTGTTTCTTATAATAAAAGTTTAGCTTATTATTAACGTAGATTTTTTCTTACGGGCTAGTAAGTTTCCAATTATAGCTACCGAGAATGTAACAGCCATAAATACTACCGATAACGCATTTATTATAGCTGGTGGACCATGCTTCATCATACTATATACTTTAACGGGTAGTGTTGTACTTCCTGGCCCTCCTACAAAGAATGTAACCACAAAGTCGTCCATCGACAACGTAAACGCCATCATTGCACCTGCAACTATACCAGGCAATAACAATGGTAATATTATCTTTACAAAAATTCGTGTAGAGCTTGCCCCCAAATCTTGAGCAGCTTGTATCAGGTTGAAATCGAAGTCTTGTAGACGTGCAAGAACGGTAAATGCTACAAAGCTTACGCTAAATGTTATATGTGCCATAATTACAGTTGCCAAGCCAAGCTCTATTTTAAGGCTCACAAACATAAGCAACAAGCTAATACCCATCAATACATCGGGCACTACCAATGGTGCATAAATTAGAGCATAGTGCAACTTTTGAGAATTACTACGTTTGTACGCATTTAAAACCCACGCTGCAATAGTACCAATTATAGTTGAAAAGAATGTCGATGCCAAGGCAACTACAAGTGTATTCATTGTTGCATTTATCACCGAGTGGTCTTTAAAAAGGGCAACGTACCACTTCAGCGAAAAGCCTGTCCAAGCGCCACCATATCGCGATGCGTTAAACGACATAGAAATCAACATAACTATGGGCAAGTACATAAATATAATTACAAATATTGTAATTATCAGCGATGTAAATCTAGAGTTTGCTTTTATCATTTTGAAACTCCTCTAGCTGAATTTTTATTACCCAATGTACTTTTTGTTAAACCACGTTGTTTTACCAACGCCAAAATTATAGGTATTGTTATTATTATAGACAACAATGCTGCCAACGCTGCTGCCTCGGGGAGATTTCTATATGCCGATGCTCTAATTGCTATTTTATTGCCGAGCATTTCTCCATTTACGCCACCTACTAAATCTGGAATTGCATATGCACCCATAGCAGGTATAAGCACCACTAATATGGCTGTAAAAATACCACGTTTAATTCCTGGTATAAATACAGAATAAAATGCCTTAAAACGCGATGCGCCCAAGTCTTGGGCAGCTTCTAACAATGAATAATTGAATTTTTCGGCAGCAGCATAAATTGGTAAAATTGCAAATGGTAAACTTGTGTAAACCGAAACAATTATTACAGCGCCAATATTGTTTAACAAGAATACATCATCGGGCAACAAACCTATTGCGATTAAACTTTTACGCAATATGCCTTCTGGATTTAACAATATACGCCACGCAAAAATTCTGATAAGGAAGTTTGTCCACAACGGAACTATAACTGCCAATAGATACCAATATCTATATTTGGGATTTTGACGCGATATCCAATAAGCTACGGGTATCGACAACATCAAACATATTATTGTTACTACAACGCTGACCCAAATTGTACGCCAAATTACCGACACATATTCTGTACGGAGTACATTTTTTATTGTTTGAAGTGTCCAAGTATCGTCGATGCCTCCCGATGGATCTGCTGTTTTAAAAGCGATTGCAAACACCAAAAACGAAGGTATCAAAAAAAACAAAACCAACCACAACGTTGAAGGCATACTCAAAAGAAGCTCTGGTAAACTGAGCTTACTTTTCAACAACGGTTTGGAATATTTTTTATTATTCATAGTCGGGCTAATCTGGCGAGTTAGATTCAAGCACAGTTACGTCGTCACGATGCCACGCAATCCAAACTTTATCACCCCAAGTTGGTTGTTTAAAGTCGAGTGCGCAACGATTATGTTGCATTACTATATTTATACGATGTTCTTTTACACGAACCCAATATCTTGTTTGCGAGCCTTGATAAACAATATCTTCAACTTCGCCTTCGCACATATTTAGATTATCGTATGGTTGTTTTGCAAAAATTTCAAATTTTTCTGGACGAATACTTACAGTTACTTTTGCACCAGCATCGAGCTTTTTATCGCAATAAGCAGGGAATTCGCCCAAGCCATTCATATCTATTTTATAATATTCCGAATCTATGCAACTACTTACTTTACCTTCAAAGAAGTTTGTATCGCCGATAAACGACGCAACGAACTTTGTTTTTGGATTTTCATAGATTTCTGCAGGCGTACCTATTTGCTCGATTTTACCATTATTCATAACGGCAATTCTATCGCTCAAACTCATAGCTTCGCCTTGGTCGTGCGTTACATAAATAAAAGTAGTGCCAACTTCGTCATGAATTCTATCTAACTCAAGAAGCATATACTGACGCAACTTTAAATCGAGTGCAGCCAAAGGTTCGTCGAGCAACAATAATTTAGGCTTATTTATAAGCGCTCTGGCTATTGCTATACGTTGTTTTTGCCCACCACTGATGTTATCGGGCATACGATCGGCAAGGTCGCGCAATCTAATTATATCGAGCATATTTTCTACCATGCTCTGAACTTCTTTTTCTGGAACACCTGCTGTTCGTGGTCCAAACGCGATATTATCGCTTACCGACATATGAGGAAACAACGCGTAATTTTGAAAAACTGTATTAATTTTACGCTTATTAGGTGGCAGATTTGTTATTTCTTCGCCATCTAAGAAAATCTTTCCTACATTGGGTTCTTCAAACCCCCCAATCATTCTTAAAATAGTAGTTTTTCCGCAACCACTGGGTCCCAACAAAGAGAAGACCTCGCCGCGTCGGACATCGAAGCTGACGCCCTTTACAACGTGGTTTTCTCCAAAACTTTTTTGTACGTTCCCTAACTCAAAGAAATCCATTTCTATTTACTGAAAAAATTACTATCTAGAAAATACGATTTTTCACAAAATTTAAAGCTTTTTTTTATATTTTTTTTACATTATTTACGATTATCTTTTTTTACATCACAAAAAATAAAAGAGATGTTTTTTTAACATCTCTTTTATTGTAAATTTTACAGCTTAAAATTGAACAACGTTTACGTTCAGATTTGGTATTTCTTTATTTGATGGATCGTATATCAACATAATACAACGTTCATCTTGTGGATAATGAACACGGCTTTTATAGGCAATTTCCCATTTACCTTTTACCTTAGCGGCAATCAAAACAGGCGAGGCTCCTTGTTTTTTACTATCTGAAAATATTGCATTACCATTAGGGCGCAAGGCTTTCTTTTCTTCACCAAACATAAGTGCCAAAACTCGTTTTGTCATATTCATAACAGCAACTTTACCTTTAGGAAGTTTATCGGGCGAGACATTTACTGGATAAAACGATGCTGTTCTATTCATCTTTATCATCAAAACAAACACGTCTTGAGAGTTTGTTGGCAACTGAATTTCCGAAACAGGCGAGAACGATTTATCGGTATTATCATTACCAGTTTTTTTATACAGGGTCATTCTACTTGGCCCCGAATAATTTATTGTAATTCTATCGTTTTCGCTATCTGAAAAATAGCTCCATGTTGCACCATTTTTGTACCAATATCTTACTTCGTTATCTGCTCTTTTAGTACTCATATTCGGACTAAAAGTACTTTTGTAAGAAAATCTACAAATCTTTATTGTAGTTGATACACTCTGTGCGTATGTCGTTATACAAAACGCCATAAACGCCGTTATTGCCATTATTGTTTTTATAATTGCTGAAATTTTCATTATCAATATTAGATTTCGTTATCGTTGAGCCATCTAAACGACACTATCTTGAAGCGACGGCCAAGCGACTGATTTAACTTTGTTAAGCCACCATTTGTTTCATTATAAACCAAGTTATATTCATCCAAATTAGGCTGATAACCAAGTTCCTTTTCACGACCACTTACATCAGATGCTTTATTACCATACTCCGAATTATCGATGTATTCTGGAGTTCTTTGTACAACCATTTCGCACCATGCTTTCGATTCTACAACACCAGATATTGGGTTGCGAATTTCACCATAAGCACGAATCTTGAATGTATCGGAACGCACTGTCAAGAACGAGCCTAAACGCGACAATATATCTTGTTGCATTAGGTATGTAGGTGCACCTGTTGCTGCAGGCCCAACTACTGCACGCCAGTTTTCCCATACTTCTTTTTCGTTTTTGAAGTATTGGTAAACTTTATCTTCCGACCAGCTTGAATTTAGCGATTCAATGTCGTTACCAATTACATAACGTTTATGATATTCGTTATTGATTGATGTTGCATCGATTGCAGCTTGTAGAACACCTTTTTGTGTATGACCTACACGATAAGTTTCGCCACCCGACTTCATCAATTCGGCTATATCGGTTTCTTTAATGCGCTCTTGTTGATTTGCAAGTGTGAGCAATTCTTCTTCTTGAGCATTCTTATAAGCAAACTTTTCTTCAGCCGAATAGTTAGCTGCAAGACGGTTTACAAAGTCTGCCATCGAATAGAATGGACCACGGTCTTTAATATGTTCAACTATCGAAACAGCCAACTCTTCAATTTCGGCATCCGACAACGCTCTATAACCTGTAAAAATTGTTTCTTCTTGAGTTATATTTGTATTGCTTGTTGCTTTTTTAGATGCGTCTAATGGAGCTTGCCATCTATGGAATGGAGCCGAAGCTCTGTTATCGCTAGTTCCACCCACATAACCTTCAATCGATTGTCCGTAGTAGGTCGACAATATAGCTTTCCATGCGTCAACACTTGTTGAATTTACGTTGAACGGACCATTTATCCAAAGTTTTGATGCGTTTTCATCAAACTGTTTATCGCTTTCTTCTTTTGAATATTTAAGTTGCGACAACTTCAATGTATCTTCTTCATGATCTGAACATACATATTGAATACGTGGATTTTGTGGAGTTGCTATATCTTTACCCATCGAGTAATTATTGCTTTCTTCTTTTACACGATAGGGCAGGGTTGAGAAGAAGTATTCGTCCCAAAGGGCATCGTTGAAGTGCCATGAAAGGTCGTAAACTACGCTCTTTTCATCGGCTTCTTCGCGCTTACCAACAACTCTACCACGGTCTTCGCACTGTGTATTCGAGTAATTGTTTGCTGTTGATGATTGGTCGAGCCAGAGTACTTGATATGTATATTCTGGGCAAACACGACTTGGGCAGAGCGAATTACCAATTGGCATACCAGCCATCAATGCTTCGGGAGAGAACAAACCATACGAGTATGTCCATGGACGTTGCGAGTTCAATTCTTGAGCAAACGATGCTGTACCACCTTCCCAGTTTGAAGTAGCGTCCCATTTACCGGCACCAAAGTTGAGGTTTGCCGACGACAAGTTTGCTATATTATGTACAACTTCTTCTTCACGCAAAATGTGATTCATTGCGTTTACATCGGTACCTGTTTTATGCGAGAGACCTACATATGTTGTTGAGTCGCTCGATGATGGAATTTTATAACCCATTTGCGACAATCCATATCCAGGCGAACGATTGCTTGCGTCTTCGGTATGGTTAAGCACAATACTTGTTGCAATTACAGACTTGATTGACAAGCCCCAAGTTCTATTACGCAACGAGCGTTCATCATCGCCAACTTCTTGTGCATTATAGTCTGAGTTATAGTATGTTGTTAGCAACGAACCATTCACGAACAAACGACGATTATGAATTGGCTTTGCACCACTTTCAGAAATAGAGTCGTCGTCGGCATATGGAATACCAAAGATATACCCGTATGGAATATATTTACTATCCGACTGAATATAACTATTTAACTTTGATGCATACGAGTTGCTTTGAACTTCACCTTGCGAGAGTTTGATTGGTTCCAAAGCTCTTGCAACTGGTATCATATCACCAATTTGGTCTTTTAGATTTGTTGGTGTAAATGGCCATGCATTTGCAGAGTGACGACGTGGATTGATTGGCAACCAATTCAAGAAACCACGTGTATTAAAGTAAACACGATCTGTTCTTGAAAGGTTCTTCCATTCATTCTTTGCGTCCGACGAACTTGCTTTTGCTTTCTTTATAATTTCAGTATATTTCTTATTATATGTACTGAGATTTGAATTTAAGTATTCGTCGATTTCTCTGAACTGGTTTGTTGGTGGTGTGAGCGATGCCAAGTTACCACGGTTTGTACCACCGCCACCACTACGATTTTTACTTACGTATCCTGGGGTAGACCAGTTATTATAACGCCATTGCGAGTCGTTTGCGGCATCAGCATATACCATGGCTGGATTTGGGAAACTTGGGAATGTTGTACCTAAGAAGTTTCTACGACCTTTAAAGAATGCCAAAAGTGGTACATAGTCAGGATAGTCGCCAGCCCATTTGCTTGCACCATCAGTTTTATTACGAGCGCGCATTTTTTCAAATGTCATACCTTCTCTCTTGTAAATCCAAATAGAAACTTGCAATTCGTGGTATGTGTCGGCTGCATTACTTTCAACTGTATTATAACCTGTACCCCAACGCGATGTACCATAACCTAATGGTGTAGAGCCTACATTCATCTTATATGGTGTAATACGACCACCATTAAGATCTAAGTTAGGGAATATTGAAGTATCTTCCATATCAACGAGAATGTTTGATATGTTCAAGCCTGCTGTACTTCTACCATTTATATCAACGTGTTTTACATTACGAATTTCATTGAGGTCGAAGAGTATATATGGATTATCTAAAGTTTCAACAGTTGTACTATCTTGCATGTAATTACCACCTCTTACAACTTGTGGTTTATTACTTGTTTCGTACTTGGCATAGTGTTCCAATTCTGGATGTGGTACATCCACATAGAAGCAACCACCCAAATTACCACCATTAGCTTCACCGATAGGCATCATCATTGCGTCTAAGTATTCGTATGGAGATTGTGCTTCTGACTGGTCTTCAACAATACCATTAGGACCATTTTTACCATTATTCGACGACTTCGATTTATGATTACCAAAGTAATTGATAGGTTTTTTCATTGCAAAAACCTTAGTTGCTCCTGGTTCGAGACCTTTAGCATCGTAAGCCAATAAGTGCAAGTCGGCACTTTGCATTATAGAAGTACCTTGACTTTCTACATTGCTAAAGTTCTTTTCATCGGTATAAATAGCATCGATAGAGCGTTGTGCAAAGAAGAGAACGTCGTTACCATATGTAACTCTACTTGCATGGCTACCATGACAGAGGTTTGCGTACAAGTTATTCAAGAACAATGGTATTCTGGCTACACGTCCAAATGTTTTCATTGCATCTTCATTTGTATTACGCGAGCTTATTTTCCAATCTTTCATCTTATCGGCAGTTGGGTACATTATATCTGGATAACTTGTGTTATCAAGATTATCTTCGGCAACAATAGCTACCCAATTGCGTGAGTCGCCCACATCATAACCAGAATGACCTATATCCTTAGGGAAGATTGTGCTACGTACTTTATAGTTTACATCGTTTACAATCGAAATTTTTTCATCGATTTGTTTGATTGGTATAAAGTGAGGTGCTGTACTACCATAGCCCAATGGCATCCACGAAGCTTTTTTACCGTTTACATGGCTCAAATATGTTGGGCTAAGCATCGACATACGCCAGTCATCACTTTGATTACGAGTTCCACCAATTCCACTATTTTTATTATGGTATGGGTCGTAACGATATGTGAAGTCGCCAGCATAACCTGAGTTATATGGGCTAACTGCATTTTTGAACAAGCCAAGATCTGAAATAGTATAGCAATTTTGCATAAATGCTTTTCTATCGGCTGCTCTGAACTGATTTGAGCCTGATGGCGAAACTGCAGGGAATTTCATTCTTTCGGTATACAAGTCGCGCAAAGACTGGAAGTAATTATTACCCGACAAATATCCAATTGCAAAACGGAACGAACCAACTGGATTGTGGAATTCCTTAAAGTCGCGAGCTGAAACACGGATTGCGTAGTATGTATCTTCACCAATTTTAGTATCGTATGGATTCCACAACGCAAGCATTGGAATAATGTGCAAACGCAAACCATAACGCTGATTACCATAGTCTACAAGCGCTGGAACATAGTGAACTTGGAAACGTTTTACAACTGGTTTCGCACCAAAACGGTCGTCGGTTTGTACACGAGCACTGAGTACTGATTCACCTGGATCATCTGGCGAACGCAAATTGTAGTACGAACGCAACTGGTCCCAAAGTGCGCCACCTGGGTCTTTCCAAAGCATTTTGTCGGTAAAGATAATATTCCAGTCTTCGATAGATGTTTCTGAACCGAACGACTGTTTTCTATGTTTTTCAAGTTCTGATGTTTCTTCACGACCAAACATTTGTGGTCCAAAAATATGACCAGCAAACTCTCTATCGCCTATGAATTTTTTGTCATCAAGCTCTGGTTTTTTCTCTCTACGCTTATTACGCCAATCGCTATGGTCTGCCAAGAATCGTATTGGATAAGCTGTTGTTTTGGTATAGAATCCCGAAACCCCATATGGACGTGGGAAATAATCTGGGATTGTATCAATTGCTTCGTTTGTTGTTTGTGCGTGTTGGTCGTCTTTACCATCTAATTGAATCAAGCCCAACGACAAGTCTTTTTTCAAACCTCCATCGCGGACATTTACCAACAAGCCTTTACTATCGCAAGTAGCTGCGTGGAAAAGCATTTTTGATGGAATTGCACCATCTTGCATTGTCAAAACGTCGAGTTGATCAATAGAAGTTGCATTACGCGCAATCATAACCCCCGAATCGTTTCTACCATCGTCATCAAGATCAATATTGAACATCTTTCCACCACTTTCACCGAATGTCAACCCCTGAACACCCGAATAGAATGGCAAGCTTTGTACACGATATTTTATAGAATCGGCATGTTTTTTGAATTCGTAATTAGCAATAGCATTCAACGATGCTTTCTGACCTTCGTCTGATACCCA
This sequence comes from Verrucomicrobiaceae bacterium, assembly GCA_015061955.1. Taxonomy (GTDB): domain Bacteria; phylum Verrucomicrobiota; class Verrucomicrobiia; order Opitutales; family Intestinicryptomonadaceae; genus Merdousia. The sequence goes on from SUVO01000007.1 coordinate 75,959, forward strand.
CCATGCAATACGTGTTTGTGTTGCAGTACTGCGTTCAACCCCTGTTATTGTATCTTCGTCTTGTTCAAGTTCTACGATTGGTACTGAAACGTCATCTGAATTATTTGCTATACCTGTGCTATTTACATATGAATTTTTTGTTACAACCTTAATTGAATTATCTTCGGTTAATGGAGAATCTGGGCGATAAACAACTTTTTCTGTATTTGAACCTTTTCTAACATCGTCATTCGAAGCAAAGCCATTACCCGATACCAACCATGTAACAGCTTTATCCATTACATTCTGAGTAAAGTTTGCACGGCTTTCGTTTCGAAGTTGTTTTTCTGGATGATAACCATGTTTAGAGTTCCATACACCAACCCAATATTTGTTTGTAGATATAGCACCAGTTATTTCTTCGGCATCGCTACGACGAATTTGCATTGGTGTCGACCACCAATTGAACGATGCGTCGGTATCTAATGCAGTAATACCCGAGTGTACCGATTGTGTTAGAATACCAGCATTTGCTGTTATTCTTTGGTCGGGACCAAGAGTTGACTGTATTTGTCCTAAAGCCTGATATGCCGAAAATCTAGCGGCTTGTTTTGCCTTGAACGAATTCATGGCTTGTTTGCTGAGTTTTAACTGCATGCCAACCATTGCGGCTAACGATACAATCAGCAATACCATGAAGCCCATTAATGCGAGTGCCATAACTAACGCAAACGCTTTCTTCTGCTTTTTTTGAGAGGTTGTTTTCATTTTTAGACGAAGTAGAAAATTCATATGATAAAACGCTATAAAACTGCCCAAATTAACGCAAGCATTTTTTTCTACATTTATACAAAAAAAGAGGGGTAAAGTTGTTCTTTTATCCCCTCCCGAAAGGCAGTTTTACGTTAATTTTCTGAAAAATTATCAAGTTTAGTTCATTACTTGTTTTTTTACCTCATACGATGATTTTTAATGCTACAATTTTAGAAAAGCATCAAAAAATTCTTGTTCGTAAATTAAGTTTGAAAGGTTAGATATTTCAGAATCTAAATCCGACATTTGTGCAAAGTCGCTTTCCGACACTGTATATTGATTTGGAAAGCCGTATTGCCATGCTACAATCATTACGCAAGCACTCATTGCAACGAAAGCAAAATAGCGTGCAATTTTTTCCATTGTAGAGTAATGCTTTTGTTTTGAAATCTGTGTAATAATTTTGTCGGTGAAGTTTGCACGAGCTTGTACTTTTGTTTGTTTGAACAATCTATCACAGAGTGTATCGAGCTTTTCTTCTTGCTCTTTGGCTATACTTATATTCGCCATAACTTTATCAACAAACTCAGCCGAGGCTTGTACTTTGGCTTCCTTAAAGAGTTTATTTATTTGTTGGTTTGTCATTTTTTCTTAAATTGTGTATTGGTTTTTGTTAGTGGTTTAGTTATGCGTATTCTTTTAAAGCGTCGCGCATATATGCTCGAGCGCGATTTATAAGGGTTTTTACAGCTTGAACTGTTTCGCCCATAATATCTGCAATTTCAGCATAAGAAAGTTCTTCTTGAACCAAAAGCGACATTGCCATACGTTGCTTTTGTGGTAAATTTTCTAATGCGTTTTCAAAAGCTTCGGTAATATCGCTACATTTTTTAGAACTATCTTCTGGTGCAGATATTGCCATTCCCGACATATCGGTAGGATCGGCAGGTCGGACTTGGTTTTTTCGAAACTCATTTATTGTTTCATTATGTGCTATCCTGAAAAGGAAAGTTGAAAACTTTGCAGTAGGTTTATACGATGCTTTTGCATTGTATAGTTTTTGGAATGTTGTTAGAGCAATGTCTTCGGCTAATTGAAAATCACGAGTAGAAGAATACACAAAGTTTACAAGTGGATTTTTCCATTTTTCAATCAGCATACGCAACGCATGCTCAGACCCACTGGCAACTTCAAGCATCAGACGTTCGTCTACGTCTATCTGTTTTTCTTGTTGGTTCTGAGGTATTGTTTTATCGGCTGATATATTTGAGTTTTGTGCCATGACTTTCTGTATATACTAACGTTTATTTTTTTAAAAAGTTTCTATTTTGAAAAAAAATAAAAAAAAAGCTGGAAAGCCAGCAAAAAAATGCTAATCTGCTCATTTTACTTTTATAAAAATTTCACATATTATATAAATAACAATTAACAAAATAAGAAAGAACAATCATGAGTGGACTCGTACAATGGTCTTCATGCGCAAAGCGCAAGTCTTCAAAAAAAGCATCTGGCTCGAAGCCTAATGCTCAAAGACAGAGAATGTTAGCAGCTCGCAAGCGTAAGGCTCGCGCAAGTGCATATAAGGCATCTAGAAAAGTTGCACAATTGCAAGTTAAAGCTGCTGAATAATTATTTTTTTGAAAAATTTCAGTTGCTAAAGCTATTATGTTTTCAACTGATTTTTTCAAAAATAATAAAAAAAGGCTTGAAAACTTGTTAGGTATTCGCAAAATATCCAACTTTAATTTAAAAAAGACGAAAGATTTTTTATTATGGCAAGAGTATGTTCAGTAACTGGAAAGCGTCCTGTAAGTGGTCGCAAAATTATCCACAAAGGTCAGAGCAAGAAAAGTGGCGGTATCGGTTTGCAACTCGTTAAGCAAACAAAACGCACTTTTAAGCCAAATGTTCAGCGCGTAAAAGTTCGCACAGAAACTGGTGCGGTAAAACGCGTATGGGTGAGCGTAAAGGCTATCAAGGCTGGTCTCGTAGAAAAGGCTTAATTGCTTTTTTATATCTTTAAGAACTCCGTTTATTTTTTTGTAATCGGAGTTTTTTGTGTTTATATACGTTTATAAAAAATGCGAACAAATATAGATATGGAGCTGTTATGGAAATATTTGTAGGCAATTTATCGTTCGATTTAACTAAAGATGAACTTCTGAATGCGTTTTCAGAGTATGGTGAAATTACAAATGTGAGAATGCTTTTCGACGCAGAAGGGCGTTTTAGAGGTATTGCATATTTAGATTTTACTGATGATACCAAAGCCAAAGAGGCTATCTCGAAAATGAGTGGCGTTGATTTAAAGGGGCGACCAATGAAGGTTGATTATTCGCGTCCGGCACGTCCACGTTTTAATGGTTTTGGTGCAGGATTTAAAAATCGTAGAAAAAAGTTTTTTTCGAGAAACAAGACAGATTTGAAATCTTAATTTTTCTTTAGAAACAATATGGCTGATTGTTTTGAATAGACGTTGCCTACGGGCATCGTCTTTTTCATTTTCATATCTCGTGGTATGAATAAATCGGTTGATGATGTAAGAATACCAATAGCTTCGCCACTTCGAGTTAATGCAATATCGTTGGCTGATGGCGAGAATGTTTTGAATATAGATTCAACCAAGCCAACATCTAATTTTGCAAATTCTCTACGCGTAAAGTTTGCCATAAATGGAGTTTGTCCGTAGTATTTTTTTTGAGGGTCAACAACTATACAATCTGTGAATTTGTACTGATTTTGTGAATTTACCAAGTTTAAAACTTCGTTTTTTGGCAGGAAATCGTTTGGTAATTCTACTACTAATGTATGTTGAGTTCCTTGTAGCAAAGATATTATTTGGGGGGTAAATATTTTTGAGTTTGCTATTATTGAAATTTCAAATTTCTCAGGTGCATCTACATCTTTTGAGAATGTCAAGGGCGTTATAGATGCATCGAAGAGTAAATACACGCGTCCGTTTATAGATATAGGCAGGGTTTCTATGTTTCGTTGTGCGTTTTTTTTGCCGAGCAATCCACCTTCTGAATATTTGAAATTTATCTTAACAAAATACGAACGGATTTTATCAAAAATTTCAGATGCAGTTTGTGGGCGTAAATTGTCTATGTTTTTAGAAATTTGTTTTTGTGCTGTTGCCAAGTTAGAAATATTTGTTGATAGATTTTGAGCGTGTGTAATAATCTTTTGCTTTTCGGCTTTTTCTATATCTATCAATACTTGAGCACGTTTTAGATTTTCTTCATAAATTTTTGTTTTTGTTGCTGCTACTTCTAAACGCGTTGAAAGAGCACGTTTTTCAGCTTCGATAGCTTTGTTTTCAAGCTTTAGTTTATTGCTCTCTTTTTGAAGACGTGCTAGATTTTCTTTGTTTTGACGAAGCTGTTCTTGAACAGATTGCAACTGGTTTTTTATAGTGGTGTCGTGCTGTTGCATTTGCCCGAGTTTCTGCTCTAAACGTATGCGTTCTTCGGTAGATTTTTCAAGCTTATTGGCTGCCGATATAATTTCAGATTGTAATGCTTCGTTGCGTTTATCTGCCGAGGCAACTTTTTGTTCAAGTTCTTTACTTTTTTGCAGAATTTTTGAACGTTCTTGTTCAAGCTCAACTTTAGCAGATTGCATTTGTTCGAGTTGTCGTTCACGTTCGCGAATTATTTTTTTATGCGTTTGAGCCTGACGCAGATTTGCTTCGGCTGTCTTTGTGAGTTTATCTACATTTTGCGACAATTCAAAATGACGCTGTTGTTCGGCATCGAGTGCTGTTTTTAGTGTTTCAAGCATTTGAGTCTGCACAAAAGTTTCGTTTTTTAATGCAGTATTGGCTTCTTGTTTTTGAGCTTTATTGAGGTCGGGCTTATCGAAGTTAGCTATGCTCAAAAGACTAAGAAGAAGAAAGTCGCAGATAACAATTAGCAAAGATTTGTTCATTTGTTTTTTATTCTTCAAATATTCAATAAAAGTGCAAGATTTTTGTTTTATGCAAAAAATGGTTGAGTATTTTTTTTATAAATTGTATAAACTAATCGATAACACGTTTTTTTAAGTACATTTGTATCATTTTTTATTATGGCAAAAAAACAAAATTCCGATTTACCTAAACAGAAAACTCTTTACACAAAAAAGTTGACTCCAGAACAAGCCGACAAACTTGAAGATTGGCTCGATAAACATTTGTGGATTCCTTACGAAGTAGCTTACGCAAAGTTTGCATTTAAAGATAAGTTTACAAACGTTGTTTATTACAATTCTGGTAAACTTGTTATTCAAGGTAAAGGCACCGAAACTTTTGTGCAATTTGTACTTGAAGCTCAGATTACAGGTGTGGCAGAAATGGGTTACGAAGCTGTACATCATCCAGAGTGGTTTGAGGCTCATGCAGGTATAGACGAAAGTGGTAAGGGTGATTTATTTGGACCATTAGTTTCGGCTTGTGTTATAGCCGATGGTAAAGCTGTTCAATATTGGATAGATGAGGGTTTGAAAGAATCGAAGCGTGTAACTAGCGACAACGCTGTTCTTGCAATGGCAAAGAAAATTAAGCAAACTAAAGGTGTTGAGATTGCTGTTTCGTATGCGTCGATGGAAAAGTACAACGCTCTCTATATAAAATTTGGACGCAATTTAAATAAACTTTTGGCGTGGTTTCATGCTACTGCAATTCGTTCAGCTCTTGAAAAACGTCATGTTCCATGGGGTATGCTCGACCAATTTACAAAGCAACCTTTGGTGCAAAATCAGTTGAAAGATGTTAAAAATTTCAATTTGAAAATGCAAACTAAAGCTGAAGAAGATCCTGTTGTTGCGGCTGCGTCTATTGTGGCAAGGGCTACTTATATCTATGCAATGCGTAAATTGAATGATGAGTCGGGGCTCGAGCTTAAAAAAGGAGCATCGGCAAGTGTTCGCGAACAAGCCAAAGAAATTGTTGCAAAATTTGGTGCATCGGAATTGAAACGTTTTGCAAAACTTCACTTTAAAACTGCTTCTGAAGCAATAGCCGAGGCTAAATAAATATGGCTAAGTCTGATATAAAAAACCTGACTGATTTCGATTCCGACTATATGTTGGGACGTTCATGGTTGGTGGGTATTGACGAAGCTGGCAGAGGTGCTTTGGCAGGCCCTGTATGTGCAGGTGCTGTGGCTGTTTCGGCAAATTTTTATAAAAATCCAAAATATGTTGAGTATTTATCGGGCTTGAACGATTCAAAAAAACTATCTGAATCGGCGCGCGAGGGGCTTTTCAAAAAGCTTGAAGAATTGAAGGTGTTGGGCGTTATCGATTTTGAAGCAGGTTTTGCATCGGTCGAAGAAATTGAAACTCACAATATTTTAGTTGCTACACAAATGGCTATGGCGAGGGCTTGCGAGGCTTTGAACGAACGTAAAAATTTACGTTTGCGTTCAACGGGTAGTGTTGCAACGCTATTTGGTGAAACATCTTTAGATGTGTCGCTTGCCGACGTTTTAATAGATGGTAAACCAATGAAAAAATTTCCTTATGTTCATCATGCAATAGTTAAGGGCGATGCCTCGAGCTTGGCGATTGCTGCGGCATCGATTGTTGCAAAAGTTACCAGAGATAGATTTATGGTACAGTTGGCTTTGGAGTATCCGAGATATAACTTTGAAGTTCATAAAGGTTATGGAACAGCTTCGCATTCGCAGTCGCTTATGTTGTATGGTGTAAGTAAGGTTCATCGTCCAAGTTTTCTGAAAAAAATGCGAGCCGAAACTATCGAAGATTCGCAAACTTCGCTTTTTTAAGACAATAAAATCTTGACTTGAGTTTTTTTGCTAAAGATAATTTTTGTAATGAAAACAGCATTCGCAATTTTAATTGGAGTTGCATGCGTTCTTAATGTATCGTATGCGTATAATTTTTTGTTCACTGCTCACAGCAATAATGGGGTAGTAGGCGTTGCTAATGATAAAGGTGAAATTCGCTGGAGTATGAAGGCTGATCATCCTCAAGAAGCGTGTGTTTCTCCTGATGGGAAAAAGATTTTTGTAAGTTATTCTAATGGGGCAACAATGTACTCGTTCCCAGAAAAGAAAGAGCTTTGGCAATATAAATGCCCAACTGTACTTTGGAGTGGCGTAGAGTCTGATAAACTCAAAAAAGGCGATTTAGTAACTCTTGAAAACCCAGTAGCGCAAATCTTAGGCGACGATTTATTCTTAGTGGGCAACGAGGGCAGAAGTATGCTTATGGAAATAAATTCGCAAGGGGTTGTGTTGAAAAGTATAAAGACAGAATCACTCAACGTTGTTAAACATGGCGAATTTAGATTGGCATCGAAAACAAAAAATGGTTTGTATATGTTCCCATTGTTGAGTTCATCGTTGTTAACTATATACAATTCAGATCTTCAGCAAGTGCGCCGTATAAAAACTGAAAGTGGAGTTGTAAGTGCAAAGATGTTAGATGATGGTTCGTTAATTTTGGGTGGATTATTTGGCATTGCTTTCTATGACAAAAACGATGTAAAAACTGGTGGTATTTCTGGCGAACAATTGCAGAAACAATTGGGTGCAAAGTCGCCAATAATTATTTGCGATGTTCATGTTTTACCAAATAAAAATTTGCTTTGCACAACGTATGGTGGCAAGGAAATTCCAGATGTTTTAGAGGTGTCGCAAGATGGTAAAATTGTAAAGGTTATAGATTTTCCGGAACATTATTTCTTTTCGGCATTGCAGTTGCTCGACGATAATTTGAAACCATTAGAGTAATTGTAATTTACAGTTTAAATTTGCGTATTATCGGGCGTTTTTTTGAAACAGACGCCCGATATATTTTATGTAGATTAAATCTAAAATTATAAGTAGTATCCAGTACCACGCATCGAGTGTCCAAGTGGCTGGAAAACTTCTGAAAACATACACTGTTAAATACAATGCACCAATGTAAAAAAATAGTGATATAAATTCAACAATGAACGTTGCGTATGTTTTGCCAAAACCTAAAATTACATTACACAATGTATAGCTTGGTAAGCCTAATATAACCGACATTAACGCACAGAAAAATGCAGGTTTTATTCCGTGTAGAATTGTTAAATTGTCTGTATAGATACTTAAAATTTCAATTGGAAAAGCACTCAATATTATTATAAAAGGAATTGTAAGTGCGTATTCTAACACGAGTATTTTTTTGCACACTTGTGGAATTTGTGAAATGTTATTTTCGCCTATCAAATTTCCGGTGATAGTGTTCATTGTTGCGCCAAATGCATACATAGGCATATATACAAACATCAATACGCTTTTTATTATGTTAGATTGTGCCAACTCGTGTTGTCCGAAGCGTTCAATGAATGAAAATAAAAGCATCCACATTACAACATATACAAATTGTTGCGCCATTGTCCATGTGGATAATTTCAACACTTCTACAATTTCGGAAATATTTATTTTCTTGAAACTCAATCCGTATTGTTTGCGATTTAACTTTATAAAAGTGTAAACTACTAAGATTAATAGAGCTGTATATTCTGATATTGTCGAAGCTAATGCGGCACCTTCAATTTCCATTTTAGGCATTCCACATTTACCGAAAATTAAAGCGTAATTCAGTAAGAAATTTATACCTCCCATTGCCCAAGACGAGTATGCTAAAACCTTTGTTTTAGTTATACCTACATACAATGAGCGAAACGAAATAACGCCAAATATAGCAAAAAATCCCCACTGACGCCATTTTATGTATCTGAGAACTTCGTGTAATACATCGGGAGATTTTACCATTATTCCGAATAAATATTCGCCACAAAATGCTGTAAACAGTAAGCTTGCACCTGCTATTATCAACATAAAATAAAGCGAGCTTGAAAATAAAGTGCCAATCTTCTGAAAATTACCCTCGCCATTTCTGTGCGAAATTAAAATTTGACTACCTACCGAAAATCCAAATCCGATAATAAACACGCACACATAATACAAGCCACCAATAGATGCCGCAGCAAGCTGAGTTTCGTTTACTCTGCCCAAAAATGCTGTATCCATAAACGATATTATATTTTCAATCAACAAGAATGAAAATATAGGCAAAGTTATCTTCCAAAGATTAGAGTAAGTGCAGTTCATATAAAAAATAAACTGGTAGTTGTAGTAAAATTGGGGAGAGTGTCAATTTATATCGGTGTAAATCAATGGCTACATAGAAATGTTTTTTATTTTGTATTGTTGTTTTTGAAATCCTTTGGTGATATACCATGATATTTTTTGAATGCCTTTGAAAATGAAAACGACGTTGCAAAGCCTGTTTGTTGAGCAATTGCTGTCAAATTTAAAGACGAATTGCACAATAATTTACGGGCAAGTTTCATTTGTAAATCGGTTCGCAGTTGTGCAAATGGTTTTGAGAATTTATTTTTGCAGTAGTTGTCGAGTTCTTGTTTCTTTTTACCACATAGTGTCGATGCTTGTTGCGTGGTTATACTTTTTATAGAACCCGTTTTTATTTTCAATAAAAGTGTTTCTATTGATTCTTGTGCAGATGGCATATTTTGAGGCATAAATTCTTCACGCACATAGAAAGCTAAAAGCTCTGATAAAATCTCGAGAAGTCGCATATTTCGATAAGGTTTGTAGGCTTCGTCGCGATATTTCATTGCAGTGTATTCTATATCGCTTGCAAATCGACTTTCTCCCGATGTTGTATATGGGCCAAATACGTTTTTCCAACGTTTTGAGTTTTCGATATGAAACCAAATACACTTCCAATATTTTTGAGCTTTCAATTCATACGAAGTTCCAGCAGGTGAGACAAAAAACGTATTTTTACATAGTTTTATATTTTCTTTATTTATCTTCAACGAACATTCGCCATCGAGCGTAAATATTACAAAATGGAAATCTTCGTTATCACGACTCTGGTAATATTTGCCTTTATGCTCAGTTATTGCTGTGTTTAAAATGCCTTCGGTACGCAACATATCGAAAGGTAATGATTCAGGTGCTGTTATCTTTTCACTGAGCTTTTTTGATACTAAATGTTTTGGCAGTGTAGAAGCCGACAGATAATGTTCGCTACTGGTCTTTGGCCATAGCTTTAGTTCGTTGTTGGTTTTTGTTTCCCAAAGGTATTTAGATTTTGCCATATTTTTATGATGTGATATTGCTTTTTAGTGGTCAACTAAAAAATGTCCATTTGTAAAAACATATCCAAAATATTGTTTGCATTTTTTTATAAAATAGGCATACTAATATATGATTTTAACAAGTTGTTATTTTTACAAACAAGAAAGGAAATATTATGGATAGAAGAAACTTCGTTAAAGGTGCAGCAGTAGTATCGGCTGCAAGTGTATTGCCAAAGTTTTCGTTTGGTAATGTAAAAGGGTCTGGAAAGATAAAAGTAGGTTTGTGTGGCTGTGGTGGTAGAGGCGTAGGCGCATCTATCAATATGTTGGAAGCCGCACCAAACGATGTCGAATTTGTAGCAGTTTGCGACCTCTTTGAAGAAAAGCTCGATAGAGCTGCAAACAGAATTGCAAGCTTTGCAAAAAAACAAGGCAATGCAAGTGCATCGGCAGATAAGATTAAGAAATTCCATGGTTGGAATGCAATCGATGAAATGTTGAAAGAAGATATCGATGTAGTTATTGAAGCAACACCACCTGTATTCCGTACTCCTCACTACGAAAAAATCGTTGCAGCAGGTAAGCACGCATTCTTAGAAAAGCCAGCTTGTGTTGACGTTGTTCAAGCTAAGAAAATGCTCGAATTAGCAGACATTGCCGATAAGAAAGGCTTGAGCGTTGTTTGTGGTACACAGCGTCGTTATCACGAAGGTTATCAGGAATTGGCAAAGCGCGTTCAAGACGGTATGATTGGCGATGTTCTCAATATTCGTGCTGTGTGGAACGATGGTGGTTATGTTGGTCATAAGCAACACGATCCAAAATCAGATGTTTATGCTTTCGATACAATGGAATATCAAATTCGCAATTGGTCGGGCTTTATTTGGCCATCAGGTGACCACATCGTAGAACAGCACGTTCATAATCTCGACGTTGCTATGTGGTTCTTGGGCGACACTCGTAAGTGCGAAACTGTTCGTGGTATGGGTGGTCGTAGCACAGATTTGCCTTATCCAAAGTATGGCGATAGATTCAGCCACTTTGCTGTTGACTTTGATATGGGTGAAGGTTTGCGTATTGCAAGCTATTGCCATCAAGACGATCAAACAGCTCGTGAAATTGGTGAAACATTCTATGGTACAAAGGGTATTGCAATGCCATCGTACTTTGGTGGTGGTTGCGTAATTACTGATAGAAAAGGTAAAGTATTGTACGAAGCTCCAACTCCAAAGGTACAGGCTATTGTTGCAGAACACAAATTCTTGATTGCATCAATCAAAAGTGGCAAGCCAGTAAATCGTTTGCGTCCGTTGGTAAATTCAACAATGCTTGCTATTGCTGGTCGTGAAAGTGCATATTCGGGTAAAAAGTTTAAGTATGATTGGTTCTTTGCAAAGTCGAAGGGTACACTCTATTGCGAAGAAAAATTTGGTAAACTTCCATTGCGCAGTATCCCAGTTCCTGGAAAAACTCCAATATTATAAGATATGAAAAAGTTATTGGTACTTTTTTTGGTTAGTGTTATCAGCTTTGCACAATTCGGATGCCAAAGTGCTGAAGTAAAGTCGCAAAAGGGTAAACGCAACATAGCTGTTCAGATTTATTCTTTCAGAAAATCTTCAATGGAAGAAGCTATGAAAGCTATTAAGGCTATGGGCGTAAACTTGATAGAAGCGTCGCCAGAAGTTTATATTGGTGGTAAGTTCCCAAAGACAAAAATGAACTTGAAAATGAGCGACGAAGCTAAGGCTTATCTTAAAAAGTTGCTTGCCGATAATGGTATGAAATTCACAGGCTTTGGTGTAATCAATACAAAAACCGAAGCCGAAGTTGAAGCATATTGCAAGTTGGCAAAGGAATTTGATATCAAGTACATCTTGACCGAAGACCCTGTACGTCAGTTCCGTTATTGGCAAAAGTATGGTCAGCAGTACGGTGTAACAATGGTAGTACATCACCACGCAAATAATTCGGTAAACCAGTATTGGAATCCGTTTGTTATGCGTATGTTTGTATCGCAGTATAGCAATGTGATGTCGAACCCAGATATTGGTCATTGGGCTCGTAGTGGAATTAAACCAGAAGAGGCTTTGAGAATTCTCAATGGTGAAATTGGTTCGATGCACGTTAAAGATGAACGTATCTTTGATTCTGTTGAACGTAATCCAGTGCCAATGGGCGAAGGTGCAATCAATTTGAAAGCAGTTCTTGCCGAACTCGACAGACAAGGTTATAACGGGTACTTGGTAATTGAACATGAAACTGATTGGGACAATCCTGCTCCATCAATCGCAAAGTCGGTAAAATTCTTACAAAACAATTAAAATTATGGATAGAAGAAATTTTGTAAAAAATTCACTCATGGCAGGTGGTGCAGTTATGGCATCGGCTAGTACTACTTTTGCTTCAGACGATAAAAAATCATTTAAAGGCGAAGCATTTAAGGCAAAGTTTGCTGCTAACTTCTACTTGATTATGAAAACATCAACAAAAGGAATGTCGTTTGTAGATAAACTTCGTTTCTTTTATGATTGTGGTTTCAGAGCTTTGGAAGATAACGATATGGCTCGTCGTTCGGTGGAAGATCAAAAGATTATCGCCAAGGAAATGGAACGCTTGGGTATGGAAATGGGCGTATATACATCGTATGCACCATTCAATGATTTGTGGATGACTGGCAACAGAGCTAATTATAAGCAAAAGGTGCCAGATAAGAAAGAAGCAATCGAACGTATCAAAAAGCAAATGCTTGCTAATGTAGAAGTGGGTAAGCGTGTAAATGCAAAGTTTACAACTGTTGTTCCAGGTATGTACGACGAACAATTAGACTTCGGTTTCCAGTTTGCAAATGTTTTAGAACACTTGAAATATGCAACTGAAATTTGCGAAAAAGCAGGTCTTACAATTGTTCTCGAACCTCTTTGTGTACGTCATCCTGGAATGTGGTTGCGCAGAAGTGCCGATGCATATGCACTCTGTAAAGCAGTAGGCAGTCCACATTGCAAAATTCTTTACGACGTATATCACCAACAGGTTACTGAAGGTAATTTGATGCGCAGTATGGAATTGGCTTGGGACGAAATTGGTTATTTCCATTTTGGCGATGTTCCAATGCGTACAGAACCAGAAAGTGGCGAAATAAACTATCGCAACATAACACAGTACATTTGGGATAAAGGTTATAGAGGTTGCATTGGTACTGAACACTTCTTGTCAGATGTTTCAGTAGAAGGCGAAAAAAAGTTCCTTGATGCATATCGTTTAATCGATGTAAAATAATAAAGGCTTTCAATGAAAACTATTTTAGGCGTAGATATCGGTGGTACTAAGTGTATGGTATGCTTGGGAGAAGCATCGGATAACGGAGAAATTGCAATTCTAAATAAGGTGCGTTTCGAAACCGATTCAGATAATCCCGAACAAAGTATGGAGCGTATTGCCGATGAACTCGCAAAAATGCTTGAAGGCTATAAAGGTGGTAATCCTGTTGCGATAGGCGTTAGTGTAGGTGGATATGTAGATTCAAAAAATGGTATAATTGTTTCTACGCCTGTCATACCTATGCTAAAAAATTATCCAATTGGCGAAATTCTTTCAAAACGTTTCGGCGCACCTGCTTTTGTTCAAAACGATGCAAACGCTTGTGCTCTTGCTGAATGGCTTTATGGAGCTGGTAAGGGAAGTCAGAATATGATTTTCCTCACTTGTGGCACTGGTCTTGGTGGAGGCTTGATTTTAGGTGGAAGACTTCACGAAGGCGCATGCTCGAATGCTGGCGAAGTTGGGCATATTAGGCTCGATAGAGTTGGTCCGGTAGGTTGTGGCAAAGCTGGCTCGTTTGAAGGCTTTTGTTCGGGAGCAGGTATTGCGCAGTTTGCAAAAATGCGTGCTCTTGAGGCGTTGCAAGGTTCAAAGGGTTTTGCGTTTGCTCCAAACTTGAAGAGTATTGAAACGCTCAATGCAAAAGTTCTTGCCGATGCAGCTAATACTGGCGATGCTGATGCGTTGAAAATCTTCGATGAAATTGGTACAAATTTGGGTAATGGTTTGGCTATTTTGGTCGATATTTTAAACCCAGATTCAATTGTTATAGGTAGTGTTTTTGTTCGTTGCGAAAATCTTTTACGCGAACCAATGCAAAAAGCTTTGAATGCCGAAGCTCAGTCTGTTTCAGCAAAGGCATGTAAAGTTCTGCCAGCTAAATTGGGCGATGATATCGGTTTATATGCAGCTTTTGCAACAGCTTTAAACGGTTTAAATTCTAAATAAAATGAGAGATTATACAAATCAAATTACTAATTATATTCAAGATCTTACTGATGCTCTCAATAAGCTCGATAAGAACGAAATTAACGCTTTTATAAATACGCTTGAAGATGCTCGATTGGCGCAGAAGCAAATATTTATAATGGGTAATGGTGGCAGTGCATCAACAGCATCGCACTTCGTTTGTGATTTCAACAAAGGTGCAAGCTTTGGCATGGAAAATCCACGCTATAAGTTTATATGCTTAAACGACAGCGTTTCAACTCTCACAGCATACTCGAACGATGTAGCTTACGAAGATGCTTTTGTTGAATTGCTTAAAAATTACTTCCAAGAAGGTGATGTAGTTATAGGTATTTCTGGTAGTGGAAATTCTAAAAATGTTTTGAAAGCCATTGAATATGCAAATAACAATGGTGGTAAAACAGTTGGTATAACTGGTTACAATGGTGGTAAACTAAAACAGATTGCTCATCAAAGCGTAAATGCAAATGTTGATGATATGCAAATTAGTGAAGACATACATATGATTTTAGATCACTTGTGTATGAAAACTATTTGCAATAGTCGAAAGAACGGATAAAGCAATATTTTTATACAATTTAAGGCGTCTCATTGTTGAGATGCCTTTTTTTGTAAATAGATAACAAAAAAGCCATTCAGTTGATGAATGGCTTAGTAGAAATTATAAAAAAGAAATTTAATTCTTTGAATCTTCGCAATTGCGATTATTTCTTGATTTCGCGGTGCAATGTTCTGCGTTTAAGCGAAGGATTGTACTTGAGCTTTTCAACCTTATCCGCTTGCTTCTTGAAGTTGCGGGTAGTCATATAGCGCGAAGGTGATTTACCTTCTTTGCGAGCTTCTGTACATTCAATTATAACTATTTCGCGTGGCATAAATGTTGTCCTTTCAGTTATTCTTAAAAAATATCCTAAGCATAATGACTGAAATGTTTTTAGGTTTCAAGCTTATTTTTTAATAAAGTTTTAATTATTTAGAATATTTTTTTTAAGATTTATGTTGTATAATAATTTTGATGTATCGAACCCTCGCATTTTTGCAGTAGTTAGAATATGCATTAGCGATATATCATCTAAATTGTCGGTGCGCGATAAAATCCATAAATATTTTTTATCTGGAGTACCTACTAATGCCCATTTATAGTTTGGTTCAACTTCTAAAATCCAATAGTCTGAATAGAATGGACGAAAGAACGATACTCTTAGTTTAGAATGGTCTTTGAGATCGGGAATATACGCAACTGCAGTTGCTGTTGTGCGTTTACCATTGGCTGAAGTTGCAGAATTTTTTATAGATACAGTGTTGTCGGCATTTAAATTGTATTCTGCTATTGAATCGAATTTACCTTTTTGAAAAGGTGTTTCAATTCTGGCAATTTCAATCCATTTACCCATATATTTGTTAATATCTATATTTTTGGCTGTGGGCATATCGTAGGTAGTTGTACACTCGGTTAAAATAAGTAAAAAAAATATACTTATTGATATTTTTAGCAAAAATTTTAGAGTTTTAAATAGAGGTGATTTCATTTTTTATTTCAAGTTCAGTTATTTATCGGAGCTTTTTTATAATTAGAAAAATATATTGTGGTTTTTGTAAAAAAAGTTTGTAAAAAGATGTTTGTAATGCAGAATTATGCACAATTTTTTAGGTGCTTATGAACAATTATAAAGGCGTACTTTTTGACCTCGATGGAACTCTTGCCGATAATTATATAGCAATTCACAAGTGTACATGTGCTGTGTTTGCAGAGTATGGTGTGCCATTACCAAGTTACGAAAAAGTTTTCAAAACAGTTGGTGGTTCAATTCTAATTACAATGAAACGCTTGTTGGCAGATTCTGAGTTTGAAAATCTATACGAAAAAATTGCCGACGATTATCTAAAAGTGTATCCTAAATACGTCTATTGCGGATTAAAAGCAATGCCGTATGCCGAGAATTTGTTAGTTGCGTTGAAATCGCAAGGTGTAAAATTAGCATGTTTTACCAACAAGCAGAGCGAGGGTGCCGAGCAAGTTTTGGCATATTTAGGTTTAGATAAATACTTAGATTGTACTATTGCAACAACTTTGCATTCGCCTCGAAAACCCGAAAAAGCTTTTACGGAAATGGCATTGAAAGCGTTAGCTTTAGATAGTTGCAATGTTATTGGTATTGGCGATTCGCCTTTCGATTATCAGGCGGCACAATGTTGCAATATTGATTCAGCTTTGGTTGCAACAGGTGGCGATAGCAAAGATTTTTTGATTGAAAAATGTCGGAATGCAATTGGAATTTTCGACAATTTAAAATGCTTGGCAAAAAAAGTTTTTGATTTAGAAATTTAAATGGCTGAACCCTCCAACAGTGTAAAAATTACTGGCGTAGTTGAACGTATTGTTTTCTTTAACGAAGAAAATTTCTATTGTATTGCATCGTTGAAAGTTCGTTCAAAAAATGGAACATCGGAAAGTATTACAATTACGGGAATAATGCCATCGTTGCAATGTGGTGAAACTATTGATGTTGTGGGCGAATGGTCGCGACATTCATCTTATGGGCGACAAATAAAAGTTAAGGCGTTTGAATCGCGTTTGCCATCTGGGGTATATGGTATAGAAAAATATTTGGGTTCGGGGCTTATAGACGGAATTGGTCCAACGTATGCAAAGCGAATTGTCGATGCTTTTGGCGAAAAAACTTTAGATATTATCGACCACTCAAGTGCGCGTTTGCTTGAAGTAAAGGGTATTGGTAAAGAGCGATTAGCTCGAATTAAGGCATCGTGGCAAGAGCAGAAAGGCTTGCGTGAAGTTGTTATTGCATTGCGTATTTACGGAATTGGTATGGCAATGTGTGTGCGCATTATGAAACGTTTTGGTGCCGATGCTCCACGAATTGTACGCGAAGAACCTTACAAGTTGTCGAGAGAAATAGAGGGCATTGGTTTTAAAACAGCCGATATGATTGCTCTTAACAGTGGCATTTCAAACGAGAGCAAAGAACGCATTTGTGCTGGTGTGTGGCACGTTTTGGGCGAAGCTGAAGCCGAGGGGCATACATGTGCGATTGTCGGCGAATTGGTGTCGAAGGCATCGTCATTGCTTGATGTAGATGTGCAGAAGTGCTTAGATGCAATTTCAAGTTTAGCCGAAGAAGGCGCGTTAAAGTACATTGATGATGGCGTTGTTCAGCGCGATAGTTTAGATTATGCAGAACGTAGGATTGTAAATAATCTAAAGCGTATTCAACAAGCTCCATCGGTTTTGCCTCCAATAATTGTCGATAAAGCAGTGCAATGGGCTGTTGCTCGAGCAGGTTTTGCATTTGCTCCCGAACAAGAATGTGCAGTAGCTACTGCTTTAAAAAATAAAATAACAATAATTACAGGAGGTCCTGGTACTGGTAAAACTACAATTTTAAAAGCAGTTTGCGACATTTTAAAGGCGAAGAAAATTACCCCGGTTTTGGCAGCACCTACTGGCAAGGCTGCGCAACGAATGAGCGAAAGTACTGGAGTTGAGGCAAAGACAATTCACAGATTATTGGGGTTTGAAGATGGTAAATTTGTGTATAATGAATATCGAACAATACCTGCAAAATTTGTGATTATAGACGAGGCTTCTATGCTCGATACAAAGCTTGCATCGTCAGTAATTGCAGCTATTGCAAGTTCTGCTCATTTGGTTTTAGTTGGTGATATAGACCAGTTGCCAAGTGTTGGAGCTGGTAATGTTCTCAGGGATATTATCGATTCAAATAAGTTTTCAGTTGTTCGCTTAAGTAGAATATTTCGTCAAGGCGAACGTAGTCAGATTGTGTCGGCAGCTCACGGAATTTTAGCTGGCGATACTTCTATGACTGGCGTTTCGAGTGCTCCATTAGACTTAATCGACCCATCTGATGATATTACATTTATTCATTCTGAAACACCTGAAGAGTGTGTCGAAACTTGTGTGAAACTTGTAAAAGATAAAATTCCACATTGGTATGGTTTAGATTCTGTTCGCGATGTTCAAATTTTAGCACCAATGCACAAAGGTACTGGTGGTATTGTTACGTTCAATTACGAGTTGAAAAAATCTTTAAATGGTTCTTCCGATACCCTGAGTTATGGCGGTACTACTTTTGCTGTTGGTGACAAAATTATGCAAACTCGCAATAATTATGATTTAGATATATTCAATGGCGATATGGGTATTGTGGTGTCGGTAGCACGCGATAATTCTATGCTTGTTGCCGATTTTGATGGTAAGCGTGTTGCATTGGGAAAATCTGATTTAATCGATTTTCAACAGGCGTATGCTATAAGTATTCATAAGTCGCAAGGCAGTGAATTTCCAATAGTGGTAATTCCGTTGTTGCGTCAGCATTTTGTAATGTTGCAACGAAATCTTTTGTATACAGCAATTACTCGTGGCAGAAAGAAAGTTTTTGTTGTTGGTAATCAGAGTGCGTGGTATGGAGCTGTAAAAAATGCACGTTCTGCATCTCGAAAAACATTTTTAAAAAATAGATTGGAAAAATTATGAGCATTAAATTATTTGATTTAGAAAAAAAAGAATTCTTCTACGAAAAAGTTCCAGCCGAAGCTTTTATGCAGTTTATGTATAATAGCATGCTTGGTAGATTATCGGTATGGGCTTTATTTAAACGTGCGTTTTTTTCAAAGCTTGGTGGTTTATGGTCGCATTCAAAATTCAGTAAATGTACAATTGCTGGGTTTATAAAAAACAACAATATTAACGTAGATGAAATGTTGTATGCCCCTGAAAATTTTAAGTGCTTTAACGACTTTTTTACAAGAGCTTTAAAAGATGGGGCAAGAACTCCGGAAGGCGTAAATTCGCCCGATATGGTGTCGTTCCCCAGCGATGGCAGACATCTGCTAATTCGCAATGTAAGTCAGGCTACTTCTTTCTATGTAAAAGGACAGAAGTTTAATATGGCAGAATTTTTCAAAGATAAAAAATTGGCTGAAGCTTTTGAAGGTTGTGATATGTTAATTTCGCGTTTAGCTCCAGTTGATTATCACAGATTTCATTTCCCAATTTCTGGAACAATTGTAGCAAGAAAAGAAATTAAAGGAGCGTTGTTTTCGGTAAGTCCTATTGCGCTTGTAAAGCGTTTGAGCATTTTGTGGGAAAATAAACGCGTGTTAAATTTCATAGAAAATCAATACTTCGGTATGTGTGCATTTGTAGAAATAGGTGCAACAAATGTTGGTAGCATTGTAAATTTGCGTAGCGTAGGTGAGTCAGTTGAACGTGGCGATGTTGCAGGATATTTCAATTTTGCTGGCTCGTGCGTAATTACTCTAATTCCAAAAGACAAATTTCAGTGGAACGAAACTTTAATTGAAATGAGTTCGCAAAATGTAGAATGCTACACAAAGGCTGGAAAATTTGCAGGAAAATAAAGGAATAGGCAGATGAAAAACATATATAGCTTTATTGTTTTATTTATTTGTTGTGCGTGTTTTAGTGTAAATGCTCAAAATGTTCAGCTTATTATAAAAAATATAGATGGTTCATCAGAAATTAAAGATGTTGTATTGGCAAAACAGTCTGATGGGGCAATGCGTTTAGTAATTCCTGCAAAAGACATAACAAAAGGCGTAAAGTATATAGATATTCAACATCCAAACTTTATAGCAAATGTTGGTGATAATGGTTATTGGTTAGGCAATAGAGGTCAGTTAGGATATTTCAAATACAATAAGGGTATTTGGACTACAAATATATATAACAATTATCATTTAATTCCTATTCAGGCATTTAAAACTGATAAAGGTATGTTTTTGGCTTGGATAAAAGGTTTGCGTTTCGAGGCTGAAAGTAGAGTTGTTTCTCGTGAAAATAGGTATTATATGACTTTTCGTATTAGGGTCGAAGAAATGGGTTTTGATGCTTATGAAGATGCCGTTATAGATTATTACAATTTAGGTAAAAACGCTCAGTACAGTGAAGTAGGTAGATTTTTCCGAAACAAGCGTTTGTCGATGGGCGAAATTATTCCATTGACTGAAAAAATGAAAAAGTTGCCAAATGTAAAATATCAGGCAGATACCTTTGTAACACGTTTACACGTGTTTGCATCAAAGCCTCGCGTCCCAGGTGATCAAACTCCAGAGACTGAACCAGATGTTAAAGTTTTTATGACTACGAAGCAGGCAGAAGATATCATGCAAGCTTTCAAAAATGCAGGAATAGATAAAATGGAATTTTGCTGTGCTGGTTGGACAACAGGTGGTTATGATGGACGTTTCCCATCTTTGTTTCCTGTTGAAGAATTAATTGGTGGAGAAGCTGGTTTTAAAAAAATGATAGAAAAGGCAAAATCGCTTGGTTATACAATAGCGTGTCATACTGCCAATACAGGAGCGTACAAAATATCTCCTATGTGGAGTGAGGACTATATTTGTAAAAAACCTAATGGTTCTCTTTTGCGTGGAGAAACATATTGGGCTGGAGGAAATACTTATAGAGTGTGTCTCGAACGTGCGTGGCAATTGTTCGTTCCTAAAGAATTGAAACAAGTGAAAGATTTGGGTGTAAATGGTTCACACTATATTGATGTATTTACTGCAATTTCTCCATATCCATGTTTTGATAAAAATCATGCAACAAATCGTAAACAATCGGCAGAGGCTCAACGCAAAATTGCACAATTCTGCATTGATAATTTACACGGGTTTTCTTCGGAGTGTGGTGAAGATCATCTTATAAATGAATTAACGTATATAAATTATGTAAGTGCTGATATTAAGCGTTGGCAAGGATACAATTTTATAGATAAAAAATTAAAAAATTTTGATACTATATTACCTTTGAAACGTCCTAAAAATTCAAAAACTTTAATAGATAATATTGTACCACTTTGGGAGATTGTGTATCATGGTTTTGTTTATCATAACGCTGACAGAATAACTCAACGACATACAACTGCATGGAACAAGCGTATAAGTAAGAAATTACCATTGGTGCTTGTTGAATTTGGGGCTCGTCCAATCTTTTACACAAATTCATTAAAGAATGTAAATCAAATAGCTAAAGCTTATAGAGAATACAAACCTCTTGCTTACTTATCGACAGTCTTTATGGATTTTCATAAAATTATAAATGAAAATGTACGATTAATAGGTTATGCTGATGGTTCTCGCATCGTTATAAATTATGGAAATCAACCATTTTATTTTGAAGGTGTAGATATTCCACCTATTTCGTATAAATTATTAAGAGCATCTGCAAAATAAATAATAAAGGCTGATTTATCAATCTGCCTTTATTCTACAATAATATCTGTATTTGTTTGTATCCAGCGTTTTAGTTTTATATAGATATTTTCAGCTTGTTGTATATAGTCGTGTAGATTTTGTGCAGGGTTTTTCAATATATAGGTAAAGGTTGTTTTATCATCGCTTGAAAGCGATTGAAAAAAATCTTCTTTTATTGCGTAGCCTTGTTCTTTTGTTAACAAGTATAAAAATTTTATCTGAACAGCTTTTAGATTTTGAGTACTTTCAATAGCATCAAATGTTTTTGTTAATAAATTGAACAGCGATTGCTTTTCATCGATATTTTCACCATTTATTTTTATAATTTTGGCAATTTCTGCCGAAACACAAAGCTTTTCGTACGAAGTTGCAATTCCTGTTCTATGTTTAAGAACGTCGAAATTTTGCAAGAAATGTATAGGTGTATTTTTTGACGACTCAGGTGGTTTTGTTTGGCAGACAATTTCATCAAACAAATCTGGAACTATTGATGTTTTTTTTGCCGACATTCTTTTGAACAGGAATACCAAACCTTCTTCGGCAGAAAATGCAGTGAGCATAATCGAGGCTTCGCCACGATTTTCTTTATCTATAATTATTGCAGATATATCGTTTTGGTTTTGCAATCTATCCCTGTTTTTTTTTCCATTCTGGAGCAACAGCACCACCCGAAATTATAAGTTTCATAGCATCGCCAACACTCATATCTAAAATTTTCACTTCTTTTTCTTCTACAATAATTAGAAAACCACTTGTTGGATTTGGTGTTGTTGGCACAAACACGTTTAATAACTTTTCTTGGCTAACAGTAGAAATTTCGCCAACAGTATCGCTAGTTAGAAAACCTATTGAGTATGCGCCTTTTCGTGGAAATTCTACCAGTACAGCTTTTTGGAAAACAGCTTTATTTTGTTTAGAGAATGTGTCTACAATTTGTTTTACTGTTCTGTAAACTAAACCTACGAACGGAATTTTATTTATAGCTTTTTCCGACAATGAAAGCATCATTCGTGCTACAATGAATTTAGACAACAATCCCAACAACGCTATAATTATAATTACAACAATCATCGAGAAAAAGTCTACAGCTATTCCACGAATACCTTCGGTTGGTACTGTTTTATCGAAATATTCCAATATTGGAATTAGTGCAAATTCCGAAACGGGCGCACCTATATTCCTGATTAAAAACAGCATCAAAAATACTGTTACAGCTAAGGGAAGGGCTATAAATAACCCAGTTAAAAAGTAGTTGCCGAGTTTTTTAAACATTGAATTTGAATATCTGAGTTTTAAAGTGTTTATCGAGTATTTCTAATGCGAGTGCTTCTGCCTGACGCATAATTTTTGCATCTTCTTCGGCTATGTCGTCGACTCCTGCTAAATGCAAGTATCCATGTGCCACATAAAGCGACAATTCGCGTGATGGTGTATTATTGAATTTTTTTGCACATTTCACTGCCATATCAGCAGATGCGCATATTTCGCCTGCATCATCGGAATCGAATTCATCTCCTTCAAATGTAATGACATCAGTTGGGGCAGGATTGTTCATAAAATCTGCATGTATTTTTGCCAATCCATCGTCATTGAAGAATGCTATTGATAATGTACCTTGTGGTGCTTTGAATTTATCGGGCAATTCAGCATCGAGCAACGTTATAAAACGGCGTAGTTTACGTTTATCTACAACGAGATTTTCGCAAAAATTTATGATATCAGTTGTGCGTTTCATTATGCTAATAAATCTTGTACACGCTTGAGCGAATCGGAGGCTTTTACACTTCTTACCTTACTATTTAATTCAAGCGTAAATATGTGTTTTTGTGGATTGAAATATTCTTTTAATGATTTGAAGTCTATACAACCATCGCCCAAGCCCAAATGGTCTTGACCTTCTTGAGTACAATCGTGGATATGCCAACCTGCTATTTTATCGATTGTTTGTTCAATTAGTTGACGTTGCGTATATAGATGTTTTAGTTCTTTTATTTTTGAATGTCCTAAATCATGCCAAACTTTAATTGATTTACGCTCGCCAATAATTTCAAACAATTCATTGAATGTCCAATCTAATGGAAGTTCTGCAATACCTTCGCGATTTTCTATTCCGATAAATACGTCAGCTTGTTCAAGATTAGTTTCTATTGCGTTTAAGTTTTCAAGTAAGTATTTGTAATCTTTTGTTAAGGCTCGTGCAGAAGTTTTTTTCAAAAAAGTATCGCGAGCTTTTACAAATGTGTCAGTTTCCTGTAATTCAGACAATTTTTGTTCGTCTATAATTTTTGAAATTTTTGCATCTGGACGAAAGAAAAAATATGATACTGCTCCACTATGCGATACTATTGCTTTTGCACCTGTTTGTACTGCAAAATCTAATGTATTTAGGGTATGCCTACGCCACTGTTGCGATTCGTTTTTATTACTTGTTGATGGCGAAAATAAGTTTGGAACTGCTCCCGAAGCAAACGGTGGAACAGGGCAGAAGTTGTGCAACGACGACACCTTTACAACACCTTCTTTTACTGCTTTTAAAATTCCTTCAATAGATGTAATTGGAGTTGAATGTCCGAGTTCTACATACTCAAAGCCCAATTCGGCAGCTCGGCACATCATAGCGTAGCCATCGTTTGGAAACCTACTTTGCAGAAAACTTGTTGAAAGCGATATTACAGGTTTTAACGTGTCCATATTCTAAGCGACGACAACATAAAGTATTCAAGTGCTATTGTATCGGGCATATTTAATTCGGTTAATCCCGAGGCCTTTTCCAAAGCTTCTACTACGCGCGAAATTTTTACAGAAGGAACTCCATTTCCACCAAGAGCACACGCTACGCAAGCTTTTTCAATATCAGCAAAAAGTCTTTTTCTAATAGCTTTGCGTTCGCCAGTTTTTATAGCTTCAATCATTTCTTCTTCTAAATTTTCTTCTTTTGTGGAATCTACCGACGTATTTTCTTCAAGAATTTCTTCAATTATGCATTCAAATCTGGCTAACAATCCGTAGCAGTTCATCATTGCATCTTGTAATTTTATTTCTTTGCCAATTCCACCCATCAGAGCTTTTTGCCAAGCTTTATAATCGTCAATCCATGTTTGCCACAATGGATTTTCTATTTCTTCTTCAGGGCAATCTACACGCAATGCTATACATCTACTCTTTATAGTATCGAGCAAATCGTAAGGACGTGTAGTTAACATAAAGATTGTAGTTTTATCGGTAGGTTCTTCTAAGGTTTTTAGGAAGGCATTTGCTGTATGAATATTCATTCTATCGGCTTCATATATTATTGCCACTTTATGTTCGCCCAATGCTGATGTCTTCCGTAAATCTATAAGCAACTTTCGCATTGTATTTTGTTCGGGTTCGCCTTCTATTTTCCCAATTTTTATCTGACGCATTTTGCCTTCGGGGCGAAGCTCAAACAAATCGGGATGATTATGGCAACTCTTTTTTAGAAGCTTAGATGCCATTTCTCGTGCTACATTTTCAAGAGGTATAGTCGACTTCCCGTAGAGCAAAATAGCGTGATGCAAATGATTTGCATTCAACGCTTTTTCTAAAATATTTATTGCATTTATTTCAGACATTTTTTTGGAGCTTTGCGTTTACGCACTCTTTTATTTTTGCGAAGGTTTCTTCTTTTGTTCCCAATGCTGATACTACTGCAAAGCGATTCGGATTAGTTTTTGCCAATTCTAAAAACGCATTACGCACATTTTCGTAGAATATGTTTGATTGCGATCCCATTCTATCGGCTTTATTACTATCACGTTTATTAGCACGTTTTAAACCTTCTTCTACTGGGAGATCTAAGACTATTGTCAAATCTGGTTGAAGTCCGTTAGTAGCAAAGTTATTTAGCCAATTTACGCTATTATCGTCTATATTGCGAGCTGCTCCTTGATATGCTGTAGTAGAATCGAAAAACCTATCGCACAAAACTGCTTTGCCTTCGTTGAGTGCAGGCAGAATTGTTTGGCTTACATGCTGACTACGTGCAGCTTCAAAAAGCAAGATTTCTGTGCGCGAGTCCATTGAGTAGCCTTCTTTGGCGAACAAGAGAAGTTCTCTTATCTTTTCCGACAATGGTGAACCTCCTGGTTCTCGTGTACATATACAATCAAAACCAAGTGTTGTTAAGTATTCTTTTAGCAAGTTTATATGTGTGCTTTTCCCACACCCCTCGCTACCTTCAAATGTTATAAATATACCTTTTGACATCTTATTTCGACATCGTTGGGATAAGTTTTTGCAATATTGTTTGTGCGTAAATGCGAATCAAGAAATCGTTTGGATGATTTACATTGTTGCCTGTCATATCGATAAAACGCTTTTGTTTTAGCAAGCGTTTGTGTACTGCTCGTACATCGGCAACTGCTACGCCTTTTGTTTGCAAGCTTGCACAAACTTT
Organism: Verrucomicrobiaceae bacterium; assembly: GCA_015061955.1. Taxonomy (GTDB): domain Bacteria; phylum Verrucomicrobiota; class Verrucomicrobiia; order Opitutales; family Intestinicryptomonadaceae; genus Merdousia. The sequence continues at coordinate 101,743 of SUVO01000007.1, forward strand.
TGCGTACTCATCGTGTACTGGAAAATTGTGCCAAAGAGGGTTTGCAAACATTGATGTTACTAAAATTATTTCTGCTGATGGATTTACCTTACGGATTTTTGAAATCATACTCTGTATGTTTTCTTTAAATTTTTCGGCTGGTAATCTATCGTTCATACCGAAGGCTAATATTACTAAATCTGGCTTGTCTGGACACACCAATTCTTCTATTTGTGCATTGCCCCATGTTGAATTGGTTCCACCTAATGCTCTATTGAAATAAACAACTGGAGCTCTATAATAACGTTTCAATTCTTGTGCAACATAATCGCCCCAACTTGGTGCAAAAGGTATTGTAAGACTATGTCCACTGGCGTTAGCACCTTGCGATATACTATCGCCATACAAAGCGATGCGCAACGGACGTTTTTCTTTCAAGAAAGTGATTGTATTTGGCAATATAGTGTCGTCGTATTTTTCTCCAACTTTTTCGTTGGTTGCCATATGTTTATACGAAATATACACCATATGCGAATGAAACCAATTGCCTTCACGGAATTTTGCGTATTTTTTTATAACCGAAAAATGAAAGTTTGCACCCAAGTTTTTAGCTTGTTCTTTTGTATCGGCATACATTTCAGAATATGGGATAATTTTTACATTAGAATTTGGCAAAAATTCTATTGTATCGCCATTTATTTTATAGTCTTTATCTTTTTGCAATTCTACTTTTTTACCAGAACTTAACGTGTAAGCTTCTAGAATTTCAGTAGGTTTAAAAAGTAATTTTGCAGTAACAGGTTTTTTAGCATCGGCATCGCCCAAGGGGAATATTGATTCTGCAATAGTTTCATCGCCCGAGAACACAGGACGCATATATATAGATGTACGGAAATGTTTTTCGTTTATCAGAACTTTTAACGATGCACTTTTTATTTCACATGCAGTTTGATTTTTACCCGACATAGAAATTTTAACATCTATAGACTCTTTATTTTCGCGAATTGCATCACGAATTTCGCGTGTTACTACAAACAATGCACCAAATTTTCCTTTTTTGTTTAATATTGTTCTTGAAGCAACTGGGTTATCACCCACAGATATTAGAAGTGATGGATATATTTGTTTTGTATCTTTTATTTCACCTTCTACTGTAATTGCTGCAAATGGTATACGTTTTACTTTGGGGAGTTTAAAAGTGGCCTCAACAACATCTTTTTCTTGGCTATTTACAACGGCATTGTTGTCTATCTTTGCCGAATCCACATACAATTCTGCAAATGTTGAGGTTATTGCGATAAGTAAAATTGATATGATTTTTAAAATCTTCATACTGACTTTATAATGTTTGTATAGTTATTTGTAAACAGAATTTTAGCAAAATTTTTTGAAACCGAGTTTTTTGCAAAGGTTAGGGCTGTTAACATTTCTTCTTCTTTAAACATACGTGGATACAGGCGCAATGGATAATCGGTTCCGTATATTATTTTTTTAGATAATATTGCGTTCTTTTCGGCAAGTTCAAACGCATTTTTTGGGGCAGTGAATTGTGTTGCTGCTGAATCGAAGTATATATTTTTAGCATCTAACTCAGGCAGATTTTCAAAGGCTCTATTCCCACACCAATGAGCAAATATAAAAATTACATCTTTATGGATATTAGCTACTTCTATGGCGTCGTTTGTTGCAGTGTCGGTTTTACCCAGATATGTTCGCTGAGTTTGTTCGGTTATATGAATATTAACAGCAAGTTTTTGGTCTGAAGCAACATTCATTAACTTTTCGAAGATTAGGCTTTTATACGAAAAGTTTTGTACGCCATCGTGAAGTTCTCCCAAGCCACAAAATCCCATATCGCGTGCCGATTTTGCAATATCTACTGACTGTGGGAAAGCTGGGGATATTGAGGCAAAGGCACTGAGACGATCGGGGTAGCGCTTTATTAGGGCAGATATTCTATTGTTTTCTTCTACGCAAGTTTCGTGATTTTGCCAATACCAACCTTGTATTACTGCGTGTTCTACGCCAGCCTTATCCATATCGGATAAAAATTTTTCTTCACTTGGGAAGCCTTGCAACGATAACTTTCCATCGGGTCGTTTCCCAACTAACATATCCCAATATGTTTCACCACGTTTTTGAGCCCACGCTTGTGTATCGATAGCTGCTTCTTCTGAAAAAAAATGTGTATGGGCGTCAATCATAATTTAGATTAAGTTTAGGTAAATCATTACTCCCAAAACTATAGCTATGAACAAACGATAGATAGCGAACGGAATTAACCCATGTTTTGTTAGAAAACCAACAAGCCATTTTACTGCTATTGCAGAGCTTATAAAAGCAACAATTCCTCCTACAAACATAGGTGCAGGCGATAACACTTCAACCATAGCAGAACCATCTGTATATATCTTATACAACGATGCTGCCGACAATGTTATAAGCCCTAGTAAGAAACTAAACATTGCCGAGCTTTTTGCATCCATACCAGCTATGTATCCACCTAAGATTGTCATCATAGATCTACTAGTCCCTGGAATCAAAGCAACACACTGTAATATACCTATTAACAACGATTGTTTTATGCTAAGATTATACATTTGTGTTTTACTTTTCACATTTGATTTATTGTATATTTTTTGTACAACAATCATTACTAATGCACCAATTGCCAACGCTATAATAACAGGGAATATACCAAACAGAAAATTTTCTATTACTTTATGTAATAAAAAGCCTACTACTGCAGCAGGCAGAAATGCCACACACAAGTTTATAAGCAATTTTAAGCCTTGTGGATTTCTTCCCAAAAGCCCTAACAACATTATACACAATGTACGCCAATAAATTATGCTTACCGACGCAATTGCACCTATTTGAATAACAATAGCATAACTATCGGCAAGCGATTTTACTGTGTAAATTTCGTTTCCCGATTTCATCATATTTAAACCGTTTTTATCTAACACTGGAGCATTTGAATTTAAGCCCAAAAATGCGTTTGTTATCAATAAATGTCCGGTAGAGGAAACTGGTAGATACTCAGTAATACCTTCTACCACTCCCAGAACAATTGTATCGGTATACGACAAATTCTGCTTTTGCTTTTCTTGGGCAAAAATAGAGGTCGATAATGTTAGTACAACTGCGACAATTACTTGAGTAAGTTTTTGCATTTTAGAAATTCTTTCTGGAGTTCATTGCACTTTTTATTGTGTTTGAATCGGCAAAAGCAAGCTGGCTTCCACTTGGCAAGCCGAACCCTATTCGCGTTAGTGAAATATCGAACAAAGCAAGTTTATCTTGTATATAATGACACGTTGCTTCGCCTTCTATATCGTTTGAAAGAGCCAACATTATTTCGGCAACATTGCCATTTTCTACCTTATTTATCAACGAATTTATATTGAGCTTATCAGGTGTTATTTTTCGCATGGGCGACAATTTTCCACCAATTACATGGTATTTACCTCTCCACGCTCCAGATTTTTCAATGGCATTTATATCGCTTGATTTTTCAACAACACATATTGCAGATGAATTGCGCGAGCTATCTACACATATATCACACAACTTATCATCTTCCGATAATCCTCCACATTCTGGACACGGACTGATATGTTCTATGGCACCTTTTATAGCTTCTATTAACTCGATTGCGCCATCTTTGTTTTCTAAAGACAGATACAATGCTGTTGATTCTGCACTTTTTAAGCCGAATCCAGGCAATTTTTTGAGGGCATTTTTTAATTTGTCGAACGATTCACTCATATAAAAAGGTTAACCATATATTGAACAAAAACTATTAAAAGGCAACGGAAATAATAAGGATTTTTACATTATTAGATATTTATATATGTTTTTAAGTATCTTATTTTTTATAAAATAAATATCGAATTTACTTTGCTATATTTAAAAGAAAAGAGAAGACCATATGCCTTCTCTTTCAGATATTAAATAAATATGTTTTATTTTTATTAGAACAAGCCTGGTATTGAGAATCCACCAGTAACTTTATTCATTTCTTCCTGACTTTGTGCTTTTGCTTTTACAACAGCATTTTCTACTGCTGCAAGAATAGATGTTTCAATACTTTCTACATCTTCTTTCAAAAATTCAGGATCGATTTTAATACCCTTGAGTGTACCTTGCCCATTTACAGTAGCTGTTACTGCTCCACCTGCTGCGGTACCTTCAATTGTGAGGTTTTCGAGTTCGGCTTGGACTGCTTCCATAGCCTTCTGCATTTTTTGTGCTTGTTTAAGTAGTTTACCTACGCCTGCCATATTTTTTCTTTTGTTGATGTTATATTTTTTAGTTTTTCTTTATAGAAAGTAATGTTAAATCATCGCTTAGACTATTATTATGTGCAAAGTTTTTTACTGCATTAAATATGCTTTCGTTTATTTCTTTTACTGTTGATGTAGCATTTATTTCGATTTCTGTTATCAAGCGTGCAGTTGTGAATTCTTCTCCTTTTGAATTGGTTGCTTCTGTTGCACCATCGGTATACAATATAAAGACATCATTTTTTTCAAAAGGTATCGTTATATCTTCCAACATCTCGTCGAAAATTTCAGATTCTACCATTCCCACAGCCATTCCAGAGCTTTTTACTTCTATGCACTTTCCTTCTTTAGCTTTATAAATGATTGGTAATTCATGACCTGCGCGAGCTATTGTTATAGTGTTTGCATCGCTATCAATAATGGCAAAAGTTATTGTTATAAACATATCGCTACTCATTGAACGTACAAGTTCGGCATTTAATTTCATTAGCGTTTGAGCTGGCGACATCCCCATTTTTGCAATGTAGTGTAATTTTGATTGTGCTACAGCCATCAACATTGCCGCTGGAACACCATTACCTGAAGCATCGGCAATAACTACACCAGTTTTACCTTCTTCCAATTTTATTGTATCGTAGAAGTCTCCACCTATAAGCAGTTGTGGCTTATAGGTAACTGTTGTTGAAAATTTTTCGTTTATTGGTAATTTTCGGGGTAAAAGGTAATGTTGTACGCTACTTGCCAAACGCAAATCGTTATCCATTTGCGAGCGAACAACTCGAGCTGCTATACCATCTAAATTGTACAATGCCAACCCTCCTTGTTCGCCCAAGGTTTTAGCAAGTGAAAATATTGTAGATGTAAATGATTTATTAGATATTGGATTTGTAAGTACCAAAACACCGTATTTTTCGCCAGCAAATGTTACGGGAACAGCTATGAAACTTTTTATTTTTATTGAATCATCTTCGTGTTGGATAATTCGAGAATCATACATTGCCTTCTTTATGAAAACAGCTTCTGATGTTTTATATACATCGGCTATTATTCCGCTATCCATTGGCATTGGTTTATGAGCTATTACGTTTTCTAAGAACTGGCTACGCGTTTTAAATTTAGGTATTTTCCTTTGTAATGGAGGAAACAGACCTTCAACGGCAACTGGAACAAGCTTATTATTTATACATTCATAGAAACATGCACTCATTGCTCCACAACTAAGTGCCGTAGCTCTGACAAGGCGTCGGTAAATTGCATCTTTATTGGCACCTTTGGCTACATCTTCTGTAATGATATGTAAAAAATCTAATAATACTTCTTTTTCTTCGGTAGTATTTTCTAATTTCTCTTGAATTGCATAAAGTCTTTGCATATCTATATACAAGCGTATAGATAGCGTTATTATACAAATACTTGAAACTAAAATTACTAACGATTCCATTTAGATATTATTTTTGTTCTACTTCTTTTTTTAGGAACGATATTACATCTTCAAACTTTGCCAAATTCGAGCTATCTGTTTCAACCAAATTTTCATGAGCTTCAAGCATTGATTGTCCCGATGCGCTCGATACATCAAGAATACTTTCTGGATCAGTACAATTGTTACAATCTTCAAGTCTTGTCAATTTATTTATGCCTAAATTTTCTATTAGTTGAAGATTTCTATCTTTCAGATTTTGTAATGTAACAAAAGCTTGTTTTTTACGCAAACGCAAAGCTATGCCTGCTATCATACCCATAAAAGTGCTATCCATTCCTGTGCATTGGGCAAAGTCGATAAACAAATGTTTGCAATTTTTTTCTACCACATTAGCGAAAAATTCGCCCACATTTCTACAATTGAGGTAACTTGCCTTTCCGATTACTTTCAGAAAGACATTGTCGCCTTCAATTTTTACAAGATATTTTATATCACCTTGTGTCATCTTTTTATTTTGCCAATATTTTCTTGAGTACGAATGGCAATATACCACGTTCTTTATAGTATTCTACTTCAATAGGGGTATCGATACGCAACAACAATGGGATATTTTTAGTATTGCCATTTTTAGCAATCACTTTCAAGTTTGCCTTCATTGCTGGTACTATACCATTTTCAAGACCTTCAATAGTAAATGTTTCAGTTCCGTCTAAGCCGATAGTTTGAGCATCGGTACCTTCTTCAAACTCAAATGGCAAAACTCCCATACCGATGAGGTTGCTACGGTGGATACGTTCATACGACTTTGCAACTACAGCACGAACACCTAACAATGCAGTGCCTTTTGCAGCCCAGTCTCGCGAAGAACCCATACCATAGTCTCTACCACCGAATACAATCAAACCTTCGCCATTATTACGATAGTACTGACATGCGTCGAAAATAGCAACGTTATCGCCTTCGCCATTGATTTTGGTATAACCTCCTTCAGCACCTGAAGCCATCAAATTCTTGATACGGACATTTGCAAAAGTACCGCGAGTCATAATTTTATCGTTGCCTCTGCGCGAACCATACGAGTTGAAGTCTTTTACTTCTACGCCATTTTCTTTTAAGAATTTTCCAGCTGGACCATCTGGTAAAATTGAACCTGCTGGCGATATGTGGTCGGTAGTTACCGAGTCGCCCAGAATTGCCAACGGACGCAACTTTTCGAGAGATGGTAGAGCAGGGGTATCCATTGAAAATCCGTCGAAGAATGGTGGATTTTGGATATATGTGCTTTTTTCGTCCCACTTATAAACGCTACCTGTTGAACTTTGGATTTGTTGCCAACGCTCTGGACCCGACATATCTGCATATCGGCTCTTGAACATTTCGCTTTTTACACACATTGCAACTGTTTCGGTAACTTCTTTTGATGTTGGCCAAATTTCGTGCAAGTAAACATCTTTACCATCTGCAGTTTTTGCCAAAGGCTCTCTGTCGAAGTCGATATCAACTCTACCTGCAATTGCGAATGCCACTACGAGTGGTGGGCTCATCAAATAATTTGCTTTCAACAATGGGTGAACACGAGCTTCAAAGTTTCTATTGCCCGACAACACACTTGCACAGAATAAGTCTTTGCTTTTAACAGCCTCTGTAATTTCTGCATCTATCGGACCAGAATTACCGATACATGTAGCACAACCGTACCCAGCCAAGTTAAAGCCAATTTTATCGAGATACTGTTGCAAGTCGGCACATTCTAGATAATCGCTAACAACTCTTGAGCCCGGAGCTATTGTTGTTTTTACGTATGCAGGTGGACGGATACCGAGTTGTGCAGCTTTTTTAGCTACCAAACCAGCTGCAACCATTACAGATGGATTTGATGTATTTGTGCAACTAGTGATTGCAGCAATAAGCACACTACCATTTTTAATTTCACCTTTTGAAGTTTCTACAACATCTTCTTTATTTTTATTGTTTTCTTCAAGCAATGTTGCAAATGCCGACTTTGCGTTTTCCAAGTCTATTTTATCTTGTGGACGCTTTGGCCCAGCAATACAAGGCTTAATTTCCGACAAATCAAGTTCGAGCGTTTTTGTATAATCGCATTCACCCTTGAGAGGAATACCAAATATACCTTGTTCTGTGTAATAATCTTTTGCAAGTGCAATTTGTTTTTCGTCTCGACCTGTTAAACGCAAATATTCAAGAGTTGTTTCGTCGACAGGGAAGTATCCCATAGTTGCACCATATTCAGGTGCCATATTTGCAATTGTTGTTCTATCGGCAAGCGACAATTTTCTTGCGCCTTCGCCGAAGAATTCAACAAACTTACCAACAACCTTTTCCTGACGCAACATTTTTGTTACATGCAATGCAATATCGGTTGCTGTTACGCCTTCGTTGAGTTGCCCAGAAATATGTACGCCAACAACTTCTGGAACTTTGAAATAAACAGGTTGCCCCAACATACCAGCTTCGGCTTCAATACCACCAACGCCCCAGCCAACAACACCCAAGCCGTTAATCATAGTTGTGTGCGAGTCTGTACCAACCAAGCTATCTGGATAGAATAGGGTATCGCCATTTTCAGTTTTACCTTCAAAAACTACTCGAGCTAAATATTCCATATTTACTTGGTGGATAATACCAGTTGATGGTGGTACTACCGAGAATGTTTTGAATGCTTGTTGCCCCCACTTCAAGAATTCATAACGCTCTTTATTGCGATCAAATTCTTTATCTAAGTTCTTTTGGAAAGCATCTGCTGTACCAGCGTAGTCCATTTGCACAGAGTGGTCAACAACCAAGTCTACTGGAACAAGTGGTTCTACTGAATCAGGATTTTTACCTTGTGCTTTAGCTGCATCACGCATTGCAGCCAGATCTACCAAAAGTGGCACACCAGTGAAGTCTTGCAAAACGATACGCGATACAACAAATGGTACTTCGTAATCTTCGGGTGTTGTTGCACTCCACGAAGCCAAGCGTTTTACGTCGGTATCAGTAGCACGTTGTCCATCGCTATTTCTGAGTACGCTTTCGAGAACTATTTTTATGCTAACTGGAAGTCTTTTTACATCTAATCCGAATTCCTTTAACGCATTAAGGCTGTATATATAACCTTCTTTTTCGCTATTTTTTGATGTGAATTTTTTTAATGTAGATTTATTCATAATATTACTAAGTTTTATTCTGTTTCTTCGTTTTCTTCTATTAAAACTGTACATTCTTTCACTGCGCGTTCATCGACTTTGTCGATTTTTATTCGCAATCTTTCTTTCTTTAAGTGAATTTGTTCGCCCTCTTCAGGAAAACGTCCAAGACGATAGGTTATCAAACCTCCAAATGTACTTGATACATCATCGGCATCAAAGTCTACGTCTAAGAAATCTTCTACTCTATGCAAACTTGCCAACCCCATTATTTTATATTTATTCTTCGACATACGGCGAACTAACTCTTGTGGGGCAGATGAAAACTCGTTCTTTATTTGCCCCACCAATTCCGACAAAGCTGCATCGAGCGTAAGTACACCAATTACACCACCAAATTCATCTTCAACTATTGCCATTTGAAGTTTGTACTTAAGTAATTTAAGCAGTGCAGATTCTAATTTTTCATTTTCTCTAATGCGAATAGTCTCTTTACGCAGACGCATAAAGTCTATTTCATCGGCACTCAAATTTCGTGTAAAAATATCTTTTATATGAATTATACCATAGCAATCATCGAGGTTTCCTTTACAAAGTGGAAATCTCGTATGTTGCGATGTTCTTGCTAATTCTAAATTTTCGGCATTAGTATTTTCTATATCGATATATTTTACCTTACTGCGTGGTAACATAACATCGCTAACATCGAGCTCTTGAAGCTTTATTGCGTTTTTTACAATTTTACTTGTGTACTGCGATATTGAACCACTATCCGATTCTCTTGCCGTTAGCATTAACTCTACGTCGATATTTTCAAAATCTTTTTCGCTCTTTATTTTGAATAGCTTAGTTATCTTCTTATTTATCGACATTGTCAAAAAATAGAAGGGCATCATCAAAATGTAGATAAAGTAAAATAGTCTGGAATACTTAATGAGTATTTCTTCTGGTTTGCTTTTACCTATTTTTATTGCTGTTAAATCGAACACAGAATGTTGAAACCACATAGCCAACATTGCTATTGGCAAAAAACATGCGAGCTTTTTTATTTCTGCAATATTTTGCAAATTAGCAATACTGCAACATAGTTCAAACATACAATACATTGCCAATACTACTATTATTAGGGCAAAGCGTTTTGCCAAATAAACTATTGATGATATTTTATTCGACGAATACAACAAGCGTTTTGCAGTAGCATCGATAACTTCTTTTTTCTTGAAATCAGACAATGAAGAACACTTATACGAAGCCACTGCAAACGAGAACATCGATAAAAATGCACTCGTCATAAACATGAGCAATATTGCTATGCCACAAATTGCAATGTGTATATATTCTATGTGTTCTTGCATTTCTATTATAGCGTTTTCTTCAATTCTTCAATACAACGCTGATTTTGTTCTGGTTTTCCAATTGTAATTCTGAGCCAATCTGGCAAGCCATAACCAACATTAGGGCGAACAATCACGCCTTGTTTTTGCATTTGTACAAAGGCTTCGAGTGCTTTATTATGTTTTACCATTACAAAGTTGCCACCTTCCGAGAAATATTCTAAGCCCAGATCAGCAAAAGCTTTTTCAAATTGTTTTCTGCCTTCGTTATTGATTTTTCGGCTTTGTTCAACAAATTCAACATCATCTATCGCTGCTAATGCACCAACTTGCGCTAATGTATTTACGTTGAATGGTTCTCTTGCTCTGTTTATATAGCCTGCAATTTGCTCGTTAGTGTAGGCATATCCTATGCGCAATCCTGCCAAACCATAAATTTTTGAGAATGTACGCAAGCAGATAACATTTCTACCTTCGGCAATCAGTGGGCGCAAATCTACCTGATTTTCTTCATATTCAGCGTATGCTTCGTCGTAGCAGAATATTACATTTTCGGGCAACGATTTTACAAAGTTAACAACTTCGTCTTGCTTCAACACGCAACCAGTTGGATTGTTTGGGTTTGTCATGAAAACAATCTTTGTTTTTTCGCTGACAGCATCGCGTAGCATATCTAAGTCGTACTTGAGGTTAGGCATTGGTACGCTTACGCATTTACCACCCATAAAGATTGTTGCTAATTTGTAAACAATGAACGACTGTGCGCCAAACACGGTTTCGTCGTCTTTATCCACATAGCACTGTGCAACAAATTCCAAAAGCTCATTCGAGCCATTGCCGAAAGCAAATTGATTTGGTTGTAAGTTCCAGAATTTAGCAAGTTTCTGACGCAACTCGTAGCATCCACCATCAGGATAATAATTTAGTGTGCTTATATGTTTTCTTACAGCTTCTAAAGCTTTTGGAGATGCTCCTAATGGATTTTCATTCGATGCCATTTTTAAGATTCCATCGGGATCGAGACCGAACTCTCTGGCAACGTATTCAATTGGTTTGCCTGTTTCATAAACGGGCAAGTTTTTGATTTGTTCTTTTACAATATCTTTCATTTTAAAATAAATTAAATATACTCACTTAAAACGCTACGATTTTTCGGTTTTATTGCAAGCATTATTTGTTGTAGAATCGACACTATCATAGATATTGTTAGACTGTAAAATATAAGGGTATGCAAAAGTTAAAAATATTGAAATATCTTTAAATAGTTGACTTTTAGATCTGCTCAAATACAAAACTAAGCTATGAAACTAAATATATTATTGAGCTTGTTAACTTTTGTATTATGTGCGTGTGTAAATTCAGTAGATAAAACACAAACTTTTAAACCAACAAATCTTACTATAGGGGCAGGATTTACAAATCCAGTTGGCATTAGTTTAGAAGATACATCGTTATCTTGGGAACTTCCACTTTTGCGTAATGGAATGCGTCAAACAGCATACAAGGTTCAGGTTGCACGCGATTTTAATTTTAAGGATATTATTTGGGATTCTGAAAAAGTCTTAGATGGTACATCGGTTCGTGTTGAAAACGAATCTCCTATTGCAAATTCGCGTGAACGTTTGTATTGGCGTGTAAAAGTTTGGGACGATAAAGGCAATGAATCGTTATGGAGCGACACTGCATTTTACGAAGCCGGTTTGAAATCTAATTCTGATTGGAAGGGTAAATGGCTTACAACCCCAGTAAATCCACAGGGTTTGTATACTTATAAGTTTCGTCAGTGGAAAGAAGTAAATGGCGAAAGAATTCCGTACTTTACTGGTGCAAAAAAATTAGGTGTTGCACCAATATATATGCGTAAGAAATTTGAAAGTGCCTCAAAGCCTGTATCGGCACGTTTGTATGTGGCGAGCAAGGGTATTTTTAAGGTGATGTTAAATGGTAAAAAGGTTGGTAACGATTTATGGGGCACTGGTTGGACTGAATACGCAAAGCGCATTCAGACAAATACTTACGATGTTACATCTCAGATTGCTAATGGCGACAACGTAATTTCGGCTATAGTTGCAGATGGTTGGTATGCCGGAAGAATATTTTTTAGAGACGCTTCTAACAAGAATTATCGTAAGCCAGAATTCTTACTTCAGCTTGAAATTAAGTATGCCGACGGCTCTACAAAGACTGTATATACCGACAAATCTTGGAAAGTATCGCAAGGTGGTATAACATTTGCAGATATTTATGATGGACAGGGCTTTGATGCAAATCTCGAGCCTAAGAATTGGACTTTATCATCGTTTGATGATTCGTCTTGGAAAACACCTATTGCCACAAATGTAAGTGCAACAAAGCCATTGCTCGAGCCACGTCGCAATCAACCTATTGTTATAAAGAAAGTGTTAAAGCCTATTTCGGTAAACAAGATTGCCGAAGGCACTTTCATTTTCGATTTTGGGCAGAATATGACAGCTATTCCACAGATGAAATTCAAGGGCAAAAAAGGTCAGAAAATAACGTTGCGTGTAGCTGAAATGCTCAACAAAGATGGTACTATGTATACCGAAAATTATCGTTCGGCTATGACTACCGACTATTATACGTTTGCATCAGACGGTGTTGCTGAATTTTATCCAGAATTTACTTTCCATGGGTATCGTTATATAGAGCTTTCTGGATTTGATTCATCTATAAAAGAAAGCGATATTCAAATTCAATCGAATGTAATTTACAACGATATGAAACCTACTGGTGAATTTTCTTGCAATGTAGAAATGCTCAATAAACTTCAGAGCAACATTACTTGGGGACAGCGTTCAAACTATGTATCGGTTCCTACCGATTGTCCACAGCGCGATGAACGCATGGGCTGGCTTGGCGATGCTCAGGTGTTTGTTCCTACTGCAACATTTAATTACAATGTAAACGGATTTTTTGCAAAGTGGTGCTTTGATATGCTTGATGATCAGAATGAGCAAGGTGCATATTCGCATGTAGCCCCTATGAGTTGGGGAAATGGGTCGCCAGCATGGAGCGATGCAGGTGTAATTTGTCCGTATGTAATCTATTTAGCTTACGGAAATAAAACTGTATTAGAGCAGAATTACGAAGGTATGAAAAAATGGATAGCTTTCCAAAAAAATACTTCAAAAAATCTGATACGCCCCGATATGGGATTTGGCGACTGGCTTCAACCATCATCGACAAAAGGTGCTACATCGAAACTTTGGAAAGGTCAGACTCCTCGTCAACTCATTGGCACAGCTTATTTCTACAAAACAACACGCATTATGCAACGTGTTGCAAATGTACTCGGAAAAACTGCCGACGAAAAATACTATGCCGATTTAGCTGAAAAAATATCGGTTGCATTCGTAAAAGAATTTGTAAAGCCCGATGGCACAATAGCTACAAATACTCAAACGGGTTATTTGTTGGCTTTAGATTTTGATGTTTTGCCCGAAAATTTAAGAGCATCGGTTTTCGATAAACTTCTCAAAAAGTTAGAAGCAGATAATTGGTACTTAGATACAGGTTTTGTTGGAACTCCGTTGATTGCACCAGTTTTAACAAAGTTTGGCCGACACGATATTGCCGAACGCATTGTATTAAATGAAGGTTATCCATCTTGGATTTATTCAATCAAACAAGGCGCAACTACAATGTGGGAGCGTTGGAACAGCTATTCGCACGACAAGGGGTTTGGTATGGCTACAATGAACTCGTTTAATCACTATGCCTATGGAGCAATCGGCGAATGGCTTTACAGAAGTATAGGTGGTATTTGGTATGATGAAAATACACCAGCTTATAAAAATATAATTTTTGCTCCTCAACCAACAAAACGTATAAATAGTGCAAAAGTTAGCTACAATACTCCATATGGTACTGCGAAATCGGAATGGATTGTAGTTGATGGTAAAATGCAATGGAATATAACAATTCCAGCAAATTCAACTGGTACTATTGTTTTACCAACTACCGATATTTCTTCGGTAAAGGTTGACGGAAAGTCGGTTTCGGCACTATCGCTGAAGAATGTTCCAAGTGGATATCATAAAATTGAAATATCAAAAGTAAAATAAGATTATGAAAATTGTTTGCACAGGTGCAACTGGGTTAATTGGATTTAATTTTGTAAAAGCAGCAGCAGAAGCAGGGCATTCTGTGGTGGCTGTATGTGGAAAAAATAAGTTGGAACCAATTAAGAATGTAGAGTGTCATTCTATTGATTTATCTAAACCAGACGGTATTCAACGTTTGGTTTTAGACGTTTTTCCAGATATGATTGTAAACTGTGCAGCAGTGGCAAGTCCGGTAGATGTTGATGCAAATCCAGAATTGGCAAATCGCTTAAATACTGAACTTGCCGAAGAGCTTGCTCAACTTGCTTACCACGTTGGAGCTAGATTTATTCATCTTTCTACCGATATGGTTTTCGATGGAACAGCGGCTCCGTATGTAAATACCGATATGCCAATGCCATGTACTTTGTATGGAACAACAAAGCTTTTGGCTGAGAAAAAAGTTCTCAAAATTTCAGCACCAACAACTGTTGTTTTGCGTTTGAGCCATGTTAGTGGAAATAGTTTAACTACGCGTCGTTCTTTGCACGAAAAATTGTTGCGTGCGTGGGCATCGGGCGAAAAGGTAAAGTGTAAAACAAACGAGATAAAATGTCCTCTTTCGGCTTCAATATTGGCTGATTTGTTGGTAGAAATTTGTTTGCGTCCAAAGTTGAGTGGCATTTATCACTATGCTGGAGCAGAGGCGTTGAGTCGTTATGAAATGGCTCGCAGAATAGCTGTTCATTTCGGCTTAAATCCCGATGAATATATTGAAGCTATCGAAGGCGAACGCGAGATGAATTTGCAATTAGATTGTGGGGCATTGCTAACCAGAGTTAAAACGCCATCGCCAACATTCTCCGAGTTGCTTGAGGAAATGAAAGTTCCAGCAGATATCGAAGATTGGTTGAAAGAAAAAACCGGACGTTTGCCCATCAAACGATTTAAACTTTAGTATGCGTAGGCTTTTTAGATTGTCGATTTTATTGTTGGTGTTGTTTGATTTTGCATATTCTGCATTATCGCAACACAAAAATGTTTTCGACAATTTTATAAAAGTCGAAAATATACAGAAAATTCTACCGTCTATAAATGCAGAAATAAAAAAATGTGGTGTTGATGTTGCATTGTTTTTGGTGTACAAAAATGGCGAATGTAAATACGGCAGAGTTATAACCGATAAAAATTTAGATATAAATAAAACAACTTTTCCATTGGGAAAAACATCGGTTGCGTTGGTGTCGTTAATGGCAGAAAATATGCAACACAATGGTGTTATAAATACATCGAGTGATGTGTCGAAAATTTTTTCTAAGTTTAGAACAACCAAAGGCAACATAAAAGGTGCAACTATTGAAAATTTGCTTTCACAAACAGCAGGTGTTCCATATTTAGCCGATAAAATTCCACCAGAAAGCTCGGTAGATGAGTTTTTTGATACTCTTGCACAAATGGATTTTTCGGTGTCGGGTAGCTCTTATTATCCGTCGGTTGCATCTCAAGCAATAGTTGGTTATGTGTTGGCGTATTCTAACGAAACAAATTCTAAAGATTTAAAAAAATCGTTTGTGCGTTCTTGCAGAAAATATTTGTTTAATCCGTTGAAGATTGATGTTGTTAAGTTTCGTAATTTCGATAAGTGGTCGTTTACAACAAGAGCGTTTGCTTTAAATTTGCAAGGAATACAAAGTTGGTTAGCTTGCGAAACATCGGATAATCCACCAATAGCAACTGCATCGGCAATAGCACTCCGACGCAATAATTTTCTTTCTAATTCTGCTTGTAGCAATGGATGGCAAAAATTTGCAAAGGCACCTTTTAATGCAGTTTATACAGCAGATTCTAACAATATGACTGTTATCTATAAAGTTGGGCAAGATACTTTGGCAGTGTCGTTTTTCATAAAGAAGGACAAGGGCGATTATGATTTCTCGTTTGCAAATATTTTAAAAAATGTAAATTTACTTCTTACCGAAAAATTTTAATTAGTTATGAAAAATATAATTTTTTTTATTCTCTTTTGTACTTGTTCGTGTTGGGCTAATTTGAAGATAGCCTTTATTAGCGACTCGTCGTTAATGCAGGTAAATTCGGCAATTTTCAATGGTATTAAAAACACTGCAAAAGAGTTGTCGGCAACAAGTGGAAAACAAATTAAGGTTGAGCTTTTTTTGGCATCTAATGCAGTAGAAGAAGCTGATTTGCTTTCAAAGGCTCTAATAAATGGTTATTCGGGAGCAGTGGTGTATCCAATAGATAGTGCAAATATTTCACCAAAGATTTCTGAATTAAAAAAATCAGGTTTCCCTGTTGTAGTAGTTGGCAGAAATATAAAAAGTTCCGATGCGTTGTCGTTTGTTGGTACAAATTGCGATAAATACGAAGCGTTAATTCAGTATGTTTTAGAAAAACGCAGTGAAGTTAATACAAAAATTGCTTGTTATTTCAAGGGAAATTCGTTGCAAAATGTAGATATAGAAGATACTGCAAAAATCGACGAGTTATTTGCATCGTTAATGGAGTTATCTAAAATAAAAGAGTGCTTGAAAAATAAGGTTATGTCGGTAGATGTTATAGACTTTTACAGCGTTTATGCCGAAAAAAATAAAATAGATATAATGCGTAGAGATAGTTATGGCGAGATATTCTTTTCGCCTCAAATACTTTCAAATATGCAACCAATTCAGCCCGATACAGATCGTGTTTTTGCTCTGTGTATAGGTGCTTTACCAATGCTTGAATTCTATTTTGCTACTAATTCAATCACCGATTGTATTTACGACGACTATTATGGATGGGGTGTGTTTGCTTTAAGAGCAATTGTATTTAACAAAACTTTCAAAAATACAGTAAAGAAAGAATATTTGTTGAATCCAATACATGTAAAAAAAGAAAACTACAAAGTGTTTGTTGCCGATTGGCAAAAGTGGTTGCGTTAGGTTAATTTATTTACATCTGCTTCGGCGTACTTCGTACAGACAAATTGCTGCAGCAACATTTACATTCATACTGTCTGATAACCCGTCCGACATCGGTATAATAACAAGTTCGTCAAGAATATTGTTCCAATCGTCGCCCAAGCCATCTTTTTCGCTACCCATAACAATGGCAGTTGGCTCCGAGAAATCGGCGTCCCACAAATTTTTAGTTGCTTTTAGATGCGCTCCAAAAGTTTTTATGTTGTGTTCTTTTAGCCAAGAAACACATTCATCAACGCTTGCAACTGCAATTTGGCTCGAGAACACTCCACCTTGCGAGGCACGAATTACCGATGGATTAAATATATCGCAAACTGCGTTTGTAACAATTACAGCATCGGCACCTAAACTATCGGCAGTACGTATTAACGCACCTAAGTTTCCCGATTTTTCAATAGAGTCAACTATCAATATAAGAGGTGCTTTTTCTGTTGGAAGTTTTATATTTGCAAGCGAGCAATCCCACTGTTTTGCAATGCCAATTAATCCATCGCAACCTTGGCGATTTGATATTTTTTCAAACGCACCTTCCGACAATCTGCACAGAGGAATTTGTTTTTGTTGGCGAATGTTTTCTATAAATTTTGAATGTTCAGGGCTTTTGAAAAATTCTGGGCAAAAATAGATTTCTTCGGCACCTATTTTTTCAATACATCTGGAAAGTTCACGCAAGCCTTCTGCCACAAAAAGACCAAGCTTTTTGCGTGCTGAACGTTCTTGAAGCTTTATTAAATTTTTAACTCTTGGGTTTTGTCGGCTCTGTATAAATTCTTCTGTCATATTTTTTTCTTGCACCTATACAAAAATATAATGATAAATATTACAACTTTAATTTTTGCAGAAGTTTTTTATATGAGTAATATTTTAGTTCCTAAGAATTTTGTCCCAACGCCATTTTCGTATAGAGAAATTGTCGAGCTTGATATCGACGATCTCAATAATTTGGGCGTCGGAGTAGGGCGTATTGACGGCTGGGTAGTTATGGTTCCGTACGCACTTGCTGGCGAACGAGTAAAAGCCAGTGTTTATAAAAACCATAAAAATTTTTCAGAGGCAGATTTGGTTGAAGTTTTGAAACCATCGCCTGATAGAGTCGAAGCAAAGTGTAAACTTTTCGGGAAGTGTGGTGGGTGTCAGTATCAACATTTGTCGTACGAAGCCCAGTTGAAGTGGAAACAAAAACAAGTACAAGATTTAATGCAACGCATCGGAGGTATTAACTTTCCCGTATCGCCAACGCATCGTTCACCAGCTGAGTATGGGTATCGTTCAAAGCTTACGCCACACTACGAGCGTCCACGAGGTAGTGAAATGCCTATTGGTTTTATTATGCAGGGCAGACGAAATACTCTTGTTGATGTTCCATATTGTCCAATTGCATCGAAGTCAATAAACGAGGCTTTGCCTCAGGCTCGTGCCGATTTGCTTTCGCGTTCTGCTAAATTTAAACGTGGTGGTACTATTTTGTTGCGCGATTGTCTTGAGGGCGTTTGTCAGGATAACAAAGCTATTGTAACTGAGCGTGTGGGTGGTATAACGTATCAGTTTTGTGCTGGCGAGTTTTTCCAGAACAATCCCTTTATTTTGCCAGAGCTTGTTGAATTTGCAATAGATCACGCATCTGGATGCAAAAATTTAGTTGACGCTTATTGTGGCGTTGGCGTTTTTGCGTTGGCTGGGGCAAAGAAATTTGAAAATGTTGCAGGTGTCGAAATTAGTGCTAAGGCAATAGAATGTGCTAATATAAATGCTCGCATAAATAACATTACTAATTGCGAGTTCTTAATTGGTAAGGCTGAAACTATTTTTGAAGATGTAGCAAAACGCTTTAATGGCTCTGAAACATCTATGATTATTGACCCACCAAGAGCAGGGTGCGATACTAAGTTTTTGGAACAACTAATTGCATTTGCACCTAAAAAGTTGGTTTATGTTTCGTGTGGTCCAGATACACAAGCAAGAGACTTGGCATATCTGACACAACATGGTTATCAAATCGAGCTTTTGCAACCGTTCGATTTATTCCCACAAACTCGTCACATAGAAAATGTTGCAGTTTTAAAATTAAAATCCTAATATGTGTACTATGAGAACTTTAATATTTGTGTTTTTGTTTGTTGCTGTATCGGTATTTGCTGATTCGGTTTTTGAACGTGTAAATTTGATTGAAACCAAAATAAACGGAAGCGTAAGTGAGCATTCGTATAACTTAAAAAAGCAACCTGATGGTGCGTATCGAGTTCACGTTCCAATCGCCCAACTTACTGCAGATATCGACTATATCGACATTGTTGGCGATTTTGGAAAAGCCAAAAAGGGCGAAGATGGTTATTTTGTTTTGCCACCTAATTCGATTGGTTCTTTTACAAAAGATAATGGTAAAGCCGAGCAACGCAATATGAGTTTGCCAATTTTTGGTATGAAAAATCCTCGTAATTGTTTTGTTGCAATCGTAAAAGGGTTGCGTTTTGAATTTTCGACTATTGTAAATGTTGAAAATGGTAATTATTTGATGTTCCCACGCTTTCACATAAAGGGCATAGAGTTTGCACCATACGAAGATTTGATTATAGATTTTTACGAGTTGAAAGGCGATAATGCAAATTACAGTGGTATGGGCAGAACGTATCGTAAATATCAGTTAGATAGGGGCGAAGTTAAGCCAATTAAAGAGCGTATAAAAACAAGTCCAAGCCTTAAGTACACAACCGAATCTATTTTTGTGCGTCTTACACAGGGTACAAAAGATCGCGATACACGTTATCCATTGCAAACTGCCGAAAATGCATCTGAGGTAAAAGTAGTTGTAAGTTTCGACGAAGTTATGGAAAAAATGCGCCAGTTCTACAAACTTGGTATGCGTAAGATTGAAGTTTGTTTTGTTGCTTGGAATATTGAAGGCTTTGAAGGGCGATTGCCCGACTTGTTTCCACCCGATCCAGCCTTTGGTGGTGAAGCTAAAATGAAAGAGGCTATTGCGCTTGGTAAAAGCTTGGGCTACCAGATGACCAATCACGTTTGCAACTGGATTGCATCTCGCAATGCTAAGCGATATTCCGACGATATTGTTGCTAAAACGCAAACTGGCGACTTAATGCATTATCCAATTATTCGTATTCCAAGTGGCTTGTCTTATGTACCTTGCTTTCAGGTTGTTTACGACAAATTTATCGACGAAGATTATAAAGGTATGCAAGATTTAGGTTTTACTTGCGGAACACATCATATCGATGTAACTAGTGCGCGTCCACCATTTGTATGTCATGATCCTCGCCATCCGTGTACTCGCAAAGATACAGCCGAGTATCAAAATAAGATAGGCGAAAAGTGTAAACAATACTTTGGTGGTTTTTCGTCGGAAGCTGGTTTTGACCACGTTGCTCGCACTATGGATTTTGCATTGTATACAAACGCATTCTTTCGTACAAAAATCCGAGCTAAACATTTAAAAAGAAAATACGACTTAGGTCTTTTGGATAATAGAACTATACCACTTTGGCAAATAGTTTATCATGGTATAATCTTGAGCAATTCAGATTGGGAAACTATCGACTTGTACAATGATAGAGGTTGTCCAGAATTAGCAACATGGCGACGCCTTCAGTTTTGGGAGTATGGTGGCAGACCTGTATTCTACTGGAAAAAAGCTGAACCAGTTGAAGAAGTCTTGAAAATCTACAAAGAGTATCAACCTATGGTTTATTTGCAGTACGAGTTTATGGATTTTCACGGCGAAATTGCTCCAAAAGTATTTATAACTCGTTATTCTGACGGCAGTGAAGTTATAACAAATCATAGTAAAAATCCATTTGAGTATAAAGGGCAATCTGTTCCTGCCGAAGATTATAAGTTATTTAAAGCAAGCAGATAATTAGAATAAAATATTTTTTTTAGAGTGCGTATTGAAAAAATACGCATTTTTTTTTATTTTTTACTTGACAAACATTGTTGGGGGGGGGTAGCATTTGCTAAGTAAATTTAAAAAAGGAAACATTATGAAAAAAAGTTTAATTCCAATAATGCTTGCATTTGCTTCTATGGCTTATGCAACAGATATAAATGTTACATCAGTTGATTCTGCAAATCCAACACAATTAACAAAGGTAAGTACTCTTGCTTTCGACTTCAAAAATGGTTCGGAATCTGGATTAGATAATGTGTACGGTACTTATACTGCTAGAATAAATGCAGATAAATCGATAGTTACTATTGCCGAGAATGTACATCTTGATTTTACATACAACGATAGCCAGATTTGGTCGGGTTTGACTATGGCTGCTGGGTCTTCTATTAACTTAACTGAAGCTAAAGGTGGCTTGCGTTTGCAAAAAAACGCTGCAACTATCCGTGGCGATATTACTATAAATGGTTTTAAGCACACCAGTGATTATTATTTTGGTGGAGATAATTATGCTCTTCATATAAAAGGTATAACTGCAAACTTTAGAGGCAATTCTAGTTTAACACAGTTAGGCGTATATGGGGCATATAATGATTTCTCTCGTTCAATGAATAGAATTTCGGGTACGTTCGATGTTAACACTACTGGAAAATTAAAGTTCGACGATTATGTTTATTTCCATTCTTCTACAATTATATTGAAGAGTTCAAATTCTCTTATTTCCGGTGCAGGCGTAGAAAAAAATGCAACAAATGTTGATGCAGGTTTGAAAAACGCTACAAGCCAAGCCGACTCAACATTCTATTTTATAAATGGCAATGGAGATAAGAGTTATGAATTGAAAGAATGCGAGGTTGTTATAAACGCTTCCGCAGCAAACGAATTCGGTACTTTTAATGTGTACAGCGGTTCTACTTTAAAGTTGATTTCTGAAACTCTTAAAGACGGCACTTCGGCTTTCAAAGTTAATGAGCTTAACATCTTTACTGAAAATGCAACAACCGAAGGTGCTACTGCTATGAACAACGATTTGTCACTCACTCTTCAGTTGAATTTTTATGAAGGCAATAGCGATAATATGTTCATCGGCAATTTGGAAGAACTTATCGATTTGGCAGATGTAAAATTTCAAGTATACAATCATTCTCTCTCTAAGTATGAAGATGGTGTTTTAGGTGAAAACTTCTTCATAAATGATGGCTGGATTTCAAGAACTCCTGAAGTTCCAGAGCCAGCCGAATGGGCAATGATTTTCGGAGCAATTGCGTTGGGCTTTGTGGCGTATCGCAGAAGAAAATAATGAAAGATAAATAGTTTAGAAAAATGCGTATTGAAAAAAATACGCATTTTTTTGTTTTTTTTGCTTGACAAAGGTTGCTAGGGGGGGGGTAGCATTTGCTAGTAAAAATTAATTATACCCTTATTATGAAAAAATTATTTATCTTATCTACATTATCTACAATGCTTGCAGTTGGCTCGTTTGGGGCAGAAACTGGCACTGTTATAAATAAAAACGGTTCAAAGGGTTGGACAAAAGCTGATACTTGGCTCGATGGCGATATTCCAACTTATAACGATTCTTCTATAGATGAGTTTGTTATAACTTTTAGCAGAGAAGAAGGTTCTACTTCGACCGAAGCTTATTTGGATATTGCCAAAGGTTCTATTAACAGTGGAATTTTGAATTATGGTAATGGTGTTTCTTACATTTTAACACCTGTTTTGGCAGATGGTATTGAAACTGTTACTATCAATGGTGGAAGTACAAGCAATAATTCTAAATGTCAGGTGAAGATTGATAGCCTTACGTCTGGTAAGCTTATTTTTACTGGGAATAAAGATAAGTTCTATTTAAATGGTAATAGTATGGCGACTGATGTAACTGTCGAGTTTCAAGCGAAAATGAATAATAGTGGATGGAATTGTAGTGGTTTTAAAGGACACCTCATTATAAATGAGTCGCAAAGTACTGCTTCTGATTCTAACAAAATTGGAAGACTGTCTGGGACTGGTAGTATTTCAATATTAAAGGGACATCTAACAACTACTAAAGCATCATCTTCAGGATCTGGGTCATCGGTAAATTTGCAAGGGTCTTCTATGTTGAAGATTAACGCAGGTTCATCGTTTACTACTTCATCGGGTTTGAAAGTTATGAATGGCGATATTGCTGGTGCTATAAACGTTGATGGTTGGCAAACAGGCTTCTCTAAAAATGTCGATAATATCCAGTTTACCATGGGTAGCAAAATTATATTTAGAGATACCGCAACCTTAAATGTGGCTGCGGGCGATACTACGAAATCGCGTACTTATATAAATGATGGTGCAGTTGTTGTTTCAGAAGCAGGAGCAGGAGCTTTGAAATTTAATCAAGCCTTGCAGTTAGATAGTGGTGCAACTTTGATAATGAACACTTCAAACGCCATAGTAAACGATGAATCGGGCAACACAAAGTTGTTGGTTTCAAATTATCAAACAAGTTCTTTTGATGGCGTAGCAAATGCAAATTTGAAGTTCGGTTATGATATCGATGACAACAAACTTGAAACTCCTGTTGATACTAATGGCGATGCTATTGTAAATGATATTGCAAATCTTGATATGTATGATGCTTCAACTTTGAATTTGTGGTTGAATGGTACTACATTGAATATTGGTGCTGTTTCGCAAACAGGTTCAGATTCTTCAAGCATATTCACTCTTATGCTTCAAGATGATGTAGAAAGAGGCTCGTTGTTTGTTCAAGACTTCAATGGTTTGACTACATTAGAAGATGTTGAAACATACATTAGCAATGTATCGGGCGAAGATTTCTTTGTTGAATTTGCAAATGGAATATCGGCTGATGGTGGTTATTATATCTATAACGTAGCAGTTCCAGAGCCAGCCGAATGGGCAATGATTTTCGGAGCAATTGCATTGAGCTTTGTAGCGTATCGCAGAAGAAAATAAGAGGTATAAATAGTTTGAAAAATGCGTATTGAAAAATACGCATTTTTTTTGCAAATAGAAGTTCTGTTTTCCTCTGCCTTTTAAGGCTTGACAATTTTATAGCTGAGGGGGATAACTTACTTGCTGATTATCAAGGGATTTTTATGAAAAAATTGTTAGTATTTTTAAGCTTTTTGTTGACAACGTCGCTCTTTGCGGGGCAGGTTTTCTACGTTGTATCAGGTGGTGCAGGTAAGAAAGATGGCATGTCGTGGGCGAATGCCTTTAGCGATGTTCAAACTGCGATTGATAGAGCATACGAAGTTGCAACAGCCGATAACCCAAGCGAAGTGTGGATAGCCAAAGGCACATATAAACATGGCTCACAAATGACCATGAAAAACAATGTTGCAATCTACGGTGGTTTTGCTGGAACAGAAACAAGCAAAGACCAACGTGTATCGGGCGACAATACAATTCTTGATGGCGAAGGTAAGTATAGAGTTTTCTATAATTATTATAGTTCATCAAATCCACTTACCAATAGTGCAAAGCTTGATAATGTAACAATTCAGAATGGGTATGCAAGTGATGGGTACTCAAATACATTCTCTTCTGCTGAGGATGGAGCAGGAATGTATAACAACTATGCCAGCCCTGAAATTACAAATTGCACATTCAGTGGCAACATTGCCGGAGATTCCGGAGGTGGAATGTGTATTTATTCCTCGAGTCCCGTATTGACAAATTGTACGTTTGCAAACAATAGTGCTAGTTTTGGAGGCGGGATGTATAATTATTCTTCCAGTCCGACGCTTACAAATTGCACCTTTGTTAATAATAGTGCAAGTGGTTCATGGAATTCTTACGGAGGTGGAATGTATAACGAATATGAATCGTGTCCAGTCATAAAAAATTGCATACTTTGGGGAAATACAGCGTCCTCAAGTGGCAATGAAATCTATAATTATGATTCAAATAGTAAGCCAACAATAGACACTTGTATAATAAAGGGTGGATATAGTGGTTATTATGGCACTTATACAAATATCATAACAGCAGATCCCAAGTTAATGCCACTTAGTAATTATGGTGGTAGTGTTCAAACATGTCTTGTCGGTGTTGGTAGTTCGGCAATAGGAGCTGGTAAAGTTGTAGAAGGACTAACAACAGATGCACGTGGAATGTCACGTTCTTCAACACCAACAATAGGAGCGTGTGAATATCAAAATAAACTTACAGTTGGAAAAATCACAACAACAGAAGGCTATTTGAAATATAGTTCAAGCTATGAATTTACTTTAAATGTTTATGTATCGGATATTGGTGGAACATTTACATACCAATGGTATAAAAATGGAGTTGCAATATCTGGTGCAACATCATCAAGTTATAAAACCTCGCAAAGTGCAGGGACATCAAAATACACCGTCCAAGTAAGTGATGGAACAACAACTATAACTTCCTCTGAGATTACGATAGAAACAATAAATCCAATCTATGTATCAACAACTGGTAGTTCAGAAAACGATGGTTTAAGTTGGACAACCGCAAAAAATGATATTCAAGAAGCTATAGATTTGGCATCCAAATATTATGGTAGTGAAGTATGGATAGCCAAAGGCACCTACAAGCATGGCTCTGCAATGACGATGAAAAATGGAGTTGCAATTTATGGTGGTTTTGCAGGAACAGAAACAAGCAAAGACCAACGTGTAGCTGGCAACAATACAATTCTTGATGGTGAAGGTAAGTATAGAGTATTTTATAATAATTATACAGAAGCAAATCCACTTACAAATAGTGCAAAATTAGATAATGTAACAATTCAGAATGGGAATTCATACGATGGAGCCGGAATGTATAACGAGTACGCCAGCCCAGAAATCACGAATTGCACTTTCTCCAACAACAGTGCAAGTGGTAATGATTCTTCCGGCGGCGGGATGAGTAATAGATACTCAAGTCCAACGCTAACGAATTGCACCTTTGCAAGCAACAGTGCAGGATATTTCGGCGGCGGGATGTATAATTATTACTCAAGTCCCACGCTAACGAATTGCACTTTTGAAAGCAACAGTGCTTCTAACGGTGGCGGGATGTATAATTTTTATTCCTCAAGACCAACGCTAACGAATTGCACGTTTGCAAATAACAGCGCAAAATATGAGGGTGGTGGGATGGATAATTTTTCCTCAAGTCCCACGCTAACGAATTGCACCTTTGAAAGCAACAGTGCTTCTAACGGTGGCGGGATGTATAATTCTTCCTCAAGTCCAACGCTAATGAATTGCACTTTCTCCAACAACAGAGCTGAATATAACGGTGGCGGGATGGATAATTTTTCCTCAAGTCCCACGTTTACGAATTGCACCTTTGCAAACAACAGTGCAAGTGGCTCATCGTATAGTTACGGCGGCGGGATGTATAATGGTTCTTCGAGTCCCGTATTGACAAATTGCATCCTTTGGGGAAATACAGCATCCTATAGAGGCAATGAAATATATAATTATGATTCAAACAGTAAGCCAACAATAGACACTTGTATAATAAAGGGTGGAAAGAGTGGAATATATGATAGTAGTTATTGTACATACAAAGGAAGTTTAATAACAACCGATCCAAAGTTAATGCCACTTGGCAACTATGGTGGTAATGTTCAAACATGTCCAGTTGCTGAAGGTAGTTCAGCAATCGGTGCAGGTAAGGTTGTTTCAGGTTTAACAACAGATGCTCGTGGTTTTGCACGTTCTATAACAACACCAACAATTGGTGCTTGTGAATATGTTCCAACTAAAATCACATCTAAATTAAAAGATACATCTGCATGGGCAAATAAAGATGTAATACTTGAAATTAAAGCTTCTGGCGAAAATCCAACATATCAGTGGCAATATTCAACAGATGGCTCAACATGGGTAGATTTGGATGGAGAGACATCTTCGATTCTTACATTATCAAATGTCCAGTTTACTCAAAATGGTTATCAATATCGTTGTGTAGTTGATAGTGATAGTAGCGATTTAACATATTCAAATGTCGCCATATTGACTATAAAGCCAATTGCAACAATAAACACACAACCAACAGGGTTTGAAGTATATTTAAATTCTGATAAAAATTTAAGTGTGTCTGCAAGTGGTGAAGAATTATCTTACCAGTGGTACTTCAATGGTAAAGTAATCGAGGGGGCAACAAACGAAACTTTGGATTTAAAAAATATTCAAACATCAAATTCAGGTTTGTATTACTGCGTTGTATCAAATCCAGCAGGCAGTGTACAAAGTTCTATTGCAGAAGTTATAGTACGTGAAACAGCTTCAATAACCATTCCACCACAAAAAACAGAAAGCTACACGGGGTATTATACAACGTTGAGTGTATCGGCGAGTGGGTATGAAGTAAAGTATCAGTGGCAGAAGTTAGTAAATGGTAAGTGGGTTGATATAGTTGGTGCTACTGCTTCTACTTTAGACATGAGTGGTTTAAAATTAACCGATTCAGGCGAGTATCGTTGTGTAGTGTCGAATGGTGGTGGATCGGTTGTTTCTGAAACAAGCAAGCTAACGATACTAAAGACATCAAAAATCAAGATAACACAGCAACCAGTTGCAATACCAACAGCAGTTGATGATGATACCAAACTTTCAGTATCGGCAAGTGGTGGTGGTATATACTATCAGTGGCAAGTTAAGAATGGCAAGGTATGGGAAGACATAAGTGGGGCAACATCATCAACGCTTGCGTTTAAAAACCTACAAGCCGAAGACAACAACAAAGAATACAGATGTATCCTTAAAAATGATATTTCAACAGCAACTTCAAAAACTGCAAAGCTTGTTGT
>SUVO01000026.1 GCA_015061955.1 Verrucomicrobiaceae bacterium
TAAGTGGGGCAACATCATCAACGCTTGCGTTTAAAAACCTACAAGCCGAAGACAACAACAAAGAATACAGATGTATCCTTAAAAATGATATTTCAACAGCAACTTCAAAAACTGCAAAGCTTGTTGTAGTGTCTGAACCAACTTACACTATTGACACCAAGAAGCACGTTCCAGAGGTTGCGATAATCGAGGGCAAGAAGAATAAGGCAACGTTTGCGATAAAATCGACCAAGCCAAAGGGCGAAACAGGCACATACAAGTATCAGTGGTACAAGAATGGCGAGCCTATCGCAAAGGCAACAAAGGCAACGTACACAACAGATGTATTAACCGAAGCCGACTTCAAGCTAAATCCAGACGATAACATCTATTATTCAAAAGATGAGTACTATTGTGTCATCTCGGTAGATGTAAAAAAGCAAATCATTACTTCAAAGCAAACCGAAAACTTCAAAGTAATGAAGCTTGAGCCAGCCAAGATTTTGGTAAATCCAGTAGATGTTTTAGTTTCAGATAAAGAAGACGCAGTCTTCACAGCAGAAGCTACAAAAACATCAGGCGTAAAGGCTGTGTATCAGTGGCAAGTTTGTGCGTTTGGTAGCGATCCAACAAATCCAAAGAATTGGAAGAACGCAGGCAAAGGCGCAACACTCACACTCAAGAAAGCAACAGTAAAGCTTTCGGGCAATCTCTATCGTTGCCAAGTGTACAACGACCTCAATAAGAAAACTCCCGATACTTCAACATACGCAAAGTTAGAAGTAGAAGGTACACCAATTATAAAAACACAGCCAAAGGCAATTACTACTTACGAGGGCAATAGCTCAAGTATGTCGGTATTAGCACAAGGGTATAATTTAACATATCAGTGGTATGTTTCTGATACAGGTAAGAAAGATTCGTGGACTATCCTTGAGGGCGAAACTGCTTCGGAACTTTCGATTATTGCCGATTCAACAAAATTCTATCAGTGCAAAGTTCGCAGTAATGGCAGTGTAATTCTTTCAAAGTCGGCAAAAGCTACTGTTAAGGCAAAAGTACATATCTATGATGTTGTTGTTTCGCAATACGAAACCGAGTTGACCTCAACTGCAAGTGGATACACAACTTTTGAAAGTTTCCCTCTAACTATGAGCGTAATTGCTACTGGCGATAAGCCAATGTATCAGTGGTATAGTTCTGACGATGGTAAGAATTTTTCTAAAATAACAGGTGCAACAAAATCATCGCTTACTGTTGACCCAGTATTTATGCAAGACAAAATTTATTATTGCAAAGTCTATAACGGTACTTCAAAGCTTGGTTATGCTGATGGTTCTTCGGCTCAAACCGATGATATTCATATCAATGTAAAGCAGAGTTATTTGCCAGAAATGTTAGATTGCAAAGGTATATCGGGAACACTTTCTGACTATTCAAACTTATTTATGGTCTTTACCGATGTATGTAATTTTAAGATGAATATCAGCAAAGGTCTTGATCCTCAAGGCACTCCATATCAAAAAACTTCATATTCTTACGAACGCATTTCGCCATTCGAAGCAAATATGACAATCAGATTTATGGATACTTACAATGGCAGAGATACTTTAATGGCTTTCACAGGCTCGCTCTACTACGATTCAAAATCTCGTTGCGTTGTTGCAGATTTAGTTGACTCTACAAAAGGGAAATCGTTCTCGTTTGAAGTCGACGAATTTATTTCGAGCGACCACTTGTGGCAGACCATACCTAAAAATTCAGAAATTGTATTTAATCTTGGCTTCGGTATTAAATATTCTATAAATATTCTATCGCATAATGAATGTAAATTTTCATACGATGGTAAAGTTTATCAGCTTCCTTATAAGTATATGAAAAAGAAAGGCGAACTTGGTATATTTACTATTGATCATGGTGGATCGCAGATGGAATTTTATATGTTATTTACAAAGAGTAATGGTGGAACATGCTTAGTTTACAAGGTTGATTCTGGAGTGCCTTCGATGAGCGTAGATAGTCAGTTTACAATCAACAAGTAATGGTATGTTTGATAACAAAAAAAGGCTCCGAAATGGGAGCCTTTTTTGTTGTTGGTAGTTGTAATTTTATTTTGCTTGTTTTTCTATATCTTCAATCTTGAAACGATGACACGTTATAGAACTGCTTGTAAAATCTTTAATAGATTCGTATGTTATTGCTACTATCGTATTGTCGGGGAGCAAATGCATCGACTGATAATAACCATCTCTTTTCCACTTGTTATCTTTACGATACTTTGAATCCGACAAAAGAACTCTGTATTGACCAGCCTTACCATTTTTTATGTCGTCGTAAGTGCCAATCCAGCAACCAAAGTAAAGTTTATCGTTTTCTTTTGGTTGAGTCATATCACGAAAAGTAAAGATTAAACGTCCATCGGGCAGATAAAGTCCATTGTGTCGGTCTCCGGTTAAAGCCCATGGGGTATCAATCGGTTTAGACCACGTTTTACCTTCGTCTTTACTGAACATAACTAAGCTTGTGCCATTCTTGCGAGAGTTTTCGCGAATTATACAGCAAAGTTCATTGCCGTCGGGAGAGCGAAATACAAATGGCTCGCAAGGTTGGAGACCTCCTAAATCGTCAGGTGTTAAAATAATTTGAGGTGTTGTCCAAGTTAATCCACCGTCGTGCGTTATAGATTGTACGAGTTTCAATTGTCTATCTCTACCTTTTCCATCTCCTTTGTGAAAGATTCCAAGCGTTGAGCCATCTTTTAGTTGTATCATACTTGAGAATGTCATAACACATGCGAATGGTGATTTCGGGTCTAATGAGCTTAGAGGTGGTAGAAGTTTCCACGTTTTGCCATTGTCTTCACTCATTACCCTTGGCATATATCCGCTGTAATTTTCGCTTTTTTGGGTTACTGATAAACCTTTTTTATCTTGCGTTTTTTGAGCTAAAACAAAAATACGTTCTTTACCGTTTTTATCGCTTATTTTGTATATACTTGGACAATTTCTGAAGAGCTGGTAAGCTTTTGGCATAACGTTGTCGATACGTTCCCATGTAAGACCTCCGTCAGTACTTTTTGCGATTGGCCCCGCATTGCCACCATGTCCGAGATTCCACACTGCAAGAATTGTTTTGTTGTCATTAAGCATTACTGTCGTAGGGTGGGCGTGGTAGTCTCCATCTAGCAGTATTGATACTGGGGGCGCATTTTTGCTTTTAGTGCCGCCTTGGGCTACAATTACTTTTTGCGTTTTGCCGATGAAATCTACTATTTTTAGCTCTTGCTTTTGTCTTTGCCAATCTGGCATCTTTTTTTTGTATATGGCTTTTGATGCTCTTTTATCTTTTGCATCAGTTATAGTTGATTTTATAGGATCATCTTTGTTTTGTGCGTGGATAGGTAGAGCAACTCCCAAACTCAGACTTGCTAACGTGATTGCGTATATTATATTTTTTTTAATCATATATTTTTTTGCTTTCTATTACAGTATAATTTTAAGTTATCTGATATATCAGATAAACAAGAATCTACTTTTTTAGTATATATGTCAAGGATATTATTACACATAAAACTTAAAAAAGTTTTTGACAAACAGAAGTAGTGTGGATAATATCCACAACAATTTTATATAAAACAAAAACATAATTATGTCTTGGGAACGTTATAAGAAATACTACCTTGGTTTAGATAACCTCGGTTTTGGTCTTGATGTAAGCAGAGTCGATTTTGATGATGCTTTTTTGAATTCAATGGAAGGCAAAATGTCTTCGGCTTTCGAAGCTATGAAAAAGCTCGAAGCTGGTGCAATTGCAAATCCTGACGAAAATCGCATGGTAGGGCATTACTGGTTGCGTAATGCACAGCTTGCACCTACTCCAGAAATTAAAGCAGAAATTTCAGATACAGTAGCAAAAATTAAAGATTTTGCTAAGAAAATTCATGATGGCGAAATCAAAGGTGCCGATGGCGCTTTTGAAAATGTATTGTGCATTGGTATTGGAGGTTCGGCTCTTGGTCCACAGTTCGTAAGCGAAGCTTTGTCATGCCCAAAAACTGACAAAATGGCAGTGTATTTCCTCGATAATACCGACCCTGATGGCTACGATGTAGTTTTCGATAAGCTTGAAGGTAAACTTGGTAAAACATTGGCAGTTATTGCATCGAAGTCGGGTGGAACTCCTGAGCCACGCAATGCCATGATGGAAGCTATTGCTCGCTATGAAGCTGATGGTTTAGACTTCGCAAAGCATGCAGTTGTAACAACTGGTGCAGGTAGCAAACTTTATAATTTTGCAAAAGAAAAGGGTTATCTTGAATTTTTCCCAATGTGGGATTGGGTAGGTGGCAGAACAAGCGAATTTGCCGCAGTAGGTTTGTTGCCAGCAGCATTGCAAGGAATAGATATCGACGCTATGCTCGCAGGTGCAGGTGCTATGGACGAGGCTACACGCGTTGCCGATATGATGAAAAATCCAGCATCGTTGTTGGCTTTGATGTGGTACAAGTGCACAGGTGGTAAAGGTTTGAAAGATATGGTTATCTTGCCTTACAAAGACAGATTGTTGCTGTTGTCGCGTTATTTGCAACAGTTGATTATGGAGTCGTTGGGTAAGGAACTCGACTTAGACGGCAACAAGGTTGAGCAAGGTGTTTCGGTTTATGGTAATAAAGGTTCAACCGACCAACACGCATACGTTCAACAGTTGCGTGATGGTATAAATAATTTCTTTGTAACGTTTATCGAAGTGTTGTCTGATCGCAATGGCGTAAGTCCTGAAGTGGCAGAAGGCGAAACTTCGGGCGATTACTTGCAAGCATTCTTGCTTGGTACTCGTGAAGCGTTGTCGGCAAAGGGCAGAGAAAGCATTACAATTACAGTTAAAGATTGCTCGCCAGCAACAGTTGGTATGCTCATAGCTCTCTACGATAGAACTGTTGGGTTGTACGCATCGTTGATAAATATAAATGCTTATCATCAACCTGGAGTTGAAGCTGGTAAAAAAGCTGCAAGCAAAATTCTCCAAGTAAAAGCTGATATACTAAAATTGCTTGAAAATGGCAAAGAAATGTCGGCAGATGAAATTACAAGTGAAATAAAGCTTGAAAATGAAGAAGAAATAGTTTTTAAATTACTATCACATCTCGAATGTAATAGTCAGTGGGGCGTAGTTTCTACTGGTTGTGGTTTTGATAAAAAATTTAAGAAAGTAAAATAAATATGAAAATGTTATCCCCAATCCTAAAAGTAGTAGCATTGTTAGCTGCCGCATTCTGCGTGTATGCGTGGTTTGATGTAAAAGGTAGAATTAGCAAGGCTGAAGAAGAAATGTCGGTAATTAAGGGTGCTACTCTCACAGAAAAAGCACCAAATGCCGCTGTTGTCCATAAGGAAAACGAAGGCAGAAAGAAGCAAATTGCGTCTTTCCAAAAACGTGTAAAAGGTCTTGAAAGCGATGCTAAAAAACTCAATGACGAGCTCGAAAATGAACGTTCAAAGAATGTTTCGGCAGCTGCTGAAATCCAGAAGGGTAAAAGCGAAATCAATAGCTTGAATTCTAAATTGAAGTCTGCTTCGAGAGAATTGAGCAATCGCGATGCAACTATCGACAATCTCAAGAAAGAACTCATTGCTAAGAACGAATTGTTATCGAAACAAGACGATAGCGAAGCTTTGAAAGAAAAGGTTGCCGATTTAGAACGTAAGCTTGCTACACAACAATCAGAGCTCAATAAAGCTTTAGAAAAAGCAAAGATTGCTGATATGTCGGAAAAAGTTGAGTTTATCGAAATTGACGAAGCAACTGGTAAGAAGGTTAAGAGAACTATTTTGAAAACTCCTTATGTTCCAACTGGCGATATCGCAACAGTTATTGGCTTTAATTCAGAAAAGGGCGTTTTAGTTATCAATAAAGGTAAAAACGATAATATCAAAAAATTGCAGGTTGTTCTTTTGAAGAAAAATGGCGTTGTTATAGCCGATGCAGTTGTTGATACAGTAGCTGATGATACTGCAACATTGGTATTGAATGCAAAGTCGGTTTTACCTGAATATATAGCAGTAAACGAACAGTTTGAACTTGGTGCTCCTGCTTTGGCTTTGAAAGAAGAACCAAAAGAAGATGCTAAGGCTGAAACTGCAACAGAATAAATTTTATGAAATATATTCCCTTGGTTTTGTTTGTTTTCTTGGGCGTTGTTTTAGGGGCTTGTACTTCTACCGAAAAACGCAAAACATTGCCATCAAGACAAACCGACGGCAGTGATTTACCATGGAACAGACCAGCCGATTGGGAAGGTGGTTTGCCTGGAATGAATAATAATTCAGGCAGACGTTTCTAAATAAAAAATCCACCGTAATAACGGTGGATTTTTTTGTTTATGTTTAAAAAATTTAACAAATTAAATCGTGAAAATTTGTAAAGTTGGCAGAAAAGCCTCCTGGTAACCCTTTACATATAACGCTTACAGCATCGTGAGAATGTAAGCTTTCTAAGTGAATGCAAGCTATCTCAAAGTCTTTTATGCGTTTATCGGCATTGAATTGACTATACAATAAACGAGATGCGTCTTCAATAAATTTAGCGTATGCACCATTAAGTTCAGCAAAAGCTTGTTCATCTTCTCTACGCACCATTGTCTGAGTTTCTGTTTTAAGTGCATTTAGGCAATGTTCGTGCATTTGCTCTATACTAATATGTTCGTTCTCTTCAATTTCAGCACTAATTCTTGCTTTGCTTCGTTGCGAGTGTGGAACACAATAAATGTTGCGAGTTCTACGTGCGTGTTCGCTTAGTTCGGCTGAACATGGGCAAGCCGAAGAATAAATGAAATCAAAGTGAATTATTTTTCTAAAAATATCTAAATCGTCAATAGTTCCTTCGTATGTGCAATTATAGTATTGCCATGCTTTGTGTCCGCTACGCAAACTTGTTTGTTGAATTGGATATTCAAACGATACTCTTAAGCGAGCGCGCGAAGTTTTAAGTTGTTCTTTCATTTTTATGAGAACTTCTTTCAGAGTATCTGGTGTAAAAATTCTGTCGGAAAATTCGTAGAAAACGCGCATAATTCTCGACATATTTATGCCTTTGCAGTCTGATGCTAACGAAACTGTTGCTGTAATAGAAGCTTGTAATGTGCATACCTGACAATCGCCACGCATAAATTTTAAAGGCAATTTAAAGTTGTGCATACCCACTTGCATAATAGGTACGTTTGCTCCTTTGATGGAATTTTTATCGGCATTTTGCACATCTGGCATTGTCGATTTATATGCGTTATCGACATGAAAGTTTTCGTCGTAGAAAGAATTAGGGGTTTCTATCGGCGTTGTATTCTTCAAAATAGACTGTTTTTTTGTTTGGCTCATAAAAAAGAATAAACAAAGTATTTTCTTCAGATTGCCAATTATTGCAAGCTAATTTTACTGTTGTTGTTGAGCATTTTTTGCACGTATTATGTTTATAGAAACATAGTACAACATAATAGCCGAAATAAGTACAATAACAGATTCGGGCATTATTTTTGAAAAAAGAATTGCGTATATTAAATTTATAAAAATAGCAGGGGTTGATGCTACAATTGCAAGTTTTAGAGCATTTAATAACTTTATTTGTTTGTATGGTATATCAACTATAAATGCAAAAGTTCCGAGTACTATTATATTCCATAAACTAATTGAAATACATGTAAAAAACATAGTTGCTGGTAAAATGAAAAATTTTATAAACGACCATGGTGGAATTGCATCGGCAAGCGATTGAGCTGTTTCAGATTTTCCAAAATCTAAATCGTTCATATTTATAGAAAGTTCTTTTCCATCTTGATACATACTAAATCTTGTACCCTCGATAGAGAATAATAACTCTTTAATCTTAGTTGGCTCGATAGCGTTTGCAGATATAATTGCAAAAACTTTGTTATTTTTATCTTTTATTTGTATTGAGCCTTCTTTCAATGGTACAACTTTGCCGTCGATTATTTTGATTTTAGATAGGGCATCTTTGACGTTTTCGATACATTCTACATAATTTGTTTTTATTGGTGTGTAAACTGTTATCAACAAACTAACTGTCAAGATTGTGCAAAGTATGAAAAAATATGAACACGTTTTTATTACACCCCATTTGAGAACTTTTTTATAGGTGTTAATATCGTAGAAAACTTTTGTAAAAAAAATCATTTTAGAAAAAGTGCTTTTTTATTTGATTGTTGTATCGGATAATTTTATTGAAACTTTCAGGCAAAGGTGCTTCGGCAAAGAATTCAATGGTTTTACCATCAACATCGAATTTTAGTGATGTAGATAAGCAATGCAAAAATAGGCGATTAATTTTTGAAATAGATTTCATTTTTTTATTAACAGCAAAATTTCCGTAAGTAGCATCGCCCAAAATTGGATAACGATGTAATGCACATTGAACGCGTAGCTGATGTGTTAAGCCAGTTTGTGGTTCAAGGCGTATTAACGATAATTTTGCATTGTTTTCATCGAAACATTCAACTTTATATCTGGTTATAGCGATTTTCCCAGACGAGTCTTTTGATGTGTTCGAGCGTACAAATTTTCCTGAATTTTGCGTACTTAATTTGTTTTTCCATAATTCTGTGTTTGGAAAAACTTTTCCAACAACAATAGCCATATACTTTTTATCTACCAACTTATTGCGAAATTGTTCTTTGGCAAGTTCGGCAATTTCTGGAGTAGTTGCTGCTAAGATTACACCTGATGTAGGGGAATCGAGGCGATTTACAAGATATAGATGTTGCTTTTGTTGGTTATCATCTATCCACGAATAATACTCGTCTCTAAAATTATATTTAGCTCTAATCATAGATGGTTTATCGTTTTTAGATGGATTTTTATTAGGGTGCGAGGCTCTGCCAGCCTTTTTATTTATAGCAATTAAACCACATGGGTGTGTTGCTATTATTTGGCATCCAGTTGAAAAAGGTATTGTTTTTAAAAAGTCCATATTATCTGTAAAAAAAGTTTATTCTTACAATTTGAGGTTGTTGACCGAGTGTATTTACCATTTCTTGAGTCCACACTCCGTATGGAGCAGTTGATAGAATTGCTTGTTCGCACAAACCTTTACCAATGTTTGCCGACGAAGCTTCTACTACTCTGAAATTCACAAGTTCGCCTTCGGTGTTTAGTGAAAATTCAATCAACACAAATGTTCCATATTCCGATGTTAAATCGTATTTAGAACCAAGCAAATTCCATTGTCGTGAAATTGCTTCAATCATACGTTGTTGATATGCACCAAACTCGCTAAATTTTGAATCTACCGAAACTACGCCATTGTTTGATGATGCTCTGTTGTTGTCCATCAAAGGTCCGGCAGGGATTTTCATACTTAGGCGTGGACGCATTCTTGGTTGAGGTATATCGACAGGCATTAGAGGTTGTGTTATTTCTTGTACCTGTTTTTTGGGGTGAAGTTGTTTTTGTGGTTCTTCTATACTTTTATTTGAAATTTGTTTTTGTATTTTTGTAGAAGAATCTTTTTTATTTTGAGCTATTTTAGGCAATAAAATTGCATTTGTAGAATCTTGAGATGTTAACGCATCTATTTTGTCTGGTTTAGCGATATATGTTGAAATTTTTTGAGCTTTAACTTGTTGAGACGATTGTTTAAGTGAGTCTTTTTGCTGTTGCGATACAGATGTTTTTATATCGTTTATTTTTTGTGCTTTTGTATTTTGCGTGATAGGTTGATTGTTTTTTTGAACATTTGTTTTTTGATATTCTTCGCGCGTGTGTTCAGTCAACGGTCGTTCCAATACTTTTGTTATGCGTGCGGGATCTAATTTATCAAGATTACTACTTGTGCCAGATATAATTTTTTTGTAGCGTTTGTCTTCTCCTTTTACTAATGGGCGATTCGATGTTGAATTTCGCTCTGGTATTTCATCGGCAACGCGTTGATTTTTAAATGATACCGGCGCATTTTCTTTCGGTTTTAATTCGTTGCCATACGGATTTGCTTCAACAAAATCAGGCGTTTTGTGCTTTATTATTGGTGGTAAAATTTCAAACGCCATTTGCGTTTTTTGTGTATGTTCAAAATTGAACTTCTTTGGCACAATTTTAAAAACAACAAGATGTAGTAGTATTGCTAAAACAAAAGCAAAAATTGCGGTGATATATTCATCGCGTTTTGAGTTTGTAAAATTGTTGAAATTATCCTGCATTATATTATGCAATATTGTGAAGATGTAATGTAGTTCTAAAAATTGGTAGTGTCGAGCATGTTTTTTACAAGTCGCATAGGTAAGCCCATTACATTGTCGAAGTCGCCATCGATTTTTTCGATAATCATTTCACCACATTCTTGCGCTGCGTATGCACCAGCTTTGTCTAAAACATTTACGCACTTTAGATATTGTTGAATTTCCTCGGCAGAAAGCGTTTTAAACTTAACATCTGATTTCTGTACATCGCACACCGATTTCATCTTACCATCTACTGATTTAGCTAAGCATACTGCAGTGAACACACTGTGCGTTTTGCCTTGTAATTGAGTCAGCATTTGTGTTGCTTCTATTAAATCACGAGGTTTTCCGTAAACAATATTGTCTAAGGCAACTATGGTATCGGAACCTAATACCAATCGATTTTCATTCTGCTTAGCAACACTTTCTGCTTTAATACGTGCATTTTCGCTGACAAGTTGTAAAGGTGGTAAATTGCTTATTTCTTCTGCATTAGATGGTATTACATCAAATTCAATATTTGCCTCTTGCAGAAGTTGTTTTCTGCGAGGTGATGCCGATGCTAATATTATTTTGTTGCGGTTTGATAAATAGTTCATAAAAGAATAAAGTAGATATGAAAAAATGCAAAAATGCAAAAAAAATTTTAGAAATGCAAAAGTTGTCGTTGTACGCATTTGATAGTGGCGACAAAATTTTAGACTCGATATCGATGTGTGTTGAAGATGGTCAACGTTGGGTCGTACTGGGGGCTAACGGAGCAGGGAAGTCATCGTTAATTTCTGCAGTCTGTGGATTTTCAATGCCCGATGAGTGTATCTTGAGGGTTTCTGGTTTAGAATATTCAAAAGACAACTGGCAACGTGTTCGCGAAAAAATAGCCTTAATTGGCACTCATTTGCATCGTGAAATAAACATCGATGAAAAAGTGGTAGATGTTATTATAAGTGGAAAATTCTCGCAGATAAATTATTGGGGCAAAATTACCAAAGAACTCATTTTAGAAGCATACGATAAAATGAAACAAATTGGTATAACGCATTTGGTTGATTCTACATGGAAATTTATATCGCAAGGAGAACGTCAGAAGGTTTTAATTGCGCGATCGCTTATGATGAAGCCCGATGTAATATTTTTAGATGAACCTTGTTCGGCTTTAGATCCAGTAGCTCGCAGAAATTTTATAAGATTTCTCGACAAACTTTCAAAAAAGAAATCTATACCTGCAATAATAATGGCTACTCACTATCTTGAAGAAATTCCACCAACATTTACACATGCTTTAATATTGAAAAAAGGTGCTGTTATGGCATCGGGGAAGATTGACGAGGTAATAAACAGCAAAAATCTTTCGCGTGCGTATGGTGCAAAGTGCAACGTAAGTAAAAGAAAAGGCTTTTTTAGCTTATCTTTAGAAATGTGAAGCTATTTGTGCTTCTTATATTTATTTAGGGCTTTTACCGATTCTTCATAGGTGGGAAGTGGGTTGCCATGTTCTTTTTCAATATCTAACACTTCCTTTTCCATCTTTGTCAAATTTTTCAAAGCTTCATCTTCAGTTGCCCCAAATTCTGATATAAGCAGAACTGGAATTTTTGCAACATAGTAATCGTCTTCTTTGAATACAGTATAAGCAAGTTTTGGTTCTATTTTATCCATATAATTATATGCGTATGTAAAAAAAGCCCGATTACTCGGGCGTTTTATAGATAAAGTTTTTTATTGATATGCCTTCATATTATTGAGAATTGCCTTAAATATTCTTTGGCATATTATTAAGTCGTCTTCATCATAACTAATAACAACGTCAATCAACTCAGGCTTTTTTTCGTTTACTTTCAAATTTACAACAATTTTCAAGTCGCGCAAACCACGAGCATAGACAAACCACTCGTTGTCTTTAGGAATTTGTCCACAACGGAAGAATTTCATATCACGTTCAAGTGCAAGATTTGTTGCTTTGAACACGTTTGCCAAGCTACCTTTTATTTGTCCAGAGAAATCGTGGGTAATATCGTCATAAATAGCGACTGGGTTTTCTGGCGAATCGACCATAACTTTAGTTATACAACCGCAGAGCAAAGCGGTAATCATTGGAAGAATAACAAATAATTTTTTCATACTTTTCTTATTTTTGAATTTTGCTTTATTTTTGCAACATTTATTTTTCTAAAATACAAAAAAATTACATCATAGAAATGGGGTCGGAATCTATAACTTGATCTATATCTTCATCAAAGGGGTAGTCTTTTTTTAGTTGGTTTAGCACTTTTACAACAGCTTTTACTGATGTTGTAAAATAACAAATATGCCATCTATAAAAGTCTTCGCTACGTTCTAATGGGGCAGGTGTTGGGTCGGTCATAGAACAAATATCGTCTAAGGCTTCGTGTGCAAGTTTTCCGTATTTATCGAGTACAAACGACAACTTATCAGGATTTCTTGAGCGAAATATTTGACGAACAATTCGTATCGCAGGTGGATAACCGAATTCTGTTCTATTTTCTAATTCTTCTTCTAAGAAAGACTGCATATCATCGCGTTTTGCGTATTGTATTGGTGGTGCTTCTGGGTGTTTTGTTTGAATTATTACTTCACCGTCGTCTTCGCCTCTACCTGCTCTACCTGCTACCTGAACTATAAGCTGATATGTGCGTTCTGATGAGCGAAAATCGGGCATTTTTAGGCTGATATCGGCATCTATTATACCAACTAATGTTACTCGAGGAAAATCAAGACCTTTGGTAATCATTTGCGTACCTATTAAGATATCTAAGTTGCCTGCTCGAAAATCACCAAGAACCTTTCTGTAATTGTCTTTACGCGTCATTGTGTCTCTATCCATTCTGCCAATTCTGGCAGTAGGGAAAAGAGTATGTAAAACATCTTCAATGCGTTGCGTTCCATAACCTTTCCATTTGGCTCTATCGCTACCACATTGTGAACATTTTGACGGAGCGCGTGCTGTATGGCCA
Organism: Verrucomicrobiaceae bacterium; assembly: GCA_015061955.1. Classification (GTDB taxonomy): domain Bacteria; phylum Verrucomicrobiota; class Verrucomicrobiia; order Opitutales; family Intestinicryptomonadaceae; genus Merdousia. The sequence continues at coordinate 13,177 of SUVO01000026.1, forward strand.
CAGATATGGCACTTAACTATATTTTCTTTTTTGTGCCATGTTAACGATATTGCACAATGTGGGCATTCTTCTACCTTGCCACAATCTGGACATTCAAAGATCTTTGAGTAGCCCCGACGATTTAGGAACAAGATTGTTTGCTCGCATTTGTCTAAGCGTCGGGCTATTTTATCTATGAGCATTTGCGACAGCATTGTTCCTGGTTTCTCACGTTTCATATCAACAATATAAGTTGTTGGAAGCTTACTTTTATCGACACGTGTTTTTATTTCGGATATTTTGTATTTCCCAAGTTTTGTATTGTAAAGAGTTTCAAGCGACGGTGTTGCCGAGCCCAATACACATGTTGTGTTGCATAATTTTGCACGCATAACTGCGGCATCGCGCCCGTTATAGCGAGGTGTTTTATCTTGTTTATAGGCACCATCGTGTTCTTCATCAACAATAATGAGTTTTAGATTTTTCATTGGAGCAAATATGCAACTTCTTGCACCTACAACTATGCGTGCTTTACCTGTTGCCAATGCTCGCCATGCGTCGAGACGCTGACCATTTGTGAGGGCGCTATGCCACAAAACTAAACCACAATCTTGAAATCTGCTACGCAATCTACCAACTGTCTGAGGGGTCAACGATATTTCTGGTACTAAAAAAATGCAACTTCCACCTTCGCTCAGAACTTTTTGCATGGCTTGCATATAAACTTCGGTTTTTCCAGAACCTGTAATACCATACAACAGACGTGTTTGAAAGGTATTTGAAGATATATCATCTATAATATCGTTGTAAGCTTGTTGTTGTTGCTGATTTAATTTTAGAGGATTAGATGCAACTAATTCGGCATTTGCCAGTTCGTCATCGTATGCAGAACGCATTATTTCGCGAGTCGATAAGGCTATTACACCTTTTTTTGCAAGCCCCTCTATACTTTGAGCCGAAACCGACAACATCTTCATCAACGCTGATTGCAAAATAGGTTCACGATTTACCAGCAGATATTCGTAAAGTTCTGCTTGCATAGGTGCGCGTTTCTTTAATTTGAGAAAATCTTCTTCTGATAATTCTTTTACAAGCGAAACTTCTTTTGCTTCTAATGCCGATTTACCAGCACGCACAACTGCCGGAATCATAGTTTCGAGTACTGTTTGCATTGAAGAAGCATAATAGCTTTTTATCCATTCTGCCAATTCGATTAAATCGGGCGAAAGTACTGGTTCTGGTTGTACAAACGAATAAATTTTGCGAAGTTTAAATTCCCACTGCGATGTATCGGCATATTCAACGCGTTTTACTATTGCCGAAGTTGTCATATTTTTTAGAGGAACTAATACCATAGAGCCAGCTTGAATTTCCGATGCCAAACGTTCGTCGACCTCATAAGTGAGTTCGCGATCTATTCCGGAAAACAAACATACTGTTGCTATCAATTTTAAGCCCATCTATAACCTCTAACATTTATTGCGTTTGTAAATATTTACTAAAAAGTATTTCTATTAAATTTTTTACCATATTAAAAGGCAACGAAATATTTATATGGATTGCATCTTTTGAAAATAAAATTTCGGCACTTGTTTTTTGATTATTTTGAAGTTGTGTTATAACTAAAGACGGTTGTTTAACAGTTGTAAAATTTATACTTTTAAGAGTATCAGCAATTTTTGTAAGTGCGTTTTCTTGTGTAGAAATAATTACATAATTTTGGCAAACCATAAGCCACATATTTTTTGTGGGCATAGTATCGACTATATTTGAAGGTACTGATTTTATCGACACTGCATAAGGTGTGTTCTCGTTAAATTTGCAATTTTTACCTATGATTTCCCCAACACAAATTGCGTAGATTTCTGATACTTCATTTATGCCTTGCAATTTTACTGAAAGAGCAAAGTTGCCGTTTGTTATCAATGTTGCTTCGCCATTTGATGTTTCTATCTTTATTTGAGTAGGGCGTTTCCCTAATAAATTAGATGCAATTGTAAAATTACCATTTGGTAAACTTTGCTGTAAATCTATACCTTGTTTTAGCGTAGATATATTTTCTTGTTTTAGTAAAATATCTACTTTAATACCAATATTTTGTGGTTGTTCAAACACTTTTATATTAGCAGAACTGCTTTTTTTTAGATGTTCTAAAAGTATTTGTGGCAGTGGAAATATTTCGGCAAGTAGCACAGGATTTTTTACAGAAGCTTCTAACAGGGCATTAGTTGGAGATTTGTCGAATTTAAACGATGCAGGAAGGTCTATGTTTTTTTCGCCTGAAAATTGTGCCAACAATCTGCCATTTTGATTTTTAAATTTTAACGCTTTTTTTAGGTTTACAAAAAGTCTAGATTTTTTTGTAGCCGATATTTCAACAAAACTATGATATCTATTGTTGCTTTCAAAAACAGCTATATTTATTGCATCGGTAGGCGAAACGTTTTGAAAATCAGGGTAGCCAATTAGGCTTAGTATCATTGTTTGTTTAAAAAGCTCTTGTGGATTTCCTTTTGCTTTTGCGTAGATATCAAAATATTTTTCAGCTAAAATTTTTGGTGCTGGTAATTTTATTTTTGCAACTTCTGTTGGTGTGTTATCCGATACTGCAAAAACTTTAATTGTAGCAATACACAAGATGTTTATAACTGATAAAATTTTTTTCATTTTATCTAAAATTCTTTTTTGGGTCGGCTATATCGCGCAATACATCTCCGAGCATATTAAATGCAAGTACAGTTGCAAATATTGCTATACCAGGAGTTAATAACCACCAAAAACCCAACATTAAAACTTTGGTATCGTTTTGAGCTTGTGCAAGCATTAACCCCCACGATGCCGATGGCTCTTGTATACCTAAGCCCAAGAACGACAACGCAGCTTCTCCCAAAATATAGCCTGGTATTGATAATGTTGCACCAACAATTAAATAGCTCAATACATTGGGTAAAAAGTGTCGGATTATTATTTTTACTGGATTTTCGCCCATAGCTATTGATGCTTGTACATATTGACGTTTTGAAAGCGACAACGACATTCCTCGAATAACGCGTGCCGTTCCAGCCCAACCTAATAGCGACAATATAATAACAATCATCATATACATTTCTGAGCTGTTGAAATGAGGTGCCAACGCTGATCGCATTGCCAACAACAAATACAAGCTTGGTACAGCCATTAAGAACTCAACAAAACGCATTGCAATAAAGTCGAATGTTCCTCCGAAATATCCTGATAATCCTCCAACAAAGAAGCCTATCACCATAGTTATGGCTATACCAAAGAAACCTATGCTAAGCGATACTCTTGCACCGTAAAGTAATCTTGAAAATACATCTCTACCTGTAGTGTCGGAACCTAACAGAAAAATACGATCATCTGGGCTTTTACATTCAAGTTGAAACAATTTATACTTAAAAGGAATTAGTCCGAATATTTTGTAGGTAGAATTTTTGTTTTCTACAAAGAAATTTATTTTTCTGTAATCGTTTTCGATAGGTTCGTATTTAGCAATGCTTGGATCTATATTTTTATAGACCTTTGCAAATAATTGCCAATCTTTTACAACTATTGCAGTTGGTGGATGAAACGACTTATCTAAACACTGTTCAGTTGGTTCGTATGGTGCTAAGAATGGGGCTAAAATAGCCATTACATACATTATTGCCAACACACTTAGGGCAAATGCTCCACGTTTAGTTTTTAGCGATTGTTTAAACAAATTTTTATAGAAGAATATACCTGCCCAAACAAGCCCAACTATCAACATTATTACAATTATTATAAGCAGAATTATTCCTATGTATTGAGCTGATATCTTTAGAAAATCTACAATACTTTCTGATACACTGCATAAAGTTGCAAATATTGCTAAAATAAGAACCGAAATTACTGTAAATACCGATAGCTTTACAAATGGAATAGGTGTGTTTTCAAGACGTATTCTTGGATCGGCTATGGCAAGCAATATATCTGCTAAAAGTTGTCCAACTATCAACATAGAACATCCCATAACAACGCCAGCCATTACAACATATTGATCTTGTTTTACGATAGCCGAATAAATCAACTGTCCTAATCCTGGGTAATTCATTACATTTTCAACTAACAACGCCCCCGACAATAATCCTGCAAAGGCAAATCCAAACGATGTAATTATTGGATTTAGTGCATTGCGAAGCACATGCTTAAACATTATTGCATTTTCCGATAATCCTTTAGCTCGGGCAGTTGTTGCAAAATCAAGTTTTGAGAAATCTAAAAAGTTACCTCGCATAACTCGCATTATTGAGGCTATTGAACCTAACGACAGCACTAACGTTGGCAATATAAGGTGATTTATATAATCGCAAAAACGCTCGAATGGTGTCATAAACTCGTGCAGAATCGACATCTGTCCACCTGTTGGGAACCAACCAGATACTGCAGCAAAAAGAACAGCCAACAATGCTAAGAAAAAGTACGGAATACTAAGTGATGCATACGACAAAAACGAACTTACGCTATCAAAAACAGAGTCTTTTTTTACAGCCGATAAAACACCCAAAGGTATTGCTATTAAATACGACAACAATGTACTTGCCAATGCCAACATAAGTGTTGGGAATAATCGTTGGGCAATGAGCGAACCTACGGGTATTTTGTAGCTCCAAGAGTATCCAAAATCAGGATAACCAACATACACTATGCTATGTTTTGCACGTTCGTTTTCGGGCAGAAGTAAGTTTGTTTTTACAGGCGATACACCATTGAGCCAGCGAGCATATTGTATATACCAAGGTTTATCTAAGCCTAAACGCATTTCTTCTTGCTTTACAATTTCGGGGCTTATGTCTTTTGAATTGCGTGCTTCACTTAGAAAATCCCCTGGTGCCAAGTACATCAACAAAAATACCATTGCACTTATTGCAAGCATAAGTGGTATTGTTGCTAATAAACGTCTGATTATAAAGCGAAACATTTTAATCTTCTTCTGTATATAACTCGTCTAAATTCCAGATAATCGAGCCTATTGGAGGTACGCGTACGTTATTCCATTTTTTTAAAATTCCAGAATAGCTCATTGGGGTTGTTAGATACAACAGGGGCAATTCTTTTGCAAATATTTCTTGCATATCGAATATCAACTGCCGACGTTTTTGTGGGTTCATTTCTAATTCCTGCATATCCATTATTTCATCGACACGCTTTTCCCAATCGGTAGCTGGTGTTTTTTGTCGTGGATTCCAAACATGTAGAAAACCATCGGAGCGATATATTGCTTTTCCACCAGATGGATCGCCTCCTCCTGTAAAACCAATCATTGCTGCATCGTAATCGAAGGTATTGTCTATTTTTGATACTATTGTTGCAAAATCTAAGAATTTAAGTGTTACTTCAATTCCAATTGCACGCATATTTTCTACAAAAGTAGTTGCAGTAGTTGTTGAATTTTGCGAGCCATCGGCAACTATAAAATCGAATTTAACTTGATTATTATGGTTATCTAAAAGCGTACCATTAGGTGCATATTTAAAGCCTTCGCTCAAAAGAAGTTGTCGGGCAGATTGTGGTGAATAATCGTACTTGGTTACATTTTCGTTGTACCATTTTTTATTTGCAGGGCTGATTATCGAATGTAGCTTTACTGCTCTTGAAAACCATACACTTTTTATAAGACCATCGCGATCGATTGCTTGCATAATTGCACGGCGAAAATTTACATTCGAGAACCACTTGAACTTATGTTCGGCAACATAAGGTTTGCCTTGAGCGTTTTTATTAGGATTTTGATTAAACCAAATGAACGATATTCCTGTACTTGCTCCACGCTCATACATTTTAAAATTGTAAGTATTTGCATAATTTTTTACCCAAGCATAATCGTTTGCCGATACACTTGCGGCATCGCACTGACCTGTTGCAAACAAGATTGTTGATGTATTTACGTCGGCTACAAATTTGTAAATTAAGAAGTTTATGTAGGGCAGACGTTGCTTATGTTTATCGGTACGCCAATAATGTGGATTAGGTTTTAGTATAAGTACTTCGCCTGGTTTATACGAGAATATTGAGAACGGACCACTCGATACTATTTCTTCGGGCGAATTTATTGCTGTTTTGGTCGACCACGCTTGTTGAAATGTACCATTTTTTACAGCTTTTTGAAGTTTATGTTTTGGTAAAATTTCTATGTAGCCTATATCGGTCAAAAACGGAGCATACACTTTTTTTGTGGAAAACTGCACTGTGTATTTATCGATTTTTTTATATTTTATAGGTTCGCCACCAATCGAGAATTGTCCAGCATAACGCGATGGATATTTCAAAAGAGGCTTTTGAGTTCGTTTATCTAAGATAGGTTTCCCGTTTTCATCTTTTTGAGGACAAAAAATGGTATCGAACGTAAAGACAACGTCGTCGGCTGTAAATTCAACACCATCACTAAAACGCACGCCTTTTCGCAGATTGAATGTATAGGTTTTACCATCTTCCGAAATTTTCCACGATTTTGCTAAAGCCGGAATACTTTCTTGTTTGAAAGGATCCCAGCTTACCAAGGGGGAAAGTAGCATTGATATTACATCTGCTGAATAAGCATCGCCCGATACCAACGGATTAAATGTTTTAGGTTCTTGCGATATTGCTAAAACAAAATTTCCACCATATTTACCAACCTTACTATTCGATATTTCAACATCTTCTGGCAAGGGATATTGATTGCGAACAATTTTAGGTGGTTCTGAACAGGAAAACAACAACACTGCTACTATGCATGTGCATACAAGCTTTGCTAAGTTTGATAGCTTATTGAACATTTGATGTGTTTTCCGATTCTTTATCTTTTTCTACATCTTCAGATTTTTCAGTAGGTATATCTTGTGAATTATCGGCAGTTTGTTCGCTTTCATTAAGCGACCAATCGGGCGACATAAACGATGTATCAGGGTCGTTCAACGACCAATCTGGTGTAAAATCTGGCATAGGTTTTGCCAACGAACCATAATTTATATAACCTTCTGGCGACTCATAATCATCGTAATAATTTTCTAATCCGTAATCGTCATCTGGATTATATTCGTCTTCAAGATTATCTAGCTCGTCATAAGCACGATCTTCGTATTCGTTGTAGTAATCGTCTTCGTTTGCCGAGTCTTTTTCGGGTAGGGCATTTTCTTCTGCCTCTTGTTCTGCCAATCTACGTTTTGCTTCTTCTTGAACATATTGTTTATGTTCGCGCTCTGCTTCTGCTTCTTCGATTTCTTCTTGAGCTTTTTCTCTAGCAAGTTTACGTTTACGCATTACTATACCCACACGCAACGCAATTTCGTATAGTAGATACAATGGGATAGTGAGCGAAATTTGAGTTATACAATCTGGTGGCGTTACTACGGTTGCAAATATTAAGATTATAAGAAATACCATTCTGCGATTATTCTTTAACCACTCTACATCTAACACGCCCAAATAGATAAGTATGAATTCTAACAATGGTAATTCAAAAGTAAGTCCGGTGGCAATTGTTACAAATATAACCATGCTATAATAGCTCATGGCATCGGGGAACATTTCAAGTTGCATTCCTTGTGCCATATAAGCCATAAATGCAATTCCCATAGGCAACATAAATGCAAATGCAAATATAGCACCTATGAAAAATAAAATAGTTCCCAATATGACCCCTGGTGCCAACATTTTTAGCTCTTGTTTTGTAAGCCCAGGCATTACAAAGCGAGCTATGAAAAACATTATTGCAGGCAACGACAACCCTAATGAGCCCAAAAAGCCTACCGACATCCATACAAAGATAGGTGTTGTAATAGACATTGAGCGCAACTTAATATCGCTAACCCAATCTGGATGTGCATTTTTTTGCGAGGAATTTTCTTGCGACAACACTACATTTTTATCTTCAGCAATAATGTAGTAAGGCCCTTTTTTACCGATTTCTTTTCCGTCCTTTTCTTCAACCAAGTAGACTGGCCCCATTTTTTGTTGGGGCAATGTTTTTTCTACTTGTTGGTTTGCTCCGTATAGCGTAACCAATAAATCTTTGGCTTTATTCAACGGAAACAACATCAGCTTATTAAAATAATAAAAGCCGACCATAACGATACAAAAAGCCACAACAAAAACAGCCAACGACTTCAACAAGACACCTCGCATTTCTTCGAGATGCTCTAAAAAAGTCATTTCGTTTGCTGATTTTTTATTTTCGGTATTTGTATCGTTTTGGGTTTCCATTTACTAAGCTGTTCTGAGTTTGCGTTTTTTTGCCAGTTCGGTGCAGATGGCGTCGAATACTTTGTTTACTTCTTCTGCCTGAAGTGTTTTTTCTTCGGAACGGAAGCACATCGACATTGCCAAGCTTTTGCAACCTTCTTCTACGCCTTTGCCCGAGTACGAGTCGAACAATTCAAGGCTTACCATTTCAAAACCACAACCCTTTGTTTTTTGTTTTGCTATTTTTGAAACTTCGTTGATTACATCAGAAGCTTTTTCTTCTATTTTAGCTATTACAGCCAAGTCGCGATTTGCTGGGGGAAACGAGCTGAAGCTCTTGAATTTTTCTACACCTTTTTTGCGAGCAGTTACATCGGGCTTAAATGTTATTTCTCCGGCATAAAGAATGCGTTCAATACCTTCTTCGCGAAGTACTCCAACATTTATTGCTCCCATTTTTATACAGAAACCTTCTCGTTTTTCAGATCCACAAGTTGCGGCAAACCCCTTTTGCCATAATGGTTCTTCCAACGCATTAAAATTCAAGCGCGATGCATCTACACCCAATATGTTGAGGATATCGAACACTAATTTTTTTGCACTAAAGAAGTCAGGTTGTTCGCGTTTTTTCCATTCACGCTTATCGGCATTTGTTGCCAATACGAATGCAGTCGAAGCCAACTCGAGAATTTCGCCTTTGTTATCGGCTTTAAAGATTTTGCCGTTTTCAAAGAAGCCCTTGAAATCGTTGCCATTTGCTGAATTTATGCGAACTGTGTCTAACAAGCTATCTAACAACGATGCTCTAAGGCTATCTTGATCGCTTGTAAGAGGATTTGACAACTTGAGGAATTCGGCATTTGCATGGCGCTTTGCAGTCTGAGTACTATCTTTAAGTGTATAATTTTGGCACTCATTCAATCCATTCGACGCCAAGAAATCTGCAACTTTGCGATTATACTTAAAGAGTGGATCGTCGTCTCTAAACGATGCAACGCTTGTCATTTCTGTTTCTGGAATATTATCCGAACCCCAAATACGTACAAACTCTTCAACCAAGTCTATTGGACGATCAACTTCACTTCTGAACGATGGCACTAATACCGACATTTTGCCTTCGCCTTTATCTTCAACTGTAAAGTCTAAACGTTCAAAAGCACTTTTTACATCGTTGAACGAAACATCGAAACCAATTTTATCGACTATGTACTTAAGCGATGTTTCAACCCAGCGATCATCACGTGGCTTTGCACCAACCATACAGGCAACTTTTTCGATTGTTCCACCTGCAAGTTCTGCTATTAAATCTGCAGCTCGGCACGATGCTTCAAGTGTTCCGTTTGGATCAACATCACGAGCAAAGCGATAAGACGAATCGGTATGGATTGCATACTTACGCGATGTTGCACGAACATTTCCAGGATTGAAGTATGCCGATTCAAGAACTACGTTTGTTGTTGTATCGGTAACTTCCGAGTCTAAACCACCCATAATACCTGCGATTGCTGTTGGACCCTCTGCGTCGCAAATCAAAGTAGCTTCCGAAGTTAACGTATAAGTTTTGCCATCGAGAGTTTGCATTTGCTCGCCATCATTTGCCTGACGAACAATTATTTTTTTACCACGAATTTTATCGCCATCAAACGAGTGCAATGGCTGTCCATATTCCATCAAAATATAGTTTGTTATATCGACTACATTGTTGATAGAGCGAAGCCCAACCGATTCCAAATCGCGAACCAACCACTCTGGACTTTTGCCTATTTTTACATCTTTAATTGTTATTGCAGTATAAAGTGGACAATTTGATGTTTGCAATTCTACTGAATCTAAAAGTCCACCTTCTGGTTTATCGGCGTATGTTGGTACATACTTGACCTCAGGCTTTTTCAACTCTTTTCCGAAACGTGCAGCCAACTCGCGCGCAACACCAATATGGCTGAGGCAATCGCCACGATTTGCTGTTAGTTCAATTTCAAACACTGTATCTGATTGGCTAAATACTTCGTTGATAGGCATACCAACTTGGGCAACTGGATTATCAGTCAAGATTAATAAGCCACTATGGTCGCCACCAATACCGAGTTCTCGAGCCGAGCACATCATACCATTACTTTCGACTCCACGCAATTGCGATACTTTAATTTCAAAAATACCTCCATCTGGAGTTGGTAATTTTGCACCATCTAAAGCTACTGGAACTCTGTCGCCAACCTTGTAATTTTTAGCTCCACATACAATTTGGATAGGGTCTTTATCAGGCGAGACTTTTACCATACAAACACCAAGTTTATCGGCATTTGGATGTTGGTCTCTGCTGAGAATTTGACCTACCACAACGTTATCTAACTGTTTTAAACCTGTTGTTTCAACGCTTTCAATTTCTAAGCCGAGCATTGGAAGGGCTTCAGCTATTTCTTCAACGCTCAAGTCCGACAAGTCAACGTACTTATTCAACCATTTTAAACTTACTTTCATCTTATAAATCTCCTATCTTATTTGCCTGAGAACTGACGCAAGAAGCGTACATCGTTTGTGTAGAAGTGGCGAATATCATCAATCGAGTGCATTAACATTGCAACACGTTCAACGCCCAAGCCGAACGCATAGCCACTATAAACTTCAGGATCTAAACCTACATTTTCAAGCACCTTAGGATCTACCATACCACAGCCCATAATTTCAATCCACTTATTACTGAGTTTGCCCAAATCTGCACTCATAAAGTCTACTTCAAAGCTTGGTTCTGTAAATGGGAAGAAACTTGGACGCAAGCGAGTTTTTGCCGATGCGCCAAAGATTGTCTTGAACAAGTAATCTAGAGTTGCCTTCAAATCGGTAAGGCGAACATTTTTATCGATGTACAAGCCTTCAATTTGGTGGAAGTTTGCCGAGTGCGTTGCATCGACAGTATCTCTACGGAATGCTCTTCCTGGGGCAACAATTCTTATAGGTGCACCTTCTTTGAGCATTGCTCTAATTTGTACCGACGATGTATGACTACGCAATAGATAAAGTTCATCTGCATGTTTTGCAACATTTGCAACATTTGCCTGACGAGGCATAAACAATGTATCTTGCGCATCGCGAGCAGGGTGATCGGCTGGTGTATTGAGTGCATCGAAGCAGAACCACTCTGTTTCAAGATCACTGGCCTCTGCAACTGTAAAACCAACTTTTTTGAAGATATCGCATACCTTACGGATTGTTAGTGTAAGTGGGTGAATTGTACCCACAGGTGCATCGATATTTGGTAATGTGAAATCGGGAACATCTCCAAGTGCTTCTGCCATTTGTTCATTTTCAATTCGCGAATAAGCTTCGGTAATGAGTGGTTCAATCTGAACCTTAGCCATATTTATCATTTTACCAGCTACTGGGCGTTCTGATTTATCGAGGGTCGGAATAACTTTCATCAACGCTGTAAGTTCCCCATTAGGTCCAGTAATATCTGCGCTGATTGCGGCAACTCCGTTTTTAGTTTTTGCTTTTGGCAAAAGATCTTTTGCCTTAGCTACTATTGCATTTATTTTATTTTCCATATCTATTTTTCTTTAGCCAAAGTAGTGCTAATTTTCTATAAAGTGTAAACACTAAATAAAATATTTTTACCATCTAATTGGCAAGCATTTTTTGAAATTAAAAAACACTTACTTACTATAAAGCAACAATACTTTACGCTTGACATGCTTATTTGCTAAAAACTATCATTATACTTGCTGAATACACGATAATTATACATCAATACACATGAACATTATTAAAAAATTCTTCTTTTGTATTTTTATTTTTGTTAACTCACTTTGTTTTGCCAAAGTTGTAACGTATCCTGTTCCAATTTCCGAAGCTGTAAGATGCACTTATTCGGTCTTTGTAAATGGGAAAGAGCTAGGCATTTACAAAGCTTTATCTCCAGAATTTCAAGGTGGAGAATACTATTTTACATACTTCGATTTCGATGGCGAAGTTGATGTTGAAGTAAAATCGACTGTACCTTTTACAAAAAAAATCCCATACACCCGACCAGCATCTGAAAAAGCTATTGCCGATAAAATATTAGTTGGCGAAGTTTTCCCACGCTCTATTAAAGCAAATATCGAAAAGAACAGAATTACTTTTAAACAAAACAAACCTTTTAAAGCTGTAATACTACGCAACGAGCGTGAACGTCCGCTGATTATTTTTGGTAATCCACTCGAAACAAATCGTCCAGATGCAAACGACCCTAATGTTGTTTACATAAAATCTGGCGTTCATTATCCCGATAAAATTATACATTTACGAAACAATCAAACTCTTTATTTAGAAGGCGGTGCTGTTTTAAAAAGTGCTGTATTAGCTGATGGTAAAAACATAACTATTTGTGGCAGAGGTATCATTTCTTTAGATAATCACGAACGTTATAAAGGTTTTTCGGTGAAATTGCGAAATTGTAAAAATCTCACCGTAAAAGACGTTATAATTAAAGATACTATCGGGTGGAGCTTCGTTTTACAAGACTGCAACAATGTGCTTGTCGACAATCTTAAAATTTGTACATCAAGAATGCTGAACGACGACGCTATCGATATTTGCAATTCTTCAAATGTAATAATAAAAAACACTTTCACTCGCTCGCAAGACGACTGCATTGCTATAAAAGGAATCTACGGTAGTGGCAAGAAAATCGGCAACAAATTAACAAAAAATTTAAACGACAAAAACAACTACGCTCCAGTTGAAAATATTGAAATTTCAGACTGCATATTTTGGTGCGATCATGCCAATGTTTTCAGAATTGGCTACGAGTGCGACGCCCCACATTTCAAAAACATAAAAATAAAAAACATTCAAATTCCGTTCTACTCAACTTACAGACCCATTACTGACTACTGGGCTCATGCTATTTTTCTAATCATGCCAACTAACGACATGAAAATATCTGATGTCCATTTTGAAAATATTGAAATTCGCTCAAACGGCTCTGACATGTTTCTTTTAATTGCCAAACCTCGCTTGGTCTCTGGTTTCAGAGGTATATCAACCGCAGGTAGCATAGAAAATTGTTCGCTAAACAACGTAAACGTTTACGGAAAAAAAGGACGCTTTGAAGGCGAGATTTACATCGAAGGTTTTGCCGAAAAAAACACTGTTAAAAATTTAACAGTCTCGAATATATCTCACTTCAACGAAAAGAAAACTTCAAAAAACCAAAAGATTTTTATAGGGAATTTCACCGAAAATATAAAAGTTTTACAAAAATAAGAAGCCACTAAAAAAAACAAAAAAATGCAATCTGAAAAGATTGCATTTTGTTCTTTTATTTGAAATTTATTACTTAGCTTCTGCAACTTTTTTTACGAGAGCATTGAATGCTACTTCATCATGAATAGCGAGTTCTGAAAGTTGTTTTCTATCCATCTCGATATTCAAAGCTTTTAAGCCAGCCATGAAAATGCTGTACTTCATTCCTGCTGCACGACATGCTGCATTGATACGTACTATCCAGAGCTTTCTGAATTCGCGACGACGAACTTTGCGATCTCTGTATGCGTATTTTCCAGCGTGTTGAACTGCGTCTTTAGCATAACGGAACAAGCGTGACTTGTTGCCGAAATAGCCTCTTGCAGCCTTTAATGTACGCAATCTACGTTTGCGTGAGGCTACTGAACTTGTTACTCTTGGCATGTTTTAATTCTCCTGAATTATTTGTTTGATGCTTGGGGGTCGCCTTCACCCTTTCAGCGTGTTATTTGTTTTCTTCTAAAATTAGGCAAAAGGAACAGCCTTCTTTACGTTAGCTGCTACTCCAGGTGTGACCATTTTGTCTTGACCCATAGCGCGTTTCTGTTTTACAGACTTTGCGCTGAGCAAGTGGCGCTTGCCAGGGCTACGACGCATAACCTTACCTGATGCGGTAATTTTGAAGCGTTTTACGATTGATTTCTTAGTCTTTTGCATTGTTATGATTAAGAAGTAAAGTTCATCATTCAACTGGATATATTTTTTATGTCAACCTTTTTTTTGTAAAAACGTGTGTGGACGCACCACTTTGCGAATAAGGATTTAAATAATGATAAAGTAGGCAATGAAATTGCCTACTTTTTTTATTTAAATTCGCAAAGTGGTGCTTGTAGCTAAAAGAGCGTCTGCT
>SUVO01000008.1 GCA_015061955.1 Verrucomicrobiaceae bacterium
ACTTTTGAATTGATTACAAAAATACAAAATTTAAATAATCATCAGTTCTTTTATTTATATTCTTTTTGTATTCAATTAAAAGCAAATAACTTACATCTATAAACAATAGAGGGGTATTCTTAATACTCATATATAGAGATATGGATTATTTTAGTTTTGTGGCATCTATTAAACGAATGGGAACACCTCTTATTATTCCCAATCTTGGAATGCAAAGTCTGTTCTATGTAAATATATTAGAAAACAATACACTTCAGGTTATAAACAGCGTAGCAAATAGTAAAGTTGTAGCTGAAGATTTCTTTAATACAATAAGAGCGCATTTTTGTTCTTTGAGTGGGAGTGAATGTTTTTTATTGGGAAACTATACTCATCCAGTAAAAAACAGTGTACGTGGCTGGACTTCAAAACAAGGAAACCCTGATATAATATTTTCAGGATATGTGCCTGCAATTTTTAGAGAGTTGTATGCTCGATGTGGTAATATGATTGCCGATAAGAGTTACTATACGTCTCATAAAGTAAAAAGTTACTTTCCTGAAAATTGGGCAAAATATACTTCTAATATAGAAAAAGTAGTTGAAGAATTCAAATACGAAGAGTTTTTGGAATCAATTTTTAAATATAATAATAAAAGCAAAGAATTCTTAAAAAAAGTTCCAAAACATCATAATCTCAATTGTAAAATAAAGATAGAACATGATTCCATTATTTGTTATTCAAATAAATGGGATGTAAAGTTCCAACAAGCAAATTTTTCAAATGCGAAGAACTTTATTCTACCAAAAATAAAAGGGAAAAGTGCCTTTTTTGTTCTATGTTTTATGTTTACTCTTCTATCTACGAATTTAGGAAATCTATTAGATGATGTAGCCGTTGCATTACTTGTAGAGATCTTAAAGAAACTCTTAATTGAAGAATGGAAAAATTAATTTATTTGTATGACTTTTAAACAATTTAACATAGTAATGCGATCTATTTTAAAGTCTCAACATTTGAAGTTATCGACATTAGGTAGAGAAAGTTTCTTTGAGGCTTATCAAGATGAAAGAGGGAATATAATTCTTAGAAATTCTACAGATATAAAATCTGATATATGTTGTAAGGAATGTATTAAAGATTGTACCAATTGTTTCCTGTTAAATGGGCAACAGAATCTTAAAAATAGAAAGAATAAGAAAGTAACAAAATCAGATTTTGATGCTATAAAAACATGTTTTATGTCACTAAAAGGGGAAGATCGTTTCAAGGGAGTGAATTATAGTATTGGTAAAAATCTCAAAACAGGAATGGGATTCCAACACGCTCCACTATTACCTGCTGTATTTAGATTCCTATGTGAGCAAAACTACTTTGTCTGTGATGAGTGCGACGATTGTATTCTAATGGATAAAGGCATTTGTAAAAAATAGAAACAGTACTTTTTTCAATACTTCAAACTTTAACTTTAATATATAGAATCATGAAAAAATATCTAACATACATTATATCAACAATAACATTAACAAGCATATCTTTTGCCGATTACGAAAATTATGATGGGCAAGATGTAAGCTTTCAATCGTTTAATTATCTTAAAATCCACAGAACTTTAAACTATTCAAGCTGGCGAGGGTCAAAAGCAATCGGGACATCGTTTAGTAATAATTCATATATAGGTGCAGATTTTACTGATGCTGTTATAACTTTTGCCACCTTTTATCCAAATGGAGGTGATGATGGATTTACTGCCGAAATGTTGTATAGTACTGCAAGTTATAAAAATAAAGACTTATCTGGAATAACGCTACAAGCTAAAGATCTTACATATTGGAACTTCTCGGGTCAAAATTTAACGGGTGCTAATTTTGCTCATTCTAGATTAACAAATACTGATTTTTCGAATGCAAATTTGACTGATGCTACTTTGTATAGAGATTTTGCAGATCAAACATTCGATCTTTCTGGTGCTAATTTCAGTGGTGCAATACTAAAAAATACTGCAATATACGATTTTAGAGGACTTGGATCTTTAACTATTGATGGAGCTAATTTTACTGGTGCTAAAATTACGGATACAACAATGTATGGGGGAATTGGATTAAACTTCACCAATGCTTATATTTCTAATTTACGTGTAATTGGTAGTTTAACAAATGCAAATTTTACAGGTGCATCATTGCAAAATTTTACGTTTTCTCAAAATAATGATATCACGGGTGCCAAATTTAAAAATGCTGATGTAACAGGTAGTGACTTTTCAAAAGTATCTATTGCTAACATAGATTTTACAGGTGCTACTATAAAAAATGCTAAGTTTAATGAGATGACGAGAACTCAATTGTATAGCACAGCAAGTTATAGAAGCAAAGATTTAAGTGGTGTTAATATATCAAATTCCGATTTAACAAGTGCAGTTCTTAGTAATCAAAATCTAACTGGAGCATATTTATACAGAGATGATTTTACTAATGCTAAATTTCTTAAGGCGGATTTATCTAATGCAAATCTTGCTTCTTCAACATTCTCAAATTCAAATTTTACTGGAGCAGATTTAACAAAAGCAAAATTTAATTTCGCAATTTTAACAGGTGCGAATTTTACAGACGCTATTATAACTTATGCTGATTTCACGGATGCAACTGGTTTTGGAAGTGGAATTTTATATACCACTGCAAGTTATAAGAATAAAGATTTACGAGGAATTAAATTTTCTGGAACAGTAAATTGGGTGGATTTATCAGGACAAAACTTAACCGGAGCTGATTTTTCAAAAATATATGGTTCTTATGCTCAAGAAACAGATTTTACAGGAGCAAATCTCACAAATGCTAATTTAACTGGAGTTGATTGGAGAACTGTAAATTTTTCTAATGCCAATCTTTCTGGTGCTAAATTAGGTATGAATTCAGGTTATGATAATAATTTTACAGACGCTATAATAACCGGAGCCGATTTAGGTTCTCATTTTACAGAAGAAATGCTGTATAGTACTGCAAGTTATAAAAATAAAAATTTAGAAGGTATTAATTTTAGAGGAGTTGGTTTAGTTGGAGCAGACTTAACTGGACAAAATTTGATTAATGCTAATTTTAGTGATAGCAGATATGTGAATGATGTGGACTTCACTGGATCCAACCTAACAAATGCTAATTTTTCAAAATCATCAATTCATAATACAAAATTTACAGATGCAATTCTAACTAATGTTAATTTTGATAGTGCAGAATATTTTACAAGCAAACAATTATATGATTCCGCAAGTTATAAAAGTAAAAATTTAACAGGAATAAACTTTAATAATTTAGATATTAGTAGTACCAATTTTGTTGAACAAGATTTATCAAATAGTACTTTTGTGTCAACAACGCTTTCTAATTCAGATTTTACAGGAGCAAATTTGAATAATGTAAATTTTGAAAATGCTTTTATTGATGGTGTAAACTTCTCAAAAGCAAATTTAACTAATACTAATTTTACATTTGGAATGTTTACAGATGTAAATCTTACAGATGCTACAATAAATGGCACAAATTTTGATTCTGTCTTTGATTTAACAAATGAGCAGTTGTATTCAACTGCAAGTTATAAAAATAAAGATCTCCGTAATATAAACTTTAACTATGCTTATTTTTATGGTGCTAATTTTGAGAAACAGAATTTAACAAATACAACTTTCGAGAATGCAACACTTTCAGATTCCGACTTTACAGAAGCCAATCTTTCAAAAGTTAATTTTACAGGCACAATGCTTGATGGTGCTAATTTCTCAAAAGCAGAATTCTCAAGTGCAAATTTATCTAGTGCAACTCTAACAAATGCTAATTTTTCGGATTCTGTCATAAATAATGCTAATTTTTCCAATACGATTGATTTTACAAAAGAACAACTATATAGTACAGCGAGTTATAAAAATAAAAATTTAACTAATATAAACTTTGCTAATGTTAATTTGGGTGCTATTGATTTTAGTAGGCAAAATTTAACAAATACAAATCTTGAAAACGCAACGCTTTCAAATTCAAAATTTGTTGAAGCGAATATAACATCTACAAACTTTAAAGGTGCGAAACTCGAAAATGCAGATTTCACCAAGTCAAATCTAACAAATGCAAACTTGTCGAATACTTCATTAACAAATGCAACTTTTAATGATTCAATAATAAATAAAGCTAATTTTAGTAACGTAGTTGGGTTTACAAAAGAACAATTATATAGTACATCAAGTTATAAAAGTAAGGACTTGAGTGGAGGCACAAATTTTTCTGGACTGATATTAACAGGTATTGATTTCTCGAATCAAAATCTTTCAGATGCCGATCTAACGGCAACAGTACTCTCTGATGTTAATTTTACTAATGCATCCATCAGGAATGTTAATTTTAGTTCTTCTACTTTAACAAAAGAACAGCTGTATGATACTGCAAGTTATAAAAACAAAGATTTATCGGGGATAAATTTTTCAAATCTAGTATTGTCAGAGTGGGATTTTACTGGTCAAAATCTCTCAAATGCAGTTTTTACAAATGCAAAATGTTATCCTATCTCAAGTGCAGATCCTGATAAGCAATCAGTTTTCACTGATGCAATAATAAATGGGATAAAAGATTCTTTCTTGACCTATAACCAAATCATTACTACAGCAAGTTATAAGCAACGCGACTTAAGTAATACAAATATATGTGTTGCTTTTGAATATATTGGCAATACATCCTATTTAGATTTTTCAAATATGAATCTTATGAATGCTATTTTACGTGGCTATGCGGATGGAAGTATTCCAGCTGCATCACAAAACTTTACAAATTCTGATATACGTGGTGCAATATTTTCTGGTAAAAATCGTGAAGACCATCTATATAATACAATTGATACGGATGGTGTTATTAAAAATCTTTATATGACATCAAATAGAGATAATTTGATTATTCGTAAATACATTCCAGTAACAGAAGACGGAGAAGTTATTTCTGCAAAATTTGCAACTACTGGTAAAATTGAAGGTGGCGCAACTGTCACTCTTAAAGAAGGTGCTTTGGCTGAAATTACAGATAATGCAACAATAACATTTGCATCTGATTCAAGCTTAATAATTGAAACATCGGCAAACAATGATACAATATTTCAAGTTAATTCTGGTAATCTTGTATTCGAAGAAGGTGCAAATCTTACAATAAATATCTTGACTGTAAATATGTTGAGCGACTTTGTAAGTTTAGATGAACCTATCAATCTTAATGTAATTGAATGGAATGATACGGTAACACTTGCAGGTATGGAAGAAGTTATGAAAAATGCCAATGTAGAAATTAAGTTGAATGGTGAAACTATTTCAGGCTGGACTTTAGGAACAGACGGAAGTTCGTTGATATTAACGATAGTTCCCGAACCAAGCACATATGTAGCAATCTTTGGTGCTATTGCTCTCGGATTTGCAATGTATCGCAGAAGAAAGTAATATTTTAAGCTACAAACATAAAAGCCGTTTGGGGTATCTCAAACGGCTTTTGCTTTTTTTACTAATTTATTATATATTTACTTAACAGAGTTGATTAGTTTTTGGTTTGCTTGGCGGAACTTTTGTTCATCGAACTTAATCACTTTTCGGTCGTAGGTCATTATACCATTTGTTTCGTTTTCAACGTCGGTTGTTTGTGTATAAACTGCGGCTACAACTCCGTATGGTGTCATATCGACAAGCATATCGATAAATTCGCAATATTTGTTCAAAAGTTCTTCTTTTGTCTTAAAGCTTTGGTATCCCCAAGTTTTGCGATTTGCCCATGTGTGTCCTTCAACAACGTAACCCAAGCCACCGTACTCGCCGATTGCATTTACTTTTGTGCATTCCAACATTAGCATTCGTGGATGTGGATAGCTATGAACATCGAGAATATCGCCTACTTCGCTTACTACATAATTACCACCACTTGCTGGATTTATTAGGCGAGTTGGATCGTATTCTTTCAACCATGTGATAGTTTCAACTGTATTGTGTTGTCCCCAAGCTTCATTGAATGGAACCCAAACTACTACTGATGGCGACGACCAAAGCATATCGACCATTTCCTTGAGTTCTTTCATATAATTTTTATAAGCTTTTGCACTCATACCTTCTGGCTCTTGCGCTATGTAATGACCTGGAGTCCACTTGCGATGTATATCGAGGTCGCTACCACAAGGCATATCTTGCCATACCAAGATACCAATTTTATCGCAATGATAATACCAGCGTGCAGGTTCAACTTTTATATGTTTTCTAATCATATTAAAGCCCCATTCTTTTGTCTTTACTATATCGTATTTGAGGGCTTCGTCTGATGGGGCAGTGTACAAGCCGTCTGGCCACCAACCTTGGTCGAGAGGTCCAAAATGATACACCGGCTTATTGTTGAGAGTCATTACCTGTTTTTCACGTTTAAAGTCTTTACCGAGTTGGATTTTCTTGCCGATTTTTCTCATAGCTGTGTAGCTATCGACTTCATCAACAACTTTGCCATTAGCAATAAGGCGAACTTTCATATCGTAAAGGAATGGCGATTCGGGCGACCAAAGCTTAGGATTTTCTACATAAATCTCAGCTTTTTGACCAGTTTTTGCTTTCCCTGTCGCAACAACTTTGCCATTGTCTATAATATCTACCTCGAAAGTAGTCATTGGGCAAGAGCATACTTCTACATCGAATTTAGATGCGTCTAAGTTTGGTGTTGTCTTTACACGATTGATTGAAATTTTGTTTGTTGGTTCAAGCCAAACTGTCTGCCAAATGCCGCTTACTGCAGTGTAGAAGCAACCGTAAGGTTTCATTGTTTGTTTGCCACGTGGATTTATTGCAATACCACGTGTATCTGTTGGGTCCCAAACTTTCACTTTCAAAGTGTTTGAGCTGTCTTTGAGTGCGTTTGTAATATCGAAGCTAAATGGTGTGTATCCGCCTGTGTGAGTGCCAACTTTCATATCATTTACCCAAACTTCGCACTGCCAATCTACTGCACCAAAGTTGAGTTTTACATTTTTGCCAGCCCAATCTTGAGGAATATCAAAAGTGCGTTCGTACCAAAGATTTTGGTCTTTAGTGAGAACTTTGCCAACGCCCGAAAGAGACGATTCTACTGCGAATGGAACGAGAATTTTACCATCGGCTTTTTCATAATTTGCGTTTAATGGGGTGATTGCATAATCCCACAAACCATTGAGGTTCTTCCATTGTTGGCGAACCATTTGTGGACGTGGATATTCGGGCAAAACATTATTTACGTCAATATTCTCTCCCCATTTTGTTTTTATTTGCGTACCAGCTGGTTTCCATTGTGCGAATGCCAATGTTGCCAATGTTGCAACTGTACATATTGTTGTTATCTTCTTTATATTCATGTAATTATATGTTTAGGTTATTTTTTGTGTTAAATTTTATTTTCATATCCCGAAATAGCCGAAGCTAATGTAAGCCAACCGAGCGAATTTTTAAGGGCATCGTTTGCACTTTTCCAGATATGACGCGACGGGCATTCTAAGCAGTTGTTACAGCAATCGGCTTTTGCCAAGCAATCAACTATTGCTATTTCGCCTTCCATTGCCTCTACTACTTCTAAAATTGATATAGAATTTGCTGGTTTTGCCAAAACATAACCACCATTAACACCTCTAATCGACTTTATAAAGCCTGCATTGCGTAAATCTAAAACAAGGCGACTGACATATTTTTGCGATATACCTTGGTTTTGAGCAATTTGCTTTATCATGCGTGGTTTTGAAGTTCTATTTGCTGCTATATCAATTAGAATTCGCAAACCATAGCGACCTTTTGTTGAGATTTTCATATGAAACACTACTAAAATAGTTTTGTAATTATTTTCAAGTAAAATCGGCCTATTTTTTTAAGTATTATTGTTGATTTTTATTATTGCCAAATTGTTGAGGTTTTAAGTTGACAGACAATGCAAAATATTACAGAAAATAAATATGAAAAACACATCTCATAAGTGGCATTTTTTTAGAGCTGGTGGCTCAAATCAGGTTAAAATTTGTTCGGGTAAAGATATTGAAAATATCGATAAGCTCGATGCTAAGTTGTGGTCGGCTTTGAGTTGCCCTACAAGTGGATTGACTTTAGATGCAAAAACTTTGTCTTTGATTGACTCGGATTCAGATGGTAGAATCAGACGCGAAGAAATTATATCAGTATGCAAATGGACTTGTGCGAATTTAAAAAATTCTGATTTCCTCTTGAAAGGTTCGGAGTCGCTATCTATCGACAATATTAACACTGCTACTTCAGAGGGTGAAGTTTTATACAACAGTGCAAAGGAAATTCTTTCCAACTTGGGCAAAGCTAATTCTAACGAAATTTCTGTTGCTGATTTTTCAGATGAAAGCAAAATTTTTGCTTCGACTCCGTTTAATGCCGACGGTATAATAACAGCGCTTTCGTGTGGTGATAATCAGCAAGTTAAGGAAACATTCGATATTGTGTTATCATGTTCTGACGCTAAAAACGACCGTTCTGGTTTAGATGGTATTGATATAAATGATGTAGAAAAGTTTTTTGCCGATGCTTCGGTATATTTAGCTTGGGAAAAATCGCCATCTGAAAATTCAGATATATTGTTTATGGGCGCTGATACACAAAACGCATTTAATGCTTTTGTTGCTGTTGAGGATAAAATTAATGATTGGTTCGCAAGATCGCAAGTGTTGGCTTATAATAAAGATGTGTCGGTTGTAATGCTTGCGCAGACAGACGACCAACTTGTTAAAGCGTATGTGGATATGAATACTGAAGAACTTAGAAAGCTACCTATTGTAAAGCTAAACTCTACTTTGGTAGTGGATTTTTCAGACGGGGTGAACCCTGCATGGAGCTCAGAATGTAATGCTTTTAAAACTTTTGTTTTGGAAAAAATACTTGGTACAACACAAGTTAGCTATGCACAGTGGAAAGATATAATTGCAAAGTTTACACCTTTCAGAGCATGGCAAACATCGAAACCAAATTCAAAAGTCCTACAAATCGAAGTTGCAAAGCTCGAGGAAGTTGCAGTTGATTCAAACAAACAAGCCTTATTAGATTTATTATCTAAAGATAGAGAACTAAAAACTAAAGTAGATAATTTCGCTTTGGTTGAAAAACTCGTGCATTTTAGTAGAGATTTATGCAAGTTGTTGAAAAACTTTGTTTCGTTTCAAGATTTTTATAGTAAAGGGCAAGAAGCAATATTCCAATATGGTAAATTGTTTATAGACGGCCGTATGTGCGAGTTATGTACTAAGGTCGACAATGTAGCAAATCACTCTAAAATGGCAACTTTGGGCTATGGATATTTAATATACTGCCAGTGCAAGAGGAAAGGTGCAGCAGATATTACTATTGCTACAATGATTACTGCAGGCGATTGCGATAATCTAATTGTTGGCAGAAATGGTATTTTCTATGATTATCAAGGTAATGAGTGGGATGCTTCTATTACCAAAATAGTAGACAATCCAATCGGAATATCGCAAGCGTTCTTTTCTCCATACAAACGTGTTATTAAGTGGGCAAGCGAGCAAGTATCGAAACAAGCTGTTGATGCCGATAAAAATGTTGTATCTAATTTGACCACAGGAAAATCAACTGTTGCTACTAAGGATAAAAAAATGGATATAGGTACAGTGGCTGCTTTGGGGGTAGCAGTGGGTGGTATTACTACGGCGTTTGGTATGATTTTAGATGCCATTTTTGGTTTAGGCTACTGGCTACCTTTAGGCGTTTTGGGTATAGTGTTGGCAATATCATTACCTTCCATGTTTATTGCGTGGTTGAAGTTGCGTATGCGTAATTTAGCTCCGTTACTTGATGGCAATGGTTGGGCAATAAATTGCAAAGCTTGTGTAAATATGACTTTTGGCGATCATCTGACACGCGTTGCTAGTCTACCTAAAGGGGCAAAATTGTCGAGAGTTGAGGAGTTCCCAAACAAGTCTATTTTGAAACACATAATTGCTTTGTTATTTATAATTGCTGTTGGTGTTGGTAGTTATCTATATTGTACAGGTTTTTTTGATAAGAATGAAAATTCGAAAAACCAAACTGTTGTACAAAAGGCTACTCTTGCACCTAAGGCAGAATGCAATGTTGAAAAAACAAAAGCTCCCTAAACAAAATATAAAAAACTTAAAAAAGGGTTAGTGAGCATTATGGAATGTTTATTAATATATTTATGAAATTTGTAGATACTCACGCTCATTTAGATTATTTTATACGCCGAAATCAATTATCGGAAATTATTGCCGATGCAAAGTCTGTTGGCCTTGTAAAAGTTATAGTAGCGTCGGCATCGCCTGAAAATTGGAGCGAATATGAAAATGTTGCAAAGCTATATAAGGATTTCATCTTATGGCAAATAGGTATTCATCCTAGTGATATTGATGAAAATTCAGATTTAGCTTTAGATGCTTTATCAACTTATTTTACCTCGGATTGTCCTCCTATTGCTATTGGAGAAATTGGTTTGGATTATCATTTTCTTCCAAAAGATAAATCGGAAGCTGAAAATATAATTGTACGTCAAAAACAAATCTTTAAGCGTCAGCTAATGTTAGCAAACGATTTTAATACAAAAGTTTGTATTCATGCACGCGATGCTGTTGATGATGCAATTCAGATAATGCGTGAGGTTGATTTCAATTTTAACAATGCTGTATTTCATTGTTTTGCAGGTACTCCAACGCAATTGAAATATTTGAATCAATTAGGTGGCAGGGCTTCTTTTACGGGCATAATAACGTATCCTTCGGCTGATGAAATGAGACAGTGTATGCTTGCTCAAGGTTTAGACAAGTTGATGTTTGAAACAGATTGTCCGTATTTAGCACCAATCCCAATGCGTAAAAATGTAAATCAGCCAGCCTATGTAAAACATACGGTGGAATACGCTTCTAAATTATTTGATGTATCGTTAGAAAATCTCGCACAAATAACAACGCAGAATTCGTTAGAGTTCTTTTGCTGATTTATTGTTAAACAAGCATAAAAAGCTTGCCCATATTGTAAAAATTGTCTTATTTAAATAAGAAAACAAATACGGAATTTTATGGAAGAAATTGTAATTATTGGTAGTGGTTGTGCTGGTATGGGTGCTGCTATTTATGCTGCTCGTGCTGGAATGGCTCCGTTGGTTTTAGAAGGTCCTCAGTCGGGAGGTCTTTTGACTACTACGAGCGATGTCGAAAATTTCCCTGGTTTCCCTGAAGCTATAAATGGGTTTGAACTTGTTTGGAAAATGCGTCAGCAGGCTGAAAAATTTGGCGCAAGAGTTGAAAGTGCTATCGTTGAAAGTGTCGACTTTTCGGGCGAAACAAAAAAATTAAACTTACGGGGCGAACGAGTAATAGAAGCTAAAAAAGTGATTATTGCAACTGGTTCATCGCCTCGAATGACTGGTGCAAAAGGTGAAAAAGAACTTTATGGGGGCAAAGGCGTATCGGCATGTGCAACTTGCGATGGTGCATTTTATCGCGGTAAAGATGTTGTAGTTATTGGTGGTGGCGATACTGCTTGCGAAGAAGCTATATTTTTAACTCGATTCTGTTCTTCTGTAAAATTGGTGCATCGACGCAACGAGCTTAGGGCATCGAAGATTATGGCAGAACGTTTGTTGGCTAACGAAAAAATTACTCCAATTTGGGACAGTGTGTTAGAAGAAGTTTTAGCTGATGAAACTGGTGTATGTTCGGGTATTATTCTCAAAAATATAAAAACTGGAGAGCTTTCAAAAGTAGATTGTAAAGGCGTTTTTGTGGCTATTGGTCATGTGCCAAACACTGCTGCATTTAAAGGTGCTGTCGATATGGACGACGAAGGATACATTGTTGTTTATGGTGCTGTTGGTACTAATGTTGAAAACGTTTTCGTGGCAGGCGATTGTGCCGATAGAGATTTTAGACAAGCTATTACTGCTGCCGCATCGGGCTGTAAAGCGGGTATAGTTGCAAGCAATCAACAATAATAAAGTTATGGTAAGAATATTTTTAAACGTAAAAAATACAATTGTAGAACCTCTCGAATCTTGGTGTTGCGAAATGGATTGCCCAAATTGGGGAATCGAAAAAATCGACGATAAACATCAGCCAATGCTCTTTGGATATTTTGAAAATCGCAGGGAAGCACTCGATAATTTTACAAAGTTGCGTGCAGCTTTTCCAGAGCTTCCAACTGCACATACCATTGAAGATGTAAATGATTGTGATTGGCAAAATGAATACAAAAAGTTTCTAACAGCTTGGAATTATCGCGATTTAAACTGGGTGCCATTGTGGATGCGTGGCGAATACAACGAACCAGAAAATCAAAAGGTATTTTATTTTGATGCTGGTCTTGCATTCGGTACTGGTGACCATCCAACAACACGCTTGTGTGCAATGAGTATGTTAGATTACATTGATGAATGTGGTGGCGATGTTTCTGACAAATTTATAATAGACGCAGGTTGTGGTTCTGGTATATTGGCGCTCACTGCAAAAATGTATGGTTTTGGTACTGTATATGGTTTCGACCGCGATGAAGAAGCTGTGCGTGTAAGTATTGAAAACGCTTCGCTCAATAACATCGAAATGAAAAATATGAGCTTTGAGCATGCTGGTATTGAAAGAGCTTTAGATGGTAAACAAGCCGATATTGTTCTTGCTAATATAATTTCTGATGTTCTTTGTATATATGCCGACAACCTTATTGATGCAGTAAAAGACGGAGGTACGCTTGTATTGAGTGGTATTTTGGCAACTGAAAACGAAAAAGTAAAAGAATATTTCTTGTCGCGTTTAGATGGTCGCGAAGAAAGTTGCGAAGGTATGCCAATGGGCGAGTGGTCGCGTTTGGTAATTAAAATGAAAAAGTAAATGATGAAAATTTCCGACATAAAAAACTTCAAAGAAGACGAAGGTAAAATACCATTTGATGTAGTTGCAGTCTTGAAAGGTATTCAAGTGCGTACTGCAAAGAACGGAAGCGAATTTCTAATGTTAGATTTTGGTGATAATTCGGGTTCGTTTTCTACAATGTGCTTTTATGGTTCGCAGGCTTTTTCAATTTTGAAAGATGCACAGGTGGGCGAAGTCTTTGAAGTTAGTGCAAGTACCGATTTTTATCAGGGTAGAATGAGCCCTAAAATCGATAGTGTGCGTAAATTAGAAGATGTAGAAATTGCAGAGTTGTACGCATCGTTAGCACCTGTATCACCCCACGATCCAGAAAAAATGCGTGCAGAACTTGAAACATTTATTGAAGCTATTGAAGATGAAAATTTGCGTGCAACTGTAAACTACGCATTGGAAAGTACTGCTGGCGATTTCTTTACTTCTACTGCTGCCGTAAAAATGCATCACGCATATATGTTTGGTTTGTTAGAACATTCATTGCGTTGTGCCCGTATGGCATCGGCTCTTGCTCCGTTATATCCAGATATAGATAAAGATTTGGTTTTGGCTGGAACTATACTGCACGATATAGGTAAAGTTGTGGAATATTCACAAGGTTTAGCTGTTGATAGAACGCGTACTGGTATTTTGCAAGGTCATGTGGTTTTAGGTTATAGAATTGTACGCAGAGCTGGTTTGAAATGTGGCTTGAATACCGACTTACTTGAACGCTTAGAACATATTATATTGAGTCATCAAGGAGAACCAGAATGGGGCGCGGCTGTACGCGCAGCAACTCCAGAAGCAGTGTTTGTTTCAAATATAGATAATTTCGATGCTAAGATGGGTGCAATCGAAGCTGCATTTGCTCAGGATAACAGTGAGTTTGTTGATGTTCCAGCTTTGCGTGTAAAAGTGTTAAATGCAAAAGTAATACACTAAGAAAATGAAAATTTTTATAGCAACATCAAATAAACATAAAGTACAAGAATTTTCACAGATGTTTGAAAATGCTGGCTTGAATTGTTTGGTACATGGAGTTGATGAAATTGATGGTTTTATTCCACCTGTTGAAGATGGTTCAACCTTTGCAGAGAACTCATTTATAAAAGCACGAGCATTGAAGAAATTTGTATCTGACGCATTCGTAATGGCTGATGATAGTGGAATTGTTGTAGATGCTTTGAATGGTGCTCCTGGAATTTATTCGGCTCGTTATGCTGGTGTTGATGGGGCAAATGCTGATTTGTCGAACAACGAAAAACTTTTAAAAGAGCTTGAAAATGTTCCCGATTGCGAGCGTTCGGCACGTTTTGTGTGTGCAATAGCTTTAATTACTCCATCGGAAGATGAATTTGTTTTTGAAGGTAAGATTGAAGGTTTCATAAATCACGGAGCAGTTGGTTGTGGTGGGTTTGGATACGATCCACTTTTCTATGTTCCAGAATTTAATAAAACTACTGCCGAGCTTTCGGCTGAAGAGAAAAATAAGGTTAGTCATAGAGGGCAAGCTTTCAAGAAAATGGTAGAATTTTTAAAAAAACAAAAGGTCTAAAATGAAAAAATGTGTATCAATAATTGTAGCTATAGCAATGTCGTGCGTAGCTTTTGGTCAGTCGATAAGCGAGGCTGATTTTGGTAAAACAAAAAGTGGTGAAAGTGTAAAACTTTTCACTTTGAAAAACAAAAATGGTTTGGTAGCTAAAATTACTAATTATGGCGCAATTATTACTGAGCTTCATTTGCCAGACAGAAATGGTAATTTTGCCGATGTTGTTTTGGGCTTTGATAATATTCCAGATTACGAAAATTTAAGCGATTATTTTGGTGCTGTTGTTGGTCGTTATGGCAACAGAATTGCCGATGCAAAATTTGAATTGTATGGCAAAAAATATACCCTTGAAAAAAACAACAATGGCAATTCTTTGCATGGTGGCTTTGTTGGTTTCGACAAAAAAGTTTGGAAAGTTGCCGATGCATCAGCTAATAAAAACGGAGCAGTTCTCAAACTTGAATTGTTATCGCCAGACGGAGAAAATGGTTTTCCGGGTAATTTGAGAATTGTTATAACTTATACCTTAGATAATTCAAATCAGCTTTCGGTAAATTACTATGCAATTACCGATAAACCTACGGTTTGTAATTTAACACAACATTCTTATTTTAATCTTTATGGAGCAGGAAATGGTAATATCTTAAATCACGAAGTTACTATAAATGCTGATAAATTTACTCCGGTAGATAAATATTTAATTCCAACAGGAGATTTAGATGATGTTGAAGGTACGCCATTCGATTTTCGCAAACCTAAAACGGTTGGTTCACGTATTGAACAAGAGCATAAGCAACTTGCATATGGTGGTGGATACGATCACAATTGGGTACTGAACAAGGGTGGTAATTTATCGGCTATGACATTCGCTGTTCGCGTTTATGAGCCAATTAGTGGACGCCAAATGGAAATATACACAAACGAACCTGGTGTTCAATTCTATTGTGGTAATTTCTTGAAAGGTCAGCGTGGTAAGGGTGGCAAAGCATATAATTATCGCTATGGTATGTGTTTTGAAACTCAGCATTTCCCAGATTCACCAAATCAAAAAGATTTCCCATCAACAACTTTAACACCAGATAAAACTTATAATACTACAACAATATTTAAGTTTTCGGTTCAGTAAAAGTAGGTATTTATATTCTTTAACGAGGAAAATTTTATAAATTATACAGCTTTAGATTTTGAAACTGCCAATTCCGAGAGAACATCGATATGTTCTGTCGGAATTGTTCGTGTTGAGAATGGGCATATAGTTGAAAAAATTCATCAGCTGATAAATCCGTGTGCACCTTTTCAATACTGGAATACTCGTGTTCATGGTATTACCTCGCGCGATGTCAGAAATGCACCAACTTTTCCAGAATTTTGGGAGAAAATTAACAACAGATTTTCAGATGTCGTAGTTGCTCATAATGCAACATTCGATATATCGTGTTTGAAAAAATCGCTCGAACATTTCGGCTTAGAAAAGCCTGAATTCGATTATTACTGTACTTTGCGTATAAGTAGAAAACATCTGCCTATACAAAATTGTAAATTAGATTGTGTTGCACAATATTTTCAGTTAGGTGAATTTAAACACCACAATGCTCTTGATGATGCCATTACGTGTGCTCGGATATTCTACAAACTAAAAAATAATTTTGATATTTCTGAGTTCAAAAAAAACTTTTGCGAAGTTGAACAAAAACTAGTAAAGGGCGTAAAACAAAAAACGGCATCAGAAATTATGATACGCAACAAACGTGCCGATATATCAAAGGCAATAGGTTTAAATGGTTCGCAAATTGTAGGTGCCGATAACTTTTTTGATTATTCAGATATTGATTTTTCAAAAACATTTAGAGTAGTTGGCAGATTTACTGATATGAGCGTTGGACAAATTGAAAGTGCAATTTTACGTATGGGTGGAAATATTGTAAACTCGGTTTCGGAATATCCTGATTACGTTATTGTCGGTGCCAAGCAAAGTGTATCTACTGCATACGGAGAATTTGATGATGAGGCTTATATTGCCAAGAAAGCTGGTATTAAGGTTGTGTCGGAACGTCATTTCTTAAGTCAAGTTTACTAGTTTTTTCATTTTTTTTAAAAAAGTTCTTGCTTTTATAAAAAAAATGTGGTCTATATATATCAATAATGTCGCAGGGTGGAGCAGCATGGTAGCTCGTCAGGCTCATAACCTGAAGGTCATTGGTTCAAATCCAATCCCTGCATCCAATTTTTAAAAGTCACCTAAAGGGTGGCTTTTTTTGTGGGCATTTTAAAATATTTTTATTGCAATAATTTAAGATGTAAATTCAGTATTATCTATTATGATAGATTTAAATAAAAAATATACATCATTATTTTCCTTTAAAGACAGAATTGGTAGACTACAATTTTTTGTGTCATATGTTTTGATTACATTTATTTCTATTGGGCTTGCTTTTTATTTTAGCGAATCATGTTCTCCTTTCTTATATGCATTGCAAATAATGTTAACATGGCCTATTTTATGCATTTGTGTAAAGAGAGGACACGATTGTAACATAAATGCCTTTGTTTCTCTTTTTATAATAGTTGTGTTTAGTTTAGGAGGTGCTTTATTCCTCATAAAAGGAAGTATGTTATGGTATTATGTTGTATCTTTTAGTCCAGTATTCCTTTTTTTAGGATTACCTAAAGTTAATGATAATAATAGATTCGGAACGAAAGAAGCTTGTTTGATTATAGTTGATAAATCTCATTATATAGCATTTTCTATTTGGAGTGTTTTAGTCATTATTTGTTCAATACTTTTACTTTCGTCTTATGAATTACCAGAATTACCATTCTCTAATGATAAACTTGCGTTGAAATCATTAATATTAACATCGTCAAAGGTTGAATGTAATTGGGTAGAAAAAGACGTTCTAAAGAATGATTCTGGAGAATGTTTCGGAACGTGTTTTGCTGTTAAATTGGATGATAAGTATGTTCATTTTGTAACAAATAAACATGTATTAGATTTAGTTAATTTATCTAAAAGTGATGTTGATCGTTCTATAGAAGTTGCTTTATATGAACTTAAATTAAAAATGCCTTCGGGAAAAAAAGTAAAAGTCTCAAAAATAAGACATCGTAATGATGATTTGGATTTAGTTGTTTTACTTGTAGAAAAGAAAAATATTCAAGAAGGAAGGGATTACATAATTGTTCCTTTTAATCCTCTAATTGTACCTAAAATCGGAGATGAAACTATTGCTGTAGGTACGCCTCATGGGTTAGAAGGTACTCATACTTTTGGTAGAATTTCGGCATTAAGAGATAAATCTCCCTATATTCAAATAGATACACCTATTAACCCAGGAAATAGTGGGGGGCCATTATTTATAAAGCGAAACAATAAATATAGCTTGGTAGGCGTGAATACTTGGAAGATTAAAGGAAGTCAAAATTTGAATTTTTCCATTAGGGCAAGCTTGATAAACGTTGGAGAATATGTAGAGTTTGCAGCCGATAAGTATGGCATTGCAAATTTGTTGTCCAGAAAATATGGTGTTAAAGGTGTAGCAAAATAAGGTGTATATTCATTCTCTTTTATTAATAAGATGATAAAATGAAAACGCAGTCAGAAGGATTGCGTTTTTTATATTTTATTAGCTTTCAAACGTTGTAGAAAATTGTTGACGTTTCGGTTTTTTTGGCGATAATTTCGTGCGTATATTTTTAGACATTTAAAAAACATCTAATATAAAATAATATGAAAAGTAAAAATAGTGTAATTACGGACGGTAATGAAGCAGTAGCATCAATTGCCTTTCGTGCAAGTGAAACTATTGCTATTTACCCTATTACTCCATCTTCGCCAATGGCGGAATCTTGTGAAGAATGGGCAGTAAAAGGCAAAAAGAACATTTGGGGTTTTACTCCATCAATCAGTCAGTTGCAGAGTGAAGGTGGCGTAGCTGGTGCTGTTCATGGTGCTTTGCAGACAGGTACTTTGATGACAACTTTCACTGCTTCGCAGGGTTTGTTGTTGATGGTTCCAAATATGTACAAGATTGCTGGCGAGCTTACAAGCTTTGTTATGCACGTTAGTGCTCGTGCGTTGGCTCATCACGGTTTGTCGATTTTCGGTGATCATACTGACGTTATGGCATGTCGTCAGACAGGCTTTGCTATGCTCTGTTCAAACAGTGCTCAAGAAGCTCACGATATGGCTCTTATTTCGCACGCTGCAACATTAATTTCGCGTGTTCCAGTATTGCACTTCTTCGATGGTTTCAGAACATCGCACGAAATTAACACATACGAAATGATTTCTGACGATATCGTTAAGGAAATGCTCCCTTACGAAAAGATTTTGGAAATTCGCGATCGTTCGTTGACAACTGAAAAACCATTTATCAGAGGTACAGCACAAAATACCGACGTTTACTTCCAATCGTGGGAAGCACGCAATCCATACTACACAAAGTGTGCTGAAATATTTGCCGAACAAATGGAAAAACTCGGCAAGCTCACTGGTAGAACATATAAACCATACGAATATTTTGGTGCAGAAGATGCTGAAGAAATTATTGTGCTTATGGGTAGTGGTGCTGAAACAGTTGAAGAAGTTGTTAAGGCACTGAATGCTCAAGGCAAGAAATATGGCGTACTCAAGGTAAGAATGTATCGTCCATTCAGCGTAAAGATGTTTATCGATGCAATTCCACAAAGCGTAAAGAAAATTACAGTTCTCGACAGAACTAAAGAGCTTGGCGCAATGGGTGAACCTCTCTACCAAGAAGTTGTTGCTTCTGTAACAGAAGCTCGTAATGAAGGCTTTGTTGCTCGCGATTTCGATCCGGTTATTATTGGTGGTCGTTATGCTTTGGGTTCAAAAGACTTTACACCAGCAATGGTTAAGGGCGTATTTGATAATATGTCGGCAGATAAGCCAAAAAATCACTTCTCAGTTGGTATCAATGACGACGTATCGAATAATTCGATTTCTTATGATGAATCGTTCAAGCTTGAAGACAATGGCGTATTGAGTGCAGTATTCTTTGGTTTGGGCGCCGACGGTACTGTTGGTGCTAACAAGAACACAATTAAAATTATCGGTAACGAAACACCAAACTATGCTCAGGCATACTTCGTTTACGACTCAAAGAAGAGTGGTGGTTTAACTGTTTCGCACTTGCGTTTTGGTGCAAATCCAATCAAGGCTCCATACTTGGTAAATAATGCTCAGTTTGTAGGTTGCCACCAGTTCTCGTTTATGGAAAAATACAATGTACTCGGTTGTGCAGACAAGGGTGCAGTATTCCTCTTGAACTCAATTTACGATGCGAAAACTGTTTGGAATCACCTCAATAAAGATGTTCAACAGACAATTATCGATAAACAGCTCCAGTTCTATGTAATCGACGCTTACAAGGTTGCTAAGTCGATTGGTATGGGTGGTAGAATTAACACTATCATGCAAACCTGTTACTTTGCAATTTCTGGTGTTCTACCTAAGGACGAAGCTATTGCAAAGATTAAAGCAGCAGCTGAAAAGACATACGGTAAGAAGGGGCCGAAGGTTGTTGAAATGAACTTTGCAGCAATCGATGCTTCTGTTGCAAATCTCGAAAAGGTTGAAATTCCAACACAAGCAACAGCTGCAGAAGGCTTTGCACCTGCAGTTCCAGATGAAGCTCCAGACTTCGTAAAACGTGTAACAGCAGTTATGATGCGTGAAGAAGGCGATAAGCTTCCTGTATCGGCATTCCCTGTTGACGGTACATGGCCAGCAGCAACAACACAGTGGGAAAAACGTAATATTGCTATCGAAGTACCATCGTGGAATCCTGACTTGTGTATACAATGTACAAAGTGTGCTACAATTTGTCCACATGCTGCAATTCGTGCAAAGTTCTATCCAAATTCGGAATTGGAAAATGCTCCAGAAGGTTTCAAGAAAACAGCATTCCGTCCAATGCCAAAGGACAAAGAAAAGTATGCAAATTACTCGTATACCATCCAAATTGCTCCAGAAGATTGCACAGGTTGTGGTTTGTGTGCATCGGTATGTCCTGCAAAGAGCAGAACTGAAGAAGGCGTAAAGGCATTGATGATGGTTGCTCAAGAGCCAATTCGCGAAACTGAAAAGAAAAACTTTAAGTTCTTCCTCGACATTCCAAATCCAGACAGATTGTCGTTGGGTACAACAGTTAAGGATGTTCAGTTCCGTCAGCCATTGTTTGAATTCTCGGGCAGTTGTGCAGGTTGCGGTGAAACACCATATGTTCGCACACTTACACAGCTCTTTGGCGATAGACTCTTTATTGCTAATGCAACTGGTTGCTCGTCAATTTATGGTGGTAACTTGCCAACAACTCCATATTGCGTAAATCAAGATGGACGTGGTCCAGCATGGGCAAACTCGTTGTTTGAAGATAACGCTGAATTTGGTTTTGGTTTCAGAATTTCTCTCGATATGAAAGAAGCTATGGCTAAGGACCTCATTCAACGTTTGGCTGGTAAGCTCGGCGATGATTTCGTGAAGGAAATTCTCACAGCAGATCAATCGACAGAAGCAGGCGTAATTGCACAACGCGCACGTGTAGTAGCATTGAAAGACAAGCTCGCAGGCGATACATCATTGGAAGCTCAAGCACTCAAGTCGTTGGCTGATGACCTCGTAAATCGTACAGTTTGGATTATCGGTGGCGACGGTTGGGCATACGACATCGGTTATGGTGGTCTCGACCACGTTCTTGCAAGTGGTAAGAATGTAAACATTATGGTAATGGATACCGAAGTTTACTCGAATACAGGTGGTCAGCAAAGTAAGGCAACTCCAATTGGTGCTATTGCTAAGTTTGCAACACAAGGTAAGAGCGTTCCAAAGAAAGACCTCGGTATGCTTGCAGTTGATTATGGCAATGTTTACGTTGCACAAATTGCACTCGGTGCAAATGATGCACAGGCAATCAAGGCTATGGCAGAAGCTGATAGCTACGAAGGTTCTTCGCTCATTATCGCATATAGCCATTGTATCAATCATGGTTATAACCTCATCAATGGTCCTGCACAGCAGAAAGCTGCAGTCGACTCAGGTTATTGGCCATTGTATAGATACGACCCACGTCGCATAGAGCAAGGTTTGAATCCATTCCAGTTGGATTCTAAGGATCCAAAGCTTCCAGTCGGCGAGTATATGAAGGCTGAAAACCGTTTTGGTGCATTGTTGCGTCAAAACCCAGAACGTGCAGCAGAGCTCACTGCAAGATTGCAGAACTTTGTTGATGCACGTTGGGCAAAGTATAAGTACCTTGCTGAACGCAAGTAATTGTAAGGTTTTTAATCTGAAAAAAATAAAAGGAGTTTCGTATGAAACTCCTTTTTTTGTGGTGTAATAAATTTAAGTTAGTTGTTTACTTTGTTTTAATTTTTAGTGTGGTTGGCTTTAGATTCATGCCACCAGCTGTAATAGAAATATTACCAGATTTACCCGAAGGTTCTATTACTGCAATAAGCTTTCCACTAAAAGTTTTCATGTAAGTAGAAGCAAACGAAGTTTGGTCGGTTGCATCGCCATTGCACAAAGCTTTCAGTTTGCCTTCGCCCTCAACTTTGAACATTACAAATTGGTTTGCAGTAGGGCAAAATATATCATTTTTATCAGTAATAGATAATTCAACAAAGATTAGATTATCTTTATTTGCACTGTTAGATTGTCCATCTTCTAATTGTAATTTTATTTTTGCAGGTTTGCCTGAAGTTTTTGTAATTTTTTCTTCAGCAACATTGCCATTTTTATCGAAGGCTACAATCTTTAGTTCGCCAGCTTGATAAGGAACGTTGTCCCAAACAAGTCGATAACGTTTCATTACGTTCTCGGATGTTTTGTCGAACTTGCGTTTGCCCATGCTTTTGCCATTCACAAACAATTCTGCTTCTGGATAATTTGTATAACACATAACAGGAAGTGTCTTTCCTTCATGAGTGTTTTGCCAATTCCAGTGTGGGAAAACATGCAATACCTTTTTAGTTTTGTTCCAACGCGATTGATACTGATAATATCTGTCTTTTTTGAGTCCAGCTAAGTCAATAATACCAAAGTAAGAGCTTCTTGCTGGTGTTCCAGGATTGTACGGAGTTGGTTCACCAAGGTAATCAAAACCTGTCCATACAAATTCTCCAAAGTAGTTGCGATTTCTATCTAGTACTTCAAATTCTTCGTCTGGAATTTGAGCCCATGATGGTGCTTCTGTATCGTAACTCGATGTTTGATAATCTTCGTGGAATGGTTTCTTTGTTATAATTACAGGGAAGTGATATACTCCACGCGAACTCACAGTAGATGCTGTTTCACTTCCGTGTATGAGCATATTTGGATACATTTGTGAAATTTTATCGTAGTTGCGTACATTGTAATTTATTCCAGCTATATCAACTTCTTTAGCAAACTCGCCTTTGTTTTTTAAGAAGACGGTTGTTGCGTTATTCATTCCCGTAGTGGTTGGGCGTGTTGTATCGTATTGCTTTACAACGTTATTGAGCATTCGAGCAACTTTTGCTCCGTCAGGGGCTCGTTGTTCTCTTACTTCGTTGCCGATACTCCACATAAAAATACATGGGTGATTTCTATCTCTTTTTATAAAGTCGCGTAAATCTATTTCTGCCCATTTGTCGAAGAAGCGAGCGTATCCATTTTTATTTTTTCCCATACGCCATTCATCAAAAGCTTCTGCTTGAACTAGGAATCCCATTTTGTCGCACAAGTCTAATAATTCGGGTGTTGGAGGATTATGCGATGTTCTTATAGCGTTGCATCCCATTTCTTTCAATATGCGAAGTTGACGGGTCAAAGCCAAAACATTAACTGCCGACCCAATTGGACCTAAATCGTGGTGCATGCAAACACCTTGAATTTCACGGCGTTTACCATTGAGCTTAAAACCGTCTTTTACTGAAAATTCAATAGTGCGAATACCGAAGTTAGTTTCAACATTATCGAGAAGATTTCCGTTGTTATCTAACAACGATGTTCGCAAAGTGTACAATTGTGGATTTTCAATATCCCACAATTCAGGATTTTTCACATCAAGCTTTGTGGTTGTGTTGTTAGTACTTACAATCTTTTGGGCAACTACTGAGCCTTGTTTTAAGATTTCGTATTTGATATTCAGTGGTTGTGTTGTATCAAGTTCTGTTTTTACTTCAACTGTTGCAGACTCTTTTGAAACGATAGGCGTGGTTATGAAAATTCCGTTATAGGCGATATGTTGAGCATCTTTTATAACAAGGCGAACATTTCTGTAAAGCCCAGCTCCAGTGTACCAACGTGAAGATAGAATTTCGTTATGGAGCGAAACTGCTATCACATTACTTGCATTAAATTTTACAAATTTTGTAATTTCAAAACAAAACGATGCATATCCGTACGGACGTTCGCCAACATATTTGCCATTTACATATACTTTTGCTTGGCTCATTGCACCATCAAATTCTAAGAATAAGCGTTTTGATGTATCAGCAGGAGCTTGAATTTGCGTTCTGTACCAAGCTTTCCCAAAGCAAGGTAATGCTCCAGTTCTACCTGTGCGTAGCTTTGCTGTTGTTTCGCCATCGGCTTCAACTTTTACATATTGAAGGTCGATGTTCATGTCGAAAGGTTTGTCTATTGCCCAGTCGTGAGGAACTCTTACATTCTGCCACGAAGAGTCGTTGAAGCCTATTTTTTCAGCACCTGAAGGATTATCTAAGATAAACTTCCAGTTACGTAGATTTTCTGTCTGTCTTTCAGCAAATGCAATTGCTGTTGTTAGTAAGCATAGTGTAGTTAATAATTTTTTCATATTTTTTTAGAAATTATACATAGCTTTGTATTGTTGCATTTTTTTATTTGCTTTTTGTATTTCGCTATTTAAAGAAATACGCTCTTGATTAGAAAGCATTATGAATTTATCTGAATTAGGATTTTTGAATTTTTCAGAAATTAGAATTTTTATAGGACATTTATTTGGATATTTCGACAGCAATTTTGCAATTGTTATATCATCGCCAAGTTTATTGTATATATCAAAAAGCATAACAGGCTCGTTCTTTATTGGAGCGTTTTGTAATTTTGCAAAGTTTATGGTATCTAATGCTTCGTTATAATAACCGCTATCTACAAATAATTGAACAAGCTTTTTTAACATATTTACGCTGACATTACTTCTGAAGTTCTTTATTTGTTCTATAGTGATATTTTTTGTGGTTAAGGTTATTGCAAAATGCAGAAAGTTTATCAGTTCTTCAAACTTTACATTTTTATTTTTGGAACGTACCTCTAACAAAATTTCTTCGGCTTTTAAAGGGTTGTTTAACCGGATATATGTTTCGCATAAGGCAAGCATAACGACAGTTTTATTTTGCTTATCTTCTATTTTGTTTATTGCATCTTTATATAAGGATAAAACTTGAACATTCTTATTTACAGATGCAATTTTTATTGCCTGTAATAAAACTGTTGGCGATTTAGTATCTAAAATTTTTTTTAGTTTTTGTGTGTCGTTATTTTTTACAGCAGAATATATTTCTATGGGTGTTTGAGTTGGCATTGTTAAGTATTCCATTCTTTGGGCATTTTCAACTTCTTTTTGGTTGCCGAATAATGCGTGGATTTCTTTTGCCAAGGCGTAAACCGATGTAGGTGACTTTGTATGTACTAATAACTTGTTTAAGTAATTAATAGCTTCTATTTCTCTGCCAGTATGCAGTAAATTCATTAAGTGAACTTGCATAAAGACTTCTCCCGACAATACATTAGCATTTTGTAATACTTCTTGTGCCTGAATTGGATTATCGTCTTTTAACAACAACAGCGCTGTACTTTTGGCAACAAATTGTTGAACCCTTTTATGCTTTTCAAAAGATTTAAGAGCTGTATAAAAATAACGTATGCCTTTATCTACTGTATTGTTTTTGTTTGCAAAAATACTTGTTAGTGTGGTTATGGCTTCTTCTTGAGTAATTATATTTTCAGAAAGTGCTTTCGCTAAGAGCAACGAGGATTTCTTTTCTGACTTTTCTTCTTTAGAGAAAATAAAACTAGTTAATAGTATATATGATTTGTTTTTAGTGTCAAAAGCTGTTGCAAGTTTTCTTTCTAAAAGTACTGATGCGTATTCTGTATTATTTAAAGCATTTGCATGAATAAGTGCTAGTTTCATTAGTGCTTTTAAATTATCGGGCGAACGTGCTACCCCCGAAGTCAACATAACAAATGCCTCATTAAAACGTTTTTGAGAGAAAAGCTCTTCTGATTGTTTTATATTAAATTCTCCCATCTTCTTGCGAATTTCAGCCATTTTTATAGGTGCTAAAATTGCATCTGAGAATTTTATTTCATCGAATTTTTTTACATACTTAAAATAAGCAAATATGCTACTTGTTCCCAATAACCATAACAACAACGCCGTTGATACTAAAAACAACAAAATGCGCTTATAATTAGCTTTTAAAATCCAGATATTTTTTGTTTCATCGAAATATCTTACAAACATTCCCCCATAAATATATTTTTTAGAGGATTGTTTTTTATACTTTGTATTCTTATTCATTATCCTGCAATACTTTGACTTAGACCTAATATGCTAAGAACAATACCCATTGCGAAAATAAAAACAAGTATAAAAGCAGTTATTAAAGCTATTCCACCAAGAATACCAGTTGAGAATTTTATTTTATGTTCGAGCGTTTCGGCTCTAACTTTTGCTATTTCAGCAAAGCCACTAACCAAACTTCCTGTTTTTTCTCCAACAGATATTATATCAATATCCTCATATTCCAGAAGTTTAAATTTTTGCATTGAAAGCGATATAGCTCCACCATCGTTTACAGCAGTTCTAAAACTTTTAAATCGGCTTTTAATTTCTTCGTTCTTTACTGATTTTTCAGCCATTAAAAACACATCGGTAGAATTTACTCCCGATGCAAATAATGCAGAGCATAGCGATGAAAAACGAGCAACTTCGGCATTAAATATAATATCAGAAATTATTGGGATTTTCAGAAACCATCTATCACTTGTTTGTCTGCCTTCTTTGGTTCTTCGCATATACTTAAGAAATACAAATATGCAAACAGCTAACACTGCCAAAACTGGCGCTCCGTTGGTAAGTGCTTTTCCGATAAACTCCATCATCATTATAGGAAAGTTTTCTTCGGCACCCATATTCGACATCATTGCTTTTATTTCTGGCAACATAAAAAATAAGAACAACAACACAACTCCACACGCCATTAAGCATAAGAATACAGGATATGCCAATGCCGAAAAAATTGTTTTACGCAAGTTTTGTCGGTCGTCTATATACTTAATTATATTTTTGAAAACAAAAGGTAAGTTGGCAGTTGCTTCGCCTGCTTCTACGAGATGGCGAACACAACTATCGAACGTATCTGGATAACGTTCCATAGCAACAGCCAAAAGTTTACCTTCGCTCAAATCTTTATATAGATTTTTGCTGAGCGATTTTATTTTTGGATTTAAACTGCGTGCACTTAACGATTTCAACGCATCGCTTACTGGCATAGCACCACTTTCGCAAAGTTGCAAAAGTTTCTTGAAAAGCATGAGTGCTATTTTTTCACCACCACCTTTTTCGCCTTTTGTGGTTTTTTCGGGCGACAATGTATTTGCCGAGGTTTGTTTTAACGAAACTATTTTCAACCCTTGACTTGCCAACGCTTTTTTTGCCTCAAATTTATCGGCAACATCAATTGTTCCCGTTTTGAGTGCATTAGTTTTATCAAAGGCCTTGTAAGAGAAAATCATTATTTTTCTTCCTGAAGATTTGCATATAGCATTATTTCATCGAGAGTTGTTGTACCATTTTTTACAAGCTCCCAACCACATTCTTGCATTGTGCGCATTCCATGACGCTGTGCAACCATTCTGATTTCATGGGCAGTCTGACGTTCGACTATCATTGAATGAATTTCTTCGTTCATTGTTAGGATTTCAAATATACCAACGCGTCCATAATAGCCTATTTTTCTACATTTATCGCACCCAAATGGTTCGCGAATTAAATTTATATTAGCTATTTCTGTTTTATTTACGCCGAGCGCATCTAAGCAATTAAGCACTTGTTGTTCTGTTATATTTGCCTTTTTAGAACACGAACATAATTTACGTACCAAGCGTTGTGCCAATATCATTTCTACCGACGATGCAATCAAGAATGGTTCAATATCCATATCGGTTAGGCGTGTTAAGGCTCCTGCGGCATCGTTTGTATGGAGTGTACTTAAAACCAAGTGCCCAGTTAATGATGCACGAATAGCAATGTCGGCAGTTTCTCTATCGCGAATTTCTCCAACCATTATTATGTCGGGGTCTTGTCGCAACACTGAACGTAGTACCGAAGAAAACGTAAGCCCAATTTCTGGTTGTACCTGTGTTTGATTTACCCCCTCAACTTCGTATTCAACAGGATCTTCTACTGTTATAATTCTGATTTCTGGAGATTGAATTTTTCTGATAAATGCAGTTAATGATGTTGATTTACCAGAACCTGTTGGTCCTGTAACCAAGATTATACCATGTGGGCGTGCCAATGGAGCTGAAATTTTTTTAGCATCATCTGGAAGCAATCCTAAATCTTCAATCGTGAGCATTTGCGATTTTTGATTTAACAAACGCAACGATACACTTTCTCCATAAAGTGTAGGCAACGATGATACACGAATATCTATTTCTACGCCATGTTTTCCAGTAAAAGCTATACGACCATCTTGTGGACGACGCTTTTCCGAAATATTCAAACGCGCCATAATCTTAATACGCGATATGATTGCATCTTTAAAACGCACCAAGTTTTCTGGTAGTTTTACTGGAATCAAATTGCCATCAATTCTGTATCTAATAGCGAGAGTTTCTTTGGCTGGTTCTATATGAATATCGGTTGCTCTGTCGGCTAAGGCACGCGATATAATTTCGTTTACAAATTTTATTATTGCGGCATTTTCATCTTCTTCAATATCGTCTTCATTTATATCAGAAAAATCGTCTATTTGACCATCTTGAAGAGTGTCGGCGCCTACACCAAAATTTTCTGCCAAACATGCGTGAAGTTTGTTTGTTGGTACTATTATCCATTGTGGAAAAATCTTAGTTTCGGCAATAATCCATTTTGTAGATTCGTCGTCGGGTATCCACGATGTAGCTATTTTGCCATCGCTTGTTGGTATGCACGCAAAGGTGTTTATTATACGCAATGGAAGTACTTCTGATGCGTTTTCGTGTAGTGAAAAATCTGACGTATATTCTATTTTAGCACAATTTGCTAAGCGCTCGGCTATTTCATTTTCTGAAATATCGGTATGCTCTAAGATAAACTCTGCCTTGCGAGAATCTTGCAGAGTATCGAGCAATTCAAAATCATCTTTTTTTATGACATCGGCAAAAGCTTTTTCAACGATGTCTTTTATTTGTTGTTTAGAAAGTATCATCGTTTTATCTTAGTTTTTGAATTTTTTAGAGTTAGTGTAGTTTTTTTTGCCGAAGTACCCACAACTGGTTTTCCTGTAAGTTGATCTCGTTCTTTTAAGGTTATTGTGTACGAACCCATTGGCGATGCTATACTTACAGAGTTTGTTTCATCATCGAAAAACTCAATGGCGTAAGGTATAGCTTCTGTATATGGCTGACCCAATTTTAATCTGTACGACTTATCTTGAGCAGTATCGTAAACGCTGAAATACCACACTTTATCTACACAATAAATTGATCGCAACTCTAAGCCTTGTGGCGATGTCATTGTTGTTGCTGAACCTTGTTGTTGTAATGCAACATTTGTTGACTGCCCAAAAGGATTTTTTTGATAGAGAAGTTGCAGATTTTTTTCCTCAGGTGTTTGAGGTTGCTCGGGTTGTGTTTGTTGTGCAAGTTGAGGTTGTACCGATTGTTGTGTGTTTTGTTCTGGTACATTTGTTGCCACACTTTGAGCCATAAGTGTTCCCCCAAGTGTAGATATGCAAAGCAATGATATTGTTTTTTTCATTGTCTACTTTTCCGATTTCTGATGGTTGTCGGTAGTTTGCTCGGGGGTTTCCGATTTTTTGTTATCGTCTTTCAGTGGATATATTGTTCTGAAGAACGAACTTTGTTTGTGCGAATCTTTTTGAAGTGGATCGTTTTTCTTATCGTGGAAAGCGTTTGTTTCTAAGTAACGATCTACATCTTTCTTAACTTGGTCATCGGTAATTTCATTTTGATTTTTGAAATTAGCAATAGACTGACTTGTTATGAGAGTAGGCCGAATAAATATAATCAATTCGGTACGTTCCAAATTATCTCTATCAGGCTTAAACCAATTGCCAATCAATGGAATATCTGACAACAACCAAACTGCACCTTCGGTATCGTTTGTTATCGACTGTTGCAAACCACCTAAAACTATAATTTCGTTTTTCATTGCACTTATATAACTTTCGGCTTCACGACGACCAATGATTGGCTGTTTATTGCCATCGATTTCGGTAGAATCTACAACCGATTCAACCGTTTGCTTTATTTCCATTTGTACAATACCGTTATCGCCAATGCGTGGAGTTACTTCTAATTGAATACCAATATCGCGCCATTCAATTTCACTTTTTGTAGTTGGATAACTTGTACCATCGTACGATGTCGAACCTGTGAGCAATGGCTGACGTTTTGAAACATTGATGATTGCTTTTTTATTATGAGTAGTTGTTATTGACGGAGCCGACAAAATTCTAACTTGATTATTTTGTTCTGCCACGTTGAAAACTGTATT
Organism: Verrucomicrobiaceae bacterium; assembly: GCA_015061955.1. Classification (GTDB taxonomy): domain Bacteria; phylum Verrucomicrobiota; class Verrucomicrobiia; order Opitutales; family Intestinicryptomonadaceae; genus Merdousia. The sequence goes on from SUVO01000008.1 coordinate 30,184, forward strand.
GAAGCCGTTTTCACTCATACCCAATGAGAATGCCGACGTTGAGTCGGAGTCAGACAACGACCAAGTATTTGTATTTCCTGACCAACCTTTTTCTACTCCTTCTGAAGCTTTTTTGGCGAAATTTAAACCAAATGTAGAAAGACCAGATACTTGCTTATCTGACAATGTAACTTCGGTTATAATTACATCAATTTTTACTTGTGCCAAAATTACGTCGACTTGATTTACAATGTTTTCAACTTGTTTTATATCGGTATGTGTTCCGTAAGCAACAATTGAATTACTGCGTTCATCGGGTACAATTGTTATGTAGTCGCTAAATTGCAACGATGCTCCAGTTGGATCTGCCTTCAAATTTGTTGGCAATTTTGCATTGCGATTACGTGCGTTTGTTATACGATTTGCTTGGTTTTGACGATTTGCTGCAGCTGTTTTAGTAGCTTTTGCATTTTTTGTAGCAGTTTGCTGTCCACGAATAATTTCATTTAATACCGATGCAATATCTTTAGCTTCGCCATGCTTTATGTAGAATACTTTACTTGAAGTTATAGGTTCGGTATCGATATCTAATTTCGATATTATTTCTTTTACTTTTGCAAGATTACCTTTTTGGGTTACTACTATAATTTGATTTGTTCGTTCGTCGGCATCGATTACAGTTTTATCAAAATATTTTTTTAGAAGCTCTGAACTAATGGTTGTTAAACGCGTTTTCATATCCATTGCAGTAACGTGTTTGAGTTCAAAGAAACCAATTTCTTCTTTTATAGGAGCTGGTACATCGAGCTTATCTATGAGCATTTCTACGCGTTTCTGATTTGAAAGCGTATCGGTTAACAAGAACGCATTACTGCGTGGAAAATAAACAATAGTTGCGATATCGTTTGGAGTTATAAATGGTTTTAGTACTTCTTTTAACTCGGTAGTTTCTAAATATTTTAATTCGTAAAGTTTTGTATAGAAGTACTGATTATCTTTTATATCAGATGCTCTGCCACGAATAAATGTTGGGGCTTGTGTGTTTACTGCGCGCGATGGTGTTGCTCTGAAGAACTTATCGTTGAGTGGTGTAATTGCAATACCATTGAGCGACAACAACGATTTTATCGATATAATTGCTTCTTCGCGTGTTAGTTTTTTAGTTGTTTGAAAATTTATCTTTACGTTTGGCAAATCGGGAGATTGCAACGATGTTTGTCCGGTGAGTGCTTCTAACAGGTTTATTACTTGCACTGGGCTTTCATCGACCATAAAGAATGGTCCCTGTAAATCGGAATCTGCTTTCTTTCCTTCTCCCAAAGCCCAAATTGATGATAATAAAAATAAAATTGTGGTAACTGATATAGATAGGTATCTGTTCATAAATTTTCTAATGTATATATTATATATAAAATGTAAACGTTAAACACTTTAAAAAGTTTCAAAAAAAAATAAAAAATATACAATAGTTTTTATTTATTCATATGCTTTATAGAAAATGCTTGCCAAAAGGTTATTTTTATTGTTCTGTCTAAATAGGTTATGTACATCGTTTTTTGAGGGAGGTTTTATAAAAATATGGCAAATTTATCTCGCAGAGAGTTTTTTACAAAAACAGCAACACTTGGTGCTTTGGGATACTCTATGGCTATATATGCTCCTATTGAAGCAGAAGCAAAAGGAGTGTCTTCAAAGTATTATTCATCAAAAAAAATAAATTCTGGTGTTAAGAACGAGTCGGCTTTATATTCTTCAAAAATAATAAAGTGCGATGTACTTGTTGCTGGTGGTGGTTTAGCTGGTGTATGTGCAGCTATAAGTGCTGCAAGAAATGGCGCCAAGGTTGTGTTAGTGCAAAATCGTTCGCGATTGGGTGGTAATTCAAGCTCCGAGATTAGAATGCATCCTCTTGGTGTATTCCCCGAAAAAACTGGTTGGCGCGAAGGTGGGATAATGGAGGAACTTCGCATTGAAAATTCAATAAGAAATGTTGGTAATTCGTGGGAACAATGGGATTTACTTTTGTACGATAAATGCGTGTCGGAACCAAACATAACTTTATTGTTAGATACTACATTGTGTGCTACTGAAGTATCGGGAAAACTCGTAAAGAAAGCGTTTGCTCGTTGCGATTTATCGAGAACTCTTTATGAAATTATTGCTAAAACTTTCATAGACTGCACTGGCGATTGTAGCTTAGCTATGGAAAGTGGTGCAGAAGTTATGAGTGGGCGCGAAGGCTCTAAAAAATATGGCGAAAGTCTTGCCGACTTCGACAAAATTGGAACGCATCAAGGTTCGAGCATTATGTTAACTACCAAAGTGTGCGATAGACCTGTTGCTTTTAAAGCTCCTGCATGGGTTAGAAAGATGTCGGAAAAAGATTTTAAATTTCGTCGCCCGAGGGGTAAAAATTTAGATTATGGTTTTTGGTGGATAGAACTTGGTGGCGATGCCGATGCAATAGCCGATAATGAAAAATTACGTTTTGAGTTATTGCGTGTTGTTCTTGGTGTGTGGGACTACATAAAAAACAGTGGAAAATATCCAGAAGCTGATAATAGAGCATTAGATTTTGTTGGAATGCTTCCAGGAAGACGCGATACTTTTAGAATTGTTGGCAGAAGTATTCTTACTCAACACGATATAGAAAAATGTGGAAGTCATTTTACTGATGCTGTGTGTGTTGGTGGCTGGTCGTTAGATGATCATCCGGCAGAAGGTTTCAATGCTTCTGACAGGCATCCGTGTCAGCAAATTCGCAAAACTTTTGCTTATAATATTCCTTTCTCGATTTTGTGTTCAAAAGATTTTGATAACTTGATGATGGCAGGTCGTAATGTGAGTTGCTCGCATGTAGCTTTTACATCAACTCGTGTTATGGCAACATGTGCTGTTATGGGACAGGCAGTTGGTACTGCTTCGGCTCTTGGAATTTCAGAGGGAAAAACTATTGCTGAAATTTCTCAAGACAAAGATTTAATAACAAAACTTCAGCAAATTCTCTTGCGCGATGACCAAACTATTTTGGGCTTAAAAAATACTGATTTACGCGACATTGCACCTCGTGCCAAGATTAGTGCTTCGGCAAGTTCGGCAAATTCTCATCCAACAAATGTTGTTTCTGGGATTGATTTTGATAGTGCGAAATCGCTTACAAATTCGTGGCAGGCTAAAATTTCAACAAAACCTGAAATAAAATTTGAGTGGGATTTACCTCAAAAAGTTTCGCAGGTTCGTATAAAAAGTTTTACTGGTGCCTTTAGACTTTCGATGTCGGAAGAAACATATGTGGTTGCACAGATGAAACGCAATATGCCTAACGGAATGCCTCCTGAAATGATTTGCGATTTTGATATTGTTGGCGTAATCCCTTCTGGAGAAGATAAGTTGCTGGCATCTGTACGTGGAAATGTAGGGCGTTTGTGTGTTTGTAAATTTTCGCAAGAATTACTCAAAGAAGTTCGCATAAAATTTTTATCTACATATGGAAGCGATTTTGTTCAAATTCAAGAAATTCGCATAGAAGCATAACTAAATTTACAAAATATTATGAAAAAAATTATAACACTCTTACTTATATTTTGTAACATATTTGCATTTTATTGTAATGCAGATTCTAAATCAAAACTACCAAAGGCATTTGCTGAAAACGATGCTCAAATTCCAGCTCCATTAAAACAAGCAAAATGGATATCGCTTTCGGGCGATGGTGGTTTATACGATAACACAAACACTTTTACTTTATACAGAAAAAAGGTAGATTTAGCAAATCAACCAAAGAATGCTACTGCGTACATAACAGCCGATCAATCTTACGTTCTTTATGTAAATGGTGAACTTGTATCTCGAGGTCCTGCCAGAGGTTTTCAACGCTCGTGGCCATACGATGAAGTCGATATTGCAAAGTATCTGAAAAAAGGTACAAACATTTTTGCTATTCGCCATTATTGTGGGAATCGACACACTTTTGGATATTTAACACAAGGTTTTTCAGGCGTACTTTTTGCTTTCGATATAGATGGCAAAGTAATTCTTTCAAACAACAAAACAAAGTGCTTTGTTCAAGATTCGTGCGATAGAGATACATCGCCTGTCAGTGTTCAATTAAACAACCGAGAACACATTGATTTGCGTAAAGAACCAATCGGGTGGAAAAACGTTGACTTTGATGATTCGCAGTGGAAAGCACCCAAGAATTTGCGTAAATACAATGTTATGCCTTTCTTTACACTCGAGCCTCGAGGTATTCCTATGCTCGAGTTTAAAATGTTGCCAGAGCCAACGCTCATTGCTGAGGGCAAAGGTAAAGTATCTACAATGCAAGAGCGTATTTACAATAACTGGATTCTTACTGATTCAGAAAATTCAACTCATACCCCAGTCGAAAAACAGATGCCAGTTGTAGTAAAAGCAAGTGGCGAAGGCGAATATGTATCTTATGTTTTGGACTTTGGTAAAATTGTTGTAGGCTCGCCAATTCTTGAAATTGAAGGTGCTAAAGGTGGTGAAATTATAGATGCTTTTTTAGATGAACAAGTAGATTCGTCTTTCAAGCCAAAGGGTGATTACAAAAAAAGCTCGCATCCAGCTTTCGGATTTAGAGCAATTTGTAGAAAAGGCAATTTTACACACGAGTTTTACAACTACTACGCTTTCAGATACGCTATTATCAGAGTTCGCAATAACTCTGCCGATATAAAATTAAATCTTAAAGTGCGTTGGACTGCCTATCCAATGCAAATAAATGGTATATTCAATACATCTAACGAGCTCGCTAATAAAATTTGGCAAGCAAGTGCTTATACTCAGCGTCTTTGTACTCTTGATGCCTATGTTGATACCCCTTGGCGTGAACAAGCTCAATGGTGGGGCGATGCTCGTGTTCAGGCATGGAATACGTTTTTCCTTTCAGGCGATACTCGGGTTTTCGAGCGTGGTATTCGCATAATATCAATGCAGACAACTCCAAATGGCTTGACCTACGGACACGCTCCAACAAAGGCGCACCATTGTATTTTACCAGACTTTTCGTTAGTTTGGATTGCTACCCTATGGGACTACTATTGGCAAACAGGCTCGAACAAGATGTATCTAAATCACAAAGGTGTTGCCGACGGAATAATAAATTACTTTGAAAATATAACTGACCAAAAAACTGGTTTGCCAATGTATGATGAGAGATATTGGTTGTTCTTAGATTGGACAAAAATTCAGAAGCAAGGTCAACCTGGTTTGTTGGCAATGTGGTATTTGTACTCACTTCAACGTTTAAGTGTTTTGTGTGAAGAAACTGGACTTACCCAAGATGCGTCTATCTACAAAACTAAAGCCGACAAATTGAAAAAATCGATAGAAACTCAACTTTTAGATAAGTCTGATGGTCTTCTTTGCGATGGCATTTTGCCAGATGGTAAACGTTCGTCGGAAAAGAGTATTCAAATGCAGATTTTTGCTCGTATGACAAACATTGAAGGTTTTAACTACGATAAAGCAAAAACAGATTTAATTCTTCCTTACCTACGTGGACAAAAAGATTTTAAATCGGCTCCAAGTTCGTATTGGGTTGTTTATGTATTAAAGCAAATGCACGAAGACGGCTATTCTAAAGAGGTTTACAATTTTATTATGACACGTTGGGCTGAAATGGCGCAATGGGGTTCTACTTACGAAAACTACGCTGGCAATGGATCTCGTTCTCACGCATGGAGTGCTCATCCAGCATTCTTGTTGCCTCAGATTTTGGGTGGAATTGTTCAAACTTCGGCAGGCTGGAAAAACTTTAAGGTTGATCCAAATACATTTGTTGATGAAGCTCAAATCGTTTATCCAACACCTCAGGGTAATATAAAGGTATCGTGGAAGAAAAATGATGATGGTTCTTTTCAAAAAAACATATCAACGCCAAAAAAATAAAATTTTATGAAAAAAATAATACTATATCTAATGTTAGTGATAGGGGTTGTTTTTACAAGTGGCTGTAAAAACACTAAAACCATACAAAAAGCCGATAATCCAATGTATTCTAATGGTAAGTTAGTTTACAATTATGTAGATGGTAAATCAGAAACCAAAGACTACAAATTAGCTTTACAAGACGATGGTGCATGGCGTGTGAGATTGTCGAAAGAAGATCTCAATTCTATAAAAGGATTGAAATCGGTTGATATTCTCTTGCCAGCAAGTTATGCTAAGAAAGGCGAAGAGGGCTACTTCATTAATACTCTCAGTATGATGGGTACATACAAACTCTACAACTCATCGTACTCTTCAAACGTACGCAATCACGTTGCTTTCTTTGGTATGAAAAATCCTCGTGCAACATGGGTGACAATTATCAAAGGTTTGCCTTTAGAATTTAGTATGGTTGCTGAAGCCAAAGATGGCAAATACAAGGTATTCCCTCGTTTTGAAATTGAAAAAATGGAAGGTATGCCAGTTTATGAAGATGCCATTGCCGATTTCTATCCACTTTGTAACAAAGCTACGTATGTGGACATGGCTAAGGTTTATCGCAAATACCAAGTTGATCGTGGCGAAATTAAACCACTTAAAGAACGCATCAAAACCGACAAAAAACTTGAGCGCTTAGCTAAGTCGATTATGTGTCGTATTCCATTTGGTTCTAAGCCAATTCCAAAAGATAAAAAAGGACGTTGGATACCTCGCGACTACACTCCAGAAACAGAACTTCCAATGACTTTACATTGCACTTTTGATCAAGCAAAAGAATCAGTTGAACTTCTAAAAAAATATGGTTGCGATTTTGTTGATTTACAACTCGTTGGCTGGAATATTCGTGGTCATGATGGTCGTTATCCTCAGCTTTTGCCAGTTGAACCAGCTGCTGGTGGCGAAGAAAAACTAAAACAACTAACAGCTCGTGCAAAAGAACTCGGCTACAACATTTCTGCGCACACAAATCACACCGACGTTTACAAAGTTGCCGACAGTTTTGACGAATCATACGTTGCAAAACGCAAAGACGGTAGCCTAATGTATGTCGGTTGCTGGGCAGGTGGCAAAGCTTATACTCCATGCCCTAAGGCGATATTTGAGTTGTATCCTAAAAAAGATTATCCAATGATAAGAGATAGACTTGGTTTTAACGGCAAACATCACGTCGACGTTATATCGGCTATTGCTCCACGCATTTGTCATGATCCAAATCACAAGCTAAATCGCAAAGAATGGGCTGAAGCATATCTTAAGATAATGAAATACGCTCACGATGTAACGGGTGGTTTTACTTCGGAATGTGGTTTCGACCACGTTATTAAATATCTCGACTGGGCTTTCTACATCAACCACAGCATGCATTTGCCAAAGATTTTCGATCGCCATCTACCAATTTGGCAAATTGTATATCATGGCTATGTTCCATCTGAAGCATTCTTCTCCGACACTGGCAACAACTTGAGAAAAGACTGGCAGACTATTCGCTTACATCACGCCGAATTTGGCGCACGTCCAGTTTACTACGGAGGTTGGTTAGGCGAACACAAGATTAAAACCTACGTAAAACCTCTCTACGATGAATATCAAAAAGTTTCGCACTTACAACTTGAATTCATGGAAGACCACAAGCAGATTGCTGACAACGTATATCTAACCGTTTACAGCAATGGTCAAGAAGTTGTAACAAACTATTCCGACATAACCATTGAGTACAAAGGCAAGCCTGTATATGCCAAAGACTATCGTCTTTTTTAAAACGTGTGTGGACGCACCACTTTGCGAATAGGATTTAAATAATGGTAAAGTAGGCAATACATTGCCTACTTTTTTTATTTAAATTCGCAAAGTGGTGCTTGTAGCTAAAAGAGCGTCTGCTCGGGTGGGCAGTGCGTAGCACAGCTCCACCAACTCGCAAACATCTCTTTTAGCAGACACCACACACGTTTTTATTCAAAACAGCGAGGAGTAGCCAATGAAAATGAAAAATTTAAATAAGTCTAAAAATGAGAAAATAAATTTTTCATTGGCTACTGGTTGCCCTCCATTTTGGTTTTATTTCGGACTCACGTGCGTTAGCACGCTTCGCCTCATAAAACGCAAAAGCATCGGGACAACCTCGCTGTTTTTTATTTGCGTTCCTATGTTTATTCTAATCCGATTTAGTTAGACAAAGAAGCATTGCGAAGCAATCTTCGCCACTTCACAACATATAAAAAATTGCCTACTTTTTTTTTATTTAAATTAGCAAAGTGGTGCTTGAATACTATAAATATGCAAAAAGCTTGCATTTCTTACTATATAATTTAAACATTAGGTATGAAAAAATTTTTAGTTAGCACATTATTAGTAGTGTCTATGACTATCTCGAGTTTTGCAGTTGATATTGTTGCTCATCGTGGCGACAATCAATTTGCTCCAATGAACACTGTTGAGGCAGCAAAGCACGCTTGGTTTAATGGTATAAAATATGTGGAGTCGGATTTCTATGAAACCGACGATAAAACAATGGTTGGTGCTCACTGCAACAAGACTATTCGTATGTTGTCGGGTGATGAATCGTTAGACATAAAAAATCTCACAGAAGCATCGTGCAAAAACATAAATTTAGCAAATCATTCTCGCGAACAGGCAAAAGGGTATAAGTTTGTTAAGCTTCCAACTCTCGACGAATTTCTTTGGGCGATGCCTCCAAATGCAGTTTTAGTTTTCGAGGCAAAGAATTTTTCCGATACATATGCAGACAATGTCGAAAAATCTATCAAACGCACAAACACAAAGCTTAGTCAGATTGTATTTATTTCGTTCAGAGAAGATGCTTGCAAGGGGTTGAAAAAGAAATTTCCACAATGCAAAGTGTATTTTTTGCTCGGTGGAGGTAAAGTCAAAAAAGGTGCCGACTGGGCTATAGCAAAGTGTAAAGAACTTGGTGTCGATGGAGTCGATGTATGCTACAAACTCGATAAAAAAGGTACTCTTGTCTGTGCAGAATACGCCAATAAAATTAAAGATGCTGGCTTGGGATTTTGGGTTTGGACAGTAAATAAAAAAGAAGAATTTTTGTATTGCAAAAAAATTGGTGCCGAGGCAATTACAACTGACTTTGCTACCAAATTCAAACCTTTGAGATAATTTAATGAATATAGTTAAACACCGACGCTATCGGTGTTTTTTTAGTATTAGAGTGTATATTAAAACAAATTAAACTATACTGCTTCTTATATAAAATAGATAGGTTTAATTTTATGAAAGTAATTAATTTTTTGTTATGTTTGTGTTTCTTGTTTTTATTTAATGTTAAATTGCTTGGTAATACAAATAATTCAAAGAAAGAAGATGATATTGAAATTCTCAACATGGTTATGCTCTTCGATGAACACGTTGAAGAACAAGCCAAAGATTTAGTCGAAATGTCGAAAAACAAAGTTGCCGATGTTCACATGGTGTCGTTTTTCTTAGTTCCAGAAGGTAATCCACCAATCGATAAACTTTCTTTGTATGAAAAGAAATTTAAGCGTCTGAAAAAAGCAATAGGGAACGCCGATTGCAAAGTCGGCATCATTTTTCAAGCCACTCTCGGTCATGGTTTTGCTTTAGAAGTTCAAAATCCGTATCAAAAATTGGTATCACGCGATGATACAACATGGGAGAAAAACTCGACAAAAAATATTGCGTGTCCACTCGATAAAAATTTTCAAAAATATATTTTAAATTGTGTTGAGCGTGTCGCAAAACTTAAGCCAGCATTGCTTATGGTTGATGATGATTTTCGCTTAATGGGAGGAAGAAATGCTTGTTTGTGTCCGTTGCACTTGGCTAAGATAAAACAAGATTTTGGATACGATTTAACTCGAGAACAATTAAAAAAACACTTGGCAGGAAATTCTGAATTAGACAGAAAAATATCTGATGCCGCTTGGAAGACCAATGAAGCATCGTTGATAGAACTGGCAAAGCAATTTAGAAAAATTATCGACAAAATTGATCCATATTTGCATTGCGAAATGTGTGGTTCGCCAAAAGATATGTATTACGATGGCAAAATTGCACGCATTCTTGCAGGTAAAGGTAAGCCTTCTACTTTGAGAATCGGAAATGCACGTTATAATACTCCACAAACACGCGATTTATTTAATACATCTCGCAAACTTGCAATTCAAAAAGCTATTGCCAAGCCCGATAGAATTTATGCCGAAATAGATACATATCCACGCAATCGCTATTTCACAAGTGCAAGAACTCTTCATAGTGGATTAATTGTATCAATGCTTGAGGGGGCATCGGGGGCAAAGTATTGGCCAAATAGATTTGTAGAGTACGAACCTAATAGTAGTGTAGCATACAAAAAAGTTCTATCAGAAAATCGTATGCTTTATGGCGAGTTATACAATGTTTTAAAAGGTGCAACTCATAAAGGTGTAGCCGATATAATTGTTCCCAAATATACAACCTTGCGTTATGAAGATTCAATCTTGCTTGGCAACGATTACTATTGGACCCACATAATAGGTGTGTTGGGTTTACCAGTAAATTATTGCCAGTTAGATAAGGTAAATCAACCGGTTTTTCTTCGTGCAAAAACTGCTCAGATGTTATCGAACGAACAACTCGAAAAAATCTTGAGCATGGGAGCTGTAGTAGATGGTGGGGCAGTTATGGAAATTCAAAAACGTGGTTTGGGGAAGTTGCTTGGTGTTAAAGGTTCTGTTTGGAAAAGCGATGTAAAAATTACTCGAGAACGTCTTACAGAAAGATGTGGTGAATATGCAAATAAGTTTATAGAACCACCTGTGTCGTCAGTAAAGCTTGAAGTGTATTCGTCAAAGACAGAAGTTTGGTCGGAATACATTCATTTGCCATATACATACGGTGATAAAAAATTATCTCGCATACTTGCTCCAGCGTGTACGTATTTTGAAAATGAAAAAGGTGGTAAGATTGTTGTTTTTGCATCTCGGCCACAAGGGGTAAATCATCTTACCGAATCTAAGAAAGCTTTGTACATAAAGTTGCTAAACCGTTTAAGTGATATGGCTATTTGGTATAATGGTGATGCCGAATGTTATTTAAAGACACTTGAACTTGCTGATGGAAAATATTTGGTGTCGATTGTAAATGTTGGATTAGATCCACTTGAAATATTTGAACTGGGTACAACAAAGAGCTTTTCAAAAGTTGAATATTTAAGCAACGATGGCAAATGGAAAAATGCAGATGTTAAATTTGAAAATGGGAAAATTATAATAAAAAACAGAGTTGAAACATTTTATCCGTTTATAATGCGTTTTATGTAAAATTGTTATTGTAGAATACTTTGGAATGATATTTTTATTTCATCGGAAATGTCAAAATCTGAGCAAATACAATAAACAAGTGTGAAGTACTCTGGTTGAACATCGGTTTGCCAGAGTATTTTTGTGTTTAGTAATTCTTCAGATATTTTTGTAACATCGTAACCAAGTGCTTCGAGAGAGTATCGCATTTTATCTTTTTGCACGCATGGAAGATTTTTTTGTTTGGGGCAATTTTCGGATTGTTCGCAAATACAAGATCCAGCAAGAAGTAAAATTGAGCCTTTGTAAAGTGCTTCAATATCGTAAAAAAGTGCGTCAAAAAAAATGCGTGCTTCGTCTATAATTATACGAGGCAACAAATTTTTTTGGGTAGGTTTTATCTTTATTGCAACTAAATTTGCAAATTTTTTATCAGCTATAATTTCGTTGGCTGAAAAGCTGAAAGGTGGACATGCCCAGCGTTTATTGTAGGCTGGACAATTCCCACATAATAACTCGGGAAGCTTGAATTTATCAAGTCTTGAGGCTTGTATGGCTTTAATTGATATGCCAATAATTTTTGAAAAATTTATTTGGAACATTGTTTTTTAGATTGTGTCAACAAACATTGTTGTAAATGTTCGAAAAGTCAATATTGCAAAAATATAAAAAAAATAGTTGACGAAATTAGAATGCTTGTGCATATTTACACACTTTAACAATAGAAAACGCCAGACAACTGGCGGCTTCTACGTGTCGCCTTGGTAGCTCAGTAGGTAGAGCACGTCCTTGGTAAGGACGGGGTCGGCGGTTCAAGTCCGCTCTGAGGCTCCATGCGGAAGTCATCAACTAAACCTAACAATAGAAACCGAAAGAACCATGTCGAAAGAATCATTCGTCAGATCAAAACCACACGTAAACGTAGGTACTATTGGTCATATTGACCATGGTAAAACTACACTCACAACTGCAATCTTGAAGGTTCAGTCGGACAAGGGCCTGGCTCAATTTAAGTCTTATAAAGACATTGCTAAGGGCGGCACTGTTCGTGACGAAACCAAGACTGTAACAATCGCAGTAGCGCACGTTGAGTATGAATCATCAACACGCCACTATGCACACGTTGACTGCCCAGGTCACGCTGACTTCGTTAAGAACATGATCACTGGTGCAGCACAAATGGACGGTGCTATCCTCGTAGTTAGCGCAGCTGACGGCCCAATGCCTCAGACACGCGAACACATCTTGTTGGCACGTCAGGTTGGCGTACCTCAGATTGTTGTATTCTTGAACAAGTGCGACCTCTTGGACGACCCAGAATTGCTCGAACTCGTTGAAATGGAAGTTCGCGAACTCCTCAGCAAGTACGACTATGATGGCGACAACATCAAGATTATCCGCGGTTCAGCTCTCGGCGCTCTCGAAGGCACAGAATTTGGTGTAAAGAGCATCGATGAACTCATGGATACAATCGACGCAGAAATTCCAGAACCAGAACGTCCAGTAGACAAGCCATTCATGATGAGTGTTGAAGACGTATTCTCGATCACAGGTCGTGGTACAGTTGCAACAGGTCGTATTGAACGTGGCGTTGTTAAGGTTGGCGACGAAGTTGAAATCGTTGGCTTGGGCGAAACACGCAAAACAACTGTTACAGGTGTTGAAATGTTCCGTAAGATGCTTGAACAAGGTCAAGCAGGTGATAACGTTGGTTTGCTCCTCCGTGGCGTAGAAAAAGACGATATCCAACGCGGTCACGTATTGGCAAAGCCAGGTTCAATTACACCTCACAAGCAGGCTAAGGCTCAAGTATACGTATTGACAAAAGAAGAAGGTGGTCGTCATACTCCATTCTTCACAAACTATCGTCCACAATTCTTCTTCGGCACAGCTGACGTAACAGGCGTTTGCAAATTGCCAGAAGGCGTTGAAATGGTTATGCCAGGCGACAACATCGAAATCGAAGTTGAACTCCAGAAGCAAATTGCTATGGAAAAAGGTCAACGTTTCGCTATCCGCGAAGGTGGCCGTACAATCGGTTCGGGTCGTATCTCGGATATCATTGCATAAGTTGTGCAATTAATACTTTGCCAGAAGGGTAAGCCCCTTCTGGCTTTGGTATTTGTATTGAGCGAATTTTTTTAAAAAAAACTTGACAATCGTTCAATTTTTTACAAAACGTTTATATTTTTAATACAGGGGAATAGTTCAATTGGTAGAGCAACGGTCTCCAAAACCGTGTGTTGGGGGTTCGAGTCCCTCTTCCCCTGCGTTCTTTTTTTAATAGATATCAATGCTTGTAGTACTAGTAGGCAAGCTTGAATAATCAAAAAGCACGCAAGTGCATACTTACAATGACAAATCCAATCAGCAAAATTAGACAATTTTACAAGGAAACCGTAGTCGAGTTGAAGAAGGCTTCGTGGCCAACTCGTGCAGAGTTGTATAGCTCGATAATTGTGGTTTTTGTTGCAATAGGTCTGTTAGGTGCATATGTAGCCTTGGCAGATTTTTCAATATATAACGTAGTAGATTTGCTCACAGGATTGGTAAAGGGAAAATAGTTTATGGATACCACTGACATCTCAACAACGTCGCCCGTAGCGCAAGATGACTTGCGTAAGTGGTATACAGTGCAAACACGCTCGAATATGGAGCGTAAAGCGGTTGAAAACCTCAAGCGTATGATTGACCGCGAAGAAATGGGCGAGTACATTTCTAAAGAAGACGTAATAGCACCAGAAGAAAAGGTGTCGATGCTCGTACAAGTAAGACGTAAGGGCAGAATGGAACAACAACAAAAGCAAGTTGCTAGAATGTTGTATCCGGGTTATATTTTTGTAAAGGTAAAACTTTTCGATGAAGAAGGAAACTTCCTTGAAAAGCCTTGGTATTTTATTAGAGGGATTAATGGCGTTATAAATTTCATAGGTGGCGATACACCAATAGCGCTCAATCCAACAGAAATTAGTAATATTCTTGCTCAGAAAGAACAGGCAGAAGGTTCGGTACGTCCGAAGGTAATCTATAATATAGGCGAAATGGTCAAGATTACAGAAGGTCCGTTCTTGGGCTTGATTGGTCAAGTAGAAGAAATAAACGAAGATATTTGCAAGTTGAAGGTAAGTGTAAATATTTTTGGTCGTTATACACCAGTTGAGCTTGAATACAATCAGGTAGTAAAGAGCGAAGAAGCTGAATAAATATTTACGCACAGCCTCAAGCAAAAAGTAAAACAATTCTTATAAGAAAAAGACAATGGCAAAGAAAGTAGTAAAAGAAATTAAATTGCAGCTCCCAGCAGGCGCAGCTAATCCAGCTCCTCCAGTAGGTCCAGCACTTGGTGCAGCAGGTGTGAACATTATGGGATTCTGTAAAGAGTTTAACGCTCGCACGAAAGATCAAGCAGGTATGATTTTGCCTGTAGTTATTTCGGTGTATCAGGACAAGTCGTTTACATTTGTTCTTAAGTCGCCTCCAGCAGCAGTATTGCTCAAGAAGGCTGCAAAGATTGAAACAGCAAGTGCTAAGCCAAACGTAAATAAGGTTGGTAAGGTAACTAAAGCTCAAATTCAAGAAATCGCAAAGATTAAAGAAAAAGATTTGAATGCAACATCGCCAGAAGCAGTATGCCGTATTATTGAAGGTACAGCACGCTCGATGGGTATTGAAGTTGTAGACTAATTTTTAAGTAAGAGCGGTCGTTTAAAACAAGCGGTCGCTCGGTTTATAGATGCTTATATGCTCTAAGAGCAGTAGTTTGAAGAGTGTGAGCGTTTGTAAAAAATAATAACCACACTGCATTAGCAGGAGACAATAAAAAATAAGGTCATGGTAAAAAGAAGCAAAAGATATAACAAAGCACTCGAAGCAGTAAAGTCTGCTCCAGTTTCTTTGGCAGAAGCAGTTGATGTATTGCAGTCAATGCCAAAAGCTGGTTTCGACGAAACTGTTGAGTTGGCTTTCAAACTTAACGTAGACCCGAAGCAGAGCAATCAGATGGTTCGTGGTACTGTTCGTCTTCCAAATGGTAGCGGTAAAAAGGTAAGAGTTGTAGTGTTCACAGAACACGCTGATACTGCAATTGCTGCTGGCGCTGATAAGGCTGGTATGGAAGACCTCATGAAGGAAATCGAAGGTGGCTGGATGGATTTCGATGTAGCTATTGCTACAACATCGGCTATGAAGGAAGTTCGTAAGCTTGCAAGAATTCTCGGTCCACGTGGTTTGATGCCAAATCCAAAGAGTGGTACAGTAACTGACGACGTAGAAGCTGCAATTAAGGAAGTTAAGGGCGGTCGCGTTGAGTATAAGATGGACAAAACTGCAAACTTGGTAGTAGTAGTAGGTAAGCGTAGCTTTGCTAACGATAAGCTTTTGGAAAATGCAAAAGCAGCATTGGCAAGCGTAGCAGCAGGTCGTCCTGAAGTAATCAAGGGTAAATTTATCAACTCAATTTCAATCACATCTACAATGAGCCCATCGGTTAAAGTTGCGCTCAGCGAAGTTGCTGAATAAGGACAGAGAGGTTTTAATACAATGAGACCAGAAAAGAAATATCTCGTAGAAGAAGCACGCAATTTATTGAGCGCATCGGACCACTTGTTCTTGGTAAACTTTACAGGTGTTACAGTTTCTGATGCAAGTGCATTCCGTAAAGCTTTGGCTAAGGTTGGTGCACAATTCCATATTGCTAAGAATTCGATTATTGCAATAGCTGCAAAAGAATTGAATTTGCCAGATATGAGCTCGGTGTTGGCAGGTCCAACGGCAGTTATCAGTGGTGGTGAAGATTCAGCATCGGTTGCAAAAGCAGTTTGCGAATTTTTCAAAGCTCGCGAAAATGCTGACATCAAGCTTGGTTTGCTTGGTGAAAAGGTAATGACAAAAGACGAAGTTATCCATTTGGGCAGTCTTCCAAGCTTGCCAGAAATGCGTGCAAAGTTCTTGTCGTTGCTCAACACACCTGCACAGCAAATGGTACGCGTGGTATTCATGCGTTGCGAAAAAATGGGTGGCGGCGAAGCCGAAGCACCAGCAGCAGAATAAGTGTAGTAGATTTATTCTTGGCACACAAGAGGTTGTTAAAGCCTTTAGAATTGTTCTGATAAATTTTGCTAAAGTACAATTGGGGACAATTTGAAGATAGTGTTGAGAATTCGAGATTAGTGATAATCTCTTTTAAAGAAGACAAATTTAAACTCTGACGATAAATGTTTGCGTTGTCGTCAGAAAAACAAAAAACAACTAAAGAACAAGCTTAGGAGACAGAGTCTCTTAATTGTCTGAAACCAGACGCTAAGCGTTCAAAGGAGAAACTAAAAATGGCAGACATTACAAAAGAACAAGTTATTGAATGGCTCAGCGCACTCACAGTCGTTGACGCAGCAGCTCTCGTTAAGGAGCTCGAAGAAAAATGGGGCGTTAGCGCAGCAGCTCCTGTTGCAGTAGTAGCAGGTGGCGCAGGTGCAGCAGCTGAAGAAGAAAAAGATTCGTTCGACGTTATCCTCAAGGGTGTTGACGCTTCGAAGAAGATCGCAGTTATTAAGGAAGTTCGCGCACTCACAGGTTTGGGCTTGGCAGAAGCTAAGGCTCTCGTTGAAGGTGCTCCAAAGGCTATCAAGGAAGGCGCAACTAAGGACGAAGCTGCTGAAATCTCGAAGAAGCTCAAAGACGCAGGCGCTGACGTTGAAGTTAAGTAATCAACTTTGTTGGATATAAACTAACAATTTTTCGCGGATAATCTGTAGTGTAGAAATATGCTACAGATGTTCCGCTTTTCACGCTTTATTAGCTTAGAAGCGAAAAACAAGTAAGCAAAAATCAATTTCCCGCGTGAAAAATCAAGGGACATAAAAACCCCAAAAAAATCTCAGAGAGTATGTCAGAAAGAGTAAACTTTGGAAAACTAAAGGAAGTATTGCCAATTCCTAATCTAATAGAAAATCAGATAAAAAGTTATTCTGATTTCTTACAAAAAGATGTGCCACCATCGGAACGAAAGATGGTCGGGCTTCACGCGGTCTTTAGCGAGATATTTCCGTTGGAAAGTTATGACGGAAAAAATAAGCTTGAGTACGTAAAATACGAGCTCAAACAACCTAAGCTTTCAGAAGTAGAATGTATTAAAGAAGGCGAAACATACGCTACTGCGTTGGAAGTAACATTCCGTATACGTCAGGGCGACCAAGCTCATGAAGAAGAAATTTACATGGGCGATATCAATTTGATGACAGAAAGCGGAAGCTTTATTGTTAATGGTGCAGAACGTGTAGTTGTAAGTCAGTTGCACCGTAGTCCTGGTATTTGTTTCGAAGAAACAATGCATAGCTCGGATAAAATTTTGTATTCGTACCGTTTAATTCCAGACCGTGGTACATGGGTTGAAGTTCAGTTCGACCAAAACGACCTTCTCTATGTTTATATAGACCGTCGTCGCCGTAGAAGAAAGTTTTTGATAACAACATTACTCAGAGCGTTTGGTCATAGCTCGAATCAGCAGATTATCGACTTGTTCTACAAGGTAGAAACATGGAAGGTTGCTGATGCTCTGAAGCGTGAAGACCTTTTCAGATATGTATTGGCAGAAGCCGTTTATAATGTTCGTGCAGATAAGAGTGTTGTTTTGTTGAAAGAATACGAAACACTTACAAAGCGCGCAGTGAACGAATTTAAAGATGCAGGTATTGAAGAAATCAAAGTTATTGATACTACCGTTGACGATGGTGCAATAATCAGAGCTATCAAGAAAGATAAAACACGCAACGAAGAAGAGGCGTTGAAGTATATCTTCATGCAAATTCGTCCAGGCGAACCTGTAACAGCTGAAAATTCACGTGGTTTGTTCCGTAGAACACTTCGTGATGAAAAGCGTTATGATTTGGGAAAAGTTGGTCGTTTCAAGATTAATCAGCGTTTAGGTTTGAATACTCCATTAGAAAAGCGTATTCTTACAAGTGAAGATATTGTTGAAGCAACAAAACAACTTTGCAAATTAAAGAAGGGCGAAGGCGTTATTGATGATATAGATAACCTCAGTAGCCGTCGTGTACGTACAGCTGGCGAATTGTTAGCCGGACAGTGCAGAATTGGTTTGGCAAAAACAGAAAAGAATATTCGTGAAAAGCTCGGTAGCTTAGAACAAGAAGACGATGTAAGAATTTCGCACTTGGTAAATTCTAAGACAATGACTTCGCAAATCCGCGATTTCTTTGCTCGCGATCAGCTTTCGCAGTTTATGGATCAAATCAATCCACTTTCGGAACTTACACATAAGCGTCGTTTGTCGGCATTGGGTAAGGGTGGTTTGAGCCGTGAACGTGCAGGTTTCGAAGTTCGCGACGTTCATGCATCGCACTATGGTAGAATTTGTCCGATTGAAACACCAGAAGGTCCAAATATTGGTTTGATTAACTCGTTGTCGTCGTATGCACGTATTAATGAGTTTGGTTTCATCGAAACCCCATATAGAAAAGTACAAAACGGTAAAGTTTTGGATAAGATTGAGTATTTGTCGGCCGATGATGAAGAAGGTAAGACAATTGCACAGGCAAATAGTGAAATTAAAGATGGTAAATTGGTTGGTCGCGTAACAGCAAGATGCTTCGATGAAGTAAGCGAAGTTGATCCAATGGACGTTGATTACATGGACGTATCGCCAAAGCAGTTGGTATCGGTTGCAGCAGGTTTGATTCCATTCCTTGAACACGACGACGCTAACCGTGCTTTGATGGGTGCAAACATGCAACGTCAAGGGGTTCCACTTTTGCAAACACAAGCTCCATATGTAGGAACAGGTATTGAAGGAAGCGTTGCTAAAGACTCTAAGACAGTAGTGTTGTCGAAGAGCAAGGGTAAAGTAGCAAGTGTTGATGCAAAACGCGTTATCGTAACAAGCGATGGCTCATTGCCAGCAAAACGTGCAGGTGAAACTATAAAGACCGATGAAACAAAAGGTATTTATGTTTACGAATTGCGTAAGTTTATGCGTTCAAATAATTGCACATGCTTTACACAAAAGCCTGTTGTAAAGAAAGGTCAGTTTGTAAACGTTGGTACTGTAATTGCAGATGGTGCTGCAACAGAAGATGGCGAATTGGCTCTTGGTAAGAACGTGTTGGTAGCGTTTATGCCATGGAATGGTTACAACTTTGAAGACGCTATATTGCTTTCTGAAAAGTTGATTAAGAACGACGTATTTACATCAATCCATATCGAAGATTACGAATGTACTGCAAGAGATACAAAGCTTGGTATGGAAGAAATCACACGCGATATTCCAAATGTTGGTGAAGATGCACTCAAGAATCTCGATTCTGAAGGTGTAATTCGCGTTGGTGCAGAAGTAAAGCCTGGTGATATTCTTGTTGGTAAGATTACACCAAAGAGCGAAACCGAGCTTGCTCCTGAAGAAAAGCTTTTGCGTGCTATCTTTGGTGAAAAAGCTAGCGATGTTAAGGATTCGTCGTTGACAGTTCCATCGGGTGTCAAGGGCATAATTATGGACGTTAAGGTCAATAGAAAATCGGAACAGGAAAATGAAAAACAAAATCCGAGTGATCGTCGTCGTCGCATAAGAAAAATTAACGAAAAGCATCGTAACGATACAAAGAATTTGCATGCTGAACTTACAGATGCGCTTTCAAATATTCTCTTGGGCGAAAAAATTCCACTTGATGTTCGTAATTCAGAAACAGGCGAAGTAATTATTCCACAAAATAGAAAAATTACAAAGACATTGCTCAGAAGTTTGGCTTCGGTACCAAATCAAATTGCAATTGATGCATCGCCAGTACGCAATAAGATAATGAATATTGTTGAACAGTTCCAGTCGAAATTCCAAGAAATCGACAATGAACGCGATCGTCAGTTGTACTCGGTAGAAAGTGGTACTTCGAGCGAAAATAATGTAATTCGTTCGGTAAAAGTTTATATTGCAATTAAACGTAAGATTCAAGTTGGTGATAAGATGGCTGGTCGTCACGGTAACAAGGGTATTGTTGCTCGTATAGTTCCAGAAGAAGATATGCCATACTTGCCAGATGGTACACCAGTTGAAATCTGTTTGAATCCGATGGGTGTTCCTTCTCGAATGAACGTAGGTCAGGTTTTGGAAACTCACTTGGGTTGGGCATGTAAGAAGCTTGGTATAAAAGTAGCAACACCAATTTTCGATGGTATAAGCGAAAAGAATATTCGTGAATATTTGACACAATCGGGTATGCCTGAAAGTGGTAAGGTACGCCTTATCGATGGCTTAACAGGCGATTACTTCGACCAAGATGTTGTAGTAGGTTACATTTATATGATGAAGCTCAATCACCTTGTAGCTGATAAGATCCACGCACGTGCAGTTGGTCCATATAGCTTGATTACCCAACAGCCATTGGGTGGTAAAGCTCAGTATGGTGGTCAGCGTTTCGGGGAAATGGAAGTTTGGGCTCTTGAAGCGTATGGTGCAGCGTATATCTTGCAAGAATTGCTCACAGTTAAGTCTGACGACTTGCAGGGCAGAACAAAGATTTACGAACAGCTTGTTAAGGGTGATGGCTCGTTGCAGGCAGGAACACCACAGTCGTTCAATGTGTTGATGAAGGAAATTCAGGCATTAGGCTTGGATGTAAAACTCAGAAATAAAGACGACGAATAATCTGGAAAAAGGAGTTTTTTTATGGAAGAAAATACTACCACAAATCAAGCAAGAGAAGTCTTGGGCTTTGATAACGAGAAGCGTTTTGATTGCGTATCGATTGGTTTGGCATCGCCAGAAACAATCGTATCGTGGTCGCGCGGTGAGGTTAAGAATCCTGAAACAATCAATTACAGAACCTTTAAGCCCGAAGTTGGCGGTTTGTTTTGCCAAAAGATTTTCGGACCGGTGCGCGATTATGAGTGCGCTTGCGGTAAGTACAAGAGAATAAGATTTAAGGATCAAGTTTGTGATCGTTGTGGTGTTGAAGTAACAACATCGCGTGTACGTCGTGAACGTATGGGTCATATTGAGTTGGCAGTGCCAGTAGCTCACATTTGGTTCTTGAAGAGTCTCCCAAGTCGTTTGGGTTTGATGTTGAATATGACATCAAAACAACTTGAAGCTGTTATTTATTACGAACGTTATGTAGTGCTTGATAAACGTAATACATCCTTTGAAAATGGTCAGTTCTTAACAGAAGAAGAATATAGAACAGCAAAAGACCATGGTGATGATTTTGAAGCAAAAATGGGTGCAGATGCAATCTATGAAATGCTCAAGAACATCAATCTCGAAAAGCTCGAAGTTGAGCTTGTAGAGCAAATGAAAGTAACACGTTCAAAGCAAATAAAAAATAAGCTTTCAAAACGTTTGAAGCTAATACAGGGCTTTATACAAAGTAATTCGCGTCCAGAATGGATGATATTGAAAGTGTTGCCAGTTATTCCACCAGATTTGCGTCCGTTGGTACCATTAGAAGGTGGCAGATTTGCAACTAGTGATTTGAACGACCTTTATCGTCGAGTAATAAATCGTAATAATCGTTTGAAGGCATTGCAGGCAATGAAAACACCTGATGTAATCTTGCACAACGAAATGAGAATGTTGCAAGAATCGGTAGATGCATTGTTTGATAATGGTCGTCATGGTCGTCCGGTAACAGGTGCTGGTAATAGAGAGTTAAAGAGTATTTCAAGTATGCTTAAGGGTAAGCAAGGTAGATTCCGTCAGAACTTGCTTGGTAAGCGTGTTGACTACTCTGGTCGTTCGGTTATTGTTATCGGTCCAGATTTAAAGTTGCATCAGTGTGGTTTGCCAAAGAAGATGGCACTTACATTGTTCGAACCATTTATCATTCGTCGTTTGAAAGAACTTGGCTTTGTACATACAGTACGTAGTGCAAGAAAGATGATTGAAAAGAAATCGCCAGAAGTTTGGGATATTCTTGAAGAAGTAACAAAAGGGCATCCAGTAATGCTCAATCGTGCTCCAACACTTCACCGTCTTTCTATTCAGGCTTTTGAACCAGTGCTTATTGAAGGTGATGCTATTCGCTTGCACCCACTCGTTTGTGCAGCTTATAATGCTGACTTTGACGGTGACCAAATGGCTGTACACGTTCCACTTTCTATTGAAGCAATCATGGAAGCAAAGTTGTTGATGTTGGCAAGTAATAACATCTTCTCGCCATCATCGGGTAAGCCAATTTTGACACCATCGCAAGACATTATTTTGGGTGTTTACTTCTTAACATACGAACCAAGTCTTAAGAAAGAAAAGGGCGAAAGAGTTCCATTGTTGGCATCGTTGCGCGAAGTATTGGGCGCACATGCCGAAGGTATGCTCCATTGGCACGATTGGATTGACTATGTAAATCCAGACTATGGTAAAGAAACCATCAATGGCGATGCTAATAAGAAGATTATTAGAACAACACCAGGTCGTGTAATATTTAATACAATATGGCCAGAAGGTATGGGCTTTGTAAACGGATTGGTATCTAAAGGTAAGCTTTCTGAGTTGATTTTGGATACATTTAATATCTGTGGTAGAATGGATAGTGCTCCAGTACTCGATAAGCTCAAGGCTTTAGGTTTCCGTACAGCTACATTGGCAGGTATTTCAATCGGTATTGGCGACATGAATATTCCAGCCGAGAAGAAAGATATTGTAGATGCAGCACGTGCTAAGATTAAGTCGGTAGAGTCGGAATATAGCATGGGTACAATTACTAAGGGTGAACGTTCAAATAAAGTTATCGATATTTGGAACGTAGCTACAGAAGAAATTGCAAAGAAAGCGTTCGAAAACCTTAAGAGAGTTCCAGAAAAGACATTTGGCCGTCAGCATATCAATCCAGTTTATGTGTTGATGGATTCAGGTGCTCGTGGTAATAAAGCGCAGGTTCGTCAGCTTTGTGGTGCTCGTGGTTTGATGGCTAAGCCAAACGGTGAAATTATTGAACGTCCAATTTTGTCGTCGTTCCGTGAAGGTTTGAGCGTGCACGAATACTTTATTTCAACACACGGTGCTCGTAAAGGTTTGGCTGATACAGCTCTTAAAACAGCTGACGCTGGTTATATGACCAGAAAACTTTGCGACGTTGCAATGGACGTTATTATTGCTGAAGAAGACGATGGAAATCGTGAAGGTATCACAAAGCGCGCTATCTACGATGGCGACGATGAAATTGTACCATTGCGCGATAGAATTATTGGTCGTTGTTCAAGTAATGATATTGTTGACCCAACAAATCCATCAGAATTCATAGTAAAATCTGGTGAAATTATTACCGAAGAAATTGCAAAGAGAATAGACCTTGTTGGTTTGTCGGAAGTAAAGGTAATGAGTCCTATTACTCACCTCAAACGCAATTCAATATCGGCAAAAGCTTATGGTATTGACCCATCTACACAAAAACTTGTAGAGCGTGGTACGGCAGTAGGTATTATAGCAGCACAGTCTATTGGTGAACCTGGTACACAGCTTACTATGAGAACCTTCCACGTTGGTGGTGTTGCTCAGGCAGTTAAAGCTCCAGAAATTAAGGTTAAGAATGATGGTATAATTAAGTATGAGGGCTTGCGTAGCGTTCAGCTCAATTATCAAGATCCAGCAACAGGTAAACCATTGTCGACAAACGTTGTTCTTAATAAAACAGGTTTGGTAAAGATTTTCGACGAAGATAATAAAGAGCTCGAAAATTATAAGATTGTACAAGGTGCAATGATATCGGTAAACGATGGAGATGCCGTAAAGCGTGGTCAGTTGATAGCTCGTTGGGACCCACATAGTGTGCCAATTTTGTCTGATAAGGCAGGTGTAGCTAAGTATAAAGATATGACCGACGGTATTACATATCGTAGCGATTTCGACTCTGCAACAGGTCGTAGCACAATAGTAATTACTGATCACAAAGAAGACCTCGATCCATGTATCGAAATTTGGGATACAAAGGTTGATAAAGAAAAACCAATTGGTATTTTCAAGATTCCAACAGGTGCTCAGGTTAATGTTGAAGATGGTCAGAAAGTAGTTTCAGGTATGGTTATTGCTAAGACACCTCGTTCTGCTGCAAAAACACAAGATATTACAGGTGGTTTGCCTCGTGTATCTGAGTTGTTTGAAGCACGTCGTCCAAAGGATGCTGCAGAAATGGCTCGTATAGCAGGTAAGGTTGTTGAAGGCAAAACTATCCGCAAGAAGAAGATTATTGAAATTCATAACGAAGAAAAAGACCTCGTTGAAAAACACTTAATTCCAGCAAATAAGCGTATAGTTGTTCAAGAAGGCGAATACGTTGAAGCTGGTCAGCCATTGACTGATGGTGGTTTTGATCCGAAGGAAATCCTTGAAATTAAGGGTAAAGAATCGGTACAAGAACATATCTTGTGCGAAATTCAGAAGGTTTACCGTTCGCAAGGTGTTACAATTAACGATAAGCACATTGAAGTTATTATTTCGAGAATGCTCCGTAAGGTAAAAGTTGTTGATACTGGCGACTCAGATTATTTCTGGGGTGAACAGGTTGACGGTTATGAATTTGAAGAAAATAATAAACGCATTGAAGAAGCTGGTGGTAATGTTGCAAAGTGTGAGCCTATACTCTTGGGTATAACAAAGGCATCTCTTGAAACTGAAAGCTTCATTAGTGCAGCATCGTTCCAAGAAACAACAAAGGTTCTCACAGAAGCCGCAACATTGGGTAAGGTTGACGATCTTACAGGTTTCAAGGAAAATGTCATTATGGGTAATCTAATTCCAGCAGGTACTGGTTTGTTGGCATATCGCCGATTGAAAGTTGGTACAAATGCTCCAGAATTGGAAGACGAAATAGAAGACATTTTTGTAGAAGAAAATCAGTAGCTTTCTGCGAGTTTGCTTTTACGATTTTAACCGAACCTCGCTCTTAAAAAAGAAGGGCGAGGTAGTCGTTAAGAGATTAACAAATTCGTATTTTATATAGATATTTTTGTAAAAAGAATGTCTATTTGGTAAAAATATTAAAAAAATTAAATAAAAAACTTGCTAAAGAGAAAATGTTTCATACATTTTCTACTCTTTCTTTTTAATAAATAATAAATATGCCTACAATTAATCAATTAGTTCGCAAGCCAAGAACCCTCGTTAAAGCTAAGACGAAGGCTCCTGCGCTCAAAGCAAATCCGTTTCGCCGTGGTGTGTGCGTTCAGGTAATGACCAGAACGCCAAAGAAACCTAATTCGGCGATTCGTAAAGTGGCGAAGGTACGCCTCACTTCAGGATATGAAGTTATTGCGTACATTCCAGACGAAGGTCACTCACTTCAGGAACACAGTGTTGTTCTCGTTAGAGGTGGTCGTGTTAAGGACCTTCCTGGTGTTCGTTACCACATAGTTCGTGGTTCGTTGGACTGCATGGGAGTTGAAAAACGCCGTCGTAGTCGTTCGAAGTACGGTGTAAAACGTCCAAAGGATAAGAAATAATATTTTAACAATAAAAAATAAGGCGAAAAAATATGTCACGCAGACACAGAGCTGAAAAAAGAGAACGTATTCCAGATTCTCGCTATAATAGTACATTAGTAAGCCATCTCATCAATATGGTGATGCAAGATGGTAAGAAAACAGTTGCAGAACGCATCGTTTACGGAGCAATTGAGCTCGTAAGCGAAAAACTCGAGAAGGGTAACCCAATTGATTTGTTGATAGGCGCATTGGAAAATATTCGCCCAAAGCTCGAAGTTAAAAGCCGTCGTGTAGGTGGTGCAACTTATCAGGTACCAGTAGAAGTATCGTTTGATCGTCAACAAACACTCGCATTCCGTTGGCTCATCGAAGCAGCAAGTTCAAGAAAGGGTGTTTCAATGGCAAAAGCATTGGCAGCAGAGTTGGTTGACGCTTATAACAACACAGGTACAGTTGTAAAGAAGCGTGAAGACGTTCATAAGATGGCGCAGTCGAACAGAGCGTTCGCACATTTGCGTTGGTGATCTCAATTTAATTAGAAAGTTTACTAAGACATGGCAAACTTATCAGAAAAAAATTCGCCGAATAGACCAAGACCGTTGGAATATACAAGAAACATCGGTATCTCGGCTCATATCGACGCAGGTAAAACTACATGTTCAGAACGTATTTTGTTCTATACAGGTGTTGTGCATAAGCTTGGTGAAGTTCACGAAGGTACAGCAGTAACAGACTGGATGGAACAGGAACGTGAACGTGGTATTACAATTACATCGTCGGCTATTTCGTGTAACTGGAAAACAAAAGAAGGCCCATTTGCTGGTATCGATCATCAAATCAACCTCATCGACACTCCAGGACACGTTGACTTTACAGCTGAAGTAGAACGTTCGTTGCGTGTTCTCGACGGTGCTATTGCAGTATTCTGTGCAGTAGCAGGTGTACAACCACAGTCAGAAACTGTATGGCGTCAGATGAACAAGTACAGTGTACCTCGTATTGCATTCATCAATAAGATGGATAGAACAGGTGCCGACTTCTACGGAGCAGTTGAAGATATTAAGACAAAGCTCAATGGTAATCCACATCCATTGTTCTTGCCAATAGGTTCAGAAGATCAGCTCAAGGGTCTCATCGACCTCGTAGCAATGAAAGCTTATGTTTATGATGAAGCTGACCCACAAGGTATGAAGTACGATACAGTTGAAATTCCTGCAGAATATAAGGAAAAGGCTGAACAGTACAGAGCTGAACTCATTGAAGCAGTTGCAGATTTTGATGATAATATAATGGAACGCTTCCTCGAAGGCGAAACAAACTTCACAGAAGACGAATTGCGTCTTGGTATCCGTAAGGCTACAATGACACGCGAATTTGTTGGTGTAGTTCCAGGATCTGCTTTCAAGAATAAGGGTGTTCAAATGCTTCTCGATGCAGTAGTACACTACTTGCCAAGTCCACTCGACGTACCACCAATTAAGGCTTATGCAGAAGATGATGAAGATACACCATCTTTGGAAATTGTACCAGATGACTTTGCAGCACCAACAGCATTGGCATTTAAATTGTGGAGTGACCCATTCGTAGGTAAATTGGTATTTATCCGTGTTTATAGTGGTTGCGTAAAGAAGGGTATGTCGATTTACAATCCACGTTCGCGTAAGTCGGAACGTATTTCGCGTTTGCTCATTATTAAGGCAGACAAGCGTGATGATATAGAAGAAGCATACTCAGGTGCTATTTGTGCAATTATTGGTGCAAAGGATATCGTAACAGGTGATACACTCTGTGATAGAGAACACGAAGTTCGTTTGGAACCACCTACATTCCCAGAACCAGTTATCGCAATGAGCATTGAGCCAAATAGTAAAGCTGACCAAGAAAAGCTTTCAATTGCATTGCAACGTTTGGCTGAAGAAGACCCAACTTTCGTGGTTACAACAGACCAAGAAACAGGTCAGACACTCATCGCAGGTATGGGCGAGTTGCACCTCGATATTATTAGAGACCGTCTCTTTAGAGAGTTCAAGGTTGAAGCCGCATCGGGTAAGCCACAGATTGCATACAGAGAAACAATCACAAAGACTGCTCATGGTGTAGGTAAATTCGTACGTCAGTCGGGTGGTCGTGGTCAGTATGGTCATGCTGAAATTGATATTGAACCACTCGAAAAGGGTAAGCATTACGAATTCATTAACGAAATCGTTGGTGGTGTAATTCCAAAGGAATATATAAAGCCAACAGAAGAAGGTATCAAGGAAGCTATGATAAACGGTGTAGTAGCTGGTTATCCGGTAGTAGACGTAAAGGTACGCTTGGTATTTGGTTCGTATCACGAAGTTGACTCTTCAGAAATGGCATTTAAGATGGCAGGTATCTTTGCGTTTAAGGATGCTATGAAGAATGCAAACCCAATCTTGTTGGAACCAATCATGAAGGTAGAAGTAACAACACCAAATGAATATCAAGGTGATGTTATGGGCGATATTAATCGTCGTCGTGGTCAAGTTCAAGGTATGGAAACAAAGGGTAACGATACAGTTATTTCAGCATATGTTCCACTTGAAACAATGTTTGGCTATGCTACAGACGTTCGTTCGCTCTCAAGTGGTCGTGCATCGTATTCTATGACACCAGACCACTTTGAACAAGTACCTGCTAATGTCTTGAAGATTGTTCAAGAAGGTGCAGCACGTAAAACACAGAGATAATAATTTTGAAAGATAAAAATATGGCTACTCAGAGAATTAGAATTAAACTCAAGGGCTACGATTTCCGCACTATCGACCAGAGCGCTGGTGATATCGTTGAAACCGCAAAGAGAACAGGTGCAAGAGTATCAGGTCCAGTACCTCTTCCAACAAAAATCGAGAAGTATTCGGTAAATCGCTCGGTACACGTTGACAAGAAGAGTATGGAGCAGTTTGAACTTCGCACTCACAAGCGTTTGATTGATATAGTCAATCCAACACCAAGCACAGTTGATGAACTTAAAAAGCTCAACTTGCCAAGTGGTGTAGATATTACAATTAACGTTTAAGTTATATAACCCCTTAAAATGATGAAGGTAAAACTTTTGATTTTTAAGGGGAATATTCCTATAAAAAAGGAAATATCTTTAAAAAAATTTAATAAATCGGTGAGAGCGTAAGCTTGCATCTTTTCTATATAAGACAAATTTAGGCGTAAATTTTTTGAAGCATCTGTTTGTGGATAATTTAAAATTTGCTAGTGAAAAAGTAGCAAAATCCACTAAAAAACGGAGAACCGAAAAGTTTACGCGATATTTGTTGAAAAAAATCTATAAAAAATAAAAAAATTTGTTGACACATTGAATGTTTTTACCAACATAAGTGTCTTTACAAATTTTATACAAATAAACCACTAAAGCAGGTTCAAACGGAAATTTGAGTTTTTGAATGGCAAAAATGCCTTTTGAAAGTAAGAAAATCCACCTGCCGCTTAGAAATATGAGTCAAATACTAATAGGAAAAAAGCTGGGTATGACCCAGATTTTCGACGGAGACAACAGTCTGGTTGCAGTTACTGTAGTTGAGGCAGGTCCATGTCCCGTCACACAAGTAAAAACAGCTCAGAAAGACGGTTATGAAGCAGTACAAATCGGCTTCAATGCGCAGAAAGAACAGCGCATGTCAAAACCAGAACTCGGGCACTTAAAAAAAGCAGGCGTAGCCCCTGTAACGGAATTGGTAGAATTCCGCGTTGAAAACGCATCTGAATATAAGGCTGGCGATGTAATGACAGTTGCCAAGTTTGCTGAAGGTCAGATGGTGGATATCATCGGCACAACAAAAGGTCGTGGTTTCCAAGGCGTAATGAAGCGTTTCAACTTCGACGGACAGCCACAGTCGCACGGTCATATGATGCACCGTCGTCCAGGTTCAGTGGGTTGCCGTCAGACTCCAGGCCACGTTTATAAGGGCAGAAAGATGCCAGGTCATATGGGTCAGGTTCGTTGCACAACGCAAAACCATCCAATCGTAAAGATCCTTGAAGATAAGAATATTCTTTTGATTAAAGGAAGTCTTCCAGGAGCAAAGGGCGATATGGTTATTGTTCGCACAGCCAAGAAGGTTAAGAAAGCACAGCAATAAGGAGAGTCGCCGATATGAAACTTAAAGTTTATACAAAAGACGGTTCAAGCTTTGCAGAACAAGAATTTGAAAATATCCCTCAGTTTGAAGGTGATAAAGGTTTGTTCGCATTGAAAGAAACAATCGTAGCCTATCAGGCAAACGCACGTCAAGGTAATGCTTCGACGCTCGACTATGGTCATGTAAGTGGTACATGCCGTAAGCCATTCAAACAGAAGGGTGGCGGTCGTTCACGTCATGGTACAATGAAGTCGCCAATACATCGTGGAGGTGCAGTTGTATTCGGACCACATCCAAGAGACTGGTCGAAGAAAATCAATCGCAAGGCAAAGGTATTGGCATTTGCACGTGCATTGTTTGACAAGTGTGTTGAAGGTGGACTTTGCGTAATAGAAGCATTTGAAGCTTCGGAAAAGAAGACAAAGTCGGTGGTAAAAGTTTTGTCGAATATCAACCCAACAGGCAAAGTATTGCTTATTGATGATATGTTTGACGATAATTTTGTTTTGGCAAGCCGTAACATTGAACGAGTAAACTTCTGCGAAAGTGCAACATTGAGCGCACTTGAACTTGTACAATTTGAAAATGTAATTGTATCGCGCAAAGGTCTCGACACAGTTTTGGCAAGAATCAACAAGGACTAAGAAAGGTAAATCATGATACAGCCTGAAAAAATAATCAAGGGGTTCCGTGTCACTGAAAAGGCAGCCAACTTGCAAGTGTCGAATAAGTACACTTTCATAGTTGCCGAAGACACCAATGCGATAGCAGTATCGCAGGCGGTTGAAAAGCTTTTCAATGTCAAAGTTGAACAGGTAAATATTATCAACGCAAAGGGTAAGGTAAAGGTATCGCGCATGCGTAAAGCAAACCCAGGCGTTAAAGGAAAAATGAAGAAGGCAATCGTTACGCTCAAAGCTGGCGATTCTATCCAATTAGCATAAGCAAGGAGAATTGAAAAATGGCAATTATTAAAAGAAGACCTTTGACTCCTGCTCAGAGATACACAGAGTTGAGTCGTGCTGAAGTCGACAACAAGCGTCCAGAACGTTCGTTGGTTGAAAGCAAGCATCGTGCTAAGGGCCGCAACTGCTATGGCAGAATTACATCGCGTCGTCGTGGTGGTGGTCATAAGAGATTGTATCGTATAGTAGACTTCAAGCGTGATATAGTAAATGTACCAGCAACAGTAGTTGCAATTGAGTACGACCCATATCGCACAGCATATTTGGCATTGCTCCAGTATGAAAATGGTCAGAAGCGTTATATTATTGCGCTTGATGGCATGAAGAAGGGCGATACAGTAATGACACTTGATAAGCGTCCAGATGAATTCCCAGTAGGTTTGTGCATGCCTTTGAAATTCATCCCAGCAGCAACAAAGATTAGCTCAATAGAAATGCAACCAGGTAAGGGCGCACAAATTGCTCGTGGTGCAGGTGCAGGTGCACAGCTTGTTGCAGTAGAAGGCGACGTAGCAACAGTAAAGATGCCAAGTGGTGAAATCCGTTTGATAAATGCGGAATGCCGTGCAGTAATTGGTGTTGTAGGTAATTTGGAACATCGTAACCAGAGCCTTGGTAAGGCAGGTCGTGTTCGTTGGATGGGCAAGCGTCCACGCGTACGCGGTGTAGTAATGAACCCAGTCGATCACCCAATGGGTGGTGGTGAAGGTCGTACTTCTGGTGGTGGTCATCCGGTATCGCCATGGGGCCAATTAGCAAAGGGCTATCCAACACGTATCAAGAGCAAACCGTCGAATTCTATGATTTTGTTGCGTCGCAACGGCAAGAAGACGAAGAAATAGTTTACAGGAGAATAAAAAGATATGGCACGTTCAATTAAAAAAGGACCATTCGTAGACCCAAGTCTTCAAGACAAAATCGACGAAGCTCAGAAGACAAACTCGCACAAGCCAATTCAGACTTGGTCGAGACGTTCGATGATCACACCCGATTTTATCGGTTTGAATTTTAACGTCCACAACGGTAAAAAGTTTGTAGCTGTCTATGTAACAGAAAACATGGTAGGTCATAAGCTTGGTGAATTTGCACCAACCCGTTACTTCAAAGGACACCAACCGCACACCAAAAAGGCAACTATGTAGTATGGCATGGCTTGGCAGAGTTTTGTTGGGGTTTGTATTAACTACGCTAATGAGCTTTGCCACTCCTAACTGGATTACAAAAGATAATTGTTACAAGATAGAGAATCGAGGAAGAGTTATTGAAGTAAGAACAGGGCAGAATGCCGATTTGGTGGTTATAAATACAGGATTACAGAGCAATTTTCGCGTAGGCGCAGTTTGTTCTGTAGAAACCGAGACGAAAGGACCTGCGAAGGTAGTAATAGTTGAGGCGACACAAAAAAAGAGTGTAGGACTGTTAATAACAAATACCGAAGTAAAAGTAGGAGCAGCCGTATATATTACAGCAAACTAAAAATAGAAAGATAACAATGGAAGTTAAAGCTTTAACAAAGTTTGCGCGCATGTCAGACAAAAAGGTGCGCGAAATAGCTCGAGAAATTCAAGGTCGTAATGCAGCTGAAGCATTAGAAGTTTTGAAGCTCGTACCTCGCAAGAGCGCAAGATTAGTAGCTAAAACGCTTACTAGCGCAATTGCTAATGCAGAAAACAACAACGGTCTTTCGGCCGCCAATTTAACAATCAAAAGCGCGATAGTCAATCAAGGTGTGGCTTTCAGACGTTTCAGACCAGTAGCACGTGGTAGTGCACATCCGATTCGTAAGAGAACAAGTCATATATTGATAGTTCTTAGCGACCAAAAATAATAAACAGAGGCAGATAAAATGGGTCAAAAAGTAAATCCTAAAGGTTTCCGTCTCGCAGTTCGTCGCGACTGGGAGTCGCGCTGGTTCGCGAATAAAGGGGACTATGCAACCGCAGTAAACGAAGATTATCGCATTCGCGAGTTCTTGCGTAATAAGCTTAAGAATGCATCTGTACCACGCATTTTCATTGAAAGAGCTGGGCAGAGAGTTAGAGTGAAGATTTTCACAGCACGTCCTGGTATGGTAATAGGTCAGAAGGGTGCGTCGCTTGAAACATTGAAGGCTGATTTGGCAAAGTTTATTGGCAAGGAAGTATTGGTAGACATTCAGGAAATCAAGAAGCCTGATTTGGATGCATTCCTTGTTGCAGAAAGCATTGCATTGCAGCTTGAGCGCAGAATTTCGTTCCGTAGAGCAGTTAAGAAGGCAATCACAACATGTATGGCAAATGGTGCTGATGGTATCAAGGTACAAGTAGCAGGTCGTTTGGGTGGTGCAGAAATTGCTCGTATAGAATGGCAGAGAAAGGGTAGAATTCCACTTCATACTCTTCGTGAAAATATCGATTATGGCTTCACCGAAGCAAATACGGTTTATGGTAAAATCGGCGTAAAGTGCTGGTTGTGCTTGAAGTCGGATGACAACATGTAATTTAGGGAGAGAAAAACAATGGCAAATATTCTTCCATCAAAGACAAAGTACCGCAAGATGCACAAAGGTCGCAATCGTGGCTTGGCAAAGGGCGGTGATACAATTGCTTTTGGCGATTACGCTATACAAGCTTTGGAACGTGGTAAGTGCAGTTCATCGCAGCTCGAAGCAGCTCGTGTTGCAATCAACCGTCATTTCAAGCGTCGTGGTAAGGTTTGGATGCGTGTATTCCCACAGAAGAGCGTAACAAAGAAGCCAGCAGAAACACGTCAGGGTAAAGGTAAGGGCGCAGTTGAGTACTGGGCAGCAGTAATTAAACCAGGCAGTATTCTGTTTGAAGTATCGGGTATACCAGCAAGCATGGCTCGTGAAGCAATGAGACTTGCAGATGGTAAACTTCCGTTCAAATGCAGATTTGTAGTTCGCGAAGGTGTAGAAATTCTATAAGGAGATTTGAATAATGAAAGCAAAAGAAATTAGAGAGCTTTCCGCAGAAGAGATAGCAAAGAAATTGCGTGATATGCGTGAAGAATTGTTGAATCTCAACATTCGCAAGGCAACAGCACAAGTAGAGAATACAGGTCGCATAAGACAGTTGCGTCGTGATATAGCTCGCTTTGAAACAATTAAAGCTCAGAAGTAAGGCAAAACGATGTCGGAAAATACAAGAAAGTCACGTAGAAGCTTGGTCGGAATCGTAACATCGAAGTCTGGCGATAAAAGCATAAAACTTACATATTTCTACAAGATACAGCATCCGTTGTACGGCAAAGAAATTCGTCGTAAGACAGTGGTGCACGTGCATGATGAAAACAATGAGTGTAACTTGGGAGATAAGGTAGAAGTAACAGAAACACGTCCTATCAGTAAGCTCAAGAGATTCCGCGTAGTACGTATAATTGAAAAGGCTCCCGTAGTGGCAGCAGAATAAGGAGGCGAAGATATGATACAAATGCAAACAAGACTCGTAGTTGCAGACAACACGGGTGCAAAGGAAGTTTCAATGATTCGTCGTCTTGGACAGCGCAGTCGTACGGCGAAAGTTGGAGATGTTATAGTTGTTGCAGTAAAGAGTTCAACTCCAGATGCAGCAGTAAAGAAGGGTTCAGTAGCTAAGGCAGTAATCGTTAGAACAAAGGCCCCAATACGTAGAAACGATGGTTCGTATTTGCGTTTTGATACAAATGCATGCGTAATTCTTGATGGTAATGGTAATCCAAAAGGCACACGTATTTTTGGACCAGTAGCACGCGAATTGCGTTCAAAGAACTACATGAAAATCATATCACTTGCACCAGAGGTTCTGTAATATGAAAAGTTTTGTAAAAAAAGGAGATGAAGTAGTAGTAATTTCGGGTTCTTCGAAGGGTACACGTGGCAAGGTATTGCAAGTGTTTCCAAAGAAGGAACGCGTTTTGGTTGAAGGCGTAAATGTACGCAAGCACCACGAACGCAAGAGCGAAAAGAATCCAGATGGAGCAATCGTAGAACGTGAAGCTCCAATTCACATTTCAAACGTAATGCCTGCTGGGCGTTTCGATGCTAAGAAGAAATAATTAGCTCCGACGTAAGCAGAGGCTAAGAAAGAAAGAAAATGAGCACACCCGTATTAAAGAAAATATATATGGATAAGGTGGTTCCTGAGCTCAAGAAGAGTTTGGGAGTCGAAAATCCGCACGTTGTGCCAACACTAGAGAAGATAGTAATCAGCTCTGGTATCCGTAGCGAAAACGCTAAAGGATGGGCACAAGAAGTTGCAAAGGAAATAGCTAAGATTACAGGTCAACAGCCAGTGATCACTAAAGCGCGCAAGAGCATCGCGAACTTCAAGCTTCGTGAAGGTCAGGAAAACGGCGTAAAGGTAACTTTGCGTGGCGCTACAATGTGGGAGTTCCTTTACAAGTTCATAGCGGTAGTATTACCATCTATCAGAGACTTCCGCGGCGTAAGCACAAAGCTTGATGGCGCAGGCAACTATAACTACGGCATTGCCGACCATACTATCTTCCCTGAAGTAACAGTAGACCCAGGTAGAAAGAACATTGGTATGGACATCACAATAGTAACGACAGCTACCGACGACAAGTCTGGCAGAGAATTGCTCAAGCTTTTGGGTATGCCATTCAGAAAGTCGAGTTCGGAAACAGCTGCAAAATAAGCACTGGAAAGAGTTTAAACTATGGCAAAAAAATCATCCATACAACGCAATTTGAAGCGCCAGCGCTTGGTAGAAAAATATGCAGCCAAGAAAGCGGAGCTCAAGAAGATTTTGAATGACCCAAAAACAAGCGATGAAGACTTCTTCGCAGCACAGCGTAAGTTGTGCAAAATTCCACGCAATGCGTCGAAGATTAGAGTACGTAATCGCTGTTCAATAACAGGTCGTCCGCGTGCATATATCCGTAAGTTTGGCTTATCGCGTATTACATTTAGAGAGTTGGCTCTCGACGGTAAGCTTCCAGGCGTAACAAAATCATCGTGGTAATGCGAAAGGAAAAATAATATGGCAACTCACGACAGCATAGGAGACTTTTTGACAATCGTCCGTAATGCAAGCAGAGCTGGCAAAGATACATGCAAAGCTCAGTGGTCAAAGATCCGCGAAGGTATAGCAATCATTCTTAAAGATGAAGGTTATATTGTAGATTATGTGGTATCGGGCGATGTAAAGAAAGAAATTACAATAACATTGAAATATGTTGATGGTATACCAGCAATCACAGGTATTTCGAGAGAATCGAAGCCAGGATGCCGTCAGTATTTTGAATATCGTAGCATCCCACGCGTGCTCAACGGCATGGGTATCTCGATTTTGACAACATCGAAGGGTGTGTTGAAAGATGCAGATTGCCGTGCTCAAAAAGCTGGTGGCGAAATGCTTTGCAAAGTTTGGTAAGGAAGGACTGAAATATGAGTAGAATAGGTAAACTTCCAGTAAAGGTTCCAGCCGGAGTAAAAGCTACAGTAAATGATAATGTAGTTTGTATTGAAGGCGCAAAGGGAAAACTTTCAGAAACATTTAATAAAGCGGTAAATATCGTTTTAGAAGGTGATGAAATCAAGGTAAGCCCAGCATCGGCATCACGTTTGTCGCGTGCAATGTTTGGTACAGCACGTAGCATAATTGCTGGTATGGTGAAGGGTGTAACTGAAGGTTATCAGAAAGTTTTGGAAATTAAGGGTGTTGGTTTTAAGGCTGACCTTAAGGGTAATGTATTGACATTGGCATTGGGTTATGCACATCCATGTGTATATGAATTGCCAGCAGGCATTACAGTAGTCATTGGCGAAACACCAGACAGAAACCCATTGGTAACAGTATCAGGTGCAAGCAAGCACATGGTAGGTCAGGTAGCTTCAGATCTCAAGCACTTCTATCCAGTAGAACCATACAAGGGTAAGGGTGTTAGAATTCACGGAGAATTTGTTCGCCGCAAGGAAGGTAAGAAAACTGCATAATTGCGGAGTTGAAAGGAATAAAAATGAAATTTCTCAAGAAAAAAGAATTGGAACAGAAGCGTCGTTGGAGAGTGCGTGCGAAGGTAGTAGGTTCGGCAGAACGTCCACGTCTTTCGCTTTGCTTATCGAACAAGCATATCTATGCACAGTGCATCGACGACAAGCTTGGCAAGACACTTGTATCGCTTTGCTCGACATCGAAAGAGTTGGCAGGCGAAAAGCTTTTGCCCAATGTAGCAGGTACACAGGCATTGGGTGCAAAGTTTGGCGAAAAACTCAAGGCAGCTGGAATTAGTGCAGTTGTTTTCGACAGAGGTTCACGCAGATATCATGGTTGTGTGAAGAGCTTTGCCGATGCAGTTCGTGCAGCTGGAATTAACTTCTAATAGGGAAAAGAAATGAGTAGAGAATTTAAAAATAAGCAGGCAGTTGCAGAAAAAGAAGCAGGTCCTGAGCTCATTGAAAAAGTAGTACATATCAATCGTTGTGCAAAGGTAGTAAAGGGCGGTCGTCGTTTCACCTTCTCGGCATTGGTCGTAATTGGCGATGGCGAAGGCAAGATTGGTTTGGGTTATGGTAAGGCAAAGGAAGTTCCTGATGCAATCAAGAAGGCTTCAGACAGAGCAAAGAAAGTAATGAAACCAGTAAGTCTCAAAGACGGCACAATTCCACACGAAGTTGTTGGCGAATTTGATGGTGGTGTAGTTATGTTGCGTCCAGCCAGCCAAGGTACAGGTGTTATCGCTGGTGGTGGTGTAAGAGCAGTTCTTGAAGCAGTAGGTGTTAAGGACGTTCTCAGCAAATCGTTGGGTTCGAACAATGACATGGCTATGGTAAATGCAACGCTCAACGCATTGTATCAGTTGCGTACAGCAGAAACAATCAACGCATTGAGAAGCAAATAGGAGATTTAGAAAATGAAATTGCACAAACTTTCAAATCCAAAAGGAGCAAAACACGCTCATAAGCGTTTGGGTTGTGGTGTAGGTAGTGGTCATGGAAAAACTTCTGGACGTGGTCATAAGGGTGCTAAGGCACGCAGTGGTGGTCATGTACGTCCAGGTTTTGAAGGTGGTCAGATGCCATTGTATCGTAAGCTTCCACATCGTGGTTTCAACAACTTTAAGTTTAGAGTTGAATATGCAACAGTAAATGTTGCAGATCTCGAAAGCTTAGGTCTTGAAGAAATCAAGAGAGAAGACTTGGTAATAGCAGGTTTGGTAAGAGCAAAGGACGCTTTGGTAAAGGTTCTTGGTTCTGGTGAGCTTACAAAGAAGGTTGTTGTACATGCCGATAAGTTCTCAGCAAGCGCAGTTGCAAAGATTGAAGCTGCTGGTGGTAAGGCTGTATTAAACAATGCTGAATAACCCATATTATAATAGGTAAGAAAATGCTTAGTGCTTTCACAAATTGCTTTAAAATTCCAGAATTGCGTCAGAGAATATTATTGACGTTGGGTCTGATATTTATAGCACGCGTGGGCGCTGGCATTCCTCTGCCAGGTCTAGATCCATCACCATTGCAAGCTTACTATGCATCGTCGGCATCTGATGCGGGCGGTTTGGTAGGTTTGTATAATATGTTCACAGGTGGGGCAATGGTAAACGGAGCGATATTTGCTTTGGGTATTATGCCTTACATTAGTGCATCAATTATATTGCAGTTGATGGGAGCAGTTATGCCAAGTCTTGCACGTTTGATGCAAGAAGGTGATTCTGGCCGACAGAAGATTGCGCAGTACACACGTTATTTAACAATAGTAATCGCGTTCATACAGGGTACGATGATTACTTATGCTTTGGCATACACACCAGAAACAATATTTTCGGGTTTCAATAAAGAACAGTTTGGTTCGATAATAGTGTCGGATAATATGGCTGTATTCTTTATAGTTAGCGTAGTATTGATGACAACTGGTTGTATGGTGCTAACATGGCTCGGTGAACAAATAACTCAGCGAGGTATTGGTAATGGGGTATCGATAATCATTACAGTTGGTATCATTGATACATTACCAGGAGCATGTTCGCAGGCTTGGAGTTTAGTTTTTGAAAGAGCAGCAGGTGCTGAAAGCGCAATAGGTGTGCCACAAGCAATAGTAATGCTTGTTCTTTTAGGCGTAGTAACAGCGTCTATCATTATGATTTTACAAGCTGTAAGAAAAGTTCCAGTACAGTATGCAAAACGAGTAGTTGGTAGAAAAATAATGGGCGGACAAAGTTCGTATTTGCCATTGAAGGTCAACTATGCAGGTGTTATGCCAATTATTTTTGCATCGGCTTTGTTGCTTTTCCCACAGCAGATTTTTGGACAGTTTAATATATCGACATACAGTTTAGTGTATGGTGGATTAGTTTTTGTATTCAGTTATTTCTGGGTTTCGATTATGTTTAAACCTTTGCAAATATCTGATGAACTAAAACGTAATAGTGGATATATTCCTGGCGTTCGTCCTGGTGAAAATACAGCACAGTTCCTCGATTATGTTATGACACGTTTGACATTTGCTGGTGCATGCTTCTTGGTAATTATAGCAGTGTTGCCACAAATTTTGATGACATCGTGGGGAATTCCATCGAAGATTGCAAACTTCTTTGGTGGTACAGGTGCTTTGATTGCAGTAGGTGTATCGCTTGATACAATGCGTCAGGTAGAGACCTATTTGTTGCAACGTCATTATGATGGCTTCCTAAAGAAAGGAAGAATTAGAGGGCGTAGCGTAGGTCAGACACGTCAGATGCTCGATACGAGTGAAATTAAAAACCTTTGGGCCCTTTGGACACCATTGACTATCATATTGGTGGTTGGTTTGGTAGCCTGGGCAATACGTTCGTTCGCCTAATCCGAAAGGGTCGGGATAGAAGGAACAATTCGTTCTTTAGGGAAAATAAATATAGATAGATATGATTCCTATAAAGTCAGATAGTGATCTCCGAAAAATGCGTAAGGCATGTGCTATTGCTGCAAAAGTTTTAGATAGGCTTTGTGGTATGGCGTCGGAGGGAATATCTACTTGGGATTTAGACCAAGCTGCAAAGCAGTTTATGGCTGAATATTCGTCGCGTAGTGCATGTTATAAATATAAGTGTGGTGCGTTGCGATATCCGTCGTACGTTTGTATATCGGTAAACGATGAAGTTATACATGGTATAGGACGTAAAGATGTGGTTTTAAAATCTGGCGACATAGTTAGTATGGATGTCAGTGTAATCTATCAGGGTTTTGTTGGCGATAATACACGCACAGTTCAAATAGGCGAAGTATCGGACGATGTAAAAAAGCTTGTAGAAGCTACCGATAAAGCGTTGCATTTGGGCATAGCTCAAGCAAGACAAGGTAATAGAGTTGGTGATATATCGGCTGCTATACAAAAATATGTAGAGTCTTGTGGATATGGTATTGTTGAGGAGTTTACAGGTCATGGTGTAGGCAAAAGTATGCACGAAGAACCACAAATTCCGAATTACGGCAAAGCTGGAACTGGACCAGTGCTTAAGGCAGGTATGACATTGGCGATAGAGCCAATGATTACCATGGGTAGTTCTGAAATATTTATTGGAGATGACGGCTGGACGGTCTACACGGCAGACGGCAAACCGAGTTGCCATATTGAACATACGGTGCTCGTTACAGAAGGAGAGCCAGAAATATTGACGCTTCCGACTAAATTTGAAGGATAAAAAAGTCGTGCTAAATGTTTTTGGAGAAAATAATTTGTAAAAAAGATAAAAAAAGTCTTTTCAAAATAAAAAAAATTGTCAATATAGACAGTCTTTTTTAACAAGAAACTAAAAATTATGCCAAGATTATTAGGAGTAGATATACCCAACAATAAGCGTGTAGAATACGCTTTAAGATACATCTATGGTATCGGCCCTGCTCGAGCAAAGATAATTTGCCAAGAGTGTGGCATACCAGAAGAAATGCGCGCAAGTGAATTAACTGAAACTAATATCAATGATATTATGAAGGTTGTTCAGGATAAGCAGTACAAATTGGAAGGTGACCTTCGTAGAGAAGTAGTAAGCAACCTCAAGCGTTTGTCGGCAATTAAGTCGTATCGTGGTTTGCGTCACGCAAAGGGGCTTCCAGTTAGAGGTCAGCGCACAAGCACAAATGCAAGAACACGTAAGGGCGCACGCAAAACAGTGGGCGTTGTATCAAAGAAGTAAAGGTTTAGCATGAGCGAAGAAGATATAAAACAACAAGAAGTAGCTACAGAAGCAGAAGTTAAGGCAGAAGTTAAGCCTTCGCAGCCAAGTGCAGCTGATTTGCTTTCGGCAGATGTAGGTGAAATAAAGATTCGCAAGGCTAAGGGTAGCAAGAACGTTCACTCTGGTGTTTGCCACATAAATGCAACATTTAACAATACAAAAGTATCGTTTACAGATGCTCAGGGTAATGTAATTAGCTGGTCGAGTGCTGGTAAAATGAACTTCCGTGGTTCGCGTAAAAGCACAGCTTATGCAGCTCAAGTAGTTACACAAGATGCAGGTAAAGTTGCTATGAGCCATGGTATGAAGGAAGTTGCTGTTGATGTTAAAGGTCCAGGAATGGGTCGTGATTCAGCAATTCGTTCGTTGACTGCATTGGGTTTCGTAGTAACATCGATAACCGACGTTACACCAGTACCACATAATGGTTGTCGCGCACCAAAGCGCCGCCGCGTATAATTAGTAGGATAGGAGAATTTTAGACATGTCTCGTTATACAGGACCAACACAAAAAGTTAATCGTCGTTTTGGTATGGCATTGTTCCAACCAAAGAAGGCGATGACAAAGAAAGCATATATTCCAGGTCAGCATGGTAAGACATTGCGTCGCCGCGTTACAGATTATTCGTTGGGTTTGTGCGAAAAGCAGAAGCTCCGTTTCATGTATGGTTTGAGCGAAAAGCAATTCCGTTTGACATTTGAAAGAGCAAAGCGTCAGCGTGGTGTTACAGGTGAAATTTTCATGCAGTTGCTTGAAGTTCGCTTAGATAATATCATATATTTGTTAGGTTATGCACCAACACGTAAGGCTGCTCGTCAGTTTGTAACACATGGCCATGTACAAGTAAATGGTAAGAAGGTAGACATACCAAGCTTTACATGTAAGCCAGGTGATGTAGTTGAAGTTCGTGATAGAGTATCGTCGCGTCAGCTTGCACAGAAAGCTCTTGATGAATCGCAACTCAAGGCAGCACCAGCTTGGATTGAAAGAGTTGATGAAGCATATCGTGGTACAATTAGTCGCTTGCCAATTCGTGATGAAATGGATAAGTCGATAAACGATCAGCTCATCGTTGAATTCTATTCACGATAGTAATTAACCCCTATAGAAACGGAGAAGAAAATGGCAAAACGCCTCGGAAAGTTTGAACTCCCAAAGCGTCTGATAAAAGACGAAGAAAGTGCAACAAGCACTTATGCAAAGTATGTGGCAGATCCATTTGAGACTGGATTCGGTCATACAATTGGAAATGCACTACGCCGAGTTCTTCTTGGTTCAATAGAAGGTGCAGCTATCAGTTCAATCAAGATTGATGGAGTCGATCACGAATTTCAAAGTGTCGATGGCATAGTAGAAGATGTTACGGATATAGTGTTGAACTTGAAGAAGATCAAGCTTATCAGCCACAATCGTGAAAGTAAGCGTTTGATGATTGACACCGAAAAAGAAGGTGCAATCACAGCAGCCGATATACAGGCAGATGCTGATATCACAGTTGTAAATCCAGAACAAGTAATTTGCACACTCGATTCAAAGCGTAAGTTCCATGCCGAAGTAGAAATTTCTTGCGGTAGAGGCTGGCGTCCGGCGGAAGAAAACAAGAGCGATGATCAACCAATAGGAGTAATTCCAGTTGACTCGTTGTTTAGTCCGATTGAGTTGGTAAAATATACTGTTGATGCTACTCGCGTAGGTCAGATGACAGACTTCGATAAGTTGACACTCGAAATTTGGACAGATGGCAGAATAACACCAGATGAAGCTTTGAAAGAAGCTGCAGTTATTTTGAAACATCATGTTGATGTGTTCGATAGTGTAAATCAGCAAGATATTGAATTTGAAACAGCAGGTAAGGAAGTAAGCGAAGAACAGAATAGACTCAGAAAGCTCTTGAATATGAGCGTAAATGAAATTGAGTTGTCGGTTCGTGCTGCAAATTGCTTGAATAATGCTAATATAACAACCGTAGGTGAATTGGCAATGAAGTCCGAACAAGAAATGCTCAAGTATCGCAACTTCGGTAAGAAGTCGTTGAACGAAA
This sequence comes from Verrucomicrobiaceae bacterium, assembly GCA_015061955.1. Lineage (GTDB taxonomy): Bacteria > Verrucomicrobiota > Verrucomicrobiia > Opitutales > Intestinicryptomonadaceae > Merdousia. The sequence goes on from SUVO01000008.1 coordinate 73,083, forward strand.
TCAAGAGCAAGCTTGAACAATTGGGATTGTCGTTGGGCATGAAAATCGACGGAAGTTTGATAGATTCAACAACAATATAATTTTAGAAATTAAAATAACATGCGTCATAAAAAACATAGACATCAGTTGGGCGTAAAGAAAGAACATCGTCAAGCTATAATGGCTTCGTTGGCATCGGCTCTTTTCCGCCACGACAAAATTCAGACAACACTCGGTTATGCAAAGGCATTGCGTCCTTTCGCCGAAAAAATGATAACATTGGCAAAGAAAGCTGCAGCTACTGACGATACAGCAAAGAAGCTTCATTTCCGTCGTCAGGCACTCGCAAAAATTCGCGATGTAAGTGCTGTACATTTCCTCTTTGCAGAAAAGGTTTCTAAATTCCTCAAGCGTGAAGGTGGTTATACACGTATCTATAAGCTTGTTCCACGTATTGGCGACGCAGCTGATATGGCAATAATTGAGCTTATCGAAGCTGATGACCAGGGCTATAAGGCACAGCCAAAGAAAGCTGTAAAGGCTGAAGAAGCACCAAAGGCTGAAGAAGCAGTAGCAGAAGAAGCTGCTGAAGAAAAGAAGCCCGCTAAGAAGGCTGCTACAAAGAAAGCAACTAAAAAAGCTGCAACTAAGAAAGTAGCAAAGAAAAAAGCGAGTGCTGAAGAAACAAAGGAATAGTAATCTTTAAGTTTCAAATCCAAACGCACTCGCATAAACGGGTGCGTTTGTGTTTTTTTACAAATGAGCTTGTCGGAGTTTTTTTCTGTTGTACTTTGTGGGGCAATTGTGGTAGAAACTGTTGCATATTTGGTGGCGTCGCATCGTCATCATAAAGGTTATGAAAAAATCTCGAAGACGAGTACTTTTCATTGCCTAAAATGCAACTCGGTTTATGTGTCGCGCGAAGGCGAGAAATCAAAAGCTTGCCCGAATTGCAACTATAGAAATGCCGAATTAAAATTCTAATAAAAATAAAATACTCTCTAATATTATGAATCAAAAAATCGCAGTTTTAGACTTCGGTTCGCAGTATACGCAGGTTATAGCGCGTAGAATTCGCGAGTGTAGTGTATATTCCGAAATCATGCCGTTTAACACAAAGGCTTCTGTATTAAAGAAGCAGGGAGTATGCGGCGTAATATTATCTGGTGGTCCTGCAAGTGTGTTGTCGAAGGGTTCGCCTCGTCCAGACCCAAAAGTTTTTGAGTTGGGTGTACCAGTTTTGGGTATTTGTTATGGATTGCAGTTGATGGGTAAAATGCTTGGTGGAACAGTAGTTTCAAGTAAACAACGCGAGTATGGTTTGGGTAAGTTGTCGTTTACATCGAGCGATAGTGATTTGCTCAAGGGTATAGACTCGCCAATCCAAGTTTGGAATTCGCATGGTGATAGAATTGCAAAGTTGCCAGAAGGTTTTAAGGCTATTGGTACAACTGAAAATTCTGAATATGCGCTCATTGAAAATAAGAAACGTAAATTTTACGGAATGCAGTTCCACCCAGAAGTTGCACATACACCTCGTGGTATGGAAATAATTAAGAACTTCCTTTATAATATCTGTGGTTGTACGGGCGATTGGACAATGTCGGATTATGTAGAGAAGGCTGTTGAAGATATCCGTAAGACCGTAGGTAAGGAAAAAGTTATTTTGGGCTTGAGTGGTGGCGTTGACTCGTCGGTTGCGGCAGCGTTGATTCATAAGGCTATTGGCGATCAGCTCACATGTGTTTTTGTGGATAATGGTTTGCTCCGTAAGGACGAACGTAGAAAGGTTGAAGAACTTTTCAAAAATAACTTCAAAATTAAGATGAAGACTGTTCGTGCCGAAAAGCTTTTCTTGGGTCGTTTAAAAGGTGTAAAAGATCCAGAACGTAAGCGTAAGATTATCGGTAAGACATTTATTGAAGTGTTCGATAAAGCAGTGAAATCAATCGGTAAGGTAGATTTCCTTGCGCAAGGTACGTTGTATCCTGACGTAATTGAAAGTGTTCCAATTGCGGGCAATCCAGCATCGTTGATTAAGAGCCATCATAACGTGGGTGGTTTGCCAAAACGTATGAAATTGAAGTTGCTTGAACCATTGCGTGAATTGTTTAAAGATGAAGTTCGTGCGTTGGGTAAAGAGTTGGGTCTTTCAAAGGAAGTGTTGTGGCGTCATCCATTCCCAGGACCAGGTTTGGGTGTTCGAGTTGTTGGCGAAGTAAAGAAATCGTATTGCGATGTTCTTCGCGAAGCCGATGCAATTCTCATGGAAGAAATGTATGCAAGTGGTTTGTATTACAGTTTGTGGCAGGCATTTGCAGTTTTTGTTCCAGTTAAGACTGTTGGTGTAATGGGCGATGAACGTACATACGATAACGTTATTGCTTTGCGTATTGTTGAAAGTCAAGACGCTATGACAGCCGACTGGGCTCATATTCCACACGATATTCTTGGTAAGATTTCTAACAGAATTATCAATGAAGTTAAGGGTGTAAACAGAGTAGTTCTCGATATTTCATCGAAGCCACCTGCAACTATTGAATGGGAATAATTTAAAGTTTAATTTTAATAAAAAGGCAATTCGTTAGAGTTGCCTTTTTTTATATCTTAGCGAAACTTTTTTTGTAGATATTTGTTTGACTACTATAAAAAAGGAATACATCTTTAATTGCGTAAAAAAAGGAACTATATGAAAATTTTTTCTATAAAAAATATTGTAAGCATATGTGTGTTGTCGTTGACATTATTTGCATGCACACCAAAAGATGAGTTGGTATCGTTAAAAGATATTGCTCCTAAAAATTCAACGTTAGTGTTGTGGTGTGGCGATGCTGATGATTGGGCTACATTACGTGATAAAGCCGAGTACAAAGCATTAATAACTGCACTTAAACAAAATGCTAAAGTGCAAGCACAGTTAAAAGAATTTTTAAATAATGCTAATAAAGAAACTAATGGTATTAGTTCGTTGTTTCTTTCAAAAGATGATCCAGTTGCATCTTTTGAAAACTTATATTGGAATGCTTTTGATGAATTTCTTTTTTACACAGAAAATTCATTTTCAGAAAAAACAAAACAACCAAAGTTTGCATTTGTTTTGCGTGGTAAAGACAAAACATTCTTTCAAAATGTAAAAACAGCATTAAATAAAACAGAACAAGCAAAACCTCATACAATAGGTACAAACGAATGTTTTATGTTTGCAGATAAAAATATTAAAATTTATGTGAGCGTAAAATCGAACTATATAGTTATATCGGATTTCGAAAATATGGTGCTTAGTGTTTTTAATTCTATAAAAACAAAACCTGCAGAAAGTATTTTAAATAATGAAAAATTCTCGAAGTTGTCAGATAATAAATTTGGTCAATTTTTTGCTTATATTAGCTCAGATATAATAAGCAATAGTGTAAAAGATGCTAAAAGCGTAAAAGATGAGATTGATGCTGTTTATATGGATATATTTGCTTCTCCTAAAAAAGAATGTGAAACATTCAATTTAAAAATAGCATTTAATGAAAAATCAAAAATTATAAAATCACTAAAAGATGCTAAGTTGCCTGTTGCGCACACCCCAATAGCATTGCCTAAATCGGAAATTTATCTACACATAGCAATGCCAATTATAACCGAAGAAATTCTAAAATCATACAACGCTGATCCTATGATTGTTGGTATGACAATGGGAATACTTCCTATACTTAAAAATATTAAATCAGTTGAAACATCGGTTATTAATTACAATACAGCAAATCAGACAATGCTTTATAATTTGTATGTAGATAATGTTGATGCTTTGTTGCAATCGCAAATATTATCGATGTATATGATGCAATTTGGCTTTGAAAAGAAGGTTGTTTCTGGTGTCGAATGTTTTATTACGCCAGCGCTAAAAAATGTATATATAGTAAAAGTATCAGACAAACAACTCAGTATTGTTGTAGGTAAAGATACTGATGTAGCTATAAAATGTGCAACTGCAAAAATAAAACCAGAACAGTCTGCATATTTCTCAAAAATGAATGTAAGTGAAAATCTGTTTTTTAAATCTTATACAAATTGGGAGTTTGCAAAAGATGAATTTGAAAACATAAAAGAAATAAGAAAGGTTATATACGCTATAAACAAAGAAAATCTAAACGAAAGCATAAAATATGAAGTTGTAATAACAACGCTTGAATTGATGCTAAAGATGTATAAAGAATGTCAGATAGTTGATTATATACAGATAAACAACAATATTCTTAAATACAATTCTCAGGCAAAAACCGAAACAACGTTAGAACCTTTGATTGATTTTGTAAAAAACTATAAATAATAAAATTTAATGGTACTAAAAAGGCAATTCAATCGAATTGCCTTTCTTTTTTGTTTACAATAAAAAACTGACACTCTGCAATGAATGTCAGTTTAGTTTTTGAAATATATTTGAATTATATTTTTTTCAAATTCCAAATATCTTCAGCGTATTCAGTGATTGTTCTATCCGATGAGAATTTGCCAATGCGCGCAGTATTGAGAATTGCCATTTTTGCCCAACGTTTTTTGTCGCGGAAGGCTTTGTCGGCTTCTTTTTGTGCGTCGCAATATGCTTGATAATCGGCACAGACCATAAATGGATCACCCCAATCGAGAATTGATTTTCTCAATGGCATAAATGCTTGTGGATTTTCTGGCATAAAGTAATCAGAAACAATCCAGTCGAGAATTTCTTTTAGATTTTTATTCTTTGCGTAGAATTCCCATGGATTATATCCACGACCTTTCAACTGCTGAACTTCATCGACAGTCATACCAAATATAAAGATATTGTCATCGCCAACGCATTCTTTTATTTCAACGTTTGCACCATCGAGTGTACCCATTGTAAGTGCGCCATTGAGTGCCAACTTCATATTACCAGTTCCCGAAGCTTCTTTACCAGCTGTTGAAATTTGTTCCGACAAATCTGCTGCAGGAATAATATTCATTGCTGCCGATACGCTATAATTTGGTATAAATACAACTTTAAGCTTATCTTTAATACGCTTGTCGTTGTTGATTTTATCGCCAATTTTATTTATTGCGTAGATTATGTTCTTTGCTATGTCGTATCCTGGGGCAGCCTTTGCGCCAAACAAGAACACGCGTGGAGCCATTTCCATATCTGGATTATGCAACAATTCTTTATAGAGCGTTAGAATGTGCAACAAATTCAAATGCTGACGCTTATATTCGTGCAAGCGTTTTATTTGAACATCGAAGAGCGCTTCTGGATTTACTTCTACTCCACAAGTTTTACGGATAATATCTGCCATCTTCTTTTTGTTTTGGAGTTTTACGTCCATAAACGCTTTTTGGAAAGCAGGATTATCAGCGTATTTTTCAAGAGCTCTAAGTTTATCTAAATCGGTTACCCAATCTTCGCCAATTTTCGAGTCAATCAATTTCGACAATTCAGGATTTGAAACTTTCAACCATCTGCGAGGTGTTACTCCGTTTGTCTTATTATTGAATTTATGTGGCGACATTTCATAGAAGTCGCGCAATACGCTATCTTTTAGCAATTCAGTATGAAGTTCTGCAACGCCATTTACGCTGAACGAACCAACAACTGCCAAGTAAGCCATACGAACCATCTTTGGCGACGATTCTTCAATAATCGACAATGCTTCTAACTTTTGTGGATTATTTGGAAATCTTGTTGCAACCTTTGCTAACCAACGCGAATTGATTTCGTAAATAATTTGCAAATGGCGTGGTAACAATTTTTCAAAGAATGTTACCGACCACTTTTCAAGTGCTTCAGGTAATAAGGTATGATTTGTATAAGCAAAAACTTTTTTGCAAATTGCCCAAGCATCGTCCCACTTCATACCATGTTCATCAATAAACAAACGCATCAACTCTGGAACTGCTATTGCTGGGTGTGTATCGTTGAGTTGAATTACAACTTTTTCTGTGAATTTCGACCAATCTTTATGACGTGCCAAATATCTGCGAATTATATCTTGCAACGAACACGAAACAAAGAAGTACTGTTGCATTAAACGCAAAAGTTTTCCATTTTCGGTTTTGTCGTTTGGATACAAAACTTTTGAGATTGTTTCACTCATAGCTTTTTCGTGAACTGCTTGTGCATAACCACCCTGATTAAATGCGTTCAAGTCGAATTCATTTGAAGCTCTCGATTCCCACAAACGCAAGAAATTTACTGTGCGTGCGCCATATCCAACTACTGGAATATCCCAAGGTACGCCCAAAAGCTCGCCTTGTGGTTTCCAAACTGGCGACCAATCGCCTTTATCGTTAATTGCATTTTCTACATGACCACCAACTTTAATACGTGTTGTATATTCTGGACGTACTATTTCCCATGGCGATCCATACTTCAACCAATTATCAGGCGATTCTACTTGTTTACCATCTTTGAAACTTTGTGTGAAAAGTCCAAATTCATAACGAATTCCATAACCTACTGCTGGATAATCTAATGTTGCCAACGAGTCTTGGAAACAAGCTGCTAAACGTCCTAAGCCACCATTACCCAAGCCCATATCAACTTCGGCATTCATTACGTCTTCGTATTTAAGACCTAAATTTTCTAGTGCTTGTTTAGTTACATCTAACATTCCGATATTTACAAGAGTATCTTCGGTAAGGCGACCAACAAGATATTCTAACGACATATAATAAATTCTACGGGCATCGGCATCGTTCTGACGTCGCATTGTTTTGATGAACTTGCCCATAGTGTTTTCTCTAATTGCCAACACTGTTGCTACCCACCAGTCGCGAATAGATGCTATCTCGCGTTCACGCGCCATAGATGTTTCTAAATGACGCAATATTGAATTTTCCATTTGTGCGACCTCTTCTGATTTCGCAATTTTTGTCTTAGGGGTTTTAGTAGATGTTTGTTTTTTTGTTGTTTTCTTCATATATACATTCTGCTAATTTAAAATAAAGTATAAGAATTATTTAGTTTTTTTTTATCTTTGCAATATTTTTGTATTGCCATAATCGGTAATTCTGTTGCTTATTATATATAGTTAAATGGGAAAACTTGATAAATATATTTTTTGGCAGGTAGCAGGCGCCGCATTTATGACGGTTGCTCTGTTTGTTTTTGTTCTCGTTTTAGGCAACATTTTTAGAGTAGTGTTGTACGAACTATTATCGGGTAGGGTTACACTTACTTTCTTTTTTGAAATGGTGGCGCTTATTATTCCTTCGGTAATTCCGTACTCGCTACCAATGGGTATGCTTACTGGTATATTATTAGTATTTGGCAGAATGTCGGCTCAGAGCGAAATTATTGCAATGAAAGCTTGTGGTCGGTCAATATATGCAATGATTGCCCCCGTTTTCTTGTTAGCAATGCTTGCTAGTGTATTTTCTTTATTTATAAATTTCTACTACGCACCTGCGGCAAGTTATGCTTACAAGAACGCCATAAAAAATGTAATTCGCAACAATCCTTTGCAATTTATCCAATCTGGTAAATTTGTAAAAGATTTTCCAGGATATGTTATTTACGCGAACAAATCAAATTCCGAAACGCACGAACTTGTGGGTTTCAGAATTTGGGAACTCGACAAACAGGGCAGAGCCAGTGTTTCTATTAAATCTGACAAAGCTATTGTTTCTTATTCCGACGTTTCCGATGAAATTGTGTTAGTTCTCAAAAATGGTAGTGCAGAACGCTCGAACTCGCAAGATCCAGAATTACTGCGCAAACCTCTACCATCGGCAAAATTTGAAAGCCTTACTGTAAAGCTTCCTCTAAACAAAATTATAGGCGAATCTTACAACGAAATCAAAAAACCAAAACGAATGACTTTTGACGAGCTTTTAGAAGCTCGCAACACTTGGCACAGAATTCCTCTCGAAAAACTCGAAAAACTTCCTCCCGAAGAACGCAAAGAACGTTTAGCTCGAGACAAAATTGAAGTGAATCTTCAAATTCAGAAAAACTTTGCTATGGCTTTTTCTATTTTTTCTTTAGTTGTTCTGGCTGTTCCTTTAGGTATCAAGGCTTCCAGAAGTGAAACTTTTGTAAACTTAGCAATAGCTATTGCCTTAGCTATGACATACTACATGATGACGGTATTTATTGCATGGCTCGAAAAATATCCTGAAATTCGTCCAGACCTATTAATTTGGATTCCTAATTTTCTATTTCAGGGAATTGGGGGGTATCTTATAATACGCTCTTCCAAGCATTAAAAACGTGCGAGAGCGCGTTTTCTTTGATGATGAGTTTTAATTTATACCATAGGGCACTTCAACGAAGTGCCTTTTTTTTATTAAATAAACTCATCAAATAAAACGCTTTGCCCTCCATTTTGGTTTTAGCTTCGACTGCAGTGCGTAGCACAGCAACGCTCGCTAAAACGCAAAAGCATCGGGACAATCTCGCACGTTTAACGTGCGAAAGCGCATTTCCTTTGGTGATGAGTTTTAATTTATACCATAAGGCACTTCACGAAGTGTCTTTTTTTATTAAATAAACTCATCAAATAAAACGCTTTGCCCTCCATTTTGGTTTTAGCTTCGACTGCAGTGCATAGCACAGCAACGCTCGCTAAAACGCAAAAGCATCGGGACAATCTCGCACGTTTTAAACGTGCGAAAGCGCATTTCCTTTGGTGATGAGTTTTAATTTATACCATAGGGCACTTCAACGAAGTGCCTTTTTTTATTAAATAAACTCATCAAATAAAACGCTTTGCCCTCCATTTTGGTTTTAGCTTCGACTGCAGTGCGTAGCACAGCAACGCTCGCTAAAACGCAAAAGCATCGGGACAATCTCGCACGTTTTAAACGTGCGAAAGCGCATTTCCTTTGGTGATGAGTTTTAATTTATACTATAAGGCACTTCATCGAAGTGCCTTTTTTTTATTAAATAAACTCATCAAATAAAACGTTTTGCCCTCCATTTTGGTTTTAGCTTCGATTTCAGTGCGTAGCACAGCAACGCTAAGTTTAGTAAAATTTTTTTAATTTTTTGCTTGACAAGGGCTATTAGGGGGGGGTAGCATTTGCTTGTATTTTTTAGAAAGGCAATTTATGAAAAAAATAATCCCCATAATTTTGATGTCGGCAACCTGTGCTTTTGCGAGCAACTCTTCAATTTCGATTCCTCAAAAAGAATTAGTTGATGGTAATTATTACGTTGTAAACGGTTCAAACAACAAGGCAACAGCAGCAGTTTCAGGTGATATTACTTCGTTCAAAGCTGGTTTCCACGTCGGATCGTCTGGTGGAAGTTTAAAAGATTTAGATGTAAAAATAGAAGAAGGTTTTACCTTAAATACTGGTTTCTATTATAACGGAAAATACCCATCTATAGCAAGTGGTGCTACTATTACAATCGGTAATCGCTTAGTTGATGGTGAACGAGTTTTTGACGAAGGTACATTGCAAGCAACAGGTGGGTATAGTGCCGCTGAGTTATGGTTTAGAGGCGAAGACCGTGCTGAAAATGCAGTTTGGCATATTGGCACACAACAAGAACTTGCCATGGCTGGCGTTCGTGTAGATGTAGAAGCTTGTAATACAGTTTACTTATACAATGTAACGTTCAGAAATAATACTCAGGTTAATGTGGATGCTACATCGCAGTTGTATATGACTTTTGTTAATGCGACATCTCCTCGTTTTGGCTCTACCGATTTAAACGGAAAATTTAGATTTTCAATGTCTCCAAGTGATGCGTCTATGAAAATAGCCGCCACAGCTACAATGAATATCTCAGGTCAGAAGGCAGATGATTATTCAACTTTTGGTAATAACCAATCGAAATGGTTGGTAGAATCAAGTGCTAAAGTAAATATCTCAAATTCAGAAGCCAATTCTATTCTATTGGGAACAAAATCTAGCGGTATTATAACCATACAAAATTTGACACAGATATCATTGTCGTCATCAAATGCGTTGGCTGCAAATGAAACAAATGGACAAGATAAAATTACTCTAGAAATTTCGACAACTGCAAATTCTTTCTCAAATTCTGCAAAATTGATTCTCAATGCAGATGAGAATGGCAATAAAACTACAAATTCATTTGCTAGTGTTTGGTTGCGTGGTACATCTAATAAAGATGTTGGTTCAAATTTTGTTATAACTTTAAACGGCAATGAATTGATATTTGGTAATGTTAACCAATCTGATACCGATAACATTGGTTTTATGTATATTACAGATTTTGTCGAAGGATTATTTAAAATTGAAACGATTGCAGACAAATACTTGGGCGAAAATAACGAAGTTTCATTCTTGCGTGCAGGTACAGATACTGATTATGACGCTTTGTATTGGGATTCAAACACAGGTTATATAACAGCAACTGCAGTACCAGAGCCAGCTGAATGGGCTGTAGTACTCGGGGCGTTGGCGATTGCTTTTGCATTTATGCGTCGTCAGACAAGAAAATAAACAAATAAACAAGTTTACAAACAAAATATCTTTTAAGCACTCTTAGGAGTGCTTTTTTTATTTGAATTGTGATTTCACATTAAAAAAAATTAATTTTTTGCTTGACAAGGGTTATTAGGGGGGGGTAGCATTTGCTACGATTTTAATAAAAGGAACTTTATGAAAAAAATAATCCCCATAATATTGATGTCGGCAACAAGTGCTTTTGCTGCCGATATAATAATAGATAAAGATACATCTGGTCAAATAATACGTACAGATACAAACTATATCATATCTGGTAATGATATTACTTATACCAATACACAAGGTCCACGTCACCCCATATCATCAACTGCGTTTGTGTTAGGAAGCTACACTGGTACTAAGTTTGTTTCATCGGTTGTAATTTCCCCAAGCTCAAATTCCCTTCCATTCTTTGGTTTAAACGGAATGCAGTTCAAAGGTGATACAGTTGATGCAGATATAACAATATCTAAAACAGATAGTGCAACACCTATTGCTATTATGGGAGGTTTTACTGTTGATAATTGTACAGCTATTTTTGAAAAAGCTACAGATTTTGTATGGTCGGATACTAACGTAGCCAACATAAACGTAAAGAATGGTGGTTATTTAGATTTTAAAATACAGTATCTGTACAGCATAAGAAGTACAACAAATACTTCTGTTCTCGACAACACAACTCCAGCTAATGCCAACAAGAGAGTAGCTTTCAACATTGAAAAAGGCTCTACTATTGTTGCAAATATGGGTTCGGGTGGCGACTATTACATAAATCCATCTACAATTGCTGGTAAAGTAGAAATTACAACTGCTTCTGGCAGATATTTGTATTTCAGAGACGGAACTTCAGTTATTTCTGATCAGACAACTGCTAATGCATCGGTATTTAATTGCAAATTTGGTTTAAATGGTGGCAGTCTTGTTATTGATGAATCTAACGAAACTGGCTCTATAAAGCTTTTGGGCAACTATTTAACAATGCTTAGTGGTTCTTTGACTTTGAATGCATCGAATGCATTGAGAACTGTAAATGGTGTAAATGGTCAAAAAGACCTTACTCTTGAAGTTGGTAGTGGCAGAACTGTATCGTTGGTATTAGGTGCCGACAACGAGGTTAGAATTTTAGACCAAAACAATGCAACCTCTGTTCTTAACGTAACATTGGCTGGAAATAATTTAACTGTAGCTACTACAAAGGTAGATGGAACTGGTATGGATACTAAAGGTATTGTTTATTTTACAGACTTTGAAGAAGGCTTGGTAAAAATAGATATGGTAGACGATAGCAAAATTTCCGATGAAACTACATATTTAACAACATGTTTCAAGGGTGGTACAAAGGATAGCAATTTCGATTTGTATTGGAATCCTGAAACAAAGTATTTGACAGCAACTGCAGTACCAGAGCCAGCTGAATGGGCTGTAGTACTCGGGGCGTTGGCGATTGCTTTTGCATTTATGCGTCGTCAGACAAGAAAATAAACAAGTTTACAAACAAAACATCTTTTAAGCACTCTTAGGAGTGCTTTTTTTATTTGATTTCAATTTTTTATTTTTTATAAAAGAATGTATGAAAAGAAACTATTTGTTATTTTTTGTGTTGTTGGGTGTTGCATTAAATATGTTCGCTCAAAAAGTGAAATTCGGGGCAGGTATAGATATTCCTAAAGATGTAGCAGTTTTAAAAGTTGTAGATTTTGAAAAGAACAATAAAACGCATTCTGACGCCATTGCTCAGGCTCTCGAAGTTGCAAAGAAAGACGGCAAATTTACATGTATAATTTTAGATTCGCACGACTGGTTCATCGACAGAGCAATCGAAATGCACTCCGATTTAGAACTTGTTATCGATGGTTGTAAAATCAAGATGAAAAACCACATTCACGACAACATTATACGTTGTACTAATGCGATTATCGACAAGAATAATCCATTCGGCTTGTGCAAAGAAAATGGAATAATAAAAAACTTCAAAATCACAGGCAAGAATGGAGCTTCATTAGAAGGGTGCGATTATCCGTATATGGCATATCATCCGTACTATAAGGCTGTTTTACCTTTCTTGGGTGATTATTTTGGTTGGCGTGGGCTTACTATTTGTATTGCTGATGCTTCTGACTACGAAATTTCTGGTCTCAAAATTTCAAAGACTAAAACTTGGGCAATTTCTCAAGAATGGAGTTGCAGAGGCTACATTCACGATATCACATTCGATACAGATGTAAAAAATGGCGATGGTATAAACTTTCGCAATGGATGTTCTGATAGTGTAGTAGAAAACATTTTTGGTAAAACAGGCGATGATACTGTGGCATGTACTGCTCTTGGCAATAAGAACAATCAAAAAGTACGTCCACAACAAATGTATTCAAAACAAATGTTTGGTCCACGTTTTGAGCGACAATGGCGTGGCATAAAAAATATTTTAATTCGCAATATTTTTACAGTTGGCAAACATCATGGTGTAATTTGTTTGGCTACAACTCCTATTGTTGAGAACATTGAAATCGATAACGTTTACGAGCCTGTTGAATCGGAACGTCATTCTGTTGTAAAAATCTATACGGGTTTTGGCGATGGTTATACAAAGGGTAATTTGCGTAATATAAAAGTTCGCAATGTGGTTTCGCGTGGGGCAAGATGGGCTGTTGAAGTTAAAGCCGATGTTCAAAATGTTGAAATATCGAATATAAAACAGCTCAAATGGGGTGCCGAGCTTACAAACTTTAAAGAAGTTCCAGCTGGTGTAAAATTTAGTAAAGATTAAAATATATTTTAGAAGTTTCTGCAGAAAATTTTATTTTCAAAAAGATGTTGACAAAAAAACATCTCATGCTAAAGTGTAGGGCTTTAATAATTTCAAAGAGGTAAAAAAATGGGTCAACCAAAACGCAAACAGTCAAAACAGCGCACACGTCTTCGTCGTGCAGCAAACAAGTATGAACTGCCTCAGGTAGTTAAAAATGCAGACGGCACTTTCTCGGTTCCACATAGGGTTAACCCTGCAACAGGAACATACAGAGGACGTCAAGTCGTATCTGTAGAAATATAATACGAATTGTCTTTTTTAAAAGAGGACTTTTTTTTGTTGTAATGCGGAGTTATTTGTTATAGATAATTCCGCGTTTACTTTTTAAGAAGAATGGGTAATGTACATCCAACAGTAGCTGTCGATGTCATGGGTTCCGATTTGGGACCCGAAGAGCTTATACTTGGCATCAAGGAAGCTCTTGCTGAAGACAAGGGTCAGTTCGAGATAATTGTAGTAGGTGACGAAGAAATAACCGTTCCACTTATGATGCGTCATGGTATCTTGAAAGATGCTCGTGTTAAAAGCTACAATGCTAAGGAAGTTATTACTATGGAGGAAAAACCCATTCAGGCATTGAAGCAAAAAAAAGATTCTTCTATGATTCGTGCCATTGAGATTGTGAAAATCGGTACTGCCGATGCTGTTCTCAGTTGTGGTAATACTGGTGCTTTGATGGCTGGTGGCACAATAAAACTCCGAACAATGTCGGGTATTGAACGTCCGGCGTTGGGTACTGTTATTCCAGGTAAAAAGAAAAACTTTATTATGATCGACGTGGGGGCATCGCCAGACCCTCGTCCTGAAAGTTTAGTCGATAATGCTATCTTAGGTGCAAATTATGCTAAAGTTGCTTTGGGCGTTGAAAATCCAGTTGTCGGGCTTTTAAGTAATGGTACTGAAGATGGTAAGGGCAATATGCTTGTTCAAACAGCTCACCGTTTATTTAAAGCTCAAGAAGGTGTTATAAACTATGGTGGATTGCTCGAAGGATTTAGCGTTTTTGATGGCGACTTTGATGTGGTTGTTTGCGATGGTTTCACTGGAAATGTAGTGTTAAAATCGCTTGAAGGCTCTGTACGCATGTTTAAAGACATCATAAAAGAAGAAATTATGAAGTCGTGGTTAAGTAAACTTGGCGTGCTTTTGGCAATGGGTGCCTTGCGTGGCGTTAAACGCAGACTACCAATTGAAAAATTTTCAGGTGCGCCTTTATTAGGATTGAATGGCTTGGTTGTAAAAGCACATGGTTCAAGCAATAGAAAGCAAATATCGGGTGCTTTACAAATTGCTTTAAAATGTTTGCGTAATAATATGAACGAAAAAATATCGCGAGATATTGCTCGTTTAGAATCTATTGTTGCCGCTAACAAAAAGGCTGCTCTTGAAAAAGAAAATGCAGGTGCTTAGTATGTATGTACTTGGCAATATTTAAAAATAATTGTATTTTAAAAATCTAGCTCGATGAATTTTTTAAAGCCTAAGTCAATTATCATAAAGGGAACTGGTTCTTATGTTCCAGAAAAAATAGTAACTAATGACGATATCGCTAAGGTAGTTGATACTTCTGATGAGTGGATTTTTGAACGTTCGGGCATACGACGCCGACATTTTTCTGTAAACGAATCAGCTTCCGATATGGCTGTAAAATCGGCTAAAGAAGCTTTAGAAAGTGCTGGCGTATCGCCTCAAGATATCGACTTAGTTATCGTAACTACAGTAACTCCCGATATGATGTTTCCATCGACGGCGTGTCTCTTACAAGCAAAACTTGGCATAAGAAATAATATACCATGTTTCGATTTAGAAGCAGCTTGTACTGGTTTTGTTTATGGTATGGAAGTTGCAACTTCTATGATGCAATCGGGCAAATACAAAAATGCACTCGTTGTTAGTACTGAAAGATTAAATCCTCTGTTGAATTGGGAGGATAGAACTACATGCTTCCTTTTTGGCGATGGATCGGGCGCCGCAGTTTTAAGTTATGGTGAAGAAGAAGGCGTTGGAATTATTGGTAATGTCTTAGGTGCAGATGGTTCAAATACTGCTGTTCTTAAATTGCCAGCTGGTGGGTCTTTATTGCCTACTTCGGCTCAAACTGTCGCCGACAAACAGCACTTTATTCAAATGGATGGAAAAGAAATTTTCAAAAATGCAGTTCGCATTATGCAAGAAAAAGCTTTGGATGTTCTTGATATGTGCGACGTTCGTCCAGAAGATATTTCTCTTTTAATTCCTCATCAAGCAAACATTAGAATTATAGAAACTGTTGCAAAACGCATAAAAATTCCACGCGAAAAAGTTTATGTAAACATTGAAGAATATGGCAATACTTCTTCGGCTTCTATTCCTATTGCATTAAACGAAGCTCTCAAAGAGGGTAGAATTAAATCGGGCGACTACATTTTATTAGTAGCTTTTGGTGCAGGTTTGACTTGGGGGGCAACGCTCATCAAATGGCATTAAAAACGTGCGAGAGCGCGTTTTCTTTGATGATGAGTTTTAATTTATACCATAAGGCACTTCAACGAAATGCCTTTTTATTATTAAATAAACTCATCAAATAAAACGCTTTCGGCTGTTATTTGGTTTCGTATCGCCTCACGTACATAGTACGCTACGGCTCACAAAACACAAATTCCAGCTCGAATCTCGCACGTTTTAAACGTGCGAAAGCGCATTTTCTTTGATGATGAGTTTTTATTTATACTATAAGGCACTTCAACGAAGTGCCTTTTTTTTATTAAATTTTTATTAAATAAACTCATCAAAGAAAACGCTTTGCCCTCCATTTTGGTTTTAGCTTCGACTGCAGTGCGTAGCACAGCAACGCTCGCTAAAACGCAAAAGCATCGGGACAATCTCGCACGTTTTTTATTTCCCGTTCCTATGTTGGTCCTAATCTTATGGCTGAATTTTTCTAATAAAAAGCAGAGCCACATGCGAAGCATTGGCGACGGTGCCCAACATATAAAAACACGTTTTACTTCTTGCAACCTATGTTTGTTCTAATCTTATGGCAGAATTTTTCAGTAATCTTCACTACTTTTCTACATACAAAACGTACATTTCATTTTTTCCTACGTTAATCCTAATTTATTTTACATTTTGTTAGACAATACAATTTATTTATGCTTTTTTATGCTAATGAATTTTTTAAAGAAGATAGGTATAGAACCTTTTATAATGGCTTTATTCGGAGCTATTTTTTTTGCATGGTTAGTTCCTGATTTTGGTAGAGATAGAGAGCCATTTTCTTTAGGCGATGCGGCTAACTGGGGAGTTAGCGTAATATTCTTTTTTTATGGGCTTCGCTTAAGTAAAGAAAAACTTGTAAATGGTTTACGTAATGTAAAGCTTCATTTCCTTGTTCATTTTTCTACATTTGTTTTATTCCCGATAGTTGTATTAAGTGCAATGTATTTATGTGGAGGCTTTTCGGCTGAAGGCAATTTGTATTATTTGTGGATTGGTGCGTTTTTCTTAGCAACGCTTCCATCTACGGTGTCTTCGTCTGTTGTTATGGTTTCTATTGCTGGTGGTAATTTGCCTGCTGCAATTTTCAATGCAAGTATTTCAAGTTTTATTGGAGTTTTTATAACTCCATTATGGATGGGAATTTTTCTGAAAGATATTGATGGTTCAAGTGCATTAGCTGATGTTATATTAAAGCTTGTTTTTCAAGTGTTAGTTCCTGTTGTTGCTGGATTTTTACTGAACAAAAAGTGGGGCTGGTTTGCCGAGAAACATAAGAAAATTCTTCGCTTATTCGATGAAACTATAATTGTTCTGATTGTTTATACATCGTTTTGCGAATCATTTTATAAAAAGATGTTTGATGGCTTTGCAATGTTTACGCTCGTAGAATTATCTGTTGCAATGATTGTTTTATTCTTGGCTACAATGCTCGTAATTTGGGGTATTTGCAAGGTGTTGAAGTTTTCAAAAGAAGATTCTATTACTGCTGTTTTTTGTGGTTCTAAGAAGTCGTTAGTGCATGGGTCGGTAATGAGTAGAGTCCTTTTTGGTGGAAGTTCAATGACTGGTATTATTTTGTTGCCAACAATGTTATATCATGCTTTTCAATTGATAATTGTATCGATAATTGCCAAGAAAATATCAAAAAAATAGCAAAAAATACCCTAAAATGTAATTTTTTTTAAAAAAAAGTTAAAAAATGCTTGACGAGTAGGGGTACTTTCGTAAATATTCTTATTTTTCTTTAGTTTAGATAGATGAATACAACAATAGCAAAGAAACAGGAACAGAAGCAGTGGTACGTGGTCGATGCAACAGATCAGGTACTCGGTCGTCTTGCAGTTAAAATCGCTAACGTACTGCGCGGTCGTCATAAAGCAATTTATACTCCGAACACAGATTGCGGTGATCATGTAGTTGTAATCAATGCCGATAAGGTTCGCGTTACAGGCAAAAAGGAAGAGAACAAGGAATACATGTTCTACAGTGGCTACGTAGGTGGCGAAAAGTATGTAAAGCTTTCTGATATGCGTGCACGTAAGCCAGAATATATTATCGAAGCAGCAGTTAAGGGTATGTTACCTCGCAACAAGCTTGCTCGTGATATGTTCTTGAAGCTCCACGTTTATGCTGGCGCAGAACATCCACATACTGCACAACAACCAAAACCATTTAACTTCTAATAACCATGAGTGAAATATTTGTATCAGTAGGTCGCCGTAAGACATCGGTAGCTAGAGTTCGTCTTTCAAAGGGCGAAGGTAAGCTCGTTGTTAACGACAAATCAATCGAAGAGTACTGCTATACAGATCAGCTTTCGATGTTGGCATTGCGTCCGTTGGTAGTTACAGCTACACGCAACGCAGTTGATGCTTTCATTAAAGTTGAAGGTGGCGGTCCAGTTGGTCAAGCAGGTGCTATCAGTCATGGTTTGGCAAGAGCTTTGGAAAAGATGGATGAAACATTGCGTCCAGCTCTTAAAAAGGCAGGTTTGATGACTCGTGACCCACGTTCGAAGGAACGTAAGAAGGCTGGTCAACCAGGCGCACGTAAGCGCTTCCAGTTCTCAAAGCGTTAATCGCTTACGGAATTTTTTTACTGGAGCCCTTCCGCGCCTGCGGAGGGGCTTTTGTATTTGATAGCAATACTAAAAGTTTTTTATTTAGTTGTCTTTTGGTATTTTTTGTTGAATTATTAACATAGTTTGGTGTTTTGTAAATTTTCAATAGAGAAGGGTTGCGTGTAGTTTAATGCTTCTCAAAAAACCACAGAGGCTTAACAGGTAAAGTGCTAGATTATTTTAATCGATGCGTTTTTGCGTTGAGGCTTTTTAATTTTTTAAAAACGTATAAAATATGAAAACAAAAATTGGCATAGTTGGCGCATCGGGATACGCCGGAATTGAAATTGTAAAACTAATTGCTCGTCATCCTAATGTAGAGTTAGGTTGTGTTACATCGCGCAGTTTGGCAGGTACGTTGGTTGCCGACAATATGCCATCGTTGCGTCATTTGTTGCCAGAAGGTTTAACTTTTGAACAATCTACACCAGCGGGTGTGGCATCGATGAGCGATATCGATGTGTGGTTTTTGGCACTTCCACATGGAGCCGCCGCAGAGTATGCGCGTGCATTGGTAGATGCTGGTAAAAAAGTGTTAGATTTGTCGGCAGATTTTCGTTTGCATTCGCTTGATATTTATAAAGAATATTACAAGCAAGATCATAATGCACCTGAGTTGTTAAAGCTTGGTAAATACGTTATTGCAGAGCTTTTCCCAGTGTCGAAAGAAGATAAATTGATTGCTTGTGCAGGATGTTATCCAACAAGTATTTTGTTGCCTTTAATTCCACTTATGCGTGAAAAAGCAGTGTCGACAGAGCATATAGTAATAAATTCGTATAGTGGCGTTTCTGGAGCAGGTAAAAAGAGCGATTTAGCATACGCATATTGCGAACGCAATGAAAGTGCAAAAGCTTATGGTCTGCCAAAGCATCGTCATAATTCAGAAATTGAAGAAGAACTTTCAATTGCAGCAGGTCAAGACGTTGTAGTGCAGTTTAATCCACATCTCTGCCCGATGAATAGAGGTATATCTACAACAATAACTGTACCTGCAAAGTTTGAAGGCGTAGAAAAAATCTATGAAATTTGGAATAAATATTATGCTGGAAAACCATTCGTAAAAATTCTAAAGAGTGGAAGTTTCCCAGATACAGCACACGTTTGTGGAACAAATCGTTGCGATATATCGGCAGTGTACGATGTACGCACAAAAAATCTTGTTATTTGCAGTGTGATTGACAATATTGTCAAAGGTGCAAGTGGTCAGGCTGTTCAAATTATGAATTTGTTGATGGGCTTTGATGAAACTGCAGGATTGTTGTAAAAAATAAAAAAGAATTTGAAATGGAAAAGAATTATAAAATAAATATAGTTGAAGATGTTGCAGGCGTTTCGGTAGTTCAAGGTTTTAGTGCTGGTGCAGCCGCATGCGATATCAGAAATAAAAACGATTTTAATCGCTTAGATACAGCAGTTATCGTATCAGATGTTTTGGCAACTGCAGCTGGTGTTTTTACAACTAATGATGTAAAGGCAGCACCAGTGTTGGTTGATATTGCAAATTTAGAGCGTTCAAAAAAAGTAAAAGCAATTGTTGCTAATAGTGGTAATGCTAATGCTTGTACTGGCGATAGAGGTATGGAC
This sequence comes from Verrucomicrobiaceae bacterium, assembly GCA_015061955.1. Lineage (GTDB taxonomy): Bacteria > Verrucomicrobiota > Verrucomicrobiia > Opitutales > Intestinicryptomonadaceae > Merdousia. Next base: position 92,981 of record SUVO01000008.1, read on the forward strand.
GATGCTCGCAATACATGTTCGTATTTGGCTGAAAAGTTGGGCGTAGAAAAAAATCAGATTTTAGTGTGTTCAACTGGTAGAATAGGCGAGTTTATGCCTATGGAAAAGTTGAAGAAGGGTATTGACGAAGCTGTGTCGGGAATGTCGAAGACCGAAGATAAAGCAATAGCTGCTGCTAATGCTATTCTGACATCAGATACACGTTCAAAAACAGTTTCGGTTGATGTAGAATTTGGTGGTAAGAAAGTTAAGATTGCAGGTATGGCAAAGGGTGCAGGTATGATTGAACCTAATATGGCTACAATGCTTGCATTTATTGTTAGCGATGCAAAAATTTCGCAGAGCTTGTTGAAAGAGTGTTTGAAATTTGCCGCAAATAAATCGTTCAACAGAATTACCGTTGATGGTGATATGAGTACAAACGATACTGTTTTGTGCTTGTGCAATGGTACAAGTGGTGTTGAGATTTCGGAAGATGATGCCGATTCTATTATGGCTTTCCGCGAAGGTTTGCTTGAAGCATCGCGTGTGTTGGCTCGTAAGATTGTTGGCGATGGTGAAAAAATTACTAAGGTAGTAGAGGTAAATGTAAAAGGAGCAAGAACAGAAGAACAAGCCGAAAAAATTTGTAGAGCAATAGGTAATTCGTTGTTGGTAAAATCGTCGTGGTTTGGCGAAGATCCTAATTGGGGCAGAATTACCGATTCAGCAGGTTATGCAAGAACTGGTTTGGTTCTTGAAAAAATCGATCTCGATTACGATGGCATTCCTGTTTTGAAGTCAGGACAACCCATTGCCGAAAATAAAGAACTTTGGAAACAAGCTGTATCGAAAAAAACATTTTCAATAAATTTGCATCTGAATTTGGGTACAGCAAGCGAATCTATTTTGGCTTCGGACCTTACCGATGGTTATGTAAACTTCAATAAGGGCGAATAATGAATATTGATGAAATAACAAAAAAAGCCGATGTTTTAACAGAAGCATTGCCATATGTACGTCGTTTTAGAGGCTCTGTATTTGTTATAAAATATGGTGGCGCTTTTATGGACGACCCAAATCCAGAAATCCGTGCTCGTATGGCTCGTGATATAGCATTTTTGGCTGCAGTAGGTATAAATGTAGTTGTTGTGCATGGTGGTGGTAAGGCAATCAGCCGAGCAATGTCGGCGAGTGGTTTGCAACCAGAATTTAAAAATGGTATGCGTGTTACTGATGAAAAAACTGTCGCAATAGTTGAAGATGTTCTCAATAACGAAGTGAATGCCGAAATTTGCGATATGCTTGCTCGTCAAGGTTGTGAAGCTGTATCTATAAAGGGCAATGATGTTTTCAAATGTAAAAAATTGTTGTCGAAGGGCGAAGATATCGGATATGTTGGTGAAGTTGAAAGTGTAGATGTATCAGCTATTCAGAAAGCGTTGGAAGAAGGTAAAACGCCGGTTATTTCGCCAATTGCAATGGGTATTGATGATAATCATGCTTACAATACAAATGCCGATGTTGCAGCAGCTGCAGCAGCAGGAGCCTTGAAGGCGCGTCGTTTGGTGTTCTTGTGCGATGTTCCTGGGTTGATGCGTGATCCTAAAGATAGAACAACATTGATATCGCACTTGCCAGTTTCTGAAGTGGCAAAACTCAAAGAAGATGGTATTATTGGTGGTGGAATGATTCCTAAAGTAGATAGTGGTGTAAAAGCTATCGAAAATGGTGTTCGCCGAATTCACTTTATTGATGGCTATATGCCTCATAGCTTGTTGTTAGAAATATTTACTGATACTGGTATTGGTACAGAAATTGTTAGTCCTAAGGCAACTCTTTAATACATGCAAAAAATGACAACCATTGAAAAAGCAAAAAAGTATGCAATGCCCAATTATGGTCAGCGTGATTTTGTAGTGTCGGCTGGCAAGGGTAGTTATGTGTTCGATGAAAACGGTAAGAAATATTTGGACTTTGGTGCAGGTATTGCTGTAACAAGTGTTGGGCATGCAAATGCTCGATGGGTAAAAGCTGTTGCTGAACAGGCGTCAACTATTGCACATTGTTCTAATTTGTATCTTACAAAACCAAATGTCGATTTGTGCGAAGAACTTGTAAAGCGTATAGGCGTTGGTAAAATTTTGTTGTGTAATAGTGGAACAGAGGCTAACGAAGCTCTTATAAAGGCTGCTCGTTTACATGGCTTGAATGTTACTGGGCAAGAAGGTAAAAAAACACGTATTATAACAGCTGTAAATTGTTTTCATGGTAGAACTCTCGGTGCTGTTGCTGCAACTGCTCAGTATAAAATTCAACATGGTTTTGCTCCGTTGTTGAGTGGTTTTTCGTATGCCGATTTTAACGACTTGAAGAGCTTTGAAAAACAAATGGGCGATGATGTTGCCGCAGTGTTGGTTGAACCTATTCAAGGCGAAAGTGGGGTAACGCCAGCAACGAAAGATTTCTTAAAAGGCTTGCGTAAGTTGTGCGATAAATACAATGCAATGTTGCTTTTCGATGAAGTGCAATGTGGTGTTGCACGTTCTGGAAAATTTTTGGCGTGTCAGAAGTATGGCGTAAAGCCAGATGGAGTTTCAATGGCAAAAGGCTTGGCTGGAGGTTTCCCAATAGGTGCAATTTGGCTTGGTAAAAAATATCAAGATTTGTTTACCCCTGGAACTCATGGTACTACTTTTGGTGGAAATCCGTTGGCATGTGCAGCATCGTTGGCAACGCTCAAAGAGATCGATGTAAAAAAACTTGCCGATAATGCAACAAAACTCGGTGAAAAGTTGTCTAAGGCTCTTAAGACGATAGTAAAAAAATATCCGCAAAAGCTTGTTCTTGAAAGAGGCGTTGGTTTGATGCGTGCTGTTGTTTTTACTGAAGCTTATGTTAATGGCGAAGTTTGCAAAAAACTTCGTGAAAACGGTTTATTACTTATCCCATCAGGCGCAAATGGTTTGAGATTTTTGCCAGCACTGAATGTGACTTCGGCAGAAGTTGATAAGGCTTTGAAAATTTTTGAAAAAACAATAGAAAGACTCTAAATAAAAATGGTTCGTTCATTCTTAAAAGATACAGATTTTTCACCAGCAGAAGCTAAAGAAGTTTTTGATTTGGCAGCTCGTTATAAGGCTACACGTTCGGCAGGAATTATAGATGTTCTAAAGTCGGAAAGTTGGGGCGTTTTGTTCTTCAAGAAAAGTACTCGAACAAGATTGTCGTTCGAGGCTGGCTTGTATGAACTCGGTGCTCATCCAATGGTGATGAGTTCTAACGACCTTCAAATATCGCGTGGAGAAACTATTGAAGATACAGCCAGAATTATGGGGCGCTTTTTACATGGTTTGGTAATTAGAACTTTTGAACAAGAAATAGTTGAAAAGTTTGCTAAGTATTCAGGTTTGCCAGTAATAAATGCACTTACCGACTTGTTGCATCCGTGCCAAAGCTATACCGATATGTTTACTATGACCGAATTTTTTAGCGATGGTAAACCAACACCTGAATCAATTAAAGGTAAAAAATTTGTATTTTTTGGCGATACAGCATGCAATATGGCTTATTCGTTGGCGTTGGCTGGAGCAATGTTCGATGTAGAAGTTGTGTTGTGTGGCCCAGAAGAATTTAAGCCAGAACCAGTACTTAATAAACTTTTCAAAGAAGCTAACCTAACACCAACTTGGACATTTACATCTGATCCAATTGAAGCATCGCTTAAGGCTGATGTTCTTTATACAGATGTGTGGGTAAGTATGGGTAAAGAAGATGAAAAGGCTGAACGAATCAAGACTATGTCGCCTTATCAGGTTAATGATAGTTTGTTCAAGGTGGCTAATAAAAATTCTTTGTTTATGCATTGCTTGCCAGCTCATGCAGGTGAAGAAGTTTCGCAAGAAGTTCTCGATGGTAAACATAGCGTAATATTCGACCAAGCTGAAAATCGCTTGCATGTTCAAAAGGCAATAGTGAGCTATCTGGTTGGCAAAAATCGTGAAATGGCACGCAAATAAAGAAGTAAAAAAACTTTACAATTTGTAAAAATATATTAACCTTGTTTGCAATAATTTCTTAAAGGAGTAAATAATGAAAATTGTTTTAGCATATTCAGGAGGTTTAGATACCTCGGTTTTGGTAAAGTGGATTAAGGATCGCTTTAATGCAGAAGTAATTACTTTCGCTGCCGACGTAGGTCAGGGCGAAGAGCTTTCAGGCTTGGCTGAAAAAGCTAAGGCTACTGGGGCATCGGCACACTATACGGTAGATTTGAAAGATGAATTTGTTTCTGATTTCATATATCCGATGATTCGTGCAAATGCTATCTACGAAGGTCAGTACTTCTTGGGTACATCAATTGCTCGTCCTTTGATTTCAAAGGCACATGTTGAAATTGCACGCGCAGAAAATGCCGACGCAGTTGCTCATGGTGCAACAGGTAAGGGTAACGACCAGTGCCGTTTTGAAATTGCTTATGCAGCACTCGCACCAGATTTGCAAATTATATCGCCATGGAGAATGGATGAATTCCGCGAAGCTTTCCCAGGAAGAAGCGAAATGATTGAATATTGTCGTCAGCATAACATCAATGTTCAAGCATCAGCATCGAAGCCATATTCAATGGATAGAAATATGCTCCATATCTCGTACGAAGCAGGTATTCTTGAAGATCCATGGTTCGACCCAACTGTTCCAGAAAATAAGGATATGTTCAAAACTACAGTTGCACCTGAAGATGCTCCAGATAAGCCAACATATATTGAACTTGATTTTGAAAAGGGCGATTGCGTTGCTATTGATGGTAAGAAAATGAAGCCTTCGGATATCCTTGTTACATTGAATAAAATCGGTGGCGAAAATGGTATCGGTAGAGTCGATATTGTTGAAAATCGTTTTGTAGGTATGAAGAGCCGTGGTGTTTATGAAACTCCAGGTGGAACAATTCTTGAATTTGCTCATCGCAACGTTGAAACAATTACAATGGATAGAGAAGTTATGCACTTGCGTGATTCTCTCATTCCAAAATATGCTGAGCTTATTTACAATGGTTTCTGGTATGCTCCAGAACGCGAAGCATTGCAGGCTCTCATTGATAAGAGTCAGGAATGCGTAACTGGTACAGTTCGCTTAAAGCTCTATAAGGGTAATGTAACTTGTGTTGGTAGAAAGAGTCCATTGAGCTTGTATGATGAAAACATTGCAAGTATGGAAGGCGTAAAGAGCGAATATAATCAGAACGATGCTACAGGCTTTATTAAGTTGCAAGCATTGCGTTTGCGTCAACGTGCTCGTAAGCAGGGCGTAAGCGATGAAATTTTCGCAACAAAAACAAAACTCGTACGCGAATAATAAAAAATGAAAAAATTTTTAGCACTATCACTTCTTCTTATCCGACTTCGTCTTGAACTCGGAAATGGTCAGTTGTGAAATCTGCTAAAAATTTATTTATAATTTAACTTTCAAGCACGATTTCACGTTATAAGGCAATCGTGCTTTTTTTATTAAATAAAGGATTTTTATATGAAAGATTTTTCAGGCAAATATACCCGACGTTTCAATTTCAAAATAGAAAATCGCCAATGGCCCGACAAACATATAGAACGCGCGCCAATTTGGTGTAGTGTCGACTTGCGTGATGGCAATCAAGCTTTGGCTATCCCAATGGGTGTCGATGAAAAAATGAAGTTGTACAATACTTTGTTGAATGTAGGCTTTAAAGAAATCGAAGTAGGTTTTCCAGCTGCAAGTGATACCGAATTTAAATTCTTACGCAAGCTCATCGATGAAAATCTCATTCCTGAGGGCGTAACTGTTCAAGTTCTCACTCAGGCTCGAGAACACCTCATTAAGAAAACTTTTGAGGCGCTCAAAGGTTGTAAAAGTGCTATAGTGCATTTGTACAATAGTACATCGGCGCTTCAACGAAAGGTTACTTTCAATATGTCGCGCGAAGAGATTATCGAGATTGCCCGACAGGGTGCTCGTTTGGTGCGCGCTATGGCAGATGAAGCAGAAGCAAATGGTACACATATTCGCTTGGAATATTCGCCAGAAAGTTTCAGCGATACAGAACTCGATTTTGCACTCGAAATCTGCGAAGAAGTTAAAGCTATATGGAAACCAACTCCAGAAAATAAAATTATTATAAATCTGCCTGAAACTGTTCAGTATAATCCTCCAAATATTTATGCTGACCAAATTGAATGGATGAGTACGCATATATCGGATAGAGATTGTGTTGAAATTAGTTTGCATGCTCATAACGATAGAGGTACTGGTGTTGCCGCAACAGAGCTTGCATTGACTGCTGGTGCAGATCGTGTTGAAGGTACTTTGTTCGGGAATGGTGAGCGTACTGGAAATTTGGATATCGTTACAGTTGCTTTGAATATGTACGCTGAAGGTATAGAATCGGGCTTAGATTTTTCAAACCTACCTGAAGTCAAACGTGTGTACGAAGAATGTACTCGTATGCAAGTGCCACCACGCCATCCATATGCTGGTGATTTGGTGTTTACTGCATTTAGTGGATCGCACCAAGACGCAATCAAAAAGGGTATGGATTTGCGTCGCAAAAATAATATTAACTCGTGGGAAGTTCCTTATTTGTTGATAGATCCAACGGATGTAGGTTGCTCGTACGAGGCAATTATTCGTATAAACTCGCAAAGTGGTAAAGGTGGTGTTGCTTATGTGTTGTCTGATAAATTCCATCTTGAATTGCCCAAAGCTATGCACCAACAAGTTGGCGACTTCGTTAATTCTGAAGCCGATAAGCTCGGTAAAGAGCTTTCTCCAGACGAAATTTACGATATTTTCAAAAGTGAATTTATTCAGAGAACTCATCCACTAAAACTTGTTTCTTATCATGATGAACGCTACGGAAATTCAGATTCGCACGAAGTTAAAATTTTTGCGCAATTGCTCCTAAATGGTGAAGAAATTGAAATTTCTGCAGTTGGTAATGGTCCAGTAAATGCGTTTGTAAATGCACTTGAATCAAAAGGTTTGAAGAACTTTAGACTAATAGATTATTGCTCGCATGCTATTGGTTCGGGCTCGGCAACAAATTCAGCCGCATATATTTGTTTGGAGTCTAATGATGATAAACGAAAAGTTTGGGGTGTTGGCATGCATTCGAATATAGAGCATGCCGCATTAGATGCTCTTGTTTGCGCCGTAAATCGCCTTTAAACGTGTGTGGACGCACCACTTTGCGAATTTAAATAAAAAAAGTAGGCAATATCATTGCCTACTTTTTTTATTTAAATTCGCAAAGTGGTGCTTGTAGCTAAAAGAGCGTCTGCTCGGGTGGGCAGTGCGTAGCACAGCTCCACCAACTCGCAAACATCTCTTTTAGCAGACACCACACACGTTTTTAAACGTGCGAGAGCGCGTTTTCTTTGATGATGAGTTTTAATTTACACTATAAGGCACTTCGATGAAGTGCCTTTTTTTATTAAATAAACTCATCAAATAAAACGCTTTGCCCTCCATTTTGGTTTTAGCTTCGACTGCAGTGCATAGCACAGCAACGCTCGCTAAAACGCAAAAGCATCGGGACAATCTCGCACGTTTTTTATTTTCGTTCCTATGTTGATTCTAATCTGAGGGCAATATTTTTTATTATAATGATAAAAAGTAATTTTTCGGAATTGCCTTTTTTGTATTAGTTTGCCCTTGTGGTGCTTGTAGCTAAAAAAGCACTTTTATAGCAAGCTTATTTAGTTTAGTTAGTCAAAGGAGTATTGCAAAGCAATCTCCTTCGGTGCCCAACATATAAAAAAACGTTTTTTATTTTCGTTCCTATGTTGGTCCTAATCAAAGGGCAATATTTTTTATTATAATGATGAAAGGCAATTCTTCGGAATTGCCTTTTTTTGTATTAGCTTGCCCTCGTGGTGCTTGTAGCTAAAAACGCACTTTTTCTAATCTGATTTAGTTAGGCAAAGGTACATTGCCAAGCAATTACCTTCGGTGTTTCAACATAAAAAATTAGAGGAAGTCTTTATTATCTTTATATCTATTTACCTTACGAAAGTCTTCAAATGTACAATTATGATATGCTTTGAATGCTTTTGAAAACGATGCAGCATCGGAAAATCCAATAGCCTTAGCTATCGAAATTGGCGAGCACATGCGTGATGAGTATTTGCGTGCTAAATTCATCTTTTCTGAAAGCAGATATTTTGCAAAACTCATACCGAGTTCTTTTGTGCAAAGTTTGTCTAATTCGTATCGGGAAATGCCTATACTTCGGGCTGCTTCATCTGTCGAAGCAAACATTGCTGGATTACGTTTAATTTTGGCTATAAAGGCAGCAAAAGATTTATCGGCAATTTTTGAAAGAGTGTGTCGGATATATACTTCGATAAGTTCGGCGTACGCATCTAAAATTTCGTACGACATATCTTCTTTGCGTAATTCTTGTAGATAGTTATCGACCGAAAATTCCAACTGAGATAAGTAATCGGTTTTGCCTATCAAACTTCCACTTTTCATGCGCATTTCCATATATGGCGAAATCTCGATATGAAACCAGAATCCCTTCCAAATGTTTTGATCTGTTTGAAGAACGTAGTGCGAGAATGGTGCTGTGCAGAAAAACATTCCTTTGGTTAATAGAAATTCTTCGTTTTCAGTTTTTAATATTAATTCGCCATCTGATACATATCCCATGTGCGAAAAGTTTACACCTTCGCGTTCTTGATAAAATGATTTTTCAATGTTAACTACTCCCGAATTTAGAACAAAGCGTTCTCTAAGAGGGTCGTACATTAGACGTGATGGTTTGAAAAATAAATCGGAATTCTGCATTTCTGCGAAGAAACTATCTGACGCCTGTGGTTGTAAGAAGAATTCTTTTGAATTTTTTGGCCAACATTGTAGAAAATCGTCGGCATTACGTTTCCATTGATATATAGTTTCATCGCTCATAATGAGAATAAAAATGAAAAAGAGTATGTTATGTCAACAAATAAACGTTGTATTGTCTTTTTTTAAAAAAATTTGTCATTTTTTTAGGTATCTAAAATTCTATAAAAATGTTATGATTAGTAAAGGAACTGAGTTATTTAGGGAGGGCTTTTATAGTATTATATGTTTTGAGAAATAAGTTGCAGTTTATGTAAAAGCTATATACTTTTTATACCTCAGTAAAAATTTAATTTTTAATTTCATATAATATAAATAACAAAATAACAAAGAACATGAAAAATATACTAAAAAAGTTAGCAATTGCTTCGTTTGCGTTTGTTGCAATGAATGTGCATGCGGCAATTGACGAAGTTAGATTAGTAAAGACGTTTCTTGATAATTCAAAGCATGAAACTGTCTACAAACTTAAAAAGGTAAATGAAAACACTTATCGTTTGCATTTGCCTCTTAAAGAGTTTGGTTATGGTAAATGGAGTTATCGTGGTGTTGTTTCTATAGATGTAAAACGCGACGAAGCAACTGCAATGAAGGGTGAAGATGGTTATTGGATTTTACCTGATGGTCGTATGGGCAAATTTAAGCACGACAATGGTAAGTTGCAAGAACGTCGTAATCCTATGTCGATGTATGGGGTAAAGAAGGGTGATAATGCTTTTGTTGGTATTGTACACACATTGAAATGGGAATATTCTTCGGTTGTTGAAGTCGTTAATGGCAAGTACGAAATTTATCCACGCTTCCACATTCAAGATATTCACACAAAACCATACGAAGATATTATAATCGACTTTACTCACTTTAAAGGGAAAGATGCTAATTATTCTTCAATGGGTAAAGCATATCGCAAATATCAGCTCAATCGTGGCGAAGTTAAGCCATTGAAAGAACGTATTGTTGGAAATCCACGCTTGAAGTATACAACAGAGTCTATTTTTATGAAGTTCATGATGGCTTCGTTTATGCGTGAAGGCGAAACAGGACAAAATCGAGGTTGGCACTGGAAACCAGAAGACGATATTCAAATTCAGAAGTATCGCGACTTCGACAATATGATGGGTGTACTCAAGAAGATGAAATCTATGGGTATTGAAAAAGCCGATATTATTTTGACTAACTGGAATTGGCGTTCAAATGGTCGCAATCCAATATGCTCGGTTGCAGAGCCAGAGTTGGGTGGTAATCAAAAATGTAAAGAACTCAACGCTTTAGCTAAAAAATTAGGTTTCCAAGTAATGCCACACATCTTGCATACCGAAAACTATACGATATCGCCTGCATTCGATAAAAACGATATTGCTCTCGACCACGAAGGTCAGTATAAAGGCTACATGGGAATGGGTGGTAAAGGTTTTAATCCATGTTTCGAGCAAGTTTTCAAAAAGCATATTCTTGAAAATTATGATAGAATGAAAAAGCTCGGTTTCGATGCTCCAATTCATATCGACGTAACATCGGCTATTGTTCCTTACGATTGCCACAATGTTGATCACTTCTGTACTCGTAAAGATTGTGCCTATTATATGAATCGCGTAGGTATGTTGTGCGATGCCTTCTTTGGAGGTTGGACATCTGAAAGTTCAGTAGATAGTACTGCAAATACGCTCGACTACGTTTTGTATGTAAGTGCGTATCCGTCGTATTTAGGTTCGGTACATCCGTTGTTAGAACGTCATGTACCAATTTGGCAGTTGGCGTATCACGGAATTATTTTGAGTAATCCATTTGCATCAACTATTGATTATAATTGTCGCACTCGTCCAGCTAAAGGTTGGGGACCAACAAATTCGTTTTTGGTTGAAGATTCGGTAGAAAAAACTCGTGCAATGCGTCGTTTGAAGTGTGCTGAGTTTGGTGGACGTCTTTCGTATTACTGGAATTTAACAAACGATGCAAATCTTCCCGATGTAAAACAAGCTTACGACGAATATCAACAACGCAAATATTTGCAACTTGAATTTATGGAATATCATGATGAAATTGCACCTGATGTATTCATAACAAAGTATTCTGATGGTTCAGAAATGGTATCGAATTATACCGACAAACCTTACAAATATAAGGGAAAAGATGTAAAACCATTAGACTATGTTTTGTATAAAGCTACAAAATAAAACGGAGGTAAAAATATGAAAAAATTTAAATTATTATCACTTACAGCTTTTTCATTGTTTGCGGCAACCTCTTTTGGAGCAATCGATGAGGTTATAGTTCAGCGCAATCTTTCAAATGGAAAGGTAAAAACACAAACAGTAAAGCTTCAAAAAGTAAACGAAAACACTTATCGTTTGCATATTCCTGTTGATAAAATGGGTACTTGGAAGTGGACAGGCGTTGATTCTATCGATGTAAAGCGTGAAGAAGCTACTGCTATGAAAGGCGATGCTGGTTATTGGGTTACTTCAAATATGGCATTAGGTAGATTTTCTCGCGATAATGGTAAATATCATCTTCGCAAGAATATGATGCCAATGTTTGGTGTGAAGAAAGGCGACAAAGCTTTTGTAGCTATTATTAAAGGTTTAGTGTACGAGTTTTCCACTATGATTAACGTAAAAGACGGCAAGTACGAAATCTTCCCACGTTTTCATCTTAAAGAAATTTATACCAAACCTTACGAAGATATTATAATCGACTTTACTCATTTTGAAGGTAAAGATGCAAATTATTCGGCAATGGGGCGTGAGTATCGTAAATATCAGCTTGAACGTGGCGAAGTAAAACCACTCAAGCAGCGTATACTTGGCAATGAAACATTGCAAAATACGGTTGAATCGGTTTATTTGAAAACTCAAATGGCTACCTTTATGCGTGAGGGCGAAACAGGTATGAATCGTGGTTGGCACTGGAAGTCGGAAGAAGACCCTCCAATACAAAAGATTCGCGACTTCGACAACATTCAGTGGTTCATGAAAAAACTCAAGGAAGCTGGCGTAGAAAAAATCGATATAATTTTAACAAATTGGAATTGGCGTTCAAATGGTCGCAATCCAATTTCATCTATTGCCGAACCTGAGTTAGGTGGTAATGCAAAATGTAAAGAAACAACTGCATTGGCAAAAAAGTTAGGTTATAGAATTGCTCCACACATGTTGCATACCGAAAACTATACAATATCGCCAGCATTCGATAAAAACGATATTGCGCTTGATGAAAATGGTAAATATCGTGGCTATATGGGTATGGGTGGCTTTGGTTTTAATCCATGTTTTAAGCAGGTTTATCGCAAGCATATCCTCGATAACTACGATCGTATGCAAAAGCTTGGTTTCAACGGAACATTCCATATCGATGTAACATCGGCAATTGTTCCATATAGTTGTCATCACATTGAACATTTTTCAACTCGTAAAGAAACTGGTTATTATATGAATCGTGTTGGTATGCTTTCCGACGCATTCTTTGGCGCATGGGGTTCGGAAAGTGGTGTTGATAGCACTGCAAATACACTCGACTATGTATTGTATGCAACGCCTATCACTCCAGAAACTATTGGCGAAGGTAAAAAATTCCCACTCGTAGACGAAATTGTTCCAATTTGGCAGATTGTTTACAATGGTATTATCACAAATTGTCCAATGGCATGTTTAATTGACAATACATTGCCAGAAAATAAACGTCATGCTTGGTGGATTTGTAAGTGGAGCGATGCAAAAGCACGCAGAATTAAAGAGGTAGAATTCAATGGTAGACCATCATTCTACTGGGGCTTGAACGATGTAAAAGAAGGCGACTTCAAATATATCAAGAAAGCTTACGATGACTTCCAACCACGTAAACATCTTCAGCTTGAGTTTATGGATTTCCACGATAAAATTGCACCTAATGTATATATAACAAAGTTCTCTGATGGTACTGAAATTATTTCTAACTATTCAAAAGAACGTTTCTCTTACAAAGGGCAGAACGTGGCTTCTATGGATTATAGAATTTACGCACCAAAAAAGAAATAAGATGTTGTTTTGTTAGTACAACGTGTAATTCGTTGTACTAACAATGAAGATGTTTAATATAAACATATAAGAAAGCATGAAAAAATTACTAAGAAAATTATTTTTAGGCTCGGTGTATGTTGCTCTTTCGGCTCAAGTGTTTTCTGCTGTCGACGAAGTAAATCTCGAAATTCGCAGAAACGATAGTTCCACAGAAATAAAAAAGGTGAAGTTGCAGAAAGTTGAAGACAATACATATCGTCTTGATTTTCCTGTTCACGAACAAAAATATTGGTGGCGTATTATTCATATAGATGTAAAACATACAGAGGCTAATGCCCAAAAAGGCGATGATGGCTATTGGATTTTGTCTGATGGTAGATTAGGTTATTTTACTCGTGAAAAGGCACCGTCATTGGTAGAGCGTCGTCAAATAATGCCAATATATGGATTTAAAAAAGGCGATAGTGCATTTGTTGGTATTGTAAAGGGACTCAAATACGAGTTCTCTATGAACGTTGATGTTAAAGATGGTAAATACAGTATGTATCCTCGTTTCTTGATAGGCGATATACATACAAAGCCATACGAAAATCTAATAATCGATTTTACTTTCTTTAAGGGGGCAAATGCTAACTATTCATCAATGGCGCGCAAGTATCGTAAATATCAGCTCGATAGAGGCGAAGTTATGCCATTGAAGGAACGTGTTAAGGGAAATCCCCGTTTGAAATATATGGTTGGTAGTATGTTTATAAAGCTTGCTCCAGCTTGGTATATGCGCGATAGCGATATGAAATCGAATCGAGGTCCACATTGGGATCCAGTTGATGACCCACCTGTGAACAAAATAAAGTCTTTCGATGAATTAAAAGAAGACTTTAAGCAAATAAAGGCTCTCGGTGTAAATCAGCTCGACATTTGTTTAACAAATTGGAATTTGCGTTCAAATGGTCGTAATCCAACATGTTCAATGGCAGAGCCAGAGTTAGGTGGAAATGCAAAGTTGAAAGAATTGAACGCTCTTGCAAAAGACTTAGGTTTTCAGGTTGCACCACACATTTTGCATACAGAGTTTTATACAATTTCTGATGAATTTGATGCTAACGATATTGCAGTTGATCATAAAGGAAAGTACAAAGGCTATTCGGGAATGGGTGGTAAAGGTTTTAATCCATGCTTCAAGCAGGTGTATAAAAAATATATTCTACCACACTACGATAGAATGGATAAACTTGGCTTTACGTTAATGCACATCGACGTAACATCGGCTATTGTTCCATACGATTGTCATCATATCGAGCATTTCTCTACACGTCAAGAAACTGCCGAATATATGAATAAAGTTGGTATGCTTTCCGATGCATTTTTTGGGGCGTGGAGTTCCGAAGGTCCGTGCGATCACGTTGCAAATACGCTCGACTTTGTTCTGTATGTGAGTGCGTATCCAAAATATTTGGGAAAACATCATGAGTTAATGGATACAATGGTGCCTTTTTGGCAGTTGGCGTATCATGGTATAATTTTGAGTAATCCGTTCTTCTTTAAAACAAATTCTTACAATTGCTATTGGACCAAAAGCAAAGAAGAAATTGCTGAAGCACGTTTGAAACTTGTAGAGTTTGGAGGTCGTCCAATGTTTTATGGTGGAGTGCTTTCAAAAAATGTTGATTATAAAATCTTAAAAGAAGCTTACGACGAATACGAAAAACGTAAACATTTGCAGTACGAGTTTATGGACTTCCATGGCGAGCTTGCAAAAAATGTTTATGTAACAAGATTTTCTGACGGTAGCGAAATTGTAACAAATTATACTGATAAGCCTTTTTCTTATAAAGATAAAACCATTGCTCCAATGGATTATCAGTTATTAAACTCTAAAAAATAAATATAAAAAATATGTTAAAGTTTATAAAAAATACATTCTTTGCGTTAGCTTTACTGATATCGGCACAGGGTTTTTGTGCAGTTGACGAAGTGTTAGTTGAACGCTATTATGATGACGGCAGAATAGGTAGAGAAACTGTAAAATTACAGAAGCTTAATAATAATAAAAATACTTATCGTCTGCGAATACCTGTTGGAAAATTTTCAACTCGTAAACATTGGATATCGTGGGAAGATATTCTTCATATCGATATAAAACATTCTGAAGCTATTGCAAATACTGGAGATGAAGGTTATTGGGTACTTGCCGATGGTAGACTTGGTTCGTTTAAAGCACAATCTGGTATTTTAGAAGAACGCCGTCATCCAATGCCATTGTTCGGTTTTAAAAGAGGCGATAGTGCATTTGTTGGTATTGTAAAAGGTCTAAAATACGAGTTCTCGGTTGTGGTTGACGTTAAAGATTCAAAATATCAAATGTTCCCACGTTTCAAGATTAGAGATCTGCACACAAAACCATACGAAGATATCATAATCGACTTTACATTCTTCAAAGGCAAGAAAGCTAATTACTCATCAATGGCACGCGAGTATCGCAAATATCAGCTCGAACGTGGCGAAGTAAAACCTCTAAAAGAGCGTGTTGTGGGTAATCCAGCATTGAAGCAAACGGTAGATAGCATGTTCATGAAATTCTGCACAGCTTGGTATATGCGCGATAGCGATTTGAAATCGAATCGAGGCGAGCATTGGTATCCTGAAGATGATCCAGTTTTATCGACTTTCTGTACTTTTGAAGAATTTAAAGGTGTTATGAAGAAAATAAAAGCTTTGGGGGTAGATAAGCTCGATATTTGTTTAACAAATTGGAATCTTCGTGCAAATGGTAGAAATCCAACAGGGTATCTTGCCGAGCCAGAGTTGGGTGGTAATGCAAAGTTGAAAGAAGTAACAGCTCTTGCAAAAGATTTGGGTTTCCAAATTGCGCCACATATTCTCCATACAGAATACTACACAATTTCTGATGAATTTGATGCTAACGACATAGCAGTTGATCACAAAGGAAAACACAAAGGCTATTCGGGAATGGGTGGTAAAGGTTTTAATCCATGCTTTAAGCAAGTGTATCATAAGTATGTTTTGCCATCGTACGATACTATGGCTAAGCTCGGTTTTAACCTAATGCACATCGACGTAACATCGGCTATTGTTCCATACGACTGTCATCACATTGAACACTTCTCTACACGTCAGGAAACTGCCGAGTATATGAACAAAGTTGGTATGCTTTCCGACGCGTTCTTTAATGTTTGGAGTTCAGAGTGTGGTATGGACCAAGTTGCAAATACAATGGACTACGCTCTCTACATTAGTGGGTATCCACATTATTTGGGCAGAAAGCACTTTTTAATGGATACAATGGTGCCAATTTGGCAAATTGCATATCATGGTATTATCTTGAGCAATCCATTCATAGATACAATCGATTACAATTGTCATTGGCAAAGAAGTAAGGATAGTATTGCAAATAAGCGTTTGAAATTAGTAGAGTTTGGTGGACGTCCATCGTACTATTGGGCTGTAAATAAAAATTGTGATTTTGGTGTTTTAAAAGAAGCTTACGATGAATACGAAAAACGCAAACACTTGCAGTACGAGTTTATGGAATATCATGGCAAACTTGCCGATAATGTATTTGTTACAAGGTATTCCGACAAAACAAGAATTGTATGCAATTACGGAAAAGAGCCTTATAACTACAAGGGTGTTGAAGTAAAACCAATGGATTACATTATATATAAACCATCAAAGCAAAAATAAAAAACCTAAAACAAAAAATGCGTTCAATCGAACGCATTTTTTTGTGTGTGTAATAAAAAGTTTTAGTTGTCTTGTCTGAAATCTGCATTGCCATTTCCCAGTCTTAAAACTATGTTGTCTCCACGTTTCATTTTTAGCGTTATGTTTGGGGCTTTCCCAATTTTCTCACCTGTAATTGCATTGTAGATATCTTTATTAGATGGAATATTTAAGTTGATGTCGTGAGGCGATGTATCGTTGTCGGTACATGTAACAGAAATATATGCACCATTTGCAAAAATACAAACTTTCTGTTTTGAGTACTTATGTACTTCTGCAACTTTGTACATAATATCTAATAGTTCTGTTGTTAAAAATGCCATTGCACAGAACATATGTTTTCCACGAATAACGATAGCTGGTTCTCCGTTTTCGTATGTAGCTAAAACTTTGTCGTTATCTTTTAAAATAGGAACAAGTAGTGGTTCGGTTATTGCTTTGGTTCCCCAATTAAGATGAAGACCTGCTTTGATTCCTTCTGGGGTTGATTTTACAAACATTCCCATTGGTTTGCTTGCTAATTTGACTTTAAAACCTGTTGCTTCGTAAACTGCATTTAAATCAATTTCTCGTGTCTGTGTGTTTATAATGCCAGTATTCCACACAAATACAGCACCGTTGTTCCGAGTTTTTTCAAATATAGTTTTGCGTGCTTTTTTATCGAGTGCGCATGCAACTGTGAATATTGAAAGCTTTGGTGATAGTGGTTTGCCATATAGATAATCATTTAGCAAATAACTTCCGTAAGGAGCCGAAAGACTTGTAATAAACGTTCTTGTTCTTGCCGCACACGACATTGTTCTGTTGTTTGTGTTGTCGGCACCACCATGACATGCCGATAACTCATCAACAATTATCGCAACATCAGGGGAGTATGGAATTGGATTTTTTATCATATCCATTTCCATTGTTTCAAATTTTTTCATTAGCTCAAAAAGTTTTGGATCGGCATACCAACCAACGCCAGCCATATCCATATACCAATTTCCACAGTTGCGTATTGCTTCTTGTGCCAAGTTGCGTTGTAGTACTTTTAGTGTGTCTTCGAGTGTGCGCAACTCTTTGCCTATTTTTGATACTTTTGATTGAGTTTGAGGTGTGCGATGTGTTCGTATGTCGTCTTCAGCAATCCACATTTTACCCGAACGGTTTACAGTTTCTGGCGAGCCGGGGAACATACAACCATCGCCTAAATCGCGATTTGAATACGCAACTGGTCCACATAAGAAATCTATTGCATCCGACTTCAACAATCTGCCAAGCCCGAAATGTCCCGGGTTTGCAGCTCCTTTGGGATCGGTAATAATTATGTATCCGTAGAATGCACCTGATAGTTTATTAGGAACTTTTTTGCGAATTGTTTTTGCCAAATACAAGATAGTATCTACCATTGCGTCTTGACGGAACAAATTGCAGTCTAAGAGGTTTTGTTGAGTTTTCGGATTTATCAAACAGAAAGCTTTTTTGCGTTCTTCAGGAAGTGGTACGCGTGCAGTTGCAAGCGTTATGGTTGGATTGTTCCAAGCCAATTGAAGTTGTTTATCGGTTTTGTATTTTTTTGTTAGCCATTTTCGCCACGAAACTTGCGCAGATTCTTCATAACCAATCCAATCTTCTTTGCCAACATCAGGGAAGAACCATTCGCACGAGTGAGCGCCACCTGGGTGATAACCAATAATGCTTGCCCCACAATAGTTTTCGCAGAAGTCAATAATTGCTTCAATTGCTTTTGCACTGTCGCGACGGAATCTTTCAGAGAACGTACTGCCAGCGCCTTTGTACTTCTTAAGAATTTCACCATTAGGATAACGGAAAGTATCTTCAGGATATTTTTTCACCCACCATTCTGGAGGATAACAGCGTATGCGAACTAAAATTTTTGCATTTGGATTTGCTGTTAAAATTTCATCAAGAGCACTTTTGAGATTTTCGGTGTTGTACGATTTCCCATCTTCAGGCATAAAATCGGCTGCTTGAATTGGAAATGTTATAAAATTGCAGTCGTACTCCTTTGCAAAAGCAACTTGTGTACCTACAAACGAGCGTTGCTTGGGTTCAAAGAAGTTTCCATTTATTGTTGAATATAAATTGAAGGTGAATTTTTTTTCGGCGCGAATGTCTATGTTTACTTT
This sequence comes from Verrucomicrobiaceae bacterium, assembly GCA_015061955.1. GTDB lineage: Bacteria > Verrucomicrobiota > Verrucomicrobiia > Opitutales > Intestinicryptomonadaceae > Merdousia. The sequence goes on from SUVO01000008.1 coordinate 111,708, forward strand.
GTATGTTTTGTTGGCTTCAAAATTTACACCATTAAAGATTATCTTACTAAATCCAGTAGGGAAAGCGTTTGAAACTTCTAAAAATTCTCTATCATTTTCAGTTTTAAATGTGGCATTGGCTCTTTTTGTTTTTACGCGATGGTCGCCTTTCATCGACAGTGCATAAATTTGTTTGTTTGTATTAGCTTCTGTTATAGTCAAGTTGTAGATTTTAGCTTTGAAATTTTTGTAAGCTTTAAATTCAATTGACGCATTAGAAACTTCTTTTTCTAATGCTGGAATTTCTATGAAAGTTTGAACATCGGTATCGTCGTATGCTGTTCGTATGATAGGCGATGCTAACTGAAAATACAAAGGAGATACATAAAGCATTCTTGCCCTTACAGGCTTCCCATTAAGCACCAAGCGTGAAACTCCGTTTACATTTTGTACTCGGCAGGTGATATTGTTTTCTGCAAACGCTAATATGGTTGCAATGGTAGATAATAAAATAAAAAAAAGTTTTATAAATCGCATATTTTACATATATATATGAAGATGTTAGTTTTGTAAGCAAGAAATTTTTTTTGTTATATTAAGGTTAATTATGTAAAGTTAGTTAAAACTAATATTGGTAAGAGTTGTTTTAGTTATTTAAAAGCATCAATACTTGCATATCTTGTAGGTGTGACCTTTTTTTTAAAAAAATGAATAAAACTTAAATTTTTTCGTTGACAAATGTAAAATATAAGGCAGTATGGTGAAATAATAATCAATTGGGGTGGTAGTTCAGTTGGTTAGAACGCCTGCCTGTCACGCAGGAGGCCGCGGGTTCGAGTCCCGTCCATCCCGCCATTTTGAAAAAACGCAGTCCGAGAGGTTTGCGTTTTTTTTGTTCCCTTTTCTTGCGATAAAAATTAAAACAAATGGTAATAATATTATATATAAACAACTTTTCATGGGCATACGCCTTTCTTTGTCATTTATTATTTCGTTTATTTAATATTTGTAAAATAAGCAGAATTATGCCTCCAAGATAAATCGGGGCAAGGTAAACGATAGAATATATAGGGGCTAATAGATACGAAATAATATCTATAAACGATGAACCGACACTCAACCCACACAATGAATATACTACTGCGATGTAGTATAAGAGCAGAAAAGTAATCTTACCCATACGGGAAAATCTTGTAAAAAACTTCCACATATAAATCGACGAGAATGTTGTCAGTAAAAATACAAAAATCGCAATTATCGTCAAAAGGGTCGATGCTTTCTCCTCTGGGGCATTCAAAAGAACAATCCAACATTGCGTTAGAATTAGGTTAATAAATGCAATAAAAGTTGTTTTTAGTGTATTCATATTATCAAAAATAAATATATCAGTGTTTTTCAATATTTCATAACATCAGTAGTTTTTTGCAATAAAACAATAAACCACATTGATAATGGTAGAGCCAAAGGAAGGAAAAATAAATCTATAAACAACAGAACAAATAATCCTTCTGTAAAACAATAGTAAAACAACAAAATACTGCTTAATAAACAATATATTATAATATATAGTGATGATAAAATAAGAAACAACTTTCTATATTTTATACGAAAAATTACGCATGTGATTGTAGAAACAAATAAGAAAATCTGAATTATATTTAAATAAATAGCATAGTTTTCACTATATAAACTTTTATTTATTAATGGCGAAAATATTGCAAGGCACACTAAAATAACAACTGATATTCTTATAACATTTACATACATAACTTTTTTTAATAGCTGTAACAACGATACAGCTATTCCAAATTCTGCTAATATTAAACTCAGATGCAAAAAAATATATTCCATTTTACATAAACAAAAAGGCATTATAAGGTAATGAAAAATAGTTTATTTCATATTTTAATATAAATTTGATTTTATCTGGACTGAAATTGCAAAAATCCTTAACAAAAGCAGAACAACTATTCACAAAATTATTAAAGATATCAGATCTTACATGTGTGAGTTTAGATAATGGAATTAGTAGAAATATAGAGTATCATATTTTTCTTGTAATGTTCCTAATATTGGAGGAAAACCATATATCATATTAATTTTTAGGTATGTAAAGAAATATGGTTTTTTCAAATTATCCCATATTTTTTGAATTTCCTTTAGCTCTGCTTCCGTAAAGTATATTTTTTCTTTTACATATATATCCACTTCAGTACAAATGTTGTTACCTAGCCCTCCTACATAAAATGCCTTTCTCTTCTTTTTGTTTATACCATTTTTAAAACAAAGCGATTTATCATGAGCAATATCTTTTGAAATTTTAGTTCCACATATTCGACATTTTAAAACTCCATTACACTTTTCTGTATAACCTCTGTATTTACCTTCTTTGTAGAATTGCCCTCTATCCCTTACTTCTATAATTTCATTTTTATACGTCAAAACATAATCCATTTTTTTATATTCGATATGATAGGGTTCGTGTGAAGGTCCCATGTATGGAGTTTTTCTTCCTGTTATACTATATTCGTCTTTGTAATTCGGATTTGAATAATAATAGTTCGTTGGGAAGACTATATCATTGTAATCTCCCAACTTTTTACTGAGAAACTCTGATAAGCTTTTCTGTGTTTCTTCATCATGATCATATGTATATGCTGTCCGGGAACAAATAAAAAACAAAGTGCAAAACAAAGTAAACAATACTAAAATAAAAAACAGACATCCACAACAGCAATATTTATTACTCCTATTATTCATGTAATTGTATGTTATTGTCTGATATTATGTTGTCAATAAATTTTAGAAATATGGAAGAGTATTGAGAACTGAGATATAATCCATATTAGTTGGTCTCGATGGAATTTTTAAAATGGGACACTCGGGGTCTAAACCAACTTCTTTAAAAACTCGACAAGCTGTCGAAATCGAAGATGGCTCAAAACGAAGTTTTATATTATGCCTCAGCTGGGGCAATGTGGAAAAGCGAGTCCGAATTTAAAATTTGGAATTACTAATCTTCGAGTTTTAAAGCTTTTCTTAAAAACATGATTATTTGCTCTACACTAAATCGTGATTTCATTATATTCCTTCTTCTTTGTGAGTTTATTAGTTTATTTTCTCACTTATTATGGTCCGTCGTCAAGGGGCCAACGCACCCCCGTCATTGGTAGTACTTACAAATTAATACCCCAAAATATATTTTATGGTGAGTGAAAAATTTTTTATTCAAAAGAAATTAAATGCAGCTGAGCATAAGGATTGCGTTTTTTGTGTTATTATACGGGACAATAACCTTGATTCTTTATCGTTGATAAAAATTTATTGCAAATATTATCAAAAAGAAAATAATTTAATCTATGGAAAATAAAATTATCAAGTATGTGATGTTGGGAACTTTTCTTTTTTCAGCATCAGTTTTGGGGAAGAATGCATGCAACGAAAGTTTAAAATTTGTAGCCGATTCTTTTAGTGTTGCACCAAGAGGTTCAGTTGAATTGAATGGTACTTTAGGTAAGTATTTGAAAACTTCCCTAAACGGAAATATATTAGTGTGGGATATAGATGCACTTGTGCGTCCGTTTAAAGAACGCAACGAAACAAAATATTGGAGATGCGAATTCTGGGGAAAATGGTATACATCGGCTGAATTAGCTTACGACTTTCAACCATCTGACGTACTCGATAAACGATTGAGATACGGAGCATCGGAACTTATAAAAACTCAAGATGAATATGGCTCTATAACAAGCTACACAAAGGCTCGCGAGTTCTTCATAAATGCCGATGGTGGCATTGGTAATAATGGTTCTTGGGATATGTGGGGGCGTAAATATGTATTGCTTGGTTTGTTAGCCGAATACAATAGAACAAAGAATGTGAAAATTCTCGACTCTGCTCGTAAGCATGCCGACTATATTTTAAACCATGTAGGCAGAGGTAAACGTGAAATTGTTCAAATTGGTTGTTGGGAAGGCTTAGCATCGTCGAGTATTCTTGAGCCCATGGCTCTCTTATACAAAGAAACTGGCGACAAACGTTATTTAGATTTTTGTGAATGGATTGTCGAAACTTGGCAAACAAATCCCCTTAAGCCAGACATTATGAATAAAGCACTAAAAGGAATGCCTGTTTTCGATATGTTTATGCATCCGATTGCAGAGCCTAAAACGTATATTCACTATGGAAAATCGAAAGCTTATGAGATGATGTCGTGCTTTGAGGGGCTTACAGAACTTTATAGAGCAACGTCAAACCCCATATACAAAGATGCTGTTGAAAAAGTTATAACATCTATCCGAGATCGTGAGATTACTGTACTTGGTTCAGGAGCAATGCATGAACGTTGGAGTAATGGTGCTTTCGAGCAACAACGCACAACTCCATATTGGCAAGAAACGTGTGTGACTGTTACTTGGATAAAATTTGCAACTCAACTATTGCGTCTTACAGGTGATGTCAAATACGCAAATGATATTGAAATTGCTACATATAATTCATTGATAGGTGCACAAGGTGCTGATGGCTCGTGGTGGTCGCACTACAATAATATGAGTGGTACTCGCAGTGCTGCACCAGAGCAATGTGCTATACATATGAATTGTTGTGTAGCAAATGGTCCGAGAGCATTATTTTTGTTGCCTAAGGTTGCCTATATGACTTCCAAAAATGCGATTGTTGTAAATTTATACGAAAATGGTAAAGCTACCATGCCCATTGAAAATGGTAAGGTTGAGTTGTTGGTTTCGGCTCCCGATTATATCAATAATAACGTTGCCGAAATTACATTGAACGGCATCGAAAACAAAATGCAAAAATTCGGATTAAAACTTCGTATTCCAAATTGGAGCAAAAATACAACAGTTTTTGTAAATGGCGAAAAAATAGAGAATGTAAAAGCTGGAGAATATTTGAATATTGTTCGTCAGTTTAAAGATGGTGATAAAATTTGTTTGAATTTTGATGTAGAAACAAGGGTAGTTCGCGATATTAGAAATCCAAAGTTCTTTGTCTTAAAACATGGACCATTTGTACTTTCTCAAGACCGACGCTTTTCAAACGGATTCGATAACAATGTGAAAATAAAATTAAATAAAGAGAAAGTTAACGCTACTGCTGTATTTGTAAAAGGTACTAATGTTGCAGTAGATGTTGAAATGGAAGATGGCTCAAAACGACGTTTTATTGATTATGCCTCAGCTGGTGCAACATGGAAAAGCGATTCTGAGTTTAAAATTTGGAATTACTAATTGTTTGAATTTTAGAGCTTTTATTTAAAACAAAAAACACCTAAATTTTTAGGTGTTTTTTTGTAGGTAGTATATTTTATTCTACTGCAATTTTTATTACACACTTACGAACTTTTCCATTTCCTAAAGATGGCGCGTGGGCGTCGTTAGGGAATACTACAATGTACTGGCCAACCGACATTTTTAAAACCGATGTTGGCTTTTCTTTAAACAAAATGTAATCTTTTTGCGATAATTCTTCGATTGTTACATTTTTACAATCTTTACGGTCTTTTAATCCCATAAATTCTTCGCCTTCAAGAATTAAATGAATATCGATGTATTTATCGTGAGCTTCAAAAATAAGCTCGTCGGTAATTGGTTTTAATTCTATATCAGAAATATTTGCAAAAACTTTATTTCCTGCGATTTCTACTTTTCCAGACATCTTTTTAAGACCATCTATACCGTGTTTTTCGATAAAGCTTAATGCTACATTTAGATTGTTTGAACGTTCTTTATACGAAGTTATTGTAGAAGTATCGGATATATTTGCAACTTGGGGTAATTGGGCTGTGCAAGATACAAAAAGTAATGTTGCAACAACGGTAGTTAACTTTATAGCTTTTTTAATATGTGAATATAATGAAATCATAGCTTATGTGAAATATCAGATTTTATACAGGAAAGTAATTAGTAGTGTCAATTTTAGCTCTTGATATTCTCTTTGTTGGTTTTTCAAATTTTGCGGAGTTAGGCAAATTTGTAATGTTATCTGAATTATGCATTTTTATGGTATATACTTCTTTGTTGCCAGTAAGACTCTCTTTTTCTTTTACAGGCAATACTATTGTTATTTAACAAAAATTATTTTTGTGCAAGTAAAAAATAAAATGCTAACACAGTTGATAAGTAGGCAATTTTTTTAACAATACAACAATTTAGAATGTTATCTATATTTTCTTAAAAAAAAGCTTGACAAAGACTGTTGGGGGGGGGGTAGCATTTGA
>SUVO01000009.1 GCA_015061955.1 Verrucomicrobiaceae bacterium
CTCCTTACGGCCTCGCCTTAGCTCCCGACTAACCCTGGGCGGACGAACCTTCCCCAGGAAACCTTATCCTTACGGCGGTATGGATTTTAACCATACTTTTCGTTACTCATGCCTAGATTCTCACTTCCAAAAACTCCAGCCTCGGTTCCCCTCAACCTTCAACGTCGTTGGAACGCTCTCCTACCATTGTTAAAACAATCCACAAATTCGGTGTAATACTTTAGTCCCGATCATTTTCGGCGCAAACTCTCTCGATGGGTAAGCTATTACGCACTTTTTAAATGATGGCTGCCTCTAAGCCAACATCCCCATTGTCTAAGAAAATTTACCTCCTTCGTACCACTTAGCATTAACTTAGGGACCTTATTTGATGGTCTGGGGTGTTTCCCTCTCGCCAATGAAGCTTATCCCCCACTGACTGACTGCTGTATTATATTAGCTGGTATTCAGAGTTTGATAAGGTTCGGTACCCGGGTGTGAGCCCTAGCCTTTTCAGTGCTTTACCCCCAACTATAAACATACAACGCTATACCTAAATATATTTCGGAGAGAACCAGCTATTACGGGGCTTGATTAGCCTTTCACTCCTAACCACAGCTCATCCCTTAACTTCTCAAGGTTAATGGGTTCGGTCCTCCACATCGTGTTACCGATGCTTCAACCTGGCCATGGCTAGATCGCCTCCGCTTCGGGTGCTATACCAGATACTATCGCCCTATTCAAACTCGCTTTCGCTTCGCCTCCATGTCGTAAACACTTAAGCTCGCAACTGATATAGACTCCTAGGCCCATTATGCAAAAGGTACGCCATCACTTTATAAAAAAGCTCTGACCGCTTGTAGGCAACAGGTTTCAGGTACTTTTAACTCCCCTAACAGGGGTGCTTTTCACCTTTCCCTCACGGTACTTGTTCACTATCGGTCGACACCTTGTATTTAGCCTTATGCAGTGGTCTGCACTCTTTCACACCAGGTTTCACGTGTCCGGTGCTACTCTGGATACTCCTAGAGCAATTACGGATTTCGACTACGGGACTATCACCCTGTATCGCTTACCTTTCCAGGTAATTCATCTATCCTTCATCGTCTCACTTCGAAGTCCGAACCCCGAGCCGATAAATCAACTCGGTTTAGGCTGTTCCCCTTTCGCTCGCCACTACTGAGGGAATCGCATTCGCTTTCTTTTCCTCTGCTTACTGAGATGTTTCACTTCAGCAGGTATTGCTCTACCTAACCTATAGATTCAGTTAGGAGTGTTTAAACTTTCATTTAAACGGGTTTTCCCATTCGGAAATCTCCGGATTAAAGCCTACTTGCGGCTCCCCGAAGCTTATCGCAGCTTGTCACGTCCTTCTTCGCCATGTGTCGCCAAGGCATCCTCCTGTTGCCCTTCGTTTGTTCATTCACAAACTCTTTCCTTTTTTAAAATTGGGCTACTATTTATGCTTGGTTCCTACTTTTCTTTCGCATTTCGTATTCTAAGATTCTCTTATAGTTTATACTCGCATTTCTTCGAATATCTTCTATGTTTCTTAAATCTCGTCTTACATACTGTCAATGAACTAAATCCTTCTTTAAGATAATTGGGCCCAGATGGACTTGAACCATCGACCCCACGCTTATCAAGCGTGTGCTCTAACCAACTGAGCTATGAGCCCTAAATATGGTGGAGCCGAACGGGTTCGAACCGATGACCTGCTGAATGCAAATCAGCCGCTCTTCCAACTGAGCTACGGCCCCATATTTATTCAGCAAAGATTCTTTCTAAAATCCCTACGCCTCTTTATCTTATCTCAATGAACAACATTGAAAATTACTAAGTACAATTGCACAAACCTCATCCTATTTCTTACAGGTATATTTACCTCAGAAATTCTCCTTAGAAAGGAGGTGATCCAGCCGCAGGTTCCCCTACGGCTACCTTGTTACGACTTAGTCCCAATCACCAACCTTTCCTTAGGTCGCTGCCCCCTTGCGGTTAGCTCACGAACTTCGGGAAAAATCGGCTTTCATGACTTGACGGGCGGTGTGTACAAGGCCCGGGAACGTATTCAAGGCGTCGTAGCTGATACGCCTTTACTAGCGATTCCGGCTTCATGGAGTCGAGTTGCAGACATCCAATCCGAACTGGGACAGGCTTTCGGGTTCCGCTCAACCTCACGGTCTGGCTTCCCTCTGTACCTGCCATTGTAGCACGTGTGCAGCCCTGGATGTAAGAGCCATACTGACTTGACGTCATCCCCACCTTCCCACTTGAATTCAAGTTTGTCCCCTAAGAGTCCTCAGCTTTACCTGTTAGTAACATAGGGCGAGGGTTGCGCTCGTTGCCGGACTTAACCGAACATCTCACGACACGAGCTGACGACAGCCATGCAGCATCTGTGTATCAGTCCCGAAAGACTATACTATTTCTAGCATATTCCAATACATGTCAAACCCAGGTAAGGTTCTTCGCGTTGCATCGAATTAAGCCACATGCTCCACCGCTTGTGCGGGCCCCCGTCAATTTCTTTGAGTTTTAACCTTGCGGTCGTAGTCCTCAGGCGGTACACTTATCGCGTTAGCTGGGGCACTGAAGGGGATGATTCCTCCAATACCTAGTGTACAACGTTTAGGGCGTGGACTACAGGGGTATCTAATCCCTTTCGCTCCCCACGCTTTCGAGCTTGAGCGTCAGATCTTGTCCAGTAAGCTGCCTTCGCCTTCGGTGTTCCTTCTGATATCTACGCATTTTACCGCTACACCAGAAATTCCGCTTACCTCTCCAAGTCTCAAGAATGATAGTTTTACGCGCAGCACCAGAGTTGAGCCCTGGTATTTCACACATAACACACCATTCCGCCTGCGCTCCCTTTACGCCCAGTGAATCCGAGTAACGCTCGTAGTCTCCGTATTACCGCGGCTGCTGGCACGGAGTTAGCCACTACTTCCTCTCACAGTTAATTCAGATAAGGCTATGAACCTTATTTTTAGTCCTGTGTGACAGGGGTTTACAATCCGAAGACCTTCAATCCCCCACGCGGCGTTGCACCATCAGGGTTGCCCCCATTGTGAATGATTCGAAACTGCTGCCACCCGTAGGTGTCTGGACCGTGTCTCAGTTCCAGTGTGGCGGATCGTCCTCTCAGACCCGCTACCCGTCTTTGCCTTGGTGAGCCGTTACCTCACCAACAAGCTGATAGGCCGCAAGCCCCTCCTAAAGCGCCATTACAAGCTTTAGTACCTACAACATGCATTGCAGGACCACATCCGGTATTAATTCGAGTTTCCCCGAGCTATCCCCGTCTTTAGGGCAGGTTGCTTACGTGTTACGCACCCGTTCGCCGCTTTCTCATCCACGTATTGCTACGCTTTTGTTCTCGCTCGACTTGCATGTCTTAACCACGCCGCCAGCGTTCACTCTGAGCCAGAATCAAACTCTCCGTAAAATCTATTAAAAGATTTAGAAGTGTTCAACGTTCTGTTTTAAGTGATGTCATTTCCATCACGATTCGTTGGACTTTTTTCAAAGTTGTTTGCCAAAAAAATTTTTGGCAGGTTCGCACAATCGTACTTAGTAATTTTCAAAGAACTTAACCAAAACTCTCATCTTGGCTATCTCATTCAAACCGACTTTTCAATTTGAATGAGCCTCCCATAAAGGCAGATTGTTTTTAAAGTGTCAAGAACTTTTTTTAAGTTTTTTTCACTTTTTTTCAAATTCATCTCACGACGATTTCAAAGCACTTCCTCTATTGGAAAAGACACACCATAGTGCATATTTAGGTTTTACAGTCAAGCACTTTTTTTGAAAAAATTTAAAAATAACCCTCAATCCCTTATTTTTCCTAGGAAAAATTTTTAAACTTTTTTTACTTTTACCACTATTTTTTTCATTTTTTTTACGCTTTTTTACAAAAAAAGAGCGACTCTTTACACCTTTTGTCGCCCTTTTTAATCTTTTCTTTTATGTTTTTACTTTGTTGTTGAACGAAAAACATTGGATATTGCATTCAAAAAACCGTATCCGTGTTCAGTATCGGGCTCAATATATGTACCCTCAGTCCATTCATTAAGCGAATTTATCAAAATCAATTTTGGTTTATTTGGTGCAATATTTTTATCAGCCCAATCTTTAGCTTTACGCAAGAAGTACTCAAAACGTTCTGGAGTATTATTAAGCGCAACAGGAGTATATACGTCGGCAGGAAAGCGTGGATTTGTATCCCAACCACACGATACATTCGGATAGAACTGATATTGACTAAAACGCTTTACATCGCGTTCAAATTTTTCATACGCTTTCTCGCCCCATTCTTTGTAATCCATATCTGGCATTTTTGAATAATCTAGCGAATAAGAACCCGAGAACGGTTCAAGACTCAACCAATTATAGAAGAACACACCATCGTAACCGAGTGCATCGAAAGTTTGAGGATTAGCTCGCAAACTTGAACCTCGACCTTGAAACTCGATTCCAGGAAATCCTGCTTCGATTGCTTTTTGTTCAAAATATTTAAACGCGTCGGCGCCAGCTTTTTTACTGCCAAAATATCCTGCCGTATTACAAGCTGCGAACATCTGAAAAACTGGTTTGCCATTAATTTTATAGTAATTTGGTTTTTTGAAAAATTCTATCCATCGTGGAACAAGAACATTTTTAAATTCATCGATTGAAACTTTTGCATCGGCACGAATATTTCTATACCCGTTGGGGTCTGGACATTTATATCGTTTTGTTTTATCCCAAAGGTCATCGATTTCGTGATTTGCCCACATAATAGCAAACTTCATTCTATAACTGTTTGGAGCTTTCAAGAAAGCTTGTAAACCATTTTCTAAGAATGGTGCGTTATCATACCAATACCAATCGTAAATCATTACGTTTACACCGGCTGCTAAGCACGCATCAATTTTTCGAGCTATTACAACAGGATCATCTTCTGGTTCGTATCCCCAAAGAGGCTTGCGAGGTTGTTTATGCCACGGACGCTTTTTTTCTGCTTCTTTAACAAACTCCCACTCACCTATTCCTTTTTTGAAAAGATCGTATTTTTTCCATTCGGGTGCAGGTTGGAAAGCAGGCCATACATATACAGCAACATCGTATTCTGCACCAGTGTTTGACGGATATTTTTTAACCTCAGTTTTTCTAACACCATTACATGCACACAATGCAATAGATAACAATATATACGCATTGCAGATTAAATTCTTTATTGAATTTATTTTCATATTTTATCCTTTCTCTTTTATTAAACGGAAATCTTTTGCGGGGATTTCAACATTGTTATACACATAAGCCACATTGCTTTTATTAACCACTATTTTTTCGCCATTTGCATACGATATAACAAAAATATCCTTTGCTACTTCTTTGTGCGAAAGCATTTCTTCAACCATTAGATGACGTAGTTTTACAAACTGGTCATACGCTTTTTTAATATCAGCCATATTGCGTTTATTTACCATATAGAATATTGGACGTGCTCCAAATTCAACAAGTGTTAAATTGTTTTCTTGAGAAATTACTTGTTGAGTAATTTTATCGGTATTATGTAGAACAACATCATGATAAACTAGCTCCCAAAATGGAACAAACTTATCTACAAATTTCATAGACGAATTTTTATTAACGTATTTAGAAAGCATTTGTGCAGAAACATAATTTATGTAATCAACTTTATCGATAATATGATCATATCCACACTCTGAAGAAAAACCGCCGAACAAATCTCTACACAACTTAGCAATTTTATTTTGGATTTTTGCTACGTCTTTTCTTGTACCAAAGTGATTTGAATCGCAACATCTATACGGATAAACGGCTGTAAAAACATCGATATAATGCGAACCACGAAAACCAAGATTAGCAATTTTCTTTAAATCATTTTTTATTATTTTATCATACGCACTAACAAGACACAAATTATAAGCTTTACCACCCGTCCACGCTCCATTCGTTTCAAGTTTATCATCGGGAGATTTACAAATATTATCTGTTGACCAATCTGGCGAACAAGTAAAAGCGTCGGTATAATTACTATGTCCGTCAATTATAAAGCCAAGCTCTTGCCCTGCTTTTATGAGTTGCTTTAAAGCATCCTCACCACCAGCTTCTGGACAGATTGGAAATGAAGTTGGACATCGACCATCACCACCGCCAAATTGATAGCCACTAATACAGACAGAAATATCGTCCATACCAAGCGATTTAACTTCCTTTAAAACAGGAATTGCATGCAAAAATTTCCACCCGCCAACTGGATATTCTTCACGCAAGGCTTTTACACCATACCTTTCGTCGATAAATGGTTTTGTTCCGTATGGATAAAAATCTACGCTATCTTTTTTTCTATCGAATGGTTTACTCGCAAAGCCAATTCTCACAGGAACAGATCTCGCCATTTTTTCAAGATGTGGTTGCGTTTTAAAACGCTCTTTCAAAGGCTTTATGCGTTTGTTTTTTGAAAAGCGATGTTTTCGATACGCTTTAGCCATTTCGTTGTAATCGGCATCTTTTGAAAGCGTATAGTAAGTAATTGAAATGTTCTCGTATGGAGCAACACCAATATCGGCAATATGCCAACGTGGATACATTTTGTACACACCATTTACAACTTCAACATTTACGTTGAACTCGAAACGCATTCCATCAATTACGCCGATGAAAGTTTCTTTAGGTGTTTTCATTGCGTAATATGGCAGGTACATATATTGTTTTAAGGTTCTATATGCACCGTTGTCTTTATTGAAAAAGCCTACCTCACCACGATTTAAAACCCAAAAGCCCGCATCGCCCTTTTGAGCAATTGCGTTATCGGCGAACACGTCTAAATATCTACAATCAGCTGGAATATTTTTTTTAGAAATTTTTAAACGCGACGTAGTAGAGTTTATTCTTTCAACGGGAACTTCTGTTGAGACTTCGCGACCATCTTTTAAGATAAATCGCAGATCAACAGAATCGATTGCACAAAGTAAATGGCATGCAAAAACGATTTCAAAAAGAATATAAATTTTAAAAAGGTTTACTGCATGCCCTATCATGATAAAATTGATGTTATCTATTTTTTAATTAGTCTAAAATCCTTCGCAGGAACTTCTGTACCATTATAAGCATATGGAGATGTTGTTTTATTAACCACAATCTTTTCACCATTTGCATACGATATAACAAAAACATCCTTTGCTACTTCTTTGTGCGAAAGCATTTCTTCGAGCATTAAATGACGGAGTTTTACAAATTGATCGTACGCCTTCTTAATACCAGCCATATTGCGTTGATTTACCCAATAGAAAATCGGACGTCCACCAAATTCAACAAGAGTCAAATTGTTATCTTGCGTGAGAACTTCTTGAGTAATTTTATCGGTATTATGCAAAACGATATCGTGATAAACTAATTCCCAGAATGGAACAAACTTATCGATAAACTCCATACTTGGACTCTTATAAACATACTTAGCACGCATTGGAGCTGTTACATAGTTGATGTAATCGACTTTATCGATGATATGATCGAAACCACACTCCGACGCAAAGCCACCAAAAAGTTTTCTGCACTGCCGTGCAATTTTATTTTGAATTTTTGCAACGTCTTTACGCGTACCAAAATGTTTTGGGTCGTAACAACGATACGGATAAACAGCAGTAAACACGTCTATATAATGAGCTCCACGAAAACCGAGTGCTGCGATTTTTTCCAAGTCTTTCTTTATATATTTTTCGTACGCATTTATCAGACACAAATTATATGCTCTACCACCACTCCACGCACCATTTAATTCAAGTTTGCCGTCGGGAGATTTACTAATGTTATCGGGCGACCAATCTGGTGAACATGTGAATGCATCGGTATAATTGCTATGACCATCCATTATGTAGCCAATATCCTGACCAGCTTTGATTAGTTGCTTCAAAGCTTCTTCGCCACCAGCCTCTTCGCAAATTGGAAATGTAGTTGGGCATCGACCATCATAGCCTCCATTTTGGAAACCATTAACGCAAACAGCTATATCGTCCATACCCATTGCCTTCATCTCTTGAAGGGTTTTTATACCATTTGTGAAATTCCAAGCTCTAACTGGATTTTCTTCGCGTTCTGCATTTATACCATACTTCTCGTCTACCCATGGTTTTGTTCCACGTTGATAGAAGTTTACGCTATCGGTTTTTCTATCGAATTTCTTACTTGCAAAACCGATTCTCACTGGAACAGACTTCGCCATTTTTTCGAGATACGGTTGAGTCTTAAAACGTTCCTTCAATGGCTTTATACGCTTATTCTTTGCAAAGCGATGTTTGCGATACGCTTTAGCCATTTCGTTGTAATCGGCATCTTTTGAAAGCGTGTAGTAAGTAATTGTAATGTTTTCGTACGGAGCTACGCCAATATCGGCAATATGCCAACGTGGATACATTCTGTACATGCCATCGGCAACCTCAACATTTACATTAAATTCAAAACGCATACCATCAATAACGCCTATGAATGTTTCTTTGGGAGTTTTCATAGCATAGTATGGCAAATACATATATTGTTTAGGAGCTTTATATGCACCATTATCTTTATTGAAGTAACCCATCAAACCACGATTTAAAATCCAAAAGCCTTCATCGCCTTTTTGAGCAACTGCATTATCGGCAAAAAAATCTAAGTACTTGCAATCTTGAGGAATGCTTTTCTTGGGAATTTTTATTCTGGTTGTATTTTCGTCTATGCGTTCTGTTGGAAAAACGTTAGAAATCTCGCGACCATCATTGAGTGTTGCTACAACTGTAACAGATTCAATAGCATCAACAATGCTTGCTCCAAATAAAATTGAAGCAAACATACCCAAACTTAGAAATTTTTTTATAGGATTTTTCATATTTTTATTTTTTTGCCGAAATTAAACGGAAATCTTTTGCAGGAATTTCAACGCCATTGTAAGTATAAGACGATTTTGTTTTGTTAACTACAACCTTTTCGCCATTTGCATACGAAACAACAAAAATATATTTTGCCACTTCTTTATGCGACAACATTTCTTCAAGCATTAAATGACGCAATTTCATATATTGATCGTAAGCCTTTTTGATGTGTGGCAAATTATTATCGTTTACTCCATAATAAATTGGGCGACCTCCAAATTCAACTAATATAAGATTGTTATCTTGATTTAGAGTTCCCTGTGTTACCTTATCAGTATTATGCAAAACAATATCGTGATAAACTAATTCCCAGAATGGAACAAATTTATCTACAAATTGCATTCCCTTGCTTTTATAGACATACTTTGCACGCATTGGTGCAGTTACATAATTGATATAGTCAACTTTATCTATGATATGGTCAAAACCACATTCCGAAGCAAAACCACCAAATAAATCTCTGCACAACTGTGCTATTTTATCTTGAATTTCAGCCATCTGCTTGCGATTACCAGCATGATTTGGATCGCAACAACGATATGGATATACTGCTGTAAATACATCGATGTAGTGAGCCCCACGCAAGCCGAGAGTAGCAAGTTTTGGAAGGTCGCGCTTTATGTATTTTTCGTAAGCATTTGCCAAGCACAAATTGTATGCTTTACCACCACTCCACGCACCATTGAGTTCAAGTTTGCCATCGGGCGACTTACTGATGTTATCGGGCGACCAGTCTGGCGAACATGTAAATGCATCGGTATAGTTGCTATGACCATCAATTACATATCCCAATTTTTTACCTTCAGCCAAATATTTCTTGAATTCTTCTTCACCACCCGACTCTTTACAAATTGGGAATGTAGTTGGACAACGACCATCATAACCACCGTCTTGAAAACCTGATGCACAAATAAATATATCATCTAAACCAATAGCTTTCATTTTGTGCATCATAGCAATACCCGAACTATAATGTCTTGAAATAGGAGCACGTTCTTCTCTATCAGCTTTTATACCATTTTTTTCATCAACCCAAGGTTTTGTTCCACGTTGATAGAAGTTAGCATTGTCTTTTTTTCGATTAAAATGCTTACGCGCAAAATCCATTCTGACTGGGAACGATTTTGCAACCTGCTCTAACAATGGCTGAGTTTTAAAACGTTCTTTTATAGGCTTAATTTTTGGATTTTGTGCAAAACGATGCTTTCTGTAAATCTTTGCCATTTCATTGTAGTCTGCATCTTTTGGCAATGTATAGTATGTTATAACAATGTCTTCATACGGAGCAAAACCGATATCCGAAATATACCAACGTGGATACATTTTATAAACTCCATCAACAACTTCAACATTTACATTGAACTCGAAACGCATGCCGTCAATTACTGCAATAAAGTTTTCTTGCGGCGACTTCATTGCATAATATGGCAAATACATATATTTTTTAGATGCAGAAAACTTACCATTATCTTTGTTGAAGTACCCCATCAAGCCTCTATTCATAATCCAAAAACCATCTTGACCTTTTTCAGCAACAGCGTTGTCGGCAAAAATTTCGATATATTTGCAATTGGCTGGAATATCTTTGGCAAGAATTTTTATCTGAGTTGTGTTATCAGCAATTCTTGTTGCGTTTACAACATTCGACACAACTCGATTGTCTTTTAACACAACATTTATAGTTGCCGATTCAATAGCATTTACAACAACAGGAACAAGCACTGCTAAAAGCACAGCTCCCCAACGTATCATATTAGTAATTGTTTTTTTCATAATAAAATCAGTTTTGTACAAAATAGATTATCTATTATACAGAAAAGTCTTTCAAGCTTATATTTAACCTTTATTTAAACGCTAAAAACGCAATAATCAAACATTCAAAAAATGTTTTCGTTGATAGAAAGGGCTTGCCCCACCCTACCACACACATTATCATACGCATATATTGAATATAAAAACCTCAGTTAAACTAATTTCTCGTCGCCTTGCAAACCTACTTTTTCCAAGGGGTTGCGCAAGTTGTGGGTCTATTTCTTTCAAAGGAAGATTCTACACTCTCTGCCCTGATTGTGCAAAAAGTATAACATTCACCACTGGTGGCAGATGTTTGCAATGTGGTGAAATATTGGGTACAAACAATATGCCTAATATAGCATTATGCCCCAAGTGTGCCGATATGAACATAGCATACAAACGAGTCCTATGCACAACAGCATACAATGGCTCTATAATCAATTTAATACACGCTTTAAAATATAAAAACGCTCCATATATAGCTAAAGATTTAGCACAACTTGCCCTACTCCATCCAGAAACTGAAACGTTTTTACGCGATGCAATCTTGGTTGCAGTTCCACTTTCCTTTACCAGAAAACTCAAGCGTGGTTATAATCAATCAGAAGAAATTGTTCGCGAAATAACCAAGCGAGCACCCCATTTAAATATAAAAACTGCAAAACTTTTAAAACGTACAAAGCAGACCTCTACACAAACAAGATTAGGTCGCAACGAAAGAATGAAGAACGTTGCAAAGGCGTTCACACATACACCACAATGCAACACCATCGACAAAAATCAAAAAATTGTGATAGTAGACGACGTTATAACCACTGCATCTACCATAAACGAATGTGCTAAAATTTTAAAGAAATGTGGTTTTAAAAATATTTTTGCATTTTCAATCGCAAAACGAATGTAAAAAATTTTATGAGTATGTTTAAATGTTCCACGTGGAACATTCCACCCTTCAAAACCCCCAAAATCGCAAAACGGGCTAAAAATCAAAATTTTGCCCATTTTCGACATTTCACCCCAAAAAGCAACACATTAATCAACCAAGCCCCAAAAATCGATTTTAGAGGCATTTTTGAAGGTCGATTTTTAACTCATTTCAAAAAAATTTACAAAAAAGCGAACTCTTTCGAGTTCGCCACAAAATTCAAAATTTTAACCAAGCAAAGTTTTCAAATAAACAATCAACACACCAACATCAGCAGGAGATACCCCCGATATACGAGAAGCCAGTCCAACAGTCATCGGCGCAAACTCTTTCAATTTTTGCGATGCCTCAATACGCAAGCCCTTTACAGCCGAATAATCTATATCTTGTGGTATCTTAATACTTTCATAATTACGCGACTTTTCAATCTGTCGCAAATCTCTGTCCAAGTACCCCTTATACATAACTCTGTAAAGTATTTCCTCACGTGTAGAATCAGGCAAACACAAGAAACCAACAGGCAACCCCTTCAAAGCGACTTCACCATCACGACGCAATAGCAGCGACTCTTTTCCACTTTCAAAACGCTCCACATACTCAGAAATGATAGCATTTTTCTTTTCAATAGCCGTCTTGCGAGCAGGGGAGAGCAACCCAAGCGAACAACCAGCCTCAAACAAACGCATTTCAGCGCTTGAATGATTAAGCAACAATCGATATTCAGCCCTCGAAGTAAACATTCTATATGGCTCTTTAGTTCCCTTTGTTACCAAATCATCAATAAGAACACCAATATAGCTTTCATGGCGCTTTAATACAATAGGTTGCTTATCAAAAACCTTCGCAGCAGCATTTGCACCAGCAAGCAAACCCTGTCCAGCAGCTTCTTCGTAACCACTCGTGCCATTTATCTGACCAGCACAAAACAACCCTTCAACAATCTTAGATTCAAGCGACCCCTTTAATTGTGTTGGTGGAGCATAATCGTACTCAACCGCATACGCCGGACGTTCAACTTCAGCACGCTCAAGTCCAGCAACCGAGCGAATAATATCAAGCTGAACATCTAATGGCATAGACGTAGACAACCCATTTATGTACCACTCAGCAGTGAAACGCCCCTCTGGCTCAAGAAACAACCTATGAGTTTCATGCGATGCAAAACGCACCATTTTATCTTCAATACTTGGGCAATAACGAGGCCCAATCCCTTTAATTTCACCACCATACATGGCAGAACGCTTAAGGTTTGCCATTATAATTTGCTTTGTTAGTTCACTGGTTTCGGTTTCATAACAGCACATCTGATTGCGTCCAAAACCGACAAAATCACCAAAAGCTAACGATTGTTCCACGTGGAACATTTTTTGCAGATGACTTCTTCTTGCCGACAAAACCTTAGCTCTTCTTCCAGAAGAATCAGGTAAATCTGTATAACGTTTTTCAAGTGCCTCATCTGAAAAATCTGGAATATTTTCGCCTTGTGGCAGGGCAGGGGGCTCGGCTTCAACATCTATTCTTGTGTCGTAGAAACCGAATAAACAAGGATTTACATCTCCATACTGAATATCACACTTATCAAAATCTATCGAATCTACTAATATTCGAGCTGGTGTTCCCGTCTTTAAGCGTTCAAGCTTTATACCAGCCTTCATCAAACTATCAGAAAGCAAGTTTGATGAGAAATCGCCCATTCTTCCACCAATAGTTTTCGACGAACCAACATGCATCAGCCCTTTCAAAAAGGTCCCCGTTGTAAGCACAACAGTTTTACCCTTAAAATTGGCACCTAAATTTGTACCAACGCCCGCAACCCTACCATCTTTTACTAACAACTCGGTAACTTCCGCCTGAAACATTGTCAAATGTGGAGTACGTTCTAAAACAGCTTTCATTCTATACTGATAAGCTTTCTTATCGCACTGCGCACGAGGAGACTGCACCGCAGGACCTTTCGACATATTTAAAACTCTAAACTGAATACCAGTAGCATCGGAATTAACAGCCATTTCTCCACCAAGAGCATCTATCTCTCTAACGATATGCCCTTTAGCAAGCCCACCAATAGCTGGATTACAGCTCATTTGTGCAACAGTATCAACATTGCCAGTCAAAAGCAATGTTTCAGCACCCATGCGAGCCGACGCCAATGCGGCTTCACAACCAGCATGACCAGCACCACATACTATAACATCATAGAGTTTATTTAAATCGAGCATTACCATATATATTCTACATTCCCCTTCAAACTTCAAGTAAAAACGTGTGTGGACGCACCACGTGGGCAATTTTTTTTATTTTTATAATGGTAAACGGCTATTCTTGAATAGCCGTTTTGGTAATTACCTTGCCCACGTGGTGCTTGCGGTTAAAAGAGCGTCTGCTCGGGTGGAATGTACTTAGTACTATTCCACCAACTCGCAAACATCTCTTTTAACTCACACCACACCCGTTTTACTACTTCCAACCCTCGTTGATTCTAAGCTTGTGGGCAGTTTTTTTATTTATAATGGCAAAAGGCTATTCTTCGGAATAGCCTTTTTGTATATAGCTTGCCCACGTGGTACTTTTTTACTTATTGAGAAAAGGCGAAAATTGCTTTGCAATACTCCTTTATCTCGCAGAACCAAATGCGAAGCATTGGCAACGGTGACCGTTAGATAAAAATCCGTCAGGTAAAAAATTCTAAATTTCTCGATAGAAAAGAACAACAAAGCTTCGTGGTTCGGGCAGGGAAATTTGCAAGTTTGCAAGCTCTTTACCAGACATTGTCTTTATTTTTCCGTACCAATCTTCGACTTCGTATTGAGCACCTAATTTAATTTTGCGTGGTGATATTGTAATTGTTTTTTCAGGACACAATTTTCTATTCAATACTACAACGCAACCTCGCTTATCTTCTGGATTGTTAAGTTGGTATCCGAATGGCACAGTAGGATTTTCCACATTTTTGAAAAGTGGATAATAATCGCCATAGAACAATTCTCCTATACGACGGAATTTGCTAAGTCTTTTGGAGGCTTTTCCAAAAACCTCATCATCGTTTTCATCTGAGGCAAGATGCTTATTGAAAGTTATTGTCATACCACCAGTAAAGCCACTCAACCACGAATAGTCATCGGTATTGTGAAAGTCATTTACCCCACCAGCGTTTTGTGGTAACCATTGTAGCAGGTTCATTGATTGAATTTGGTTTGCAATATCATAATCGTCTACGCCGATGCACTGAACATCTGAACGCCACAATGGTATAGAGCGTGATGCCATTTCAAAGTCGAGTCTACGACCACCACTTGCACAATTATCAACAAGCATATTGTCTCTTGCGGCACGAATTTTATCGAGGAACTTATAGAGAGCGTTTATATGGCGTATTTCTGCAAGTCCACGAGTATCTGGAGTTTCTCGCTTACGCCAAAGTTGCAAGGGTTTTAGAATGTTGAAGTCTAAACGCAAATAACTAATATTTTCCTCATCCAAAACCTTGGTCATTGCATCGAAGAGATATTTAAATGCATCTGGCTCATCGAGATTTATCATGTAAATTTTACCATCACCAGTAAAATATTCTGGATGTTCTTTAAAGATTGGCGAGTTTACACCAGTGCGTTCCATTTCAAACCAGAGCATATTTTTATAACCTGCATCATGCGCAGCATTAGATATTGCTCGTATTCCATCGGGGAAGATTTCTCTATTTACACGCCAATAACCGACAATGTCCCACCAGTCAGCAGGATTAAGAGCGTCGTAACCATTCCAGCCAGCATCTTGCCAAATTATATCGATAGGAAATTTGTATTTTTTCATCTTACCTATCTGTTTTAGAACAAAATCTTGTTTATATGCGCCCCAGAAAGAAACCGAGATTGGTGTTTTTATGATTTCGCCCTTTGAATTTTTTGGACTATGATAAGCAAACATAAATCGGCGATGCAAATTTTGTGCGTCTTCTATGCTTGTATTTATACGATTAGCCACAAATATTGCTGGCATACGAATTCTTTCGCCTGGAGACAACCTAAAGTCTGCCATACCGTCTGGAAGTCCTGCCACAATAGAAAACTTACCCTGACGTTCAGCGTATCGTTGTTGACAATCATTTCTTGCACCACCAGGATATTTCAGCGATTTTACAAGATAATTTGAAACGCTCGCACGCCAAGAACTCGACCAACCAATCCCTACTAATACGCCATTCATAGCATCAAAGTCAACAGCAAAGAATGGAAGAGCACCTCGACTTGAACAACCATCACTGCCAAAAACCGAGGGTGGATTCATGAGTCTTCCAATTATCTCGTTTACTTGTACAAAATCTGTGAAACGACATGTCGTTCCATTATGGCGACGCAAAAGTACATTCTGTTGTGTTGCTTTAGCATGCCAATTTATCGATTTAAAATCGGATATTTTACCACTCGGAGCCCCCGAAACGTTTTCAAGTTCAGGTAGCCATTCTATCACATTGTATTTTTTTAAATTTTTTACGGTTAAAATTAACTTTACTGCACTATCGGGCGAAAGATACTCTATAACAGAAACTTCGCCATCGTCAGTTTTTGTTTTGGAAATTTCTGTAAATTTCCACATTGCCTTATCAAAATTTTTGCCTTCATATTTGAATGAAGGTGTTATATCGGCACTTGTAAAAACTTGTGCAAAAAGTCCTGCACTTGAAAACGCTATAAGCAATGTTAATACAATCCTTTTTAAACTAATACCCACCATTATAATATACCTTTCTAATTTTTTTAGAGCTGTTAGGAAAAGTCTATTTTCTAAGCTCTTCGGTTTTTATGTTGTATATTTTTAGTTCTGTCAAGTATTATTAGGATTGCTTATCTCCCAAAGTAGACTCTATTTCACATATACAATAATAAGTCATCACCAAGTATTGTATGTATCTAAAATTTAAAATGGTACCCCAAAAAACTACTTTACAAATAAAAAAAAGAAGTTTATCATCGTGCAAAAGGGTAGCGATATGCTGAAAGAAGTTAACTTTAATATTTGTAATATGTTATCGAGTTTTGTAGAACTTACAAAACGCTTCAAATATTGCCCCCCCCCTAAAAAATAAAATTTTTTTATTTTTCTACAAAACCAAAGTCGAACTATTTTAGCTCGTCTTTGGTTTTTTTGTTTATAAAACAATAAAAATTATAAATCTACTATGAAAAAACTAATAACAAACTCAATAATGACCTTATTTGCATTGTCTGCATGGGCTTTAGATGCAATAAACATTGGCACCGAAGATACATTTACAACCTCTGGTGGCAATTTCGATTATATCTCATTTGATGGCAATGGCGCATTTTTAGATCAAACTGCAAGCTACATTTATCTCAAAGGAACAGAAAGTGAACAATCTGGCAATGTATATGTTGGTGAAAATGTAGAAGCTACGTTTAATCAAACCACAAGCGATGGTGTGTATTTACAAAGTGGCGATACCACTAAAACTGCTGTCGGCAAAGTAGTTGGTGTATCCAAAGACACTTCCATTTTAAATCTCAACGTAAACTGTTTTACAACACAAAATAAAGCTGCTAATCAACAAAAGATGGAAGTTAGCAATATCACGCTAAACATACAAGCTCAATACGATGAAGCTGCAAAAGCAAATTATAACCAATCAACACTGCGTGCATCGTATTTCTCGTTCAATAATACAAAGCTTGTTGTAAAAACACCAGAAGCAAACTCCACCTTGTACACCAGATTAGAAGCTGGTGGTTTTTCAGGACAACGTTTGTATCAGTTCGCTAATTCTGAAATTATAATTGAAACTGGGGCTGAATTGAGACTCGTTACACCAACTAATGTTAAGGGCTACAAATCATTATATCTCAACAATACACCTTTAACAGTAAGTGGAAAATTAAATTTAACAAATGGTAGTGTAGTAAACGACTTTTACATTGGTACAGGTTCAACCATTACACTAAACGAAGGTGGCGTTATAACTTCACCTTATTCTTTGAAAATGGATACGACTACCATAAATTTGCACGATACTTGGAATCTGACCCCAGGAATTCATGCAAGTATTATGAATAACCAAACCACAACTTTCAATATCGATGCAGGTAAAAAGCTTATCAACAGCAAACTTATGAATATCGGCAAAAATTCCGTTATGCTCTTAAAAGGTGAGGGCTCGGTAGAAATAAATAAGCTTTCAAACCACTATGCCTCGGAAAACGTAAATGGTGAAAATGCAAAATTAGATGTTCAAGTAGCTTCTGCAACAATTACAACACTTCAACTTTGGGACGACAAATTCTTCAAAATTGATGTAGCAAAAGATTCCGTTCTTACTATTGGCTCTATCGTAGCAGAAACCGAAGGTGCAACAGTAAACGTTTCTTTGGCTGACGACATCATAAAAGGTTCAATCCTCGTATCTGATATGGATGACTACTTGAAAATCTATAATCCACAAGAAGTTGGTATGGAAATTGGTTTCTATACCGAAGATGGTTCTGCACTCAGAGAACTTGGTGTAAATCTTTGGATTGAAGAAACCGCAAACGGCAGTGGTATTTATACAATCTATACACAAGTACCAGAACCAGCCGAATGGGCAATGATATTCGGCGCAATAGCTTTAGGTTTTGTAGCATATCGCAGAAGAAAGTAAAAACCTGTAAGAACTCTTTTATAGAAAAATGCGTTTCTATGAAACGCATTTTTTATAAATAGATAACCACCTAAGTAGTAGTTTAATTTCAAGTGGTTTGTTTTGTTGTTTATATTAGTTCTAATTAAAATTCAAAAAAAAGAAAAAATTAATCGATTAGACTTGACCAAACTTTTAAAATCAGCGATGTTTTATATGATATTTTTTTAATGCTTATTGCAAGTAATGGGAATAATTAAATTTAGTACTTTTTTTACCGTATTAGTTAGCTTTTTAACATCAGCTACTAATGCACAAGCAGCTCATCTTCAAGGTGAGCATCTGTTTGATATTGCGGGCTTTCCGATTACAAACTCAATGCTTACCACATGGATTTTCGCACTAATTATAATTGTGTTTTTCCGATTTTTAATTAGAGGTGGTGCAAAATTGGTTCCGTCAAAAGGTCAGCTTGTAGTAGAAAGTATAATAGACATTATAAAAGGTGCGTTAGAACCTATTATGGGTGCAAAAGCATTCAAAGGTGCATTCCCATTGTTAATTGGCTTGTTTTGTTATATCTTGATTATGAACTGGAGTGGATTACTTCCAGGGGTTGCATCGGTTGGGGTAGAACATTCAGTTGATGGTAAAGAGCATTTTGTGCCATTTCTTCGCCCAGCAAATACCGATTTGAACACAACACTTGCTTTGGCTGTAATATCGTTTGTTTCGTGGGGGTATTTAGTTTATAAGTACGCTGGTCCAAAGTTGTTTTTGTACGATACTTTCGGCAATAAGGCAAATCCATCTGAAATGGCAAAACCTATATATATAGCATTGTTTGCTGTATTTTTCGCAGTAGGTTGTATCGATATAATTTCAATAGTTATGCGTTTGATATCGTTGTCGTTCCGTCTGTTTGGTAACAATTTTGGTGGAGAAGTATTGCTCGACAACATGCATAATTTGGCAATAGGTTCGTGGAGATGGATTTCTTGGATATTCCCATTGCCATTCTATTTGTTAGAAATGCTCATAGGTTTCATACAAGCGTTTTTGTTTACATTGTTAACGGCAGTGTATGTAGGGCTTTTAACAGGACACGAAGAACACTAATTTAAACAATCAAATAAAAAGGAATAAAAATCATGATAGAAATACTCGCAGAAACAGTAGTAAATATCAACGGTAGCATTCAAGGAGCTCTTGGTTGCTTTGCAGCGGCATTAGGCGTTGCTTATGTAGGAGCAAAGGCAGTTGAAGCTGTCGGCAGAAACCCTGGAGCATCGGGTAAAGTTATGACTCTTGCTATTTTGGGTATGGCTTTGGCTGAAGCTGTTGCATTCTACGCATTGTTCCTCGGTAAATAATAGAAAGTGAATATGTACGCAATATTGGCGGCATCAGAATCACCACTCGGGTTCTTGTCGGAATTCGGGGTAGAATGGCAACTTTTGGTAAGTCAAGGGTTGTCGTTTGCAATTGTTGCTACTGCGTTGTATTACTTTGTATTTCGCCCAGTAACACAGGCTGCTCAAAAGCGTCAAGACGAAATCAAAAAAGGTTTAGACGACGCTAAAAAAGCAGCTGAAGAACTTGCAAACGCCAAAAAAATTGCCGATGAAAAACTAAATCAAGCAATAGCCGAAAGCTCGAAAATCTTGAAAGAAGCACGCGAACAAGCAAAAGCTTCTATTGATAGAGCAGTGCAAGAAGCAAACGAACGTTCTGCCGAAATTCGTGCAAAAAATGAAGCTCAGCTTGAAAGCGATAGACTTCGTATTAAGCAAGAACTTCGTAGCGAGCTTGCCGATTTAGTTGTAAAAGCAGCTCAACAAGCTGTTGAAGATATCCTCACCGACGAACAACGTGCGCGTCTTGCAGAAAACGCAGCAAAAAAGATAGACTTGTAAAATGAACGCAACAACACGAGCAAAAATGTTGATAGACTTATCGCTCAATAGCCTCGGTTATGTCGATGCAGAAAGAGTGAAGGCTGTGTACAATTACGTGCTTGAAAATGTTGAAGTTTCGGAGCAAGCAGAAGTATTGAAAGCTTATGTAAAAGCACTCAATCCCTTGCTATTGAAACAGCGTGCAGTTATAGAATCTTCTGGTGAGTTGTCTGAAGCTACTTTAAAAATGCTTGTAGATAAAATAAAATCTCGAATGGGATCTTCGGTAGAAGTTGAAAGCAAGATAAATAAGAAGCTCGTAGGTGGGCTACGCATCACTTGTGGAGATGATATTTTTGAACGCTCTGCATCGGACAAATTCAATACATTGGCACAGTCTTGTAAAATTAGATAAACACTAAAAAGCAATGAACGAAATTTTAAAAGAAATAAACGCTAAAATCGAAGCGCTTGAAAGCGTAAATCGCCATAGCAACGTAGGTAAAGTAGTAGCCCTTGCCGATGGAGTAGCCCGTTTAAATGGGTTGAGTCAGGCAATGTATAATGAAATGATATCTTTTAAAGATGGTATCTTTGGTATAGCGTTGAATCTTGCAGAAAACGAAGTTGGCTGTGTTCTTTTGGGCGATACAACAACTCTCAAAGAAGGCGATGAAGGTAAAACAACTGGTAAACTTTTGAGTGTTCCGGTTGGTAAATGCTTGTTGGGTAGAGTAGTTGACGTTTTAGGCAGACCACTCGATAATAAGGGTGATATAAATGCTCAAGAATATTATCCTGTTGAAAAAATTGCCCCAGGTATCTTGCCAAGAAAGTCGGTTAATCAGCCATTGCAAACAGGTATATTGGAAGTCGATGCTATGATTCCAATCGGCAGAGGTCAGCGTGAGTTGATTATTGGCGACCGTTGTACAGGTAAAACATCTATTGCTTTAGATACAATTATAAATCAGGCTAAAATAAATAAAGAGGGGTTGGCTTCGGGCGATAAAGATTTCCGTCCAGTTTACTCGGTGTATGTTGCAATTGGTCAGAAAAACGCAAATATAGCACGTACAATTCAGCTTTTAGAAGAACATGGAGCCTTAGAATATACAATCATAGTGGCTGCATCTGCATCAGAAAACGCAGCTAACTTGTATATTGCGCCATATGCTGGTTGTGCAATGGGTGAATGGTTTATGCAAAATGGTATGGATGCCCTTATTGTTTATGACGATTTGTCGAAACACGCAGCGGCATATCGTCAAGTTTCGTTGCTTTTGAAACGTCCATCTGGTCGTGAAGCTTATCCAGGCGACGTATTCTATTTGCACTCAAAGTTGCTTGAACGTTCGGCACGTTTAGATGAAAAATATGGTGGTGGTTCGTTAACAGCCTTGCCGATTATTGAAACACAACAAGGCGACGTTTCTGCATATATTCCAACAAACGTAATTTCAATTACCGATGGACAAATCTTCCTTGAAACCGACTTGTTCAATCAAGGCGTGCGTCCGGCTATATCAGTAGGTATATCGGTGTCGCGTGTAGGTAGTTCTGCACAAATAAAAGCGTTTAAGCAAGTTGCAGGAAAACTCAAGGGCGAGTATGCTCAATATAAAGAATTGGCAGCTTTTGCACAATTTGGTTCAGACCTTGATGCTCGTACAAAAGCTATAATCGATAAAGGCGACCGTTTGGTTGAAGTTATGAAACAAAATAATAACTCGCCAAAACCAGTAGCTGTTGAAATATCGATACTTTGGGCGTTGCAAAATGGCTTCTTTGATGATATCGATGTAAAGAAAATAGGTGAAGCTCAAGCAAGTTTTGAAGATTTTATCACAACAAGCGCAACATCACTTCTTGAAAAAATAGTTTCTGAAAAGGTAATCAGTAACGAACTTTCAGATATGTTGAAAGAAGCTTGCTCAAATTGGAAAAAAACATTTGCATAAGGTTTTAGAATGAAGGGAATGCGCGAAATCCGCAACCGTATAAAAGCGGTAAAAAGCACAGGGCAAATTACACATGCCATGCAGCTTGTTGCGGCGTCTAAAATGAAGAAAGCCCAACAAATAGCAGAATCTGGGCGCGCATATGCAACGTTGCTTATGGATATAACCGAAAGCATTGGTCCAGAAATTCGCAAAGTTCTTGAACGTGGTATAGGAACTTCTAATTCAAATAAACGTTTGGTTGTGGTTTTTTCAACCGATAAGGGATTGTGTGGTGGTTTAAATACAAATCTCTTTAAAGCAATTAGCGAAATAGAAGGCGATGTAGAATTTATATCGGTAGGCTTGCGTGCTGCACGCTTCATTGCCCGATGTGGAAAAAAATTGATAGCTAATTTTAAAGTTAGCGATTATGTAAAATTCTCTGAAAGTCGTAAAATAGCTGATTTTGCTATAAAGACATTCAAAGAAGGTAATTTTTCTTCAATCGAAGTTTTGTATCCGATTTTTGTAAATACACTTCGTCAAGAAACAGCACTTGTGAAAATTGCCCCAGTTGATGATTTAGATTGGTTTATAGAACGTTTAAAAGGTGCATATAAGCTCGATGTGGCAACAAATATAAAGGAAGATAGAAACTTCACTTTCGAGCCTTCTATCGAGGCAGTTGCAGCCGATTTACCACAATTTTATATAAAGCATGCAATTCATTATGCCGCATTAGATGCAAAAGCTTCAGAGCATTCAGCAAGAATGGTAGCAATGAAAAGTGCAAGCGATAACGCCGATAACCTTGTTGCAGAGCTTACATTAGAGTATAATAAGGCACGTCAGGCTTCAATCACAACAGAAATCCTCGAGCTTGCATCGGCAGCACAAGCTTTAGAAAACAACTCGTAATTTAAATAAAATAGCATGGACGCACAAAATAAAAATATTGGAAAAATCACTCAGGTAATAGGCGCAGTAGTCGACGTCAAGTTTACCGAAGCTTCAATCCCAAGCATCTATAATGCACTCAATGCCACAGTTGAAATTGATGGTAAAGTAGACAATATCGTGCTTGAAGTTCAACAGCAGTTGGGTGGTGGAGTAGTACGAACAGTTGCTATGACATCAACAGAAGGTCTGCGTCGTGGTTCAGAAGTTGTAGATACTGGTGCTCCTATTAGTGTGCCAGTTGGCAACGCTACATTGGGTAGAATTTTCAATGTGTTAGGACAACCAGTTGATGAACGTGGCGAAGTTACAACAAAAGAACGTTTGCCAATTCATCGTAATGCTCCAGCTTTGTCGGAACAGAGTACGCGTGCAGAAATTCTTGAAACAGGTATTAAGCCAATCGACCTTATTTGCCCATTCTTGAAAGGTGGTAAAGTTGGTGCTTTTGGTGGTGCAGGTGTTGGTAAAACAGTTGTTATTATGGAGCTTATCCATAACATTGCAAAGGCGCATGGTGGTTTTTCTGTTTTTGCAGGTGTTGGCGAACGTTCGCGTGAAGGTAACGACTTGTATCACGAAATGACCGATTCTGGTGTTATCGACCCTAATAATCCTGATAAATCTAAGGTTGCACTTGTGTATGGTCAGATGAACGAACCACCTGGAGCTAGAATGCGTGTTGCTCTTACAGCACTTACAATGGCTGAGTATTTTCGCGATGAACAAGCTCAAGACGTTCTGTTGTTTATCGATAATATTTTCCGTTTCTCGCAAGCAGGTAGTGAAGTTAGTGCTTTGTTAGGACGTTCGCCGTCGGCAGTAGGTTATCAACCAACACTCGCACAAGAAATGGGCGCCTTGCAAGAACGTATTACTTCAACAAAGAAGGGTTCAATTACATCGTTCCAAGCTGTATATGTTCCAGCCGACGACTTAACTGACCCAGCACCAGCAAATACATTTGCTCACCTCGATTCTACAATCGTTCTTGATCGTTCAATTGCAGCTTTGGGTATTTATCCAGCTATCGACCCATTAGCATCAACTTCTAATGCATTAGCCCCTGATATTGTTGGCGAAGAGCATTTCAAGGTGGCACGAGGTGTTCAAGCAGTATTGCAAAGATATAAAGACTTGCAAGATATCATTTCAATCTTAGGTATCGACGAACTTTCAGATGAAGATAAATTGGTAGTTTCGCGCGCAAGAAAAGTTCAAAAGTACTTGTCGCACCCAATGTTTGTTTCTGAAGTGTTCAATGGTATAGAAGGTAAGTATGTTCCAGTTTCAGAAACAATCAGAGGCTTCAAGATGATACTCAATGGCGAACTCGATCATGTAAATGAAAACGATTTCTATCTCAAGGGTACTATCGATGAAGTTTTAGAAACATACGAAAAAAATAAGGATAAATAATGTCGTTAACCCTCGAAATTATAACCCCCGAAGGCATTGTGTGGCATGGTGAAAATCTCACCATGATAACCTTGCCTACAACGAGTGGTGAAGTTGGTATAATGAGTGGTCATATTCCACTTATTACATTGCTCAACGAGGGTGCCGTATTTGTTACACGTGAAAATTCGTCAACAGAGAGTATTGCTATAGATCGTGGATACGCTCGTTGTATGGGTGATGTAGTATCGGTACTTACAGAAGCCGCAATCGATGTTTCAAAATTATCCGATGCCGATATAGAACAAGCAAAACAAATGGCAAAAGAAGCAGCCGAAAAAGTTCGTAATTCAAGTTTAGATGCCGATGAGCTCGAAAAACTTGAAGCGCAAATTCGTTTTACTCTTGCTAAAGAATTAGCAAAAGCCAAAAAACGTGGTTGATAAAAGCTTGACTAATTTAAAATACAAATATTCTATCTATATAACTGATAAGATATATTTATGATGAAAAACATATTCACAATTTTGTTAACATGTGCGGCAACGTCGTTGTTTGCATTAGAATTCTATGTAGGAAATGTAGGCGATAAACAACCTGAAGGTGGTTATAAAATAAGTAATTGTCCATGGGGAAGAAGTTTACACTATAAAACCGACTTGTACAAAATGCGCCCACTTACAACCGATAATATTGTCGGTCGTGGTGGACAAACTATTGAAATTGACCAAAACCTAAACGTTGGTGGTATAACTTCAATTGTAAGTAAACTCATATATGCTAAAAGTAAAAAAATAAATTTACGCAATAGCTTAAGTTTAGAATTACATCAAAGTAAAGTTCAGTTTGATGATTGCGAACTTAAAGTTGGTAAACATTTGCGTTTTACTTATTGGCATAAGTCAAATTATGGTGGTATTTCAACAGTTGAATTTAATAATACAAAAGCTGAATTTAAAGGTTCTATATTCTGTATAGTACCAGTGCACCCAAAAGTTGAATTTGCAGGTTTTTGTGGTCCAAATATAATTCTTCGTGGAAATTCTAAGGTAAGTTTTGGATTTGGTGCAGTTATAGACGAAATTTTCTATGAAGTTCCAAATCGTTGGAAAGCTAAAATTAATTTTGTGTTAGAAGATAATAAAGTACCAATGTTAGCTTTTGGTGGCGAAGCTAAAGTTCGTGGTGTAGATTTTGAATTTAATACAAGAAATGCAAAAAATGTAAAACCTGGAACTTATCCATTGCTTACATTAACTGATAAAGATTCAAAATTCGCCAACGCTAAGTTTGTTTTAAATGGTGCATCGTATAATTTGGGAGATTCATTCAACTTAGGTGGTAGAAATGCAAAAATAGTAATGGGAGCTTCACCACAAGGTCGCGACTCAAGTACAGCTAATGATATATTGTTAATTGTAAGTAAATAAATTTAAAATAAAAAAAACCGCATATGCGGTTTTTTTTATTTTAAATTTAAATTATATTTATCTTTGAATGACACGCCCAACCGTTTTCTAAACATTCAAAGTCAGTCAGTTCATCAGAAGGAAGTGTTTTAATTGCGTATTTAAACTCGTATAAACCATTATTTTCGTGGTATAAAGGCCTTGCCATAGTTCTTGCTGGTTTACACTCCTTAAAAGGCGTTTCTGAGGTGTATTTGATTGGAAAATTAACATTACGCACTTCACCTAAACCCATATTTTGTTTCAAGGTTTCAATAACGTAATTTGCCGAAGTTTCAGAAGCATCTTCTAAATTTTTCAATAAACTACAACCTTCTTTAGGAGCTTCATGACGCAATCTGCAAGAATCGTAAAATTGTTTTTCTAAACGCATAGAAAACGCAAACGCTGGAAATCCCCATGAAGCTCCTTCAACGGCAGCTGAAAAAGTACCACTACTCCATAATAGAGGGAACGCTATATTTTGCCCAATATTTAAACCCGATACAACAGCATCAGGCTTTTTACAAATGTGCGATAACGCTATATTTACACAATCAGATGGTGTTCCAGAAACTGTATGAGTTTTAAAACCTAAAAATTCAACTTGTTCAATTTTTAGTTTAGAGTGTCGTGAATATGCACGTCCAATCCAACTTTGTTCTTTAGCTGGAACTACAATTTCAATGTCAGCAACTTTTGCCATTGCTTTAACAAAGGCTGGTAAGAATGGAGAATCAATACCATCGTCGTTAGATATGAGCAGGAGTGGTTTCATCTATTAAGGGTTCGCCATTTAAGTATTTTGTTATATTTCTTGCAGCTTTTTTAGCTTGTCCCATAGCACTAATTACGGTCAAAGCACCAGTTACGGCATCGCCACCAGCAAATACACCGGGAACAGATGTCTGCAATGTTACTGGATTTACTACAATAGTACCTTCTTGTGCAGTGTCAAGCGTAGGACACGTTATAGATAAAAGTGGATTTGGTTTGTTACCTACAGCAACTACAATTAAATCGCAAGGTATTTGGAATTCAGAATTTTCAATTTCACAAACTCCAGCTCTACCAGATTCATCGGCATCTAATAGCTTCATTTTTACACATTCTAAAGCCTTTACCTTGCCAGAATCGTCAACAATTACTCGCTTAATTCCCGATAAAAATTTAAAATCAACACCTTCTTCGATAGAGTCTTCAATTTCAACGTTTCTAGCTGGCATCTGTTCGCGAGCTCTTCTGTAAACTACGGTAGATTTTTCAGCTAAACGCAATGCAACACGCGAAGCATCCATTGCAACATTTCCACCACCAACAATTACTATGTTTTTTGCACCTTTACCAATCGGCTCACAAGAACTGTCTAATACCGACATATTATATTTAGCTAAAAATACATTCGATGGTACAACACCTTCAGCTTGATCGTTAGGAATACCTAATGAAAGTGGAACACCAACACCAGCACCTATAAATATGGCATCAAACCCCGATTTTAAAACAGCACCAACATTACGAGTTTTACCAATTTTATCGCCGTAATTTATTTTGACGCCTAATTTTTTTATTTGCTCAACTTCGTAAAATACAATTTCTTTCGGTAATCGATAATTTGGTATACCATATGTAAGCACACCACCAGGGAGATTTTCAGCTTCAATAATTTCTACATCATGACCAGCTAAAGCTAAATCTGCTGCTGCAGTAATACCTGCCGGACCACAACCTATAACAGCTACTCGTTTTCCAGTAGGTGGTTTTTTTTCAGGAAATACATTGTAATTGTGAACTCTAGCATAATCAGCTACAAATCTTTCTAAAGTACCTATTGCAACAGGTTCAAAACGCATTCCTAAAATACAATTACCTTCGCATTGTTTTTCATGTGGACATACTCTACCACAAACAGCAGATAATGCACTTTGCATCTTTAATTTTTTTGCAGCAGTTTCAATTTCACCATTTGCAATATCTGTAATAAAATCAGGTATGTTAATATTTACCGGACACCCTTTTACACATCTTGGTTTTGGGCAATGTAAACATCTACTGGCTTCGTCTATAGCCATATCTAAAGTAATTCCATATAAACAATCACCATCTATAGTAGTAGATTCCTTAGGATACTTTATTCTTGGTAAACCAGAAGCTTTTAATTTTCTCACGTTTGTATCCGACATATTATTCTGTTTAGTAGTTAATAAGTTATTAGATATAGCTATATATATCATTACACAATACAATAAATTGCAAGTTTTTTTTGCCTTATAAAAAGGCTCTTTATACTTTTATTTTACATCAATGATATAAAACAAATTTTCTTTTTGTATTTAGCAATTTTGTTTTCAGATTTTTTTGAGATTTTTAATAATATATATATTCTTTATATATAAATCTATTATTATTATTATGCTCTGTTAATATCTTAATAACTTTGTAATTAATTGATTTTTGTATAATTATAATTTTATGTAGTGATGAAAATATAAGTATTGCTTGTTGAATATTTCTTACTATTAACATCTGAACAATTTGTTATTTTACTTTCAATATCATTATAACAGTTTATCAACAAGTTTTTAACTTTTATTTTTTACGCATAATAAAACATCCACAACCATCAGATTGTAAAGTTGGCAGATATGTATGTGAATATAATATTTCAAAATTCGGATTATTTTTTAGAAATAATTCAATGTTGTCTTCGTTTTCTACTTTATCTATTGAACAAGTACTAAAAACTAATATTCCCGAAGTTTTTACAAAGTTAGAATATTTTTGTAAAAGTTCAGCTTGTATTTTCTTACATTGATTGATGTCGTTTTCATTTATTCTATATCGTGCATCAGGTTTGCGACGTAATACGCCCGTGTTAGAGCATGGGGCATCTATAAAAACGCCGTCGAACTCAATAGGTAAATTTTCTTTTATAAGTTTTTCATCAAGATTTTCTTTTAGTAGATCGCATTCTATAACTTTAGATGTTATAAAATCTATGTGCGATAAATTTTGTTTTAATTTTTGTATTCTGTCTTTAACATCTATCGAAACTAATAACGTTTCTTGAAGTTTATCCCTGTTATTTGAAGAATTTTTTAAAATAAAATCTGCAATAATTCTAGATTTACCACCAGGAGATGCACATAAATCTAAATATTTTTTTGAGCATTCAGGCTTAAACTTATCAACTGCAAATGATGTAGAAGGATCTTGAATGTAAAAGTGTTTTGTGTTTATCAGATGTTTAACATTTTGCCAATTTCCCGATTTTAATATGTAAAAATTTTCAAAATCACTATTTTTGAAGTATTTCGATACGCTTTCAAAAATTTTTTTTGCATCATCAGTTGGGGATTGTCTGAAAAAAACTTCAGATGGTAAGTTACATATTTTTAAAATTTCAATAGTTTGTTCTTTTCCGAATGTAGAAATCCAGCGTTGAACTAACCAGTTTGGCATACTGTAAGCAACTGATAAATCAGAGCTATTTTTAAGATCTTGTATTTTTTCAAAACTTTTTCGTAGTAAAGCGTTTACAAATTTAGATTCACCAATAGAGAAAGCTTTTTTTGTATATTCAACCCAACTGTGTATAACTTTTGGATGCTGTTTTGTTTCGGTAATTAAAATTTCTGCAAGAGCTGTTTTTAAAACACAGTATAATTTTTTTCGTGGTTTTTTTGCTGATAATAATTCAATAGTGCGTTCTATCAAAAATTTATTCCTTAAAACAGTTAGAAAGATAAATTGACAAATTGTCTGAAATGGTCTTTTATTTAGAGTTATAAAAAATTGTTCTGATAAGATTTCGTCTGCTTTAGACGGATTATTATCATAAATTTCAATAATCTTAAAGGCTGTATCGTGATGTGATAGATATTCTTTCATAATTGTGGTATTTCTCTATAAGGTTTGAAAAAACAAAATTCAAGAATAAATAAATATGAATTCTGACGAAATCAATAATATCATAAAAAAGAATCCACGTTTGGAATCTAAAAGAGACCGCCTTGAAGCTATGCGCGATGGCGCCTTTTGTATGCACAATAGCTGGGGTTTTGGAGAAATAGTTTCTTACGACTCGGCTAATGGAAAACTTATTATAAATTTTGAGGGTAAGCCAGGGCACAAGATGGATCCTGTTTTCTGTGTTGATAAGCTCGAAATTCTCGAAGAAAACAGTATATTGGTACGTTGCCATAAAGATTTAGAAAATCTTCAAAAAGAAATGCAAAATGGCGGTGCTTTTGTTGTAAAATATATTGAAGAAAATAAAATAGATAAATCTGCAAGCGTTATAGAGCTTGAAAATTTGTTTAAACAAATTTTTGGTTTCCGTACAGTAAACAATTTAAATCTGCCAGAAAAAGATTTTGTTGCAGCTAATAAAAAGGCTGAAAAAGAATATAGAAAATGGTGGAATAAAACTAAGGAAGACTTAGTTCAAAATCCTCTCGTAGAATGCCCAAAAACAAAGAACGATTATTATGTAATTCGTGATGAAGATAAGGCAATGACTCCAGAAGATGAAATTCTTACTGAGTATTTTGCTAATAGAGAACCAAAGAAGAAAATTGTTTTGGCAGAAAAGCTTTTTGAAACAGCAATTGGTAGCAGAAAACATGTTAGCGAAGATTCTGAAAACGAGGCAGTAGCTGCTGGAAATTCTGAAATTAGAGAAAAGTTAGAACAAATTCGCGACGAACTTACAGAATCTGTAAAGAAATCTTCGCGTGCACTCAATGATGCTGATCGCTTGCGTGGTATTTGGATTCGTAACGACTTAATTCGTTATATTACTGAACAAGCTCGCGAAGGCGAAAAAGATGTCGACTTAGAAGAAAATAAACTCGAAGAAATCGAGCCACGAAGCAAAGACATCATTAAAGAAATTGTTGAAAGAAATCCAAAAGAAGGGCTCAGTAATTTGGCTAAGAATTTGCCAACAATTTATTTGAGCCGATTCCTTGATTTGCTTGCTCGTATCGAAGGTAAAAATTGGCGCGATACTACAATTTCATTGTTGAAATCGAGTGAAGGTCGTTTCACAAAAGAGTGTGTAGACTTCCTCTTGAAGTGGGATTCTAATAAAGAATCTAAAGTTGTTAAAGGTTATATGTTTGAAGACGATGGAAAGGGTGCTTCAAAAGAACTCATTAAAAACAACTTGGAAACTTGGTTGAAAGAAAAGACACTCAATGGTCCACTCATTCTCTGGGTTGTAAAAAATAGAAATGAAAGCAAATATAAAGAAATTTTAGAAAATCTCATCAACGAAAACTTGCTTTCTGCTATGCTTTCTGCCGTTGATAACGAAGCATTGCAACGTGAAACTATTGTATCAACTGCAAAGATTGCTTTGGCTGAAGCTTTGGCTGAAGATAAATCGCTTATTGTTGAAATGCTCAATGGTTCTTCGCTCGAAACAGCTCGCGACTTAGCTAAAACTTTGTTGTTGAATCAAGGTTTTGAAGAACTTTCTAAGAAATCTATTCTTTCACGTATTATCAATTTGTATCCAAAAGTTCAAACATTGGTTAAAACTTCGTCTACTCGCGAACGCTTGTTCGTTTCGGAATGGAGTCTCAATAAAAAGCGCGAAGAACTTGAAAAACTTGTTAAAGTTGAACTCCCTGCAAGTAAGTTGGCTATCGAAGCTGCTCGTGAGCTTGGCGACTTGCGCGAAAATGCTGAATACAAGATGGCTCGCGAACGCGACGAACTTCTCACAGCTCAACGTGCACAGCTCGAAAAAGATATTCGTATGGCAGAAGTGTTCGACTTCAACACAACTCCAATCGACAAAGTTGGTATTGGTTCGGTTGTTACACTCAAAAGCGAAAATGGCGAATTGCATGTTTGCACAATTCTTGGTGCTTGGGATAGCGATACTGAAAAGAAAATCTACTCTTATCAGACTCCATTGGCAAAAGCACTTATGGATAAGAAAGCAGGTGATACTGTTGAAACAAACATCGACAATCACATCACTCGCTGGGTAGTAGAATCGTTCAAACGCTACGTTGATTAAAACGTGTGTGGACGCACCACGAGGGCAATATTTTTTATTATAATGATGAAAGGCAATTCTTTAGAATTGCCTTTTTTTGTATTAGATTGCCCTCGTGGTGCTTGTAGCTAAAAGAGCGTCTGCTCGGGTGGGCAGTGCGTAGCACAGCTCCACCAACTCGCAAACATCTCTTTTAGCAGACACCACACACGTTTTTTATTTCCCGTTCCTATGTTGGTTCTAATCTAACTGCGAATATTTTATATATAGTTTCGCAATCGATGCACCGTTCTCGCACGTTTTTATAAAAAAAAGATTGTAAAGTTGCAGTATATATGGTGGTATAAATAACATGAATAAACAGATGTTGCAAACAGCTATAAATGTGGCACGCCTTGCAGGTGATCGTTTAAATGGTATCGCTAAGCGCAGAGTAAATTCTGATGCTGGTAAAGATGTAAAGCTTCAAGAAGATATTGAAAGCGAAATGTTTATCAGAGACTTATTGGCATCTACAAATATTCCAGTTATAGGAGAAGAACAAGGTGGCGATGCTTCAATAGTAGAGCGTGGTGATTTGTATTGGGTGGTGGATCCAATCGATGGAACATATAATTTCTTGCGAGGTATGCCAGGGGTATGCGTAAGTATAGCTCTAATGCGTGGTTGGGAGCCAGTAGTTGGAGTAATTTACGATTTTACTCGAGGCGAAATATTTGCTGGTGGCGAAGGTTTGCCATTTACTATAAATGGAGTAGAAACAAAGCCAAAGTGGGCAAATGAAATGGCGCAAGCAGTGTTGATGTGTGGTTTTCCAAGTGCAGCAAATCTAGAAGATGAAAATCTGAAGAAATTTTTGTTGGCAGCTCAGCAGTTTAAGAAGGTGCGTATGGTAGGTTCGGCAGCGTTGGCAATGGCTTGGGTTGCAGCTGGTAGAGCTGATTCGTATAGCGAACGAGGTCTTTACTTGTGGGACGTTGCTGGTGGTATGGCATTAATGAAATCGTTATCAGTGCCTTGTAATATAGAGTCTATACCACTCAAAGGTAAGCCATTGCGTGTTGCAATTCAGGCAGCAGCTAAAGAAGAATTTTTGTTGGCGTAAGTATGAAATCACAAAAATATATTTCGCATTTGGTGCGTAGAATTACTTGGGCAGAATTAGATGAAAAGTATTTGCGTACGCTTGTTGAAAGTGCGCGTGCTGAAGATATAGAAGGTGCAGGTTTGGCAGGAGTGCCAGCTATCGCAGCCGATATAACAACAATGTCGCTCACACCAAAAATTCAAACATCGGCACGTTTGGTTGCACGTCGCGATATGTCGGTATGTGGTATGAAACTCATACCTATAATAATGGACGTTTATTCTTCTTATGCCGAAGATGAAAAGCTTGAATTTATACCGTTGGTAGAAGATGGTGCTAGAGTATCTAAAGGTACAGTTTTGGGCGAGTTTAAAGGTTCAGCGCGTATAATGCTTCAGGCAGAGCGAATAATGTTGAATTTTTTGCAACGTCTTTCGGGCGTAGCAACCGAAACTTCTAAGTATGCCGATTTACTTGAAGGGTCGTCAACAAAGTTGCTCGACACACGCAAAACAACACCTGGGTTGCGAGTATTAGAAAAGTATGCTTTTGCATGTGGTGGTGGTTATAATCATCGAATAGGTTTGTTCGACAGAGTTATGTTGAAAGATAATCATCTTTTTGCTGCACAGGCTGTAAATGGTGAGATGTTGGCAAATGCAGTGCGTACTGCAAAGTTGAAAAATCCAAATGTTGCCGTTGAAGTAGAAGTTGATTCAATCGAGCAAATTCAACCAGTTCTCGATGCCGAAGCCGATGTAATAATGCTCGATAATTTTTCGTTTGACGATATGCGAAAAGCACTTGAAATTATAGGCGATAAAGCTTGGGTCGAAGTTTCAGGACAAGTAACAATAGAAACTTTACCAGAAATAGCTAAAATTGCTCCAGATTTTGTCTCGAGTGCAGCTCCAGTTCATTCAAGTAAATGGATTGATATAGGTCTTGATAGTTAATTTAAATTTTTTTACAATGGAAGGTATACCCCCAGTAGATCCGTTTTTGGTACGTCTGAAAGCTCTCGATGAAAAAATGAGTGCTCCAGATTTTTATAATGATCAGCGTTCTGCAAGTGCAATCTCGCGTGAACATCAGCAATTAACAAAGCTGAAAGAAACTTATCAGTTGCTTGAAAATACAATCAAGCAAATTGCAGAAAACGAGCAGATAATTGCAGAAAATGCCGATCCAGATTTTGTAGAGTTGGCAAAAGAAGATCTTGTCTCGCTCAAAGAAAATCTCGAACCACTCAAGAATGAAATCTTGAAAATGATGATTCCTACCGATCCAACTGATTCTCGCAATACAGTTGTGGAAATTCGTGCGGGAACAGGTGGTGATGAAGCATCGTTGTTTGCTGCAGACCTTTACAGAATGTATTGTCGATATGCCGACAAACGTGGTTGGAAGATTGAAAATTTAAGCTCGAGTGAATCGTCGACAGGTGGTTTCAAAGAAATCTGCTTTTTGATGTCGGGTGATGATGTGTATCGTTCAATGAAGTACGAATGTGGCACACACCGAGTACAGCGTGTGCCAGTAACAGAAGCAGCAGGCAGAATACATACATCGGCAGCAACAGTTGCAGTTTTGCCTGAA
This sequence comes from Verrucomicrobiaceae bacterium, assembly GCA_015061955.1. GTDB lineage: Bacteria > Verrucomicrobiota > Verrucomicrobiia > Opitutales > Intestinicryptomonadaceae > Merdousia. Next base: position 34,585 of record SUVO01000009.1, read on the forward strand.
GCAGAAGAAGTCGATATTCATATTGATCCACAAGATATAGAAATTTCAATTGCTCGTGCAAGTGGTCCTGGAGGTCAGGGTGTTAATACAACCGACTCTGCTGTACAAATTTTGCATAAGCCAACTGGAATGATTGTAAAGTGTGCCGACGAACGTTCGCAGTTGAAAAACAAAACAAAAGCTTTAAAAGTTTTGCGTTCTCGTTTGCTAGAAATGAAACAGCAAGAAGAACACGCAAAATATGCAGCAAATCGAAGAGAGCAAATTGGTAGTGGCGACCGTTCTGAACGTATTCGTACTTATAATTTTCCACAGAGCCGTATGACAGATCATCGCATAGGTCTAACACTTCATTCGTTGCCTCAAATTATGGATGGCGAAATTGAAGAAATGATTAAGGCTCTTGAAGATGCCGATTATGCTCAGCGTATTCAAGAATTGATAAAATAGCCAACGTGCAAAGCATACTTGAAATTCTAAATAAAACTGTTGCTTATTTTCAGAGCAAAGGTGTTCCCGATGCAAAGCTTGATGCACAGTTGTTGCTTGCACATGTAATGCAATGTAAACGGTTAGAATTGTTTTTGCATTTTGAGGACCCCGTATTGCCTGAAAAATTAGATGTTTTTCGAGAATTGGTGCGACGTCGTGCAAAGCGAGAGCCACTTCAGCATATCTTGGGTACAAGCGAATTTTTCGGAATTACGCTAAATTGCGATGCTCGCGCGTTAATCCCTCGTCCAGAAACCGAATATCTTTGCGAGCTACTCGTAGAAAAGTATCTTTGCAAAGATGTGCAAGCCGAGTTTTCTGTTTTAGAGTTAGGAGTTGGTACGGGTGCTATTTCGTTGGCATTGAAAAATCATTTTCCAAATGCTAAAATAGTAGGTGTTGACGTAAGTTCAAAAGCGCTTGAGTTGGCTACCGAAAACGCAAATAAATTAAATTTAGATGTAGAATTTTTGCAGTCGGATTGGTTTGAAAATGTGTCGGGTAAGTTTGATTTAATAGTTTCTAATCCACCATATTTAAGCGATTCTGAAGTTGAATCGGCAGAACCAGAAGTGAAAGATTTTGACCCTTTAACAGCTTTGCGTTCCGATGATAACGGAATAGCCGACTTGCGAAAAATTCTCGGGCAAGCTCCAGATTACTTGAATGATAACGGACTTCTCGCTTGCGAGTGTGGGGTAAATCAACCAGAAATTTTAGCAGAAGAATTTTCGGCAAAGTATAAAAAAATAGAGAGCGTAAACGATATGTCGCAACGCTCCCGATATGTATTTGCAAGTGTTTAAAATTATATTTTAAAGTAAGGCGATAAACATTCTAAACAAGTGTCAATCTCGTCCATTTGTTGTTGAGTCATTTCAAAATTGCTGATGATAGGTTTAGGTGGAATTACTTGTTTGCCCTTTTGTAGTGCGTATTCTCTTGAAATTCTGTTTTTGAAAATTCCACGCTTCTGCCCAACATATAAGTGTGCTCCACGCAAATGAGATAACGTTCCACCTTTTGAATAATATGTAAAATTGAATGCCAACAGAAGTTTTGCAAAGGCATCTGATAATGTACCGTCGGCATCTCCATTTTCCATGCGTTCCCAAATGTAAGCAAGTAAGTCGGCATAAACTGCACGTTCTGTAACTAAACCTTCAGAGCCTATTCTACGCGATTGATACAACCATTGCCAGCCACCCCAAGCACTGTAAACGGCATGTATTATTGGTTTTGCAGCAACTTCTTTTGCCATGCGAGCATTACATTCAATTGCGTTTCCTGTTTCTTCTTTTACATAACCAAAAACTTTTGGATTTTGTTTTGCTAAGTCGATTAACAAATCTACGTTTATCGATTTTATCTTACAACTTAAATTAACTGTTTGTATAATTGTGGGGCGTTCGGTGTGTTTTTGTAATTCTAAGAAATACTTTTTTACGTCGTCTTGAGTTTTTGTATCGTCTGATGGGCGTGATACTAAAGCGATATTTGTTTTCTTATATTTTTGGGCAATTTTTTCAATATGCTTTACATATTTAACCATCTGTTCTGTGTTTTTACCACTGCAACCAAAGGCAATAGTTGATTTCGAATTTTGCAAAACTTGTGCAATAGCTTCCATTCCTTTGAATTTTTCATCGTCTGAAAGCAAATCGATAGCATCGTTTGATAATGGCCAAATCATATTGCAACCACTATCGCTAACAAACTTTGCTTCTTTTGCGAGTGTTTTATAATCTACATCGCCCGATTCTTCATAAGGGGTAGAAAGAATAGGGAAAGGACCACGCATTTTTGGGTCGGCATTTCCGTCTTTTTTCTCTACAGCTTTTACGCCTTTAGATTTTTTGTTACCACTACTTACGCAACCACCCAACAAAGTTGATCCACCAATGGCCGACAAATTCTTAAAAAAACTTCTTCTTTCCATAACAACTTAGCTTAGATTTTATTTAGAGAAAAGCAATACTAATAAAAACCGATAGATAGTTTTTGTGTTTTTTGATATTGTAATTTTATTGAGTAGTTAGGACTAAAAAAAAGCCACGGCTCAAACAAAAAAACCGTGGATAAAATAAAAAAAGGCGTGGGTCGGAATCGAACCGACGATGAAGCTTTTGCAGAGCCTTGCCTTACCACTTGGCTACCACGCCGATAAATTAAAGATAGCATTACAACCTAAAATTAAAATCAATGCAAGATTTTTTTTAAGAAAAATTCAAGTTTATTGGTTGTAATACTGTATATAGTTCTTAGCGACGAGTTTTTTCGTCTATACTTGAAACCGATTTTTCTGCATCGGCTAAAAAGTCTGAAAGTTGTTCAAAACCTTCGGCAAATTTGGTATCGAGCCATGCGTCGACCATTTCGCATGCCATGAAATTACCAACAATCATTGCGCCCATTGTTATAACGTTTGCGTTGTTGATTGCTTTTGCTTTCTTTGCCGAAAATACCGATTCAACTGCAACAGCTCTAATTCCAGCAACTTTGTTTGCTACAATGTTCATTCCGGCACCAGTTCCACAGAATAGAATTGCACCATCGGCTTTACCTTGTGCAACTTGATTGGCAGCATCGAAGGCAACATCAAAGTATGGTATATTAGAGTAGTTATCGGCATCTATCACCGATATATTTTTTGCTTTAAGGTGTTCGCCTACGGCTTTTTTTAGCTCGTAGGCAAAAGAATCAGCTCCAATTACAATTTTCATTTTTATATTCCTTTTTATTTCCAGAATGTCAAAGATTCTAAGATTGATTTTTTATAGAATTTGTAAGACTTTGATGGAACATCTATACCTTTGTACTGGAAGGCTTCGTCTGAATAGTTTACAACAATTTCATCGCCATTTCCGTATCTGATGAGCGATACTTTAGGTGCAATTTCCCCATGATATTCCATAAGTTCAAGTTGCAAGTGCTTTAACTGTTGCCATTCATCGTAGGCACGTTTCATAGGCTTTAGATCGGTGTAATCGCTGTAATAGAATATTGGGCGACCATTGTATTCTATGAGTTTCAACCAACGATTTTCTGGATTTTCAAGATAATCGTAAGCTTTGCGTTGGTCTGAAGTTGAGTACGACTTTGGATATAGAGCATCGATAGTTGTATAGTATGGATTGCTCATAATTATACCATTGTATACAAGCTGATAGAGTGGTACATACTTTGTTGCCAAAAGCTCTGGTTTGCCTTCCCATGCTGGATACGACCATAAGTAAAGAGCAAAGTCTAATGTACGTGCGCAATGGTCTTGACCACCTTCTGAAGCATAACCACCAAAAATTTTGTCGGTATATTCGCCAACTTTGTTCATATATTCAGCAGTTTGCTTGCGATTGAGTGGGTGCTTGGGGTCGCAACATGGATATGCGCCAATGTATGCCATAACGTCGATGTGGAAAACTCCATTCAAACCAAGATCACGAATTTTCAAATAATCGTCTTTTATCCACATATCGTGAACACGTTGATAACAAGCCCAATGCAAATCGCCACCAGGAGCTGGGCGAATTGTTATGTATGGCTTACCGTCTGGACGTATTGCAATACCGTTGTCTTTCCATCTGTCTGAAATTTCAAATACCGAAACCTGATTTATATGGCAGTTTATATTATAGCCTAAGTCTTTACCATATTGTATTACTTCGCGGAATTTCTTTTCGCCACCAATTTTTTCTTCAACAGGGAAGTATGTTGGGAAACGACCATCATGACCTGCAACATTCCAACCTACCGAGCAAACTTCTGCCTTGTCGATACCAGTTGCCTTCATACGCTTCATGATGTCTGCCATATCATCAAAGGTAAAGAATATTTCCATTTCTGGCTCGTTGCCCACTGTTTGTCTGTGGTGCGAAGCAATGCCTTTCTGAGCCTTTTTGCGCGCGTGTTTAATACGAACATAGATAGAATCGGCAGTATATGCCAACGATGGATTATTTTTTATACGTTCACGCAATAGTTTTACTTCGCCTCTATCTAACTGGTATTTGCGATAAACCTTTGCCATTTCGCTGTATCCGGCGTCGTTGTCGAGCTTGTAGAAGTCTACAATGAAATCTTCGTAAGCATCGAAGTACATTTCCTTTACATTTAGACGTGTAAAGAGGGTATATATACCGTTTTCTGCTTTAATTACTGGCTTTTGTTCAAGAGGTAAACCCTTTACAATTGCAACCCATGTACTTTTGGCGTTTTTCATACCAAAGATTGGCATGTGTGGCCAATATGGTTTGTAAAGACCTTTATCTTGTGTAAATTCACCATAAGAGCTGTCGCCTAAAACAAAGAAGCCTTTTTCGCCTTTTTTTGCAGTTGCGTCGTCAGCTAAAATATCTACCCATTTTAAATCGCGTGTTATATCAACAACAGGAACTACTGCACGCATTGCACCGTCGGGTTGTTTTTGCAAATTGATGGTTTTAATTTTTGCAGAGCCTTTGTCGTTCCAGAAATAAACTTTTGCTGTTTCTAATGCATACGTACAAGTTGCACTAAAAATAGCGAGAATGCCCATCAGTAGATTTTTTTTCATATAGTTTTATTCTCCTTTATTTTTATATAATTTGTAGTCTTTTGCTTTTATTATTTTGTTTTTAAAAGTGAAATCAGAGTTCGAGTAATTTGTTACAATGAATTCGCCGTTTGAAAATTTGGTAATAAAAATATCTTGTTTAATTTCGTCATGAAAGTCAATAAATTCATATTGAAGGTAGCGCATAGGTTTGTATTCATCGTAGGCTTCTTTTATTGGATTTAAGCCAAACTTTTTATAATTTGTAAAATAGAATATCGGACGTCCGTTAAATTCAGCCATTTTCAAGCGACGCGTGTTTTTATCCATAATTGCATTGTATGGTTCCCAACTTCTATGGGGGTCGCCAACGTAGGTGTAGTCGATTGTTGCATAGTGAGGATTGCTCAAAATTATACCATGATATGCTATTTGCCAAATTGGAACAAGACGGTGTGTAAGATCGTGCTTTCTGCCTAACCATTCAGGGTCAGCCCAAACGTAGAGTGCAAAGTCTAACGAATTTGCAGTGTGGTCGCAAGAGCCTTCCGAACCGAAACCTCCAAATGCTTTTCTACATTTTTTGCCTACTTCGTTCATGTAGTAGGCTGTTTGTTGTCGAGTACATGGATGGCGTGGGTCGAAACAAGGATATGGAGTTATTGCAGTTGTTACATCTATATGATGTGTTCCTTTTGCGCCAAAGGCGAGCATTCCCTTGATGTCGTCATCTATTATTTTCTCGTTGATTTGTTTAAAACACGCGTTGTAAGAACGTCCACCGGCTAAACAACTACCATATTTAGGGATACCGTTGGGGAGTTTTGCAATATCGTCAAACGAAAATCTTTTTGCGTTTGAAAACCAGAGTGTATTGCAGACGTGAAATACAACCTGATAACCTAACGATTTTGTTAAAGTTATGGCTTCTTTTAATTTTTCATCGCCCCCGAACGCAGGATCTGATGGAAATAAATCTGGCAGTTGTCCTTCAAATCCTTCAATATTCCAACCAACAAAACAACTTTCAACTTCACCAACGCCAATGCGTTTTAATTCTTTTACTAATTTCATGTAGTCATCGAACGTATTTACTACAATCATCGGATATTTATTTTCAGGTGTGAGATGTTCGAGTTTTTGGCTGTAATTTTTTAATCCAAACTTTACTCTAAAGAAAACAGAATCTATTGTGTAGGCTAAAGTTGGTTGTGTTTTTATGCGTTCACGCAATGGTTTTACCTCGCCTCGATCAAGTTGATATTTGCGATATGCTTTTCCCATTGATGAGTAATTTGCATCTTCACCTTTAAAGTAGTGAAAATCTATAACTAAATCTTCATAAACCGACCCCATTTCTCGTATCAAAAAACGTGGATAAATTGTATATTTGCCATCTTTTACATCTACAATCATGGCAAATTCGTATTTCAACTTTTTAACGATTGCAACAAATGCACTATCGCCCTTTTTCACTCCGAACAACGGCATTGGATTACGACGTTCGTAAAGATAACCGTTGTCTTTGTTGAATAAGCCCATTCTACCGTCAGCCAAAACCCAGTAGCCGTTTTCGCCTTTATTCGCAGTGGCATCGGTGGTTAATACATCTAAATATTTAACGTTTTTATCTATTTTTTCCTTAGGAATTATCAAACGTAAAGAGCTATCGGTTTGCTCTTTTAGTTTAATGTATTGTGTCTGAACTTTACCATCGGTTGTTGTTGTTTTAATTTCTACGTTGCGTGCAATAGCCGATGAAATTGTTAACATTAACAATACTGTTATAAATATAGATGTTTGCATAACTATTCTTTTTAATAGAAACATATTTATTCTAATTTTTTTCCGCAATAAAAAAAATTAACAAAAATAATTAGATAGATTGTTTTTCTTTGCAAAATACATCGACATTCTCAAAATTTTTAATTTATTATTCAACTAACAATGAAACATTTCTTTAGATTTTGTTTTTATACATTGCTTTTATTTGTTGTACCAGTTTTGTTTGGTCAACAAAGTCGAGGCGTGCCTAAAAAAGGTAAAGATAATGCCGATTTTAAAAGCTTTTTAGTAGTTTCGCGTTTAGATAAAAATATAGATTTTTTGCATAAAACTGTTTTAAAAAATATATCATTAAGTTCTGTAAACAAGCTTTACAAAAACGAGTATTTTTCAGTTTTTCCTGTTTTTATAAATGTTGCTAATGGTGAAGATGTTGTTTTCGACTTAATAGTGCGTTCTCCCGAAAATAATGCAGTTGTTTTTCATAAAAAGGGAGTTGTTGCTAATAAACATTTAAACTTATCAGATACAGTAGTTTCGGTAGAGTCGGCATTTGAAATGTGTTTCGATAATTCGATGCCAAGTGGTCAGTACACAGCTTTGATAATAGCTAAGAATTTAAAAACATCAAAAGTATCTTATTTTCAGGAACAATTTGAACTTGCTGAATGGACTTCAGCCGATTTTACAGCGATAGAAAAATCAAAAGATTTTTGGCAAACATTGCGTAATTATCACAATTCGCAGTCGCCAGATATTTTGTGTAAGTTATTTGGATCTTCACACGGGCAGATTATTTCAAATGGCGAAATAAACTATACTCTTTTTATGTTTTTTCGCGAAGCATTGCGAACAAAACCATGTCTGATTGATTTGTTTGATAAAAATTTTGATTTGTTAGATAATAATACACGCAAAAATGTGGTTATGGCTTTTGCATCGTTGGGCGATGCATATAGGCTTAGAGGTAAGGTGTTGACTTCTGAAGAAAAATTGTTGCAAGACAAAATTTTAACATCGCAATTAAACATAATGTCGCCATACGAGAAGGTTTTTGCAGGCTTATCTACAATAGATTTATTATGGGGTGAATTTTACGCAAAGGGTAATTATGCTCCCATTGAAAGAGTATTTCATTGCTTAGACGACATAAATTCAGCCGAAATCATTCTAAAATGTTATACCCAAAATACCTCTTTCGACAATCTCAATCCATACGATGTTCGTTCTGGTATTTTGTTTATATCGAGTGCATATTCCATAATGCGCAATGCTTCTGTTAAATTGGCAATGAGTTATATTGATTTCTATGTAAAAGAAAATCCAGAAAAGTTCAAAGGTAACAAACTAAAACGTACCTTTGGCATTGTAAACGATTATCTGAAAATTAAAACGCAAACCACAAAACACAAGTAGTTTATTTGCATATTGTTGCGTTTTGCAGTCAACAAAAGACTTGAAATTTTTTTTAATTATATTAAACGTTTAACATAAGAATATGAATTTATTTATTGGTATAGATATTGGTGGAACAAAATCGGCTGTGGTTTTGGCTTCCGAAGAAAATGAAAATATTAAAATTGTAGAACGTACACAATTTGCAACGTTGTCGTGGCGTGAATGTATTGCAAAATTTTTCGATATAATAGAAGAATTGTTAGCTAAACATAACGTAACAATTGATAATATATGTGGTATTGGTATAAGTTGTGGAGGTCCGTTGGATAGTAAACGTGGTATTATAATGTCGCCACCAAATCTTATTGGTTGGGATAACGTTGAAATTGTAAAAATTTTTAAAGAAAAGTTTGGGGTGCCAACGTTTATACAAAACGATGCTAACGCTTGTGCTTTGGCTGAATGGAAATTTGGTGCAGGTAAAGGTACGCAAAATATGGTATTTATGACCTTTGGAACTGGTCTTGGCGCAGGTTTAGTTTTGAATGGAAAGCTTTATGCTGGTACAAATGGCAATGCTGGCGAAGTTGGGCATATTCGCTTAGAAAAGTTTGGTGCAGTTGGCTATGGTAAGCGAGGTTCGTTTGAGGGTTTTTGTAGTGGTTCAGGTATTGCTCAGGCTGCTAGAGTAAAAGCTATGGAACTTTTACAGATGGGCAAAAAATGTGGTTATTGCAAGTCTATGTCGGAGCTTTCTGAAATAACGGCAAAGTCGGTTGCAATTTCTGCTGAAGCTGGTGATGTTGATGCCATAGAAATTTATCGTGAAAGTGGCGAGTACTTAGGTAAGGGCGTATCAATTTTAATAGATATTTTAAATCCAGAAAAAGTCGTTATAGGCAGTATTTATGAACGTTCAGAAAATTTGCTTGCCGAAGCAATGAATAATGTAATAAAGCGTGAAGCTCTCGAACCGTCGGCAGAGGTTTGTAAGGTTGTACCTGCTGTTTTAGGTAATTCGATTGGTGATTATGCTGCAGTGTCGGTTGCAATTGAAGGGTATATAGGAAATCTTTAATATGAAAAATTCTATACTTTCAACGCTCAACGAGTCTGCAAATATTTTAAATGTTTTTATTTCAGACGAAAGCAATATTCAAAAAATTGCATCGGCAGTTGAGATAATGGTCTCTTCGCTTGAAAATGGTGGAAAAATCATAGCTTGTGGCAATGGTGGATCGCTTTGCGATGCTACACATTTTTGCGAGGAACTCACAGCTCGTTTTAGAAAAAATCGAAAAGCTCTGCCTGCAGTTGCTATAAATGATCCGGCTTTTATAACTTGTGCAGTGAACGATTTTAATCCACAAGATGTGTTTGCGCGCTATATAGAGGCTATGGGTAAAAATGGCGATGTCTTGTTGGCTATAAGTACTAGTGGGAACTCTGAAAACGTTTTGCGTGCATCTAAGCTTGCTCGCGAAATGGGTATAAAAATTGTAGCTTTAACAGGAAAATCTGGTGGTAAACTCGGCGAATTTGCTGATGTAGAAATTCGAGCTCCATTTAGCGAGTATTCCGACAGAGCTCAAGAAATTCACATTAAAGTTATCCACATTTTAGTTCAAGAAATCGAAAATCTTTTAATATATAAAAAATAAGGAGTGTAATAATGAAGAAGTTAATATCGCTTGCAGTTGCATCTTTTTTTGCATTAGGTGCGTGGGGGGAAAGTGTATCGCTTGATGGCGAGTGGGATTTGTCGTTTTGGGCTCAGCCACGTCCTAAGATAGATTGTCCATCGAAGGCAAAGCCCGAAAAAACAATAAAAGCAAAAGTACCGGGAAATGTTGAAATAGATATGCTTGCTGCTGGAATAATCGACGACCCATTAGTTAAAGATAATGTTTATAAACTTCGTAAATACGAAGGGTACCAGTGGTTGTACTCGCGAACTTTTACAGCTCCTAAACTTCAAGACGAAGCTCGTGCAATATTGCATTTGCGTGGTGTAGATACCCTTGCCGATATATTCATAAATGGCAAAAAAGTAGGTTCTACAGATAACATGTTAATTGCTCATAAACTCGATATTACTGATTTCTTAAAAGATGGTGAAAATAAAATAGAAATTCTTTTGTCATCGGTTGTAATAGAAGCATACAAACATTCTTATGCAATGGCGTGTACTCGTGTAAGACATTGCGATGGTTTAGAAGTTCGCAAAGCTCCACACATGTATGGTTGGGATATCATGCCACGTTTGGTATCGGCTGGAATTTGGAAAAGCGTGTCAATAGATGTTCAAAAACCAGAACACTTAGAAGATGTTTTCTGGCTTACCAACAAATTAGATGTAGAAAATAAAACTGCAAGAATGACGGTTCAATTCAGAGTTGCAACTCGTTTTGAGAAATTTGATAATCTTCGCTATAATATTGAGCTAAAACGAAACGGAAAAGTTTTTTATTCTTGGAAGAACAACAGAATGCAATCGAACAATGTTCGTGCGCAATTCAATTTAGAAAAAGTCGATTTTTGGTGGCCACGCACAATGGGCGAACCAGCTCTCTACGAAGCTACTTTATCTTTGGTCGATGAAAATGGCAATGTAGTAGATAAAGATGTTCGCAAAATTGGCATTCGCATAATAGCACTCGATTATGCCGATGTTTATCCAGATAAAGATGGTAAATTCCAATTTATTATAAATGGTAAACCAATGTTTGCATTTGGTACAAATTGGGTACAAGTTGATGGTTTGCATAGTAGAGACGAAGCTTTAATTGATCAGGTTTTAGAAAACATGAAAGACCTCAACTGCAATATGGTTCGCTGTTGGGGCGGAAATGTTTACGAGTGCGATAAATTCTACGAATTTTGCGATGAAAATGGTATTATGATTTGGCAAGACTTCACAATGGGTTGTTCTCTTGCATCACAAAGCGATAAGTTCAAAAAAGAAATTGCCTACGAAGTTCAGCAGGTAGTACGTCGTTTGCGTTCGCACCCGTCAATTGCTATGTGGGCTGGAAATAATGAAAACGATATTGCTTTAAATTGGGGTTTCAGAGAATTTAAAATTGACCCATCACGCGATGAAATTAGTCGTGTAGTGTTGCCTCGCGTTCTCTTTAGCGAAGATATAACTCGCCCATATTTGCCAAGTTCTCCATACGTTTCTCCAGATGTTTACAGTGGTAAGGCAAAACCTTCTGAAGATCATCTTTGGGGACCAAGAGGTTATTATAAAACACCTTTCTACACTGAATCTTCGGCAAAATTCATAAGCGAAATTGGTTATCATGGTTGCCCAAACAGAGAATCGTTGGAAAAGATGTTCTCAAAAGATTGCGTTCATCCATGGGGTAAGGGCGAAAAGGGAATCGACTTCAACCATGAATGGCAGTGCAAGGCAGTAACATCATTTGCATGGCAGAAACATGGCTACGAAGCTGGTAGAAATCGCCTTATGGCTCGCCAGACAAAAATCATCTTCGGCGATATTCCAAACGATTTAGACGACTTTATTAGTGCATCGCAGTTTGTTCAAGCCGAAGCTAAAAAATATTTTATAGAAATGATGCGTACCAAGAAAGGCAATAAAACTGGTATCTTGTGGTGGAACTTACGCGACGGTTGGCCAGTAATTTCCGACTCTATAACCGATTATTACAATTCTAAAAAGCTTGCATATTATTTCATTAAACGAGTTCAAGAAACTACATGCGTAATGATAAACGATAACTTTGAAGTTCTTTGTGCAAATGAAAAATTAACTCCACGCAAAGTATCAGTTAAAGTTCGCGATGTAGATAGTGGTAAGGTTTTACTTGATTTAGCAGAAATTGAAATTGATTCTAATTCTCTAAAAAAGTTAGCAACAATTGAAAAACAAAATGGTCAAGGTATGTTGATAATTGAATATACTGTTGATGGCAAAAAGCTTGAAAACCACTATTTGTACGGAAAACCTCCGTTCAAGCTTGACCAATGTAAAAAATGGGTAAAAGCTCTCAATATTGAACGCAATTAATTTTTAAACAAAGGTTATTTTATGAAAAGAACATTTCCCATATTTTTAGCATTTTTGTGCATGGGCTTTGGTGACGCAGTTTCAACATTTGTCGGCAAAGCAAAAGATACATTTCAACTGAGCAATTTTGAAGCTCAGTTGGTGTCGTTAGCGGGGCTTATAATGTTTGGTGTGTTGTCGGTGCCAATGGGTATTTTACAAGATAAAATCAGCAAAAAGAAAACGTTGTTGATTGGATTGGCTCTTGCGCTTGTAAGTGTGCTTACTGTTCTTATAGTTGGTGTTTCAAGCTATACAGTATTCTTGACATCTGTTTTGTTGCTTGGTGCTGGTGCAGCAATATTACAAGTTGCGGGAAATCCGATTATGCGCGATGTTTCCGACGAAGGTAAATATTCAAGTAATTTATCATTGGGACAATTCATAAAGGCTATCGGTTCAAATACTGCACCAATTGTATTTTTTGTGTTGGCTTTGTTTGCTGGTTCTTCCGAGGTAACCCAAGATAAAGCTTTTGAATGGAACTTGGTGTTTGCAATATTTGCAGTAGGTATAACACTTACAATGATTAGCGTGGCATCGTTAAAAATCCAAGAAAGCAAGAGCGAAGGAGTAGTTTCTATTGTATCTTGTTTAAAGTTGCTCGGCAATGGATATGTGTTGTCTATGGTTGTAGGTATATTTGTTTATGTTGGTGCAGAAATTTGTGTTGCCAGTGGAATGCCAATTTATTTTACCGATAAATTTGGTGTTTCAAGTGCAATGGCAACGCAATATGTAACATACTTTTTCTTGGCGATAATGATTGCACGTTTGGTAGGTGCTTTTGTTTTGCGTTTTGTAAAACCAAGAGTATTTTTGCTTGTTTCAGCAGTGCTTGCTATTGTTGGTTTTGCAATGATGTTGCCTCAAGATAAATTGCTTACAACTATTGCATTGTTTGTTATTGCCTTGGGATACGCAAATGTATTTCCACTTATCTTCTCAATGGCAATCGACAAAATGCCTGAAAAATCGAACGAGCTTTCTGGTTTGATGATTACTGCAATATTTGGTGGTGCAATAATTCCACCAGTAATGGGATTTGTTGCCGATAGTTTCAATGTGCTTATTGGTTTTGTTGTGCCATTGTGCTGTGTAATTTATATCTTTATTTTGGCTATTAAGAATTTGATTGTGGCAAAATAATTTGTCGTTTGTCGATGTTTAGGGCAAAAAGATGTAAAAAATGTTGAAATATTGACATAAGATGTCATCTTTGTTGGGTAATTATGATAGACGTAAAATTTTTAAGAGAAAATCCAGAAAAGGTAAAGCAACTTGTAGCTCTCAAGAAATTTGATTGCGACATTGATTCTATATTGGCATTCGATACAGAACGCAGAACGGCTGTAACAGCTTTTGAAGATGCTCGTGCAGCCCAAAATGCAGCAAGCAAGGCTATGGCAGAACTTCCAAAGGGGTCGCCTGAATTTCTTGAAAAAGTTAAGGAAATGAAAGCCGTTTCTGCAAAGGTAAAAGAATTGCAAACTTTAGCCGATGAAGCTGAAAAGAAGTGGAAGCAAATGCTTTTGTCTATACCTAATATGCCCGATGCATCTGTTCCAGTTGGTAAAAATGAAACCGATAACGTAACTGTTTATACTTGGGGCGATATTACTTCAATCAAGAATGCAAAGCCACATTGGGATTTGCCATTTTTTGAAGATACATTAGATTTCAAGCGTGGTGTAAAAGTTACAGGTGCAGGTTTCCCATTCTATGTTGGTGATATGGCTCGTTTGGTTCGCTCATTGTTGGCGTTGTTCTTAGACGAAGCACACAAAAATGGATATCGAGAATTGATGTGTCCGATAATGGTGAATGCTGCCAGTGCTACAGCAACAGGTCAGCTTCCTGATAAAGAAGGGCAGATGTATCACGATGCTCAAGATGATTTCTATATGATTCCAACTGCAGAAGTGCCAATTACTAATTTCTTCCGCGATGAAACGTTTGAAGAAGCTCAGTTGCCAGTTTACGCATGTGGTTATACACCATGTTTCCGTCGTGAAGCTGGTAGTTGGGGCAAAGATGTTCGTGGTTTGAATCGTTTGCATCAGTTTGATAAAGTAGAGCTTGTAAAATGGGTTCATCCAGATAATGGTTTTGCCGAGCTTGAAAAACTTCGCAAAGATGCCGAAGGTATTTTGCAAAAGTTGGGCTTGCCATACAGAGTGCTTTCAATTTGTACAGGCGATATTGGTTTCCCACATGCAAAACAGTACGACTTAGAAGTTTGGGCTGCAGGACAACAAAAGTGGCTCGAAGTATCATCTTGTTCATGCTTTACAGACTTCCAAGCTCGCAGAGCAAACATTCGTTTCCGTCCATCTGATGGAGGAAAGCCTCGTCATGTTTATACATTGAATGGTTCGGGTTTGGCTATTCCACGTGTGTTGGCTGCACTTTTGGAAAACAATATTCGCGAAGATGGTAAAGTTGCAATTCCAGAAGTTCTTAAATACTGGTATGGTGGCGATACCATTGGTTAATTAAATTTTTGTAGATATGTTTGAGGGCCTTACAGAAAATCTATCGAAGGCATTGCGTAATTTACGTGGGCTGGGTAAACTTTCAGAGGAAAATATGGCAGAAGCACTTGCAGAAGTGCGTAAAGCTTTACTTTCTGCCGATGTGCATTTCAAAGTTGCTCGCGAGTTTACAGAACGTGTAAAGCAACAGTGCATTGGTCAAGAAGTTATAAAGTCGATTACTCCAGGTCAACAAATTGTAAAAATAATTCACGATGAACTTGTAGCCTTGTTGGGAGAAGGGCAAAATGCTCTTTCGCCTGTAAAACCCCTCAAGATTATGATGGTTGGTTTGCATGGTTCTGGTAAAACAACAACAACAGCAAAACTTGCAGTTTTGCTAAAGAAGCAAGGTTATACTCCGGCACTTGTCGCTTGCGACGTTTATCGTCCGGCAGCAATCGATCAACTCGAAACACTTGGCAAATTAGCCGATGTTCCCGTTTATTCCGACAGAACCGAAAAAAATGTTCCCTTGCTAGCAAAGCGTTTTGAGCAACAAGCAATAGCTAATGGGGCAAACGCTATAATTTTCGACACTGCAGGCAGATTGCAAATTGATGAGCCTTTGATTGATGAAATCAAAAAATTGCGTGCCGAAGTTAATCCGTCGGAAGTATTGCTCATTGCCGATTCAGCGTTGGGTCAAGAAGCTGTAAACGTTGCAAAAACATTTAATGAAGCTGTATCGCTTACCGGTGTTGTTTTAACAAAACTCGATGGTGATGCACGAGGTGGTGCGGCAGTTTCAATTAAGTCGGTTTCCGGTGCTCCAATTAAATTTGCTGGTGTTGGCGAAAAAATTACAGATATCGAAGTTTTCCATGCCGATAGAATGGCTCAACGTATTTTGGGTATGGGCGATGTTGTTTCGCTCGTAGAAAAAGCGCAGGAAAATATCGATATGGAAGAAGCCGAGAAAATGGCTGAGAAACTTCGTAAAGCTGAGTTTGATTTAGAAGATTTTCTCGCCCAGATGAAGCAAATAAAAAAGCTTGGTTCAATGAGTAGTATATTGAAAATGCTTCCAGGAATGAGTGGTATTAACATCGGGGAAAAAGAAGAACGTAAAATGCGTCAGACCGAGGCTATAATTCTTTCTATGACCCCCAAGGAACGCAGAAATCCAGCTATTTTGAATGCGCGTCGCCGTTTGCGTATTGCAAATGGTTCGGGTACACAAGTTCGCGATGTTAATTCGTTGCTCAAGCAGTTTGAGGGTATGCGTAAAATGATGAAAATGTTTAAGGGCGATAAGGGGAAACGCCGAATGGCTCAAATTGCATCGCGTTTCCGTCATTAAAATTTCTATTTTATCTCCCAAAGATATATCGACGCTGTTGTTCCGTATGGACTATAGCGTTTTTTGTATTCATTTATATTAGCATTAGGATGTAGCTTGTAAAAACCTCGTTTTATACCAAAGTCTTTTGTACTGAATATGTCTGTTTTTTTTAGTGCGAAAATAAGTAGCATTTCTATGGTCCATGCTCCAATTCCTTTGTAGGCAGACAAAATTTTTATTATTTCGTTTTCTGGTAAATTGGCAATTTCTTCAAAATTTAGGGTTTCGTTGATAGATGCTTGGGCTATGTTTGAAATTGTTGTGGCTTTTCGTTCGGGTACTCCACAGTTATTTAGGTTTTGTATGCCACATTGTATTATGTTTTGTGGGGTAATTTGTTGTAGTTGTGCTTTTATTTTTGTAAAGATTTTTTCAGCAGTTTTTCCCGATATTTGTTGTTGTATAATGCAAGATACAATACATTCAAAAGCCGAAGAATACAACAAACGTTTTGGCTTTGGGTATGTTGCTATAATTTCAGCTAATTGCTTATCAACACTCGAAATGTGATTTAGTGCTTTTTGTGTTATCGGGAAATACGGCATTGTTTAATCTATACGTTTTGAACGTAATAAAGCAATTTCTTGTTTGTAGCCATCAAGTTCGTTTGGTGTTTCTAAATAAAATGGAAGATTGCGAAGTTTTGGGTGATTTATCACACGTACAAGTGCATCTAAGCCAATGGTACCTTTACCAATACACTCGTGGCGATCTTTATTTGATGCTAATGGAGTCATGCTGTCGTTAAGGTGTATAGCTTTTAGTTTGTTTAAACCTATAACTTTATCGAATTCATCAATAACGCCATCGAGATTATTTACAATATCGTATCCAGCTGAATATAGATGACACGTGTCTAAGCAAACGCCTATTTTATTGCTCCATTTTGTTGTATCAATAATATCTTTTAGTTCCTGAAACGATCTTCCCATTTCAGAACCTTTCCCAGACATTCCTTCTAACAGAACGGTGGTTTGAATGTCGTCGAAAATTATTTCGTTAAGAGCCTTTGCAATTTTTTCAATACCAATTTCAACGCCTTGTTTTACATGGCTTCCTGGGTGGAAAACGTACATGCTGTTTGGTATTAGTTGTTGGCGTTGTAGATCTTCACGCATCGAGTTTATAGCCCACTGCCTGAGGTTATCATCGGCGGCACAAGTATTGTAAACGTACGGAGCGTGTAAAAGAAATGGTGCAAAATTTTGCGATGTTGTAATCTCGAGCATTTTTTTTGCATCGTCAGCATCAAAAGCTTTCATTGCACCACCACGAGGGTTTCTGCTGAAATATTGTATGGCGTTCGAGCCTATCGATAAGGCATCTTTAGCCATTTGAAAATAGCCTTTTGAAAAAGATAAATGACATCCTATGTGCATAATATTTAGTTTATTATTGTTCAGTAATATAGTGAATTTCTTTTAAATTTCTATGACTTTCGTAGGCGTCAAGCCCATAGCCGAAAACAAACTTGTCGGGGATATCAAAACCTATGTAATCGGGAATTTGTGCATTAGTTTTAATGTCCAATTTTCGCAAAAGTACGCAAGTTTTAATTTCTTTAGCGTTTGCTTGTCGCATTTTAGCAATAACGGTTTGTAGGGTTAGTCCGGTATCGAATATATCGTCAATAAGTAAAACGTATTTGTCTTGTAAGTTAGAGAAGTCGTATTCTAAGTTTACAGTTCCCGTACTTTTTAAATTTTTTCCATAAGAAGATGTTTTTATAGAAACAAGCGTTAAATCGCAGTCTATTTGTCGGATTAAATCAGCAGTAAATAATATAGCGCCTTCGGCGAGCCAAACTACCACAATCTTATCGTCTTTAGTTTTTGCCCAGTTTGTTATTTGTTCACCTAATTGAGCAATTCTGTCTGAAATTTGTTGTTGGTTTAATAAAATTTCTGATTTCATATATTAAGAATAAACCAATAATAAAAAAAATATACTTAGGCAACCCTAATCTATTTTTTAGTTGCAAAATATTGAATGTACATCTTTATTTTAAGCCATGAAAAATGTCAAACATGTCTTGTTGTTGTTGCTAATGTTGTCTACAAGTTTTGCAGACAAATATAAAGATGTAAAATATGTGTTCTTGTTTATTGGTGATGGTATGTCGTTACCACAGCGTATGATTGCTGATGAATATGCAAAGCAAAATGGTTTGCCAGCATTGGCTATGAATAAAATGCAGTATAGCGCAATTACAACAACTCGCAGTGCAAATAAGTTTATAACAGACTCTGCTGCAGCAGGTACAGCTATTGCTTGTGGTGCTAAAACAAATAATGGGGCATTAGGTGTTGACGCAAATGGTAACAACTTGAAATCTTCGGCACAAGTTGCCAAAGAAAATGGCAAGAAAGTTGGTATTATAACAAGTGTAACATTAAATCACGCAACGCCAGCGGCTTTTTATGCACATCAAACAAGCAGAGGTAATTATTATCAGATTGGCTTAGATTTGGTTGCTTCAGATTTCGACTTTTTTGGTGGTGGAGCAATAGCAAAATATAAAGATAAAAAATCTAAAGGCTATAAAGGTAGTGTACACGATATTGCTCGTAAAAGTGGTTATAAAGTTTTGAAAAAGCGTAGTGATATTGAAGCTTTTAAAAAAGGCGATGGTAAGGTAATAGCTTATGCAAATCCGAAAGATGCCATACCATATTTGATTGATGAGCCAAAGTCTATGCGTATTTCTCACTTGCTCGAAAAAGCAATAGAAGTTTTAGATAACGATGACGAAGGCTTTTTCATAATGGTCGAAGGTGGAAAGATTGACTGGGTTTGCCACGCTAATGATGCTACAACATCAATTCATGAAACTATCGACTTTGATAACGCTATAAAAGTGGCAGTAGAGTTTGCAAAGAAAAATCCTAAAGATACTCTTATAGTTGTAACAGGCGACCACGAAACAGGTGGTTTAACAATGGGCTTTGCAGGTACAGGATACACATCAAACATAAAGCTTTTAGCTAACCAAAAATGCTCGCAAGGGGTATTTGAAGCAAAGGTAAAAAGACTCTTGAAAAAGAACAAAGATGCTTCGTTTGCTGATGTACAACCACTTATTACTGAAAGTTTTGGTTTGTTGTTCGATGAATCAAAGAAAGATGATCCAATGTTTGTAAATAAGGAAGAATTTAAAACATTGTCCGATGCTTGGCATCGTGAAAAATTAAAGCTTTCTCCAGAAAATAAACATGCATTGTTCTCGTACGAAAAAAAGAGAAGCCCAATATCGGTTGCAACGGTAAGATGTTTCAATAATAAAGCAGGTTTAGCATGGACATCTTTCGCACACACAGCATTGCCAGTAATGACAACTGCAAGTGGTGTAAATGCAGAAGCATTTTCAGGGACAATAGATAATACAGATATTGGTAAAATCCTTAAAGAAATGCTTGACGATTAATGTCGATAAAAAAATCTAACGTTGCTGATATTGCAAGTGCGACACTTTTTGCCGTGCTTGCAATTATTTTATTCTTTGTAAATAATCCTCAACCATCGAATGTTGGTTCTAAAGAAGTTGCGAAAGTATTAAGTGTTGATAATTCGCAAATTCAGAAGATGGGGTTGCTTTTGATGGGGTCGCAAATGCTTGAGGTTGAAGTGTGTTCTGGTAAGTACGTAGGCGAAAAGCTCAAGGCTGGAAATACTCTTCGGGCTCAAATGGACTTAGATAAAGTCTTCGTGGTTGGCGATGAAATTATTGTGGCAATTCCAGCAAAGTTTAATCCACAAAAAGATATTATCAATGCACAAGATTACAATAGAACCTCAAAAGCTGTTTGGTTGTTTATTTTGTTTTCTGTGTTATTAGTTTGTTTTGCTGGTTTTACTGGTGCAAAAGCGCTACTTAGTTTTGTTTTTGCATTTATGTTTATTTGGAAAGTCGTTGTGCCTGCGTGTTTATCGGGCGTTAATGCAATTTTGATTTGTTTTGTTGCTGTTGCTATTCTTACGTTTAGTATTATATTTTTGGTCGGAGGATTTTCTCGAAAGGCTATAACTGCTTTTGGTGGAGCAATGTTGGGTATTTCATCAAGCTGTATAATGGCGTGGATTTTCACACATTGGTTTAATATAAATGGTGCAACAATGCCGTTTTCGCAAGCTTTGTTGTATTCGGGACACGAATATTTAAAGTTGTCTGATTTATTTATAGGTGGAATTTTTCTTTCTTCGTCGGGTGCTGTTATGGATTTAGCTATGGACGTTGCTGCAGGGCAAGAAGAAGTTTATTTTCACAATCCACAAATTACTAAAACACAGTTAGCTATATCTGGTTGGAAAATTGGCAAAAGTGTTGTTGGTACAATGACTACAACCTTATTGTTGGCGTATTCTGGAGGATATTTAACATTGATTATGGCGTTTACTGCCGAAGGAGTTGTAGCGTCTGATTTTATCAGTAATCCGTATGTTGTTAGTGAGGTTGTAAAAACAATAATTGGTAGTTTTGGTTTAGTGTTGGTTGCTCCATTTACTGCAATCTTGGGTGGATTTATAATTGCTTTTAAGGGGAAATGAAAGTTTCGATAAAGACAATTGCAAAGTTGGCAAATTGTTCAACAGCAACAGTATCTAACGTTTTGAACAATAAGGGAATGTTCAGTATGCAAACTCGCAATAGAGTTTTGGATATTGTTCGCAAGAACAATTATACACTTAATTCGGCAGGCAGAAATTTGCGTACAGGTAGGTCGGAAACTATTGGAATTACTTTTTATCGCCCTAATGCCGATATTTTTCGTCATGAGTTTTATCTGATAATGATGAGTGCCTTAGAACGTACTATGGCTGAAAATAATTACGAGATAATACTTTCGGAATATACCGATACCATGGTAGAGCGTCGCGACTTACCACCATTTTTGAGCAAGGGGAAAGTTGATGGTACAATAGTTTTGGGAGGATTTCCAAGCGAAATTACCAAAATGCTTGCAGAAACTGGTGCTCCAGTTGTCTTGTTAGATACTTATGCAGAAAATGCCGATTGCGTAATAACCGATAATCGAACAGCAGTTGAAAATTTGATGCTCGAAATTTCAAAGTTGGGGCATACTCATGTTGAGTATTTTGGGTCATCGATACCAGATTATAATACCGATATGCGTATTCAAGGATTTTTATCTGGTGTGGAAAAGTTTGGCTTTGATAGAAGTAAGTGTAAGGTGCGTCGTAATTTTACTCATATAGAGTCGGTTGGTAGAGAGTTTAAAAAAACCTTAGAACAATCTAATCGTCCAACGGTAATAGTAGCTTCAAACGATAAAGTTGCTATTGCTTTGATAAAATCGGCACAAGAACTTGGAATAGATGTTCCTAACGATATTAGCATTGTTGGCTTCGACGATATTCCAATGGCTTCGTTGGTATCGCCTGCATTAACTACAATTAGTACCGATATTTCTACCATGGGACGCACTGCCGCCACTATGCTTTTAGATAAAATAAAAGCTTCTAATAAGCTTTCTAAGGGCGAATTAAAAGTTCTTATGCCTAAACTTGTTATGCGTTCTTCGTTGGTAAAAGTAAAAAAATAATTTTTCTTATTTTTTTGCTTGACAAAGGCAATTAGGGGGGGGTAGCATTTGTTTTAGGTTTTATCCCCAATTTATTTATTTATAATGTTGAAATTTCTACGAATATGAAAACAAAAACAATTCCCCTTATTGCCCTATTTGCGTTTGCTTGCAACGTAAATGCAGCTGATTCTGTTCAGATGATTGAATCGGCTACACCTCTTGATTGGTCTGCATCTACATCTTGGGTAGATGGCGTTGTGCCTACATCTGCAACAGATGTTACTTTTGCTGGTGCTAAAACAGAAATAAATGTAAATTCAACTGTTGCTTCTGGTGCACATGCTTTTAAAGTAGGTGCAAATCAAGAAGTAATTTTAAATATTGCTGAAGGTAAAACTTTTTCTTGGGCATTTGACAAAGAAAATGGTTCAAACACAGGTATAATTGGTGCAAATCAAGATACATCAGTTGTTTATATTCGTGGTGATGGTAGTGTAAATGGTCAATTAGAAATAACGAAAGCAACTGTTTATTTTCAGTTAGACAAGGCAAAGGCCGGTAGTATTGATGCTCCATTAAGTATTGCCGATTTTTCCAATGGTACTGTAAATAATTGTAATTTGATTTTTGATGGTCATTATACTGGAAAACGTATAAATACATTTTCTAATGGTACTTTTACTATTTGCGAAAATTCATCTTACACAAACACTGGTAGTTATATGAATTTATGGAATACTGGTGTAACTATGAACATCATGAAAAATGCCACATATAAGACGACAACAAATTATTTAAATGTTGGTAATTTGCACGGAGGTGTATTGAATTTACATGGTAATTTGATTATAAGTTGTGGCTCTTCTAAATCCGATACCCAAGTGTATTCATTGGCTTGGGCAAATGCAAATATTTATGCAGGTGCAACAATAAAAGAAACTGGCGATTATGGTACATATATTGCAGGAGATAAAAGTGCAACGTTGACTCATGTTCAAACGGGTGTAGCAAAAGGTGCTTTAGAGGTTTCATCTATATACTTTGCTGATACAGCTACTCTCAAGTTAGATTCGTCCGATACTTTCAAGGTTGGTGGAAATGATCAAATAGATTCAGAATTCTTGATTTTCGGTAAGAATATGAAAAATAAAGTTATTAACTCGTATAAGGCTGCAACATTTACGTTAGATAACAATGTAGATAACAACATTGGTTCGCTCATATTCTACACTGGTTCAAGTGCACGCTTGCAGTTGCACGATACTGCAAAGCTTTTGATTAAAAGTATGTCGATGATTAGCGATGAAATCGGTCAAGGCTCTGGTGAAATAAAAGTTATCGTTGAAAATCTCGGCTTTGAAACATTGTTTATCGGAACTGATGTTGCCGATAAGATTACATCGGGCGATGTCGTTTTGTATGCTTCCGATGGAATAACAGCACTTGTAAATGGTGAAGGTGGTTATGATTTGTCGGAACTAACACAATATAATAATGTTGATGGTTATTGGCTCAATGCTTATGTAGCAGTACCAGAACCAGCTCAGTGGGCTATGATTTTGGGTGCAATAGCATTAGGTTTAGTAGCTTATCGTAGAAAGAAATAATATATAGAATTTATATTTTTATACATGTAAAAAAGAGCATTAAAAAATGCTCTTTTTTTAGATAAATTTATATGTTTGTAAGAAGTGAAAGTACAGCAATTAAAGCAGTGTCTGTTCGCAATACTCTGTCGCCTAACGATACTAATGTGTAGCCTCTGTTTCTCATTAAGTTACGATCTGCGTTTGTAAAACCTCTTTCACTACCGAGGATTATATTTGTGTATTCGTCTTTTACTGGATTGTAAGTTGAAAAGGCATCGGCAAAAGAATATTCGGCTTCGTATATGTCTGGAGCAAAATTTATTGTGTTCGGATCACCTAAATCTTCAAGTTTGTCGATTGCTTCTTCCAAAGAAGATACATATTCAAAATGTGGAATGTAAGTTGAGCATGCTTGTTCGGCACCACGCTCGAGCCATTTTGCGTATTCGCCCGATTTATACAGGCTACTTTTAGCATAGTCGGCTTCGCCTTTTGATGCTGGGTAAAATATTAAGTTTTCAACTCCAAAGCAAGCTGCTTCAAACAATAAACGTTGGGCAATTTGTGGTCGGGCAAACGATACAGCAATTCCTGTGGGCAAACGCTTTGGATTGTTTATTGCACGCTTGGGGGTTAGTGTTGCACTGCCATCGGGGGCATATGATATTGTGCATACGTTTAGTTCACCGTTTATGTTGCCTGCAAATATTTCGCCACCTTCTTTGGTACGCAGTACTTTTAAAATGTGTTCTAATTTTTGGTCGCCCTTTTCGAGTTTTAGTTGAGCGTTTTCTGGAAAAAGAATGCAATTCATAGATTTTTTATATTTTTTTAAGTTTAGATAGATTTTTGCTTTTTTTATCAATTATATGCAAATAAAAAATGCAATTTTATGGCTTGAAGAAATGCGTTTTTTGTGCTGATATATATGTCATGAATCCAGAAAATTTTACATCGGAAGACGAGGCAGCATTGCGTAATACATTAAAGCGTTGCTCACCTGAAACAATCGAAAATGCTGTTCAGTTGAAAAAAACTGGCGATAAAGCACTTCTCGATAGTGTTGTAATTGGTATAATCGAACGTTTTGCAGAAGACGATAAAAAAGCTCTTTTGCATACAGGCGACGATAGCATCGATATGGTAAAAGATCTTGAATTAGATTCTCTTACAATGGTTGAAATTGTGTTGCTTGTTGAAGATGCTTTGGGCGTAAGTGTAAATCAAGAAGATATGGCTTCGTTGCATACGCTTGCCGATATTAAAGCTTATATTAAATCGCGCGTAGCATAAGTTTGTGTGCGTAATATTTCGCTGTGCGTTCGGGAGGCGTTCAGCGAGGTATTGCTGTTTTTTTATATAGCAAAATTTTACAACATCTTGAATATTGTAAAGGTTGTTGTTAATTCATAAAAACTGCAAATATCGATGATATTGTTTGTCGGCTTGGTAGTTTGATAAATTTTTGAACACTCGTAAAAATAGAGTGTCGAATAAATATAGATATGAATCCCGAACAAGAAGTTTCAAATTCTGTAATTGTAAGACGCCTAACCAAAGAATATGGTTCGGTAAAGGCTATTGACAATGTGTCGTTTAGAATTGGCAAGGGCGAAATTGTTGGCTTTTTAGGTCCTAATGGGGCTGGAAAAAGTACAACTATGAAAATTATATCGGGGTTGATGCCTGCAACATCAGGAAATGTTGAAATTTGGGGAATAAATGTAGCAACTAATCCAGATAAGGCAAAGTTGCACATTGGTTTTATGCCTGAAAATAATCCATTGCCAGAAGATTTGCGTGTAGATGAATATTTGAAGTTTCGAGCTCAAATAAAAGGAATACCTCGCAAAGAAGTTGCTAATGCTGTAGAAGAAGTTATGGAAATTTGCCAGCTTAATCGCAAGGCATATCGAAAGATAATTGGTAATTTGTCGAAGGGTTTTCGTCAGCGTGTTGGCATAGCCGATGCTATTTTGGCGCATCCCGATGTTATCATTATGGACGAACCAACAATTGGTTTAGATCCTCACCAAATATTAGCAATTCGTGATCTTATAAATTCGTTGCGTGGTAAGATGAGCGTTATAATAAGTTCGCATATTTTACCAGAAATTGAATTAGTTTGCGATCGTGTTATCATAATAAATCAGGGTGCAATAGTTGCCAGTGGTACTCCCGATTCACTCCGTAAAGAATTTATATCAAACGATAGATATGTAGTATCGTTGCGTATGGATGGCCAAGAGTTTACCAAGCAGTTAAAGTGCATTTATTCCGAAGGTGTTGTTGAAAAAACTAAAGATGTTGGCAATGGATTTTTTGAACATACAATAGTTGCTCCGGTAAATTCTAATTTGGGAGCGTTGTTAATTAGCGAATTTTCAAAAGATTCTTCAAATGTTTTGCGCGAAGTATCTTATAAAAAGCCAACTCTTGAAGAAATATTTATATCGGCAACTCGTCGCAGTTGGGAACAAGTATTGCAAGTGCAACAGAAAGCTGAAAAATAATGAAAAAATTTATAATATTGTTAAGACACCAAATTTGGCTTATGGCAATATCGTCGTCTACATATTTTGCGGCGTTCTTGTTCTTGTGTTTTATGGCAGTGGTGTTTTTGTTTTCAATTCGCGATGTAAGTATAACAATGGGCAAGCAGTCGCCTGTTGAGTATTTTTTGTCGTTGTTTTGGATTCCAGTGTTGTTTATGGTGCCACTTTTAACAATGCGAAGTTTGGCTGATGAGTTGCGACGTGGTACTCTTGGTAGTTTAATGACAACAGCTGTATCGGCATGGCAGATTGTACTTTCAAAATTTATGGCAAGTTATATTTTTTATTGCTTGCTTTGGGTTTTAACTTTGGGATTTGTTGCAATAACTTGTTGGTATATACCTCATGCTTCGGGAAAAGATTTGTTTGAAGTTTCGCAGTTGATAACTGGTTATGGTTTTGTGTTCTTAACTGGTGCAATGTATGTGGCTGTTGGTATATTTGCAAGTTCGTTAACACGAACGACATTGGTTGCGGGTATGTTGTCGTTTGGTATGTTGTTCTTTTTGATAACGGGTGCGCAGATTGCTGAAAATTTACCTATGAGCGATTCTACAATATCGTATGTGGTTTCGCGTTTGTCTGAGTGTTTGCATACATTTAGACAACTTGAAGATTTTAATAATTCGCTGATAGATTCGCGATCGTTGTTTTTCTACATAAGTACAACAATAGCCCTGTTGGCGTTTACTTCGTTAATAACTGAATCTAAAAATAGATAGTATGAAATTTGACGATTTTAAAATTACAACGCGAGTTCGCAAATTAAATTTGTGGCTTCAGATTGTATTGGGTGTTTTATTGTACGTTGGGTTGAATTATATGGCGTTTCGTCATTATATGCGAATAGATTTGTCGGAGGCACATAAAAATTCGTTGTCTCCAGAAAGCGTAGCCTACATAAAAAATTTGAATTCACCGATAGATGTTCATGTTGTTATATCTACGCAAAATTCCAGTAAAGAGAATGTTGAGGTAATAAAATTTTTGCGTTTATTCCTTGTTCAGTACGAATATGCATCTATAGACCCAAACAAGATAAAAGTTAATTATGTGTATTCAAATGTTGAAAATCGCAAAGCCGACGAGCTTGTCAAAAAATTTGGTTCTGGTATTGAAAATAGTGTGATAGTTGCGGGGAAAATGCGTTCTAAAATTATACCAATAAGCGAGTTTATTGACGAAAAAAATAAAAAATTTAAGGGCGAAACGTTGATGACTTCGGCAATTCTCAATGTGTCGAAACAAAAACAACCTAAGATTTATTTTTCGCGAGGTCATGGCGAGTTGGATTATAAAAGTCCACATCCTATAACTGGGTTGTCGGAATTTGCGTTGGCGTTGCAAACATGTAATTATAAACTTGAAGATTTAGAGCTAAGTACTGGGCAACCATTCCCTGAAGATGCCGATATGATTGTTATTGCGGCTCCAATGACATCGTTTTTGCCTCGTGAAATTGAGCAATTGCGTAGATATTTGCTAAAAGATAATGGCAGAGTTGTTGTTTTCTTGCCAATGGGTAAAGTTGGTGGTTTAGAAGAAATTTTCTATGAATGGGGATTGATTGCTCGAGATATGCAAATTTTGGATATTAGTGGCGATTACGAAAGTACAGAAGGCGATTTAATTGCTAGAACGTTTCCAGAAAATCCACACTCAATATCTAAGCAACTTATAGCAGCTGATACACCTGTTCAATTTGGTTCGGTACGTCCAGTTTATCAAGATTTAGGTGCGGCTTCCGATGCTTCACTTACGTTGACTCCACTCATTATGAGTTCAAAGACAAGTTGGGCAGAAGGTTCGTATATGCGTGGTGGCATTCAGAAGTATGATGAATCATACGACCTATTAGGTCCATTGCCTTTGGCTATGATGGCAAGTCGCTCTGGTGGGAAGGAATTAAAACTTAATATTCCTGGTGGAAAACTCGCTGTTTTTGGCGATGAGAATTTTATTGCAAATAAGTGGTTTCATAGATTGGGTAATTCTATGATGGCTATGAATACAATTAATTGGATGTTGAATGAAGACGATATGTTAACTATTCCACCACGTAATTTGAAAGTGTATTCGTTAACAGTTTCGCATAACGATTTAGTTGGATTGGCAATTCGCTTTTTTATGTTGCCTTTTGCAATATTGGCCTTGGGAATGACAGTATCTATTATACGTAGGAATTAGTTATATGAGATTCAGACTTACAGTTTTTTTGGCAGTAGCAAATATCGTTTTGTTTTTGCTTATATGGTCGCTTGAACGCGAGAGAAACAGTGTGCATCCTTCGCAAGATACGTTGCCACCTTTTACAAAATTAGAGATATCGGGTAAAAATGTCGATAAACCTCGTGTATTGAAGTTTGAGAACAATTATTGGCGTATAGTTTCGCCTATTGAATGGAAGGCAAATTTGTATGCAGTAAACGGTATAAAGACTCGCTTGAATTTCTTAGGTAGTCAGACTAGCTTTTCGCAAGCCGAAGTTCTTGAACGAGGTCATACGCTTGCCGAATATGGCTTAGATGACCCTGCTTATATAATTCGTTATGGTGATGGCGATAAAATGCAAACTGTAAAAGTTGGTAAAAATACATCGGTTGGAGATCGTTTTTACTTGTTAGATGAAAGTAAAGGTAAGATAGTTGTTGTTGATAGAGAATTAATTGAGCGTTTTATCAGCGATATGGAAGATCTACGCGACCAATCTATATTTACGATGTCGCGCTTCGAGGTTACCTCATTTTCGGTTCGTTCACCAGTTGCTGGATTTAATAATATGGCAAATGTTGGAACTCCATCGTCGGAAAAGTCCGACTTTAAACGTGTTGGCTTGGTGAAGGATTCTTCTGGTTGGAAATTTGAAACTCCAATAGTTGCAAATGCCGATAATGTTGAAGTAGAAGCTTTTTTGAATGATGTTTGTAGAGCTGTTGCAGTAGCTTTTGTAGATGGTAAAACAGAAAAAACAGGTTTTGAGTTAGCATCGTTGCCATCGACAATTACATTGCAAGGAACTAATCGTCGCGAAGTTTTAATGTTGGGTGCGTTGTCAAAAGATGGTAAGTTTGTGTATGCACGTTTAGAAGATAATCCTACAATTTTTGCTCTCGATGCTTCTATATTGAAGAAGTTGGATATTATGCAAACTTCATTGCGTGATAAAGTTGTGTTGCGTACGTCGCCTTCGCAGATAACTGGTATTGATATTTCAGAAAACAATAAAGTGCTAAAGCTTCGCAAACTCAAAAATAATCAATGGGACGTAATCGGAACCGATAAAAATGGTAAGGCAATAACATTCGAGGCTAATTTGGGTTTGGTAAATAAGTTGCTTTTGCGTTTAGAACGTGTTCGTGTACGTCAGTTTGTCAACGATACTGCTGGTAAAGATTTGGCAAGATATGGTATTTCAGATAATAGTCTTAAAATTTCAATAATAAGTAATAACGATAAAATAACATCGATATCCTTTGGCGAGTTTTACAGAAAATTTGGTGTAAATTTGCGTTATGCAAATATCAATGGCGATTCTTCTGTATACGGCGTTGGTATGGATTTGTCGGAAATTACTAATACCGATTTGCTCTATTATAGAAGTACTTTGGTTTGTTCGTTAAAAGCCGATGATGTTTTACAGTCAATAAAGATTGAAGATATTCAGAAATCAGCAACGTTGTTAGATATAACAGCTACAAAGGGCGATTTCTCAGCTGGCTTGTCAAAAATGAATGCTCGTAAGGCTTCGGCTATAAAAGAGGTTGAAGCATTTGTGAAAAATACAGTAGCCAATAGCTATTCATCAAGAAATTTCAATAAAGATGGCGTGTTAAAAAATTCAAAAGATATTGAAAAATGGCATTATAAACTAAGTGTTAAATATTTGCCCAAAGATGCCGATACGCCAGTGGAACGCACGTGGTTGTTAACAAAACGTACAGGTGCAACAATTCAGTTTTGTTCGGTTGTGGGCGAAGATGTTCTTTTCTTCCCAGAAATGAATTTTATAAATGCGTTTTTCGAACTTACTCAAGATTCGTTTGAACCTGAGCAATTAAAAAAATCGCAACCAGTATCTCCTAAAAAATAGTTGAAGTGGAACATGGTGAAAAATATCAGGGCAGATTTTGGCATTTACTAAAATTTGTAAATGTAGTTTTGGTATTTTGTTTTTTTATTTTGTGTTTTGGTGCGTATTGTTCGTTTTTTGATAAACGTATACCAGTACCTGCACCAATTTTAAATATTGTTGATGGGTTTTTAAGTAAAAATGGTATCAAGGCAGACTTTTCTGATATCAGGTTTGGTTTAGATTTTTCGGTTGTTGCCGAAAACGTAACATTGCGCGCTCGTGGTACTCCGGAAAATTTTTTTATGGCTCGCAGGGTGAGTGCTGGTTTAAATCTCAAAGATATAATCTTTGGAGGAATGCCAGTGCGTTATGTTGCAGTTGTCGATGGAGCGTTATCTACATCGTATTCCGATGTTAGAAAATTACCCATAGTTAAAAATATTGAAGTAATGTTGCTTTTGTCGCAATCTCGATACAGCTTAGATTTCTTAAAGTTCAATGTTCATGATATGGCGTTTTCGATTAAGGGCAAGGTTGACGAAGGTTTTTCTGTTGTTGATTTCGAGCGTTTAAAAAATGTTATCGCAAAAAAAATGGCGAATAAGCCATCTGAAAAACCAACTAAAAAGGGTGATTTGTTTCAGCAATATGATGAAATTTTGGCAAATTGCGAAACTATAAAAAAATATCTAAATTATTTTGCAAATCCATCGGTAGATGTAGAGTTGGGGTTATTGAGAGATGGTGGTAATTTCATAAATATAGATTTTAAGTCGGTGGGGGTAAATGTTGATAATTTGGCAAATGCTAAAAATTTAAAAGCAACACTTCGTTATGCACATACAAATACCGTTGAAAAAATAACTGCAAATGTTTCGGCAGATTATTTAGATGCACCTAAATATAATGTATCAATAGGTAATGTAAATGCTCGAACGGGAGTTCATGTAAACGAAAACGATATTGCATTGTTTGATGTGAAATTATCTATTGCGCAAGGTATTTTAGATGGTACCATAATCGACAACGTTATAGTTTCAAAAAATATGCTTACAATGTCGTCGTATAAAAACGATTGGAACTTTTTTGTGGCAGGAGAAAATAGTCGATTAAGTGGCAATATTTCAATAGGTGAAAACAATAAAATTATATGCAAGTTTGATGGCGATATAGATTTAAATCCATTGTTTACACGCAAAGAGTTGGCAGATATTCCAGAAATGAAAGATTTTTCGTTTCCACATGGTATGTCGATTTCAGGTTGGGTTTCTTACAAGGTGGGCGATACATTTCCAGATGTAGATGTGCGCATTGATGCATCGGATTGTGAGATAATGCGATTGGCTGTAGATTATGTAAGCGCCGATGTTTGTTTAAAAGATGGAATTTTAGATTGCTCGAACATTAAAGCTAAAAATAAAGAAGGTTGGGGTGCAGAGGGTAGATTTATTCAAAATTTCAAAAACTACGCCTATGATATAACCGTAAAGGGAAATTTGCGACCTATGGCAATAGCTCACTTTATGGAACCATGGTGGACAAAAGTTATGGGAGCTTTTACTTTTGCCAATAAAAGTGTTTATCCGTATGCAGATGTTCGTGTAGAAGGAGTTTGGGGAGCACCTGAAAATATTTGGTGTTTTGGTTTTGTCGAGGGGGAAAACGCTCTTTATAACGGCGCCAAATTTGAAGATTTTTCGTTGTTTGTTTGGGTTAATCCACAACGTATAACGTTATACGATATCGATATATTAGCTGGTAAGGGAATGCGAAAAGGGCACTGTTTTATTGAATGGCTTTATGATGCTGGTAATGGTTTAACTTCGTATGATAGACAACGCTTGTTCTTGCGCTCAAATTTAAACGATGTAGAACTTATCGCACTTGGTGGCGATGATGCTAAAGAAGTTTTAGATGTTGTTAAGTTTTCGGTACCTCCAGATTTGATTTTAAATGGTTTAATGTTTAATCCAGATAATAATCCTAAAAAACTTCGTGATATATTTAATGCCGATGTAAGTGTGCAGGGGAAAACTTCTGTCGAGATGATAGACGTTTATAACGCAACTTTCAGCGCTCGAAGCGATACTATAAATACCGAAGTTTTTGATGCCTCATTCATCTTTTGTGGAGGAAAATCTACTGGAAATGTATATTTGCAAAAACGCGACAAAACTATGTTTGTTGATGGCACAGCAAAGGCTAATGGTATGAATCAGGGTATGTTCTTTGATTTTCTGTCGTCGCTTGGTAATGAAACTAACAAAGAAAAACAATCAAATGCTAAAAAAGAAGAAATTCTTGGTGGTTCAAGTAATGGAGAAGTCCATGCCGAAATTGCACTTAAAGGCGATGTTAAAAATATGAGTAAAGCTATTGGGAAAGGCAATATATCAATAGATAGTCGCGACTTTCTTAAACTAAATTTGTTCGGACGAATTTCAAAGGCTTTCCGTAGTATAAATCTGCCAGTTGGTTCGTTTGATATAACTAATGTGGTTTCGGAGTTTACATTAGAAGATGAACAGTTGAGGTTGTCGCCAATTCAAATGACTGGTCCGGCATTGCGTGTTGTCGGCGTTGCTTCGTATGCTTTAAATGATGATTCTATCAAAGGCGAGCTGAAAACATATCCGTTTGATAAAGTTGATAATATACTTGTTTCAGCTGTTAATAAATTGGTTAATCCTCTTGCTGATACCGTAAGAATTACTGTTTCGGGAACACTTGAAAATCCAGATTTTTCAGCAAAAATAACACCAGCCGATGTTATTAGGAGCGAAAAAAAGGTTATAGAAAAAATAGATAAATCTCTTTGAAAATAAAAAATTTTATTGATATTGCTCGGTAGAATAAATATTCTACGCTCAAGTTTAAAAGAATATAACAAATATTAAAAGGAGAAAATTATGCACATTCCATCAGAAATGTTATCAAGTAGTGTATGCCCAGTAAGTGCAGTGTTGGCTGCCAGTGGTGTGGCTGTGTCGGCATATGCTTTGGCTAAAGGTAAAGCAAAAATTCCTTCGGCATCAAAGTTTGCACTTACAAGTGCTGCTGTTTTTGCATTACAAATGTTGAACTATCCAATTTGGAATGGCGTTTCTGGACACTTGATTGGTGGCGTGTTTGCAGCTGTGCTGTTGGGTACTCCTGCAGCTGTGTTGTCGCTTGCAATAGTTTTAGTTTTACAGACTTTATTGTTTGCTGATGGTGGTATTTTAATGTTGGGTGCAAACGTCTTTAATATGGGCGTTGTTGGAGCAGGCTTAGGTGGTTTGATATATTCAGCATTGCAAAAGAAAAATTTTGCAAAAAGCACATCGGTGGGTGTTTCGGCATTTTTATCTGTTGAATTAGCAGTTTTTGCTGTTTGTGTAGAGCTTTGGGCTTCGGGTAAAGGTAGCTTTTCAGTATTTGCAACTTTGATTGGTGTTCATACAGCTTTGGCTTTATGCGAAGGGGTTGCAACAATTGGATTGGTATCGTTGATTAACGAAACATCAGAAAAATCAGTTTCTAAGAAGAGCATTTTAACTTTGTGTGCTTTGGTGTTGGGGGCTTTGATGATTTCGCCATTGGCAAGTGCATTCCCAGATGGCTTTGAGTGGACTATGGAAAAATTTAGCCTTTTACCATCGGCTCCTAATTTTGTAAATGCGCCATTTGCCGAATATTGTGTGTCGGCAATTTCAAGTGAAATAGTTTCGGGTTTTGTTGCAGGTTTTGTAGGTGTTGTAGCAACAATGCTTGTTTCTTACATGGTAGCAAAGCTTTTGCCAGCAAAGGCATAAATATAATTAACTTTTCATAAAGAAGGCAGGCATTGTCTGCCTTCTTTGTTTTTTATTATAAGCTTGCTTAGATGAGTGGGTTTTTTATCATTAGGCAGATTTATTTTTTTATGAAGAAGTATTCTAGATATTTAGCTTATGTAAAACCTCGAATTTGGTATTTGATTGCAGCCATAATTATGGGGTTAATTTTTGGTGCATCGAGTGGTTTCGGTATGCCTTTGATATTTGATAAAGTTCTGAAGCAGATTTTTATCCCAGCTGATGGCGTATCGTATTCTATTATGCACGTTTTAGGTATAGCTGCGTTGATACCAATGATTTTCGTAATACGTGCAGTTTCTGGTTTTATAAGTGGATATTTAATGAGCTTTATATCGTTGGAAGTTTTGCGTGCTATAAAACAAGATTTGTTTTCAGCTGTACAAGATTATCCACTTTCGTTTTTTGATAAACATACAACGGGCGACTTATTTGTACGTTTGAGTACCGACACTCAAGCTGTACAGAATGTATTGCTTTCGTTTGCATCAGAAATGTTGCGTCAGCCAGTGCAGGTTATTGGAGCTATAAGCTTCTTGGTGTATATGTGCTTTACAAATGGTGATGTTGTATTTTTGTTAGTGTTTATTGCTGCAGTGCCATTTTGTATTTTGCCAGTACAGATTATCAGAAAAAAATTCAAACTTAATGCTAAGTTGGCAGCACAAACTCAAGGTAAAATAGCCCAGCATTTTAACGAAAACCTTGCCGCAGCACACGAAGTTCGAGTATTTAATTTACAAGAATCACAAAAGAGTAAGTTTTACGATTTAAATTTGTATTTTCAGCGTTTAGTTTTGAAAATTTCTAAGTACGAGCTTATGCAACAGCCTCTTATGGAAGTTCTTGCGGCGTTAATGGTTTCTATCACATTCGTATATGCGTATACGGCAAAGATTGATTTCTCTACATTTGCGGCAATAGGGGCTGCGTTGTACTTTACAATAGACCCAATTAAGAGGATAGTCAGAATGTGGTCAGACTTCATAAAGATAACGCCATCGTTTGAACGTTTGAATGAAGTTTTAGATTATGTTTCAACAGTTCCCGAAGCTAAAAATCCTGTATCGGTTGATAATTTAAAAGGGGAAATTGTTTTTGAAAATGTAAACTTTTCGTATTCAGATAAACCTGTTTTGAATAATGCCAGCATTGTAATTCCAGCAGGTACAAGTTGTGCATTAGTTGGTGGCTCTGGAGCTGGAAAAAGTACTTTTGCTAAGCTTGCAATGCGTTTTTACGATCCAATATCAGGATCCATAAAAATCGACAGTATAAATTTAAAAGATATTAGCTCTTTTGATTTGCGTAAAAATTTAGGTTCTGTTCCACAATATCCAGTTTTGTTTAACGATTCCGTTTATAATAATATAGCGTTGGCAAAACCTGATGCTACTAAAGAAGAAGTTTACGCAGCAGCAAAAGCCGCTTATGCGCACGATTTTATAACAGAGCTTGAAGATGGCTACAACACTATTGTTGGTGAGCGTGGTGATAGACTTTCGGGGGGGCAAAAACAGCGTATAGCACTTGCTCGAGTTTTTTTGAAAAATCCACCTTTTATAGTTTTAGACGAAGCTACATCGGCTCTTGATGTCAACAGCGAAGCATTTATTCAACAGGCAATCGATAAGCTCATGGAAAATAGAACAATGTTTATTATTGCACATCGTTTTAGTACTATTCGCAATGTTCAAAAAATAATAGTGTTTCACGAGGGTAATATTATTGATTTCGGTACGCCTCAAGAATTGTATGAACGTTGTGAGCATTATAGGTCGCTCTACGATAAACAGGCATCGTTGATATAGTGGAATGTAATTTTTACATTCAACTTGACAGGCAATAAATATCATCTATGATTTTTTATATTTATGGGGAGATGAAAAGTCTTTTATAAATTAACAACATATATTAACTAAAATTCTGTTAAAAATGGCTCATGATATCGCAAAAAAAGATGGCGGATTTTACAAGTGGGAGGTCTTAATCCTTTTGTGGTTCGCATATTGGTTTAATCAGGCAGATCGCCAAATATACAACGCTTTGCTTCCAGACATTATGCCTTCGTTGGGTATGGGAGCTTCTGAGGCAGGGCTTGTTGCGACTGTCTTTATGTGGGTATTGGCTGTGTGTTTCCCATTTGCAGGGTTTGCAGTTGATCGCTTTGGTAAAAAGGGTATAATTGTGGCAAGTTTGGTGTTATGGAGTGCCGCAACAGTTATATCGGGTTTTTGTAGTGCATTTTTCTTGTTCATTTTGTTCCGTTGCGTAGCAACTGGTGTTGGTGAAGGTTTCTTTGCACCAGCAGCTTATTCGTCTTTGTCGGAATACCACGATAAAGATACTCGAGCAACAGCTATGGGTATATTTACAACAGCTCAATATTTGGGTATTGTAATTTGTGGTGTAATGGCAACTTGGTTGGCAAAGCAATGGAACGATCTCAAAGCTTCAGGTTGTTTAGAAAGCTTGGGCTTTTTAGGTCAATTAGAAGGTTGGCGTGTAGTATTTGCATTGTTTGGTACGCTTGGTGTATTGCTTGGTGTTGTTATTTTACTTCGCTTAAGAGATAAAAATCCACCAGCATATAAATCAGGCGAAAAAACCGATAATGTTCCTATTTTAGAGACAATAAAAATGTTTTTCTCAAATCCATCGGCAATATTGTTAACTGTTGCTTTTAGTGGTGTAGTTATGGTAATTCAGGCGTTTTTGACATGGTCAACAGTGTATTTGCACGAAACATTGCATCTTGATAAAGTATCGGCAGGATTACACGCTGTGTTGTGGTTGCACCTTGGTGGTATAGTTGGTATTCTCATTGCGGGAAAACTTTCTGACTACTTAGCTATGAAAAAAGTTCAATATCGTGTTTTGATGCAGAGTTTTGGCTATATAATGGCAGTTCCATTTATCGTGTTGGTAGGTTTTTCAGACGATGCTACTACACTTTTGGGAATGTCGGCTACAACAATGTCGATAGCAACTCCATTCTTACTTGTGTGTGTAGGTATGACATTTATGGGGTTCTTTAGAGCTTTCTACGATGCTAATATTTATCCAACGTTGTACGATGTAGTTCCAGCAAAATGTCGAGGTTCGGCAACTGGCATAATGTTGTTTGTTGGTTTCTTGATGGCTTCACCAGGACCATGGGTATTAGGTAAGTTAAAGGAAATGGTAGGGTTGTCGTGTGGTATTGCATCGTTGGCAATAGTATGGCTTGTTCTTGGTATAATGCTGTTGTTTGTTTACAAATTCACATATGCTAAAGATTGTAAGAAGGCTCTTGATGTGGATAAGATTTCTGAATAAAAAATCACAAAAGTTTACTAAAAACGCGTCGTTACCGACGCGTTTTTGTTTTTACTTGTTTTTTGTCTTTTTTATAAAACTTTGAGCATTTAAAAAAGGTTGATTTTTTGTGAAATAAGAATAGAGTTTACGCATTATTTAATACTATGGATAATTGTATTCAGAATTTTGATGCACAAAGTGAACGTGGTTTTATACATACGCGTTTAGATGCAGTTATAAATTGGGTCAGAGCAAATTCGATTTGGCCTCAGCCTATGGGGCTTGCGTGTTGTGCTATTGAGTTGATGGCAGTAGGTGGCTCGAGATTTGATATTGCACGATTTGGAGCCGAAGTTATGCGTTTTTCTCCACGTCAGAGCGATTGTATGATAGTTGCGGGCACAGTTACTTACAAAATGGCAGGTGCTGTTAAGCGTGTTTACGATCAAATGGCAGAACCTAAGTGGGTTATAGCAATGGGGGCATGTGCATGTTCTGGTGGTATGTTCCGTACATATTCAACACTTCAAGGGGTAGATAAAATTATTCCAGTAGATGTTTATGTTAGTGGTTGTCCGACTCGCCCCGAAGCATTGCTTGATGCGTTGGTATCGCTACAAAATAAAATTCGCAATACAAAAGGGTCTGCAAAGGGATTATTTACAGCAAAGTAAGGCGTTGTTATGCAAGAAAAACTAATTTCAGAATTTCCAGAAACGCTGAGTGTTAGAAAATCGATTGATGGCATATTGGCGTTTAATTGTAATAAAAATGTGCTTTTACGCGTTGCTTCAAGATTGCGTGATGAATACGAATTTCAGGTGCTGACCGATTTAGCGTCAATAGATATGGGTGTTGATGCTGGTAATAGTCGTTTTGGTGCAGTGTATCATTTTTATTCGCATACAAAAAAGATGTATGTAAGAGTTGTTGCTATGTGCGATAGTTCTGAAAGCCCTACATTGCCATCGTTGTGCAGTGTGTACAAGGGAGCCGATTGGCTCGAACGTGAGGCATACGATCTTATGGGTATCGTTTTTGAAGGGCATCCTTCGTTGCGTAGAATTTTGATGTGGGATGGTTATCCGTATCACCCACTGCGTAAAGATTTTCCTCTTGCTGGTAAAGAAGCTCCATTGCCTCCAACATTCGAGGGTAATGAAGATGCTACAAGTGTGATTCCCGCGCCAGAAGAAGGAGGTCCGTTCCATTCGCCAAATACGGGAGTTCGCTTTGCTTCGGAGAGAGAGCCTCGTAGTGTTGAGGGAGGTTTAGAAACTATCGACAACATTTAAATTTTGTCAATTATGGAGTACAAAGAATTTACATATCCAGAACCTGCCGGTCTTCAAGAAGAGCGAATAGGTGAAAAGATGATTGTCAACGTGGGGCCATCGCACCCAGCAACTCATGGTGTGTTGCGTCTGAAGTTAGAGTTAGATGGCGATTTAATTGTTCGTGCCGATCCAATTGTTGGGCAACTTCATCGCGGGCAAGAAAAAATTGCCGAAAATATGACTTACAATCAGTTTATACCTTTTACAGATAGACTCGATTACCTTGCTCCACTTTGTAATAATATAGCATTTGCTCAGTGTGTTGAAAAACTCGCTAATATCGAGATAACCGAGCGTTGTAAAACTATTCGTATAATCTGTTGCGAACTTTCAAGAATAGCTAGTCATTTAGTTGGCTTGGCTGCATACGCTATGGATGCTGGTTCTTGGACAGGCTTTATGTATTGCTTTACTCAGCGTGAAAAAATCTTAACGCTTTTTGAAGAACTCACTGGTGCTAGAATGACATCGTCGTACGCTCGTATTGGTGGATTGGCTCGCGATATTCCGGAAGGTTGGCTTGGTAGAGTAAATTCGTTTGCAAATCAATTTTTGCCAAAGTTAGATGAAATTGATAACCTAATTACAAGAAACAGAATATTTGTAGATAGAGCAGTTGGTATTGGTGTTGTCTCAAAAGAAATGGCAATGCAGTGGGGATTAACTGGTGCAAATCTTCGAGCAAGTGGAGTAGCAAGCGATATTCGTAAAGATGTGCCTTACTTGGGATATGAAGATTACGATTTTGACGTTGTAATTGGTGTAAATGGCGACTCGTACGATAGATGGATGGTGCGCATTGAAGAAATGCGTCAGAGTATAAGAATTGTGCGACAGGCAATAGAAAAGATGCCAGAAGGTGCAGTAAGTGTTGCAAATCCTAAAATCACATTGCCTCAAAAAGATGGAGTGCAACGCAATATGGAAGATTTAATAAATAACTTCCTTGTAATAACGCAAGGTCCAGATATTCCAGAGGGTGAGGCATATTTTGAAGCCGATAATCCAAAGGGAGCGT
This sequence comes from Verrucomicrobiaceae bacterium, assembly GCA_015061955.1. Classification (GTDB taxonomy): domain Bacteria; phylum Verrucomicrobiota; class Verrucomicrobiia; order Opitutales; family Intestinicryptomonadaceae; genus Merdousia. Next base: position 73,995 of record SUVO01000009.1, read on the forward strand.
TGGGGTTCTATATTATGTCGAAGGGTGGTGGTGTGCCGTATCGTGTTAAAATTCGCGCACCTTCGTTTGTGAGCTTGAGTGCTATGCAAGAAATTCTTCCAGGGCATCACTTTAGCGATATAGCTGTAATTTTGGGTTCGTTCGACTTTGTGTTGGGCGAGTGCGATAGATAGAAGAAAGTAAATTCATGAATATTACTTCTGAAATAGAAAAAAAGTGCCAAGAAATCATAGCACAGTATCCGAAAAAAAAGTCGGCTGCTATGATAATGATGCACTACATTCAAGAACAATTCGGATATTTTGATGATGAAGCAATACGCTTTGTTGCACGTCAGCTTGAAGTTGAGCCAATTGAAGTGTATGGTATGCTTACGTTCTATCCAATGTATTCCGATAAACCACGTGGCAGAGTACATATTAAAGTTTGCAGAACGCTCTCGTGTGCGTTGGCTGGGTCTGTTGAGTTTGGTAAAGAGTTGGCTGAAAAGCTCAATTGTAAAATGGGCGAAACCACATCAGATGGCGTGTATACAATAGAGTTTGTAGAGTGCTTAGGTAATTGTGCTAAAGCAGCTAATGTGCAAGTTAATGATAAACTTTTTGAAGGCGTGCGTAGAGAAGATGTTGAAAAGTTTATCGAAAAAATAAATGTTCTTGATGCTGATGGTTCGTTGGCACCCAAATCGGCATTTGATAAACCTCAGGGTGAGGGCGATATTCAATCTCCAGCATATAAGGGCTAAGTATGGCTATCGAAAATAGAATAATTTATAAGCATATTGATGTAGAAGGTTGGAACGCATCGCTCGAAAAATATATGTCGGACGGTGGTTATGAAGTTTTGGCAGAAACAGTAAAGCGCGACAGAGCTGAATTGTGTGCCGAAATGGAGAAGTCGAAACTTAAAGGTAGAGGTGGTGCAGGCTTCCCAACTGGTATGAAATGGAAATTCCTCGATAGAAAAAGTGGAAAGCCTATCTATTTAGTTTGTAATGCCGACGAATCTGAACCAGGAACATGTAAAGACCGTCTTATAATTTATCAAGATCCACATACGCTCATTGAAGGTATTATGTGTGCCGCATATGCTGTAAATGCTGCTCAGGCGTTTATTTATATCAGAGGGGAGTATATAAATGGATATAGAATTTTGATAAACGCAATCGAAGAAGCCAAAGCTAAAGGTTTTGTTGGTAAAAATGTTTGTGGATCGGATTATAGTTGTGAAATAACTGTATGTAGGGGGGCTGGTTGTTACGTTTGTGGTGAAGAAACAGGCTTGATTTCTTCATTGGCTGGCGAGAGAGCGTATCCCCGTATAAAACCTCCATATTTTCCAGCTGTTATGGGGTTGTACGATTGTCCTACGGTTGTAAATAACGTAGAAACATTGTGTTGGGTTCCAAAGGTTTTCAAACTTGGTGGTGATGCTGTTTCAAAAATTGGAACACCACTCGATCCAGGAACACATATTTGGGGGGTCAGTGGTCAAGTTCAGAAACCTGGTCGATACGAAATCGAAACAGGCTCGTGTACTCTTGGCGAACTCTTGTACGATTTGTGTGGTGGCCCGTTGGCTGGCAGACGTTTTAAGGCTGTAATTCCAGGTGGCTCGTCTATGAAAATTCTCAAGTGGGATGAAAAATTTATAATAAAAAATCCCGATGGTTCCGAAATAGAACGTCGAGTTGAAGATATTCCACTTGATGCAGTTTCTTTTCAACAATGTGGTACAGCTATTGGTTCGTGTGGCATAATTGTTATGGATAATACCGTTGATATGCCAGAAGCGCTTGCAAACTTAAGTGCGTTCTACGCACACGAAAGTTGTGGGCAGTGTACACCATGTAGAGAAGGTACAATGTGGATGTCGCGTTTGACTAAACGTATTGCTTCTGGTGGTGGTAGAATTGAAGATGTCGACTTGCTCAAAAGTGTTGCCGATAATATTTGTGGTAGAACTATTTGTGCATTGGGCGAAGGTGCTGCATGGCCAGTGCAGAGTAATGTTGCAAAATTTAGAGAAGAATATCTGCAAAAAATCTCATCGCAAATTGCTCAAGGTGGCGAAGCGCGTGTAGATAACAATGCTTATCGATTGATTTAACATGGAAACGCAAAAGGTAAAAGTAAATATCAACGGCGTAGACTATATGGTCGAAGCAGGGCTAAATATTTTAGAAGCCTGCAAGAGCGTCGGCGTGGAAATCCCGTTTTTCTGCTATCATCCAAGTCTTAAAGTGGCTGGTTCGTGCAGAATGTGTTTAATTCAAATGGGTACACCTGCTCGTGATAGAGCAACGGGCGAACCAGTTCTTGATGAAAATGGTGTCCAAAAAATAGCATGGATGCCCAAACCAGTAATTGCATGTGGTACAAATGTTTCGGAAGGTATGCACATAATTACTGATAATGAAATGGTCAAGGATTGTCGCAGAGGCGTTTTAGAGTTCTTATTGCTCAATCACCCATTAGATTGTCCGATTTGCGATAAAGCTGGCGAGTGCAAACTTCAGGAATATACGCATGTTTATGGTCAAGAGCAGTCGAGATATGTAGAGGATAAAAACGTAAAACGTAAGAAGCGTCCGTTGGGTAGTAAGATAATGGTTGATGCCGAGCGTTGTATTCAGTGTTCGCGTTGTATTCGTTTTTGCAAAGAGTATATTGGCAGAAGTATAATGGGCTTCACAAAACGAGGCTCTAAGGTAGAAATCGGCTTTTACGATGATGCTGATAATGAAAGTAATTATTTGCTAAATATAGTTGATGGTTGCCCCGTAGGAGCTCTCACAGAAAAAGAATTCCGTTTCAAGATGAGAACATGGTTCTTGAAAACATCGGAAAGTATTTGTGGCGAAAGTAGTGCTGGGGTAAATACTCGTGTATGGTCGCGCGAGGGTAAAATTTACAGAATAACTCCACGTCAGAATGCATTGGTAAACGATATGTTTATGAGCGATACCGGACGTTATACTTTCAAAAAATACGAACAAAATCGTCTGGAACAAGCAAAAATAGATTCTACTCCTTGCGAAACCGAATATGCAATATTGCGTGCTTGCGACATTGCTAATATTGGCGATATTGCAATAGTTGCTAATGCTTGGCAGACAGTAGAAGAAATGTACTTGTTAAAAGACTTGTCTAAAACATGTAATATAGAAGTGTTTATGGCAAGCCATGTAGCTGAAGATGATAACAAATTAGTTTCAGCTGATAGAACACCTAATATGCGTGGAGCTTTGACAACAGGGTTGGTTGATGAGTATCCAACGGCTACAGTTGAAAAGTTGGTTCAGAAGGTTCGCAATGGCGAAGTAAAAACTATTATATGTTTTGGCGAAGATTTGCTTGAAATTGGTTTTGATGCAAAAGATTTAAAAAACGTAAATATAGTTTATTGCGGAACTGTTGAGAACGAAACATCTAAGCAAGCAAAAATCTGTATTCCACTAAAAACTGAATTTGAAAAAGATGGTATGTGGATAAATCGTCAGTTCCGTTTGCAACGCTTTGTTAAGGCAGTAGATGCTCCGTCGGGTGCAGTATCTGATATTTGTTTGATTTCTGAAGTTTTGAAAAAGATTGGAAATCAAAACTTTACAACGCCGAGTGTCAATGATATTCGCGTGTTGATGTCGCAAAAAATACCTATGTTTGCTGGTTGCGAAAAGATTGGTTCAATGGGTATGTTGTTAGATGGCTCAAATTTTGCCAACATCGACTTCCCTGAAGAAGATGCAATAAACTTCAAAAAATGTAAATAAAGGACAATAGAATATTATGTTTTCAAATTCTTTAATTTTTGCAGAAGTTGCTCCGTCTTTTTGGGATAATGTGTGGAGTATTGTTTTGCCTGTACTTTGTTCTTTAATTTGCATAGTTGTTGTGATGACTTTTGCAGGATTAAGTGTTGTAGCAGAACGTAAAATTAGCTCGTACATACAAGGCAGATGGGGTCCAAATCGTACAGCAATTCCCTATATAGAGGTAATTCCATTCGTTGGAAACTTCTTGAAGAAGAATGGTTTGATGCAGTTGGCTGCCGATGGTCTGAAATTCTTGTTGAAAGAAGATCCATTGCCAAAACATGTAAATAAGTTTTGGTATATGATTGCTCCAGTAATGTCGTTGGCGCCTGTTTTGATTGCAGCAAGCGTAATTCCATTTGGTATATATTGGTTAGATGGAAAATCGAATGCAATAGCCGTTGCTAATTTAGATGTAAGTTTGTTGTTTGCTTTGGCAATAGGCTCGTTGGGGGTTTTGGGTGGAATAATGGCTGGGTGGTCGTCGAATAGTAAGTTGCCGTATATTGGTGGTATGCGTGCGGCGGCACAAGTTATTAGTTATGAACTTGCTATGGGGTTGTCGGTTTTGCCTGTTATCTTGATGGTTGCTTCGAAAGGTGTTCAATCGCCTATGAGCTTGTTCGAAATTTCAAATGCACAAAGCAACTCTTTGTGGTTTTGTATATCGCAACCGTTGTCGGCATTGATATTCATAGTGGCACTTTTTGCCGAAACTAACCGATTGCCATTCGATATGGCTGAAAGCGAAACTGACATTGTTAGTGGATATCATACTGAATATGGCAGTTTTAAGTTTGGTTTGTTCTTTGTTGGCGAATATGGCCATATTGTTGTTGGTTCGTCTATATTTATTGCATTGTTCTTAGGTGGTTGGAATCCACTGCCGTGCGAAAGTTGGCCACAAAGTTGGGGAATATGGGCTTCGATATTATCGGTGATAACATTCCTCGTTAAGATTGCAATGATGATTTTCTTCTTTATTTGGATTCGTTGGACTCTCCCACGTTTCAGAAACGACCAAGTAATGAATTTAGGTTGGAAGTGTCTGTTGCCGTTGGCATTAGCAAACTTCGTAGGTTACTTAATTTATACTTCTATAAGGTAATTTTATGGCAATAATTGTTGAAAGAAAACGATTGAGCTTTTGGGAACGTACTTATTTGCCCCAAATATTTTCAGGTCTTTATATAACAATAAAGAACTTCTTTTCACCGAAGGTAACTTTAGAATATCCAGATCAGCGTCCAGTCTTGCCAGTAGGATATCGTGGAGCACCCGTTTTGGTGAGCGATTCAAATGGAAGAAACAAGTGTGTTTCGTGTCAGTTGTGCGAATTTGTGTGTCCGTCGAAGGCTATAAAGGTAACGCCATCAGCAATTCCAGAAGATAGCGAGTATGCGTTTATTGAAAAAGGCCCAAGCGAGTTTCAAATAGATATGTCGAGATGTATTTTTTGTGGATACTGTCAAGAGGCGTGTCCTGAGCAAGCTATTGTTATGAGTACCGAATTTTCTATAAATGCTTACTCGCGTGCAGGGTTGTTGCGTAAGAAAAATGATCTTTACAAGTCTGGTGGAGTTGTTCCCGACAGAATAATGAAATGGCAGAAAGTAAAAGAAAATTCTCAGAAAGGTAAATAATGGAAAATTTTGTTTATTATCTTTTTTGTGCAATGTGCGTAGGTGGTGCATTGGGAGTTATAGTTTTGCGAGATTTTGTAAATTCGGCAATGTCTATGCTTGTATCAATGCTCGGTGTTGCTGGATTGATGTTGTTGATGAACGCATATTTCCCTGCATTTATAATGATTACCGTTTATGCAGGTGCTGTTATGGTTTTGTTCGTTTTTGTAGTGATGCTAGTTGGGGATAAAAAAGTAGAGCGTCGTTGGGGTAAGCAGATTGCACTGGTTTTCTTATGGATTGCCTTGTGTGTGTTGGTCGGCGTTTTTGCTCCAGAGCTTGTTGCAGATTCTAATGATATGGTACAAACTGATGCTTCTGCATTAGCTAAGGCTCAGAATTATGGTATTGCAATGTTGGGTAAGTTTATGTTCCCAATGCAGATTGTAGGTTTGTTGTTGTTGGCAGCTATGGTTGGTGTTATTGTAATAGCAAAACCTAATGCTACCAAAAAAGTTAAATCAGATATGTTGTAAGGCTTTTTGACATGGAAGAGTATTTGATAAAATTTTTAGTTCCAGCACTTATGCTGTTTATAACAGGTATGTTGGGGGTTATGTTTAAACGCAATATTATAACAATTTTTATGTGCGTAGAAATGATGTTAGTTGCTTCTATGCTTGTTTTTGTTGCTTTTGCATCGGCTACAAATGATATATCGGGTGCAGTATTTGCATTTTTCGTAATGGCGATAGCTGCTGCCGAGGTGGCAGTAGGCTTAGCTGTAATAACTAAGCTTTTCAAGGTTGAAAATACTGTTTCAACTAAAGAATTGCACACACTTGGAGATTAATTTTATGGAAATGTTAAATAGCATTTTGTTTTTACCACTGTTGAGTGCTGTTCTTATTATTTTGTTTTTGAGAACATCAAAGTGGGGTGGGGCAATGGTTTCGGTGTTGTCGGCTGTTGTCTGCGCTATTATGGCTTTGGTCGTTATATTGAGCAATACAACATCGATAAAAAGTTCATTTGTTCTTTTTGAGTTGGGCGACTTTTCAATGAATATTGGTTTGTTGTTCGATTCTATTGGTGCAAATATGTTGTTTGTTGTTTGTGTTGTTGGATTTTTAATCCATGTATTTAGTGTTGGATATATGGACGATGATAACTCTAAAGGCAGATTTTTTGCTGGATTGAGTTTCTTTATGTTCTCAATGTCGGGCATAGTACTGGCGTCGAATTTGTTTATGATGTTTGTGTTCTGGGAGCTTGTAGGTTTTAGCTCGTATGCACTAATAGCGCATTATGCCGATACTCCAGATGCTCGCGAAGCATCTAAAAAAGCATTTATAGTAAATCGCGTTGGCGACTTTGGCTTTTTGTTGGGTATAATTTTCTGTTGGTCGGTATTTGGCACAACCGATTTTGTAGAACTTGCACAAATTATTAAGGAATCTCCCGATAAAGCATCAACTCTTATGGGGTTGTTGATAATGTGTGGTTTTATTGGTAAAAGTGCACAGTTCCCATTGCAAGTTTGGTTGAGTGATGCAATGGCTGGTCCAACACCAGTTTCGGCACTTATCCACGCTGCTACAATGGTTGCCGCAGGTATATTTATGATGGTGCGTTTGGCGTCGATTGGCTTCTTGACAAACGATGTTTTGGCAGTGGTTATGGTGCTTGGTTCGTTGATGGCTTTTATGGCTGGTCTTTGGGCTTTAGGGCAGAACGATATCAAAAAGATTTTAGCATATTCAACGCTTGCACATTTAGGTATGATGGGTGCAGGTATTGGTTTGGGATACGGTTTTGCAATGTTCCACCTTACAACACACGCATTCTTTAAGGCAACATTGTTCTTGGTTGCAGGTTCTATAATTCATGCGTGCCATCACGAGCAAAATGTGTTCAAGATGGGGGGCTTATTTAAGCGTATGCCTATTACATCAATAACAGCTTTGGTTGCAACATTGTCGATTGTGGCAATTCCTTATTTTAGTGGTTATTATAGTAAAGAATCTATTTTAACTTCGGCATTTGCAATGGCGTCTGATAGGGGCGAGTTTTTTAATTATGTAGTTTTGGCATTGTTAGTTGGTGGTGCTTTCTTAACACCAATATACATGGGCAGATTGTTCTTCAACGTATTTTTAGGAAAACCAAATTCTGAACGGGCTGAACATGCTAAGGAAAGTGGTTTGTTTATGAGTATACCACTTATTGTATTGGGTATATTGTCGATTGCAGGTGGGTGGTCGTATGTTTGCGAGTGTCGTTGGTTTGAGGGAAAGATGAGTTGCTTAATACCAACATCGGCATGCGTTTTTGTTGGCGATTTCTTGAAGTCGCATATGAAAATGCTTCACGAAATACCTTCGGTGCATACATTTGAGTATCTGACATTAGCGTTAACATTCATAGGTATTGCAATTGCGTATGTAGTTTATGGTCGATGTGGTGGACGCGATACTCTTGAGGAATCGGCACCAGTTGTTTACAAGGTTCTTAATAAACATGGCTGGTTTGATGATATTTACAACTGGTATGTTGCTAAAGTTCAACAACGTATAGCTGTGCTGTTGTCGGTTGTGGTTGATTTAAGTTTAATTGAATTGCTCAGTGTTAGAGGTTTTGGCGTGGTTTGTGCCATAGTTGGACAAGGTTTTAAACGTTTGCATGATTGCTCTGCAAATTCGCAAGTAAAATGGTTTGTAGCAGGAATTGTGTTTGTTTTTGCTTTGGTAATTTTTTCATAGGAGTTTGTAATGGAAAATATATCTGAAATTTTGTTAAATAGTGCAATATATGCACCATTTGTATTTGCGATAATGTTGACGTTTTCGTGGAAATTTATTGGTGCAAAAATGTCGGGTGGTATTGCGTTGTTGTCGAGTGTTATATCGCTTATTTGTGGTTTGGGAGTATGTGGATGTTTCTTCTTTACTCCAGAGGGATATAACTCGTTTGTTTTTGCAAGTCGATTGGGTATTCTTCCTGAATTTGCATTGAGTGCGTTATCAATGCCTATGCTTGCATTGGCTGTTATTGTTAGTTTTTCTGCAACTGTTTATTCGTTGTCGTTAGAAATAAAAAACGCGAAGTTGTATTACATATTATTACTTGTAATGCAAGGTGGTTTGTTTGGTGCATTTACTTCAACAAATTTATTGTGGATATATATGTTCCACGAATTTGCGTTAATACCTACCTTTATAGCAATGGTTCTTTGGGGTAGTGTTGGAAAACGAATGGCAGCAATGCAGATGGCTATTTATCTAACATTAGGTGCGTTGGTATCGTTGATAGGTATAATAGCTGTTTATGCAAGCTCGTTGGCTTCAGACTTTTCAATAGTTTCAATATCATCGGCATTAACAACACAACATATTGATGCTTCTTGGCAGAAGACAATTTTTGGTTTGTTGCTATTTGGATTAGGTACGTTGGTAAGTTTGTTCCCATTCTATACTTGGGCTCCTCGTACATACGCATGTGCGCCTACGGCATTTGCTATGCTCCACGCTGGTGTTTTGAAGAAATTTGGGTTGTTTGTTTTGATACAAGTAGCAGTTCCATTCTTACCCGAAGGATGTTTTCAGTGGGTAAATGTGATTGCTGTGCTGGCGTTGGTAAATGTAATATTTATAGGTCTTGTAACTATGGCTCAACGTGATCTAAAGCTGATGGTATCGTACTCAAGTGTTGCTCATATGGGATTGTGTTTCTTGGGGATTGCAAGTATGAGTGTTCTTGGTGTAGGTGGTGCAGTATTCTTGATGTTTGGTCATGGTTTAAGCGTTGCTTTAATGTTGATGCTTTCAAACATAATAGTAAATCGAACAAATCAGTGGGATATGTTCAAAATGGGGGGTATGTATAAGCAAACTCCAATTTTGGCAGGCTTTTTCATCGCAGGAACAATGGCAAGTTTGGGTTTACCTATGTTCGCAAATTTTTGGGGTGAAATTACAATTCTTACATCGTTGTGGGATTTTTCGCCAACGGTATGTGCGTTAGCAACAACAGGTATAGTAATTTCGGCAATTTATGGATTGCGTGCTGTGGCTCGTGTATTTATGGGTAAGCCATCTAAAGAGCTTACGGAACGTATTTCATCTATAGCCGATATATCTAAGATAGAGAGAGTTGCTGCTATTGTGTTGGTAGTGGCTTTGGTCTTTGTAGGTGTATGTCCAAAGGTAATATCAGAACCTGCTGATGCTTTGTTAAAATCGCTTCCAGCGTATAATCAAGGAAAGTAATATGGAAATATCTTCTAATATTGAATTTTTTAATTGGGCTTCTATTAAAATGGAAGCAACACTCGCAGTTTGTGCAATATTAACATTGTTAGCAACTGCATGTTTGCCTAAGAGCTTTAATAAAATAATATCGGTGTTTGCGTTTGTTGGTATGTATGTGGCGTTGGGAATAAACTTTGTATTTCCAATAGAGAACGGACATCTCGGTATTTTACCTCAAAATAACGTTTTGGGGTGCTTAATTGTTATGTGTGCAATATTGTCGGCGCAAATGAGCTTTTATTTCTTCGATAAACTTGGCAGAACAGAGTATCGCAACGAATTTATTGCTCTTATAATGATTAGTGCGGCGTCGTTGATAATATTTGGACGTTCAAGTAATTTGATGTTGGCATTTGTTGCGTTGGAATGCGCTACAATTTGTTTGTATATTTTGGCGTGTTTTAACAAAGATAGTTCTGCATCATTAGAGGCATCTACAAAATATTTGATTGTTGGTGGTGTAAGTGGAGCAACTTTGCTTTTAGGTATAGCATTTATTTATGGTGCTAGCAGAATTTCAGGAATAGATTTTTTGTATTTCGACAATTTTTCTGAAGGCTTACTGAATAAATTTTTCCTAGTGGGTTTTATTTTAATTTTGGCTGGTATATTCTTTAAGATTGCTGTGTTCCCATTCCAGTTTTGGGCTCCAGATGTTTATCAAGGATCACCTACTCCGGTTTCGGCATTCTTTGCAGTAGCGTCTAAAATTGCAGGTGTTGTATTTTTGGCGAGAATTTGCATATGGTTTAAGTTTGATTCAGTTGAATTGTTGGGGGCTAAAGAACATATATTAACTGCAATTTCTGCTGTTGCAATTATAACCATTTTAATTGGAAATTTAGGTGGCATAACGCAACAAAAAACGAAACGTTTGATGGCGTTTTCGGGTATATCGAACGCAGGTTATTTATTGGTACTTATTGCCTCGCTATTGGCTCAACCTAAGATTTTAGATTCGTTTGGTCCTGTAATGTTCTTCTATTTAGGTGCGTATATGTTTGCAAATTACGCGTTGTTTTTTGCTATCAATCAGTTCGCTGATGCCGATGATAGTTTGCAATCATTACAAGATTATAGAGGTTTAATGCGTAAAAGACCAACGGTTGCGTCGGGTATGATTGTAAGCTTGGCATCGTTGGCAGGTATTCCACCAACGGCAGGATTTTTTGGTAAAGTTTTAATTTTGATTTTAGCGTGGTGGGCTCAGTTGTATTGGTTGATTGCTGTTATGATTTTGGGTAGTGCAATTTCTATCTATTACTATTTTGGTTGGATACGTGCAATGCTTGAAAAATCAGAAGGGTCAGAAGCTTCGTTTGAACCTACACCAAGTTCTGTACAAACAATAGTATTGTTGTCGATAGCTGTAATAGTGTTGTCGGTAGTAGTTTTGCCAATATTAGGAGTTTAGTTTTAAGGTAAAGAGATATGAAAAAAATAGTATTGTTGTCTTTGTTTAGTTTGATTTTATTTGGTTGCAATTCAGATCCGAAAGAAATTTATTCGCGTCAAATGCGTATAGAGTCAAATCCATCTGGGGCAGCAGTTATTGTTAATAGTTTTAAGTTGGGGAAAACTCCAATAGATGTGTCGGTAGAGACCACAGAAGATGGCTGTTTTGTTAATAAGACATCAATTACAATTATTCCTGTAGATTCTAATCACTTTACGCAAATTGAAACTTTTTCTGGATTTAGAAAATCTACTCCCAATGCAAGCAAAGTTCCAGAGAAGTTGATTTTTGATTTAACAAAAAATCCCGAAAAAGAAAAAACCTTAACAATTCAGTAAGTTGAAAATTGTACTACCTTTTTTGTATTTAATTTGGTCTTTCTTGTAGAACTTGTTAAATATAAAAGAGATGTATGATTTTTTTCTTCGAGAATGAAAAGACATTTTATGCAAAAATTATGTAAAATTTTGTTTTTTATTTTTGTGAGTTTTCATTCTTATGCTGACAATTTATTGTATTTCTTGGAATTTCCCAATACTGCAAAAATTCAAAAAAACGTAAATATTGCTGAGTTTGAAAAACAAGAATCTTGGCAGACGCAGTTTAATTTGGGTGTGTGTAAGCTTTTTGGGGTAGGGTGTCAGATAAATTATGGCGAAGCTGTAATGTTATTTGCAAAATCTATGTATGGAGGTTCTAAACAATCGAAATACGCATTTGCTATCTGTCAATTAAATGGGTATGGCATCAAGAAAAACGTAGCAGAGGCTATAAAAAGTTTAGACGATTTAGATAATAATGATTTCGCTCCAGCAACGTGCGAATTAGCGCTGTGTTATAACGAAGGAATTGGCGTTTCGCAAAATAAAGATATTGCAAAAGTTATGTTAGAAAAGGCTTTTGCGTTTGGTTCTGAACGTGCAGGTGTTGAACTTGCTTTAATGCGTACAAACAATATCTCTATAAGCAACGAAAAGGAAGTTTTTGATTGTGTAAAGAAGCTGGCATTAAAAAATAATATAGAAGCTTCTTATGTTTATGCTGTAATGTTGCAAAAGGGCATTGGAGCTAATCAGGATATTTTTGAAGCAAATCGACTTCTCACGTTTTGCGCTAACAATGGAAACGCAAACGCTATGTATTCTATCGGTATGAATTACATAAATGGCGTTGGTGTTGTTGCCGATGCAAAAAAAGCAATTGAATATCTCAAGTTAGCTGGCGAAAAATCGCATAAAGTGGCTCTAAATAATTTGGCAGTTTGTTATAAGAATGGTATCGGGGTTGAAAAAAATATACCAATAGCTCTTGAATATTTCAGAAAATCGGCTGAGCTTGGTTATGCTGTGGCGCAGAATAATTTAGCAGTTTGTTATTTACAAGGCTTAGGTGGAAGTTCTGTAGAAGCATTTAAGTGGCTCGAAAAATCGGCAAAGGGTGGAAATATCGATGCCTTGTTTTCATTAGCAAAGTGCTATTTAGACGGAATTGGAACTCAAAAAAATCCACGAGAAGCTGTATATTGGTTGGAAAAATCTGCCTTGAAAGGAAATGTTGAGGCAAAAGCAATATTAGGGCAAATTCTGGTAGATGGCTTGTTAGTTGAGAAAAATCTTGAAGATGGAATAGCGTATTTATCCGATGCTTCGAGTGCTGGAAATTCAGATGCCATGTTGCACTTAGGGGCATGTTATTTTACAGGAATTGGAATTGATAAAAACGAAGAATATGCACTTGTTCTTTTCAGAAAATCGGCAAGTATGGGTAATAAAAAAGCTATTGAAACTTTACGCAAACTGAATAAATAGATGTAGTTATTTATTGTTAAATAGTTGATTGTATAATAAAAATAAATTGAATTTTTTGAAACATTGTGCATATTTTCTTGTTTAACACAATACATAGATATTGGGCGGAGTCTTTATGAAAAAATTAATAGTAATCTTGATAATAGTAGTTGGTGTAATAGCGGGATTGTATTTCGCTTTAGATGTAGAATCTTCTGAACCAATTAAATACAAAACAACGCAAGTTATGCGTGGCGATGTAATTAGAACAATCGAGGCAACTGGTACTGTTGAGCCTGAAGATTTGGTTGACGTTGGTGCACGCGTTTCTGGTGAAATTGTATCGTTCGGTAAAGACCGAGCTGGCAAGGAAATCGACTTTGGTTCCATTGTCAAAGAAGGCGATTTGATGGCGTTAATCGACGATAAAATTCCACAAACAAACTTTCAACAGGCTAAAGCTAATTTGCAACAGGCTAAAGCTAATTTGGCTCAGTCTAAGGCATCTTTGTTAGTTAGCGAAGCTGCGTTGCGTAAGGCTGAACGCGACTGGCAACGTGCAAAGGCTTTGGGGGTTTCTGAAGCATTATCGCAGGCTACTTACGACGATTATTTGTCTACTTGGGAAAAATCGGTAGCAGAAGTAGAATCGGCTAAGGCAAAAATTCTTGCTGCCGAAGCTGCAATTTCGCACTCAGAGGCATCTCTCGAAACAGCAAAACGCAATCTTGAGTATTGCGTTATTAAAGCGCCAGTTGATGGTGTTATTATTTCGCGTGAGGTAAATGTTGGTCAAACTGTGGTTTCGAGTATGAATGCTAGTAGTTTGTTCTTGTTGGCAAAAGACTTAAAGAAAATGGAAGTATGGGCATCGGTAAACGAAGCCGACATTGCTAATATTAAAAAGGGTCAACCAGTTGAATTTACAGTTGATGCACGTCCAAGAGAAAAATTTAAGGGTACTGTTGGTAAGGTTCGTTTGAATGCAACAATGTCGCAAAATGTTGTAACTTACGTTGTAGAAGTATTAACCGACAATTCAGATGGTCGTTTGTTGCCTTATCTTACAGCTAATTTGAATTTTGAAGTAGAGCGTGTAAACGATACAATTTATGTACCTAATGCTGCTTTGCGTTGGCGACCATCGGCGCAAGAAGAAGTTGTTGATGGTGTTGATTTAGCAACACTTCCACGTGGTCGTAGAGTATGGGTAAGTGCTGGCGAAGGTAAGGTTCGCCCGATTGATGTAAAAGTATTGCTCAACAACGATACTGTAAGCGCAATAGAAGCATCTGATCTTAAAGATGGAACTGATGTAATTATTGGCGTTGAGCAAGTTGTAAAAAATAAATCGTCGGGTAGTTCAAATCCTTTTATGCCTAAGATGCCGACACGTCAAAAGTCGACAAACTCAGCAAAAGCCCCAAAATGAGCCTAATAACTTTAAAAGATATTTGTAAAACCTATTATATGGGCGATATTTCTCTGCCTGTGCTTAAGGGCGTATCGCTGTCTATTGGGCGAGGAGAAATGGTTGCTCTAACAGGGGTTTCGGGTTCTGGTAAGAGTACATTGATGAACATACTTGGATGTTTAGACCGTCCTACGGGTGGCGAGTATTGGCTTGATGGTACCGAAATTTCAAAACTCGATAATGATGGCCGTGCCGATATTCGCAATAAAAAAATTGGTTTTGTTTTTCAAAATTTCAATTTGTTGGCACGAACAACTGCACTCGAAAATGTTATTATGCCATTGGGTTATACTGCGGCACATTTAAGTCAAAAACAAATGATTGAAGCTGGTAAGGCAATGCTTGAACGTGTCGGGTTAGCAGATAGAATGGATCACGAGCCATCGCGATTGTCGGGTGGTCAACAGCAACGTGTTGCTATTGCTCGAGCGCTTGTAAATAAGCCACAAATTCTTTTTGCTGACGAGCCTACGGGAAATCTCGATACGCGAATGAGCGATGAAATTATGCGTTTGTTTCGCGAGATTAACGAGAAAGAAGGCGTTACTATTGTTTTGGTTACTCACGAAATGGACGTTGCCATGAGTGCCAAACGCATAATAAAACTTGTCGATGGCGAAATTGCTACCGATGAACTTGTGGAGGGCAGATAATGAAGAAATATCGTCTTATAAAATCTGCGTTAATTTCTATTTGTAGAAATCCTACTCGAACAATACTTACAACTTTAGGTATTGTTATTGGTATTTCTTCGGTTATTGCTCTAATGGAAATTGGTAATGGTGCCAGTGAAGTTTTAGCTAAGAATTTTGCTGAAATGGGTGCAAATACATTGCGTGTATTTCCAGGCTCTATAATCCGAGGTGGTGTAAATTCTGGCACAGCTGCACGTGCAAACTTAACTATAAAAGACTTAAACGCAATATTGCGTAATTGTCCGAGTGTTGAAAAGGGAACTCCGTTTTTGTCGGTTCGTGGTCAAGTTGTGTATGGTGGTAAAAACTGGAATCCTTATTTCATAAGTGGTGCAAACGAAGATTATTTTGAAATTGCAGGCAGAAAAGTTGAGGAAGGTGAGCCATTTACAGCAATGCACGTTCGCCGAGGTTCAAAAGTTTGCTTAGTTGGTGAAACTATTGTAAGAGAGCTTTATGGTGGGGAAAGTCCAGTTGGCAAAGATTTGCGTATTCAAAATGTAGTTTTTAAGGTTATAGGTGTTCTGAAAGCAAAAGGAGCAAATATGATGGGTATGGACCAAGATGACTGTGTTATTGCACCTTGGACTGCTGTTCGTATGCGCTTGCGTGGTGCAGGTAGTACATCGTTAAGTTCTGCTGGTACTACAACTACGGTAGAATCTTCTACTGCTGCAACCGATACTTATGTTGGTAGTGTTTCGTTATATGCACCTAAGTTGCCCAATATGCCTCCTGTGCGTTTTGGTAATGTAGATAGTTTCTTGCTATCAGCAGTATCAGCAGATGCTGTTTATAAGGCAATAAACGAGGTTGCTTTAACTTTGAGAGAATCGCATAAACTTGATGATTCGGTAGATGACGACTTTAGAATAAGAGCTATGGCAGAATTTGCCGATATGTTAAAATCGTCAACTAAAACTACAACAAATTTGTTATTGTGCGTAGCATTGATATCGCTTGTAGTTGGAGGTGTTGGTATTATGAATATTATGTTGGTTTCGGTTACCGAGAGAACGCGTGAAATTGGTTTACGTATGGCTGTTGGTGCGCGTGGTAGCGATATTCTAAAACAATTCTTGATTGAATCAATTGTAATTTGTTTAGTGGGTGGTATAATAGGTATTTTTGCAGGACATGCGTTTTCGTTGTTGATGTCGCATTTTATGGGGTGGCCAGTGGCAGTTTCGTATGTGGCAATTGTTATATCGTTTGGTGTATCTGCTTTAGTTGGTATAGTTTTCGGATATTATCCAGCTTGGAAGGCAGCACGTTTAGATCCAATAGAAGCTTTGCGTTATGAATAAGTTTTCAAAAATATTATCGTTTTTACCAATGGTTGTGTTGTCGGGATGTATGGCAGGTCCTGATTTTGAAAAACCAGAGTATCAATATAATAAGCAATTTAGTCAGTTGCAATCGGCTGAAGTACTCAAGCAAAATCAACAAAAGCTCACTAAGGAGAATTTGGTTGATTGGTGGAAGCTTTTTGGCGATGATAATTTAACATGGTTGATTGAAGAAGCGTTGAGATCGAATTTTGATCTCGAAACAGCACGTGCTCGTGTTGAACAGGCAAAGGCTGCGTTGTCGATTAAAAAGAGTGGATTGTGGCCTAGTGCCGATTTAAATGCTTCTGCAAATGTTGGTGCGCGTCCACTCGACACTCATTTGTCGGATAATTATGGTGCAGGTGCTGGAGTATCTTGGGAAATAGATATTTTTGGTGGTATACGCCGATCTATCGAAGTTTCGGAGGCTGATTATAAGGCTGCTTTAGCCGATAGCGTTGCTATTCGTGTGAAGATTGTTGCCGATGTAGCGCAAGCTTATTTTCAGTACAGAGCTTATCAGATTGAATTGCGTATTACTCGCGACAATTTAAAAACACAACGCAAAACATACGATATTACAAAACAGCGAAAAGCTAACGGTTTTGTTTCGCAGTTAGATGTTGTTAGAGCCGCAGCAGAAGTGGCAAGTACAAACTCGCAACTGCCTCAGATTGAAATGAATATGAAGTTGGCGCTGAATGCGTTAGAGCTTTTAGTTGGCGTTCCTTCGGGTTCTCTAAAGGGTAGATTGGCAAACGAAACGCCATTGCCAAAGTTAGAATCGTTTATTCCAGTTGGAGTTCCTGCACAACTTATAGAGCGTCGTCCAGACATAATTATGGCAGAACACAAAATACATTCTGCAGTTGCATCGGTGGGCGAAGCTAAAGCTGAGTTTTATCCAAAATTTTCCATAACAGGTACAATTTCTTACGATACTCCACAAATTGGTAATATGTTCAGTAATCAATATGGATCGTGGGCTGTTGGTCCTAAGGCAAGTTGGAATATATTTCAAGCAGGGAAAACTGTTGCAAATGTAAAATTGAAAGAGGCTGTTGTAAAAGAAGCTAAAATTTCTTGGCAAGCGAAAGTCTTTACTGCTATTAAAGAGGTTGAAGATTCGCTTGTTTCGGCATCGAAAGAACGTGAACGTATAGAGCTTATAAATACGCTTGTAAATGATAATCAGAAGGCTTTTGAATTGTCTAAAACTCTTTATTCGGCTGGTGAAATTGAGTTCTTAGATTTGTTGGTTGCTCAGCGTGCATTGTTAAATTCGCAACAGAGTCAAGTGGCATCAAGAGTTAAGTTTGTAAATAATATAGTGTCGCTTTACAAGGCTCTTGGTGGAGGTTATTAATTTAGTCATAGTCTTATATAAAACGATGTCGTCAAATTAAAGGGCATCGTTTTTTTTTGATTATTCTTGACGTTTAAAATTTTAAGGGTAGGATGTCTTGTGTAAATAAATTTGGCGTATTGCCAAAGGAGGAAACAATAAACTTATAACACAATAACCAGAAATTATGATAAAAAAAATATTATTTAGTTCGGTAGCTTTGGTTTTGGCATTGTCGGCTTTTGCTTTCGAAAATGCAACAATCCGCATTATAAAACCAAAATCGAATGTTCAGACAAAACAAATTAAAATGCAGGAAATTGAAAAGGGCGTGTACAGAGCTGTTGTACCAGTTCGCGATATTCCACGCGATGCTCTTTATGTAGATATTATTCCAGAAGCTGCAAAAGCTAAAAAGGGCGAAGAGGGTTTCTATGTAATGCCCGATGGCTCGTATATCGATTTTTCAATTGATAAGGGTAAATATTCTTCAAAGCGTATAATTAAGCTCATGGGCTTTAAAACTCCACGAGGCTCGGCAGCAGTTATTGCAAAGGGTATGAATCTTGAATGCAATGCAACAGTTAAAGTTGAAAATGGAAATTACGAATTGTTTACTCGTTATGATATTCAAGGTATTTTGTCAGACCCATACGAAGATATCGTAATCGACTACTACAAGCTTGAAGGCGATAAAGCTAACTATTCTGAAATGGCAAAAGTTTATCGCAAATGGCAATTAGATAGAGGCGAAGTAAAACCTTTAAAAGAACGTGTAAAGGGCAATAAAACTTTGGAAAATTCGGTAAATTCAATTTTCGTAAAAGTAAAGTTCTCAACTCGTGTTCGTCGTGGTGTTCCACGCGAAAAGTGGGCAGATATTCCAATGACAGTTCAATACACATTTGAAGAAGGTCGTCAGGCAATGACACGCATGCATGAAGCTGGAATGAAAGATATTGAATTTTGCTTCACAGGTTGGCAAAAAGGTGGTCATGATGGTCCATATCCTGACTTGTTCCCAATTCCAGAAGAACTCGGTGGCGAAAAGGGTATGATTGAAACTGTTGAGCTCGGCAAGAAATATGGCTTCCAAATGACAGTTCACGGCAATAATCACGACTTAGTAAAAAGCTCAGTTCGTTATAATAGCAAAGACGTAAGTTGGGATAACAAGGGCAATGAATTTAAGTATACAATTCTCCCAGGTGGACAGGTTTACTTTACATGCTATCAAGTTGTTCATGACCGTTGGCTCGATGAAGATATCGAAGGTATCAAACGTTTGGGTATTACAGGTACACAACATATCGACGTAACAACAGCACGTCCACCAAACCCATGTTGCAATCCTCTCCACCCAGCAAATAGAAAAGAACAAGCTGAATGGCAGCGCAAAGTTTCGCAGAAGTTTAAAGACCATTTTGGTGGTTATAGTTCGGAGGCTGGTTTCGACCATATCGCTGGCGTAACCGACTATGTTCTCTATGTAAATTGGACTGGTGGCGATTTGTATCACAAGAATATTGTTAAAAAGGTTGTTCCAATTTGGGAATTGGTTTATCACGGAATTATCCTCAGTGGTAGCCCATTCTATGGAACAATGGATGCTACATACGAACGAGAAAACGAAATGTTCTCCGACTCGAATAAATCGTATACATATATCAAAACTCCAGCAAACCGTCGTTTGAAAGTGTTTGAATTTGGTAGCCGTCCAACATTCTATTACATCGATTACAAGGCTAAAGATTATACTCCAATGAAGAAGATGTACGACGACTATATGAAACTTCGTCACCTCCAGTACGAGTTCATGGAAAGCCATGAAGAGCTTGCACAAGATGTCTTCTTGGTAAAGTATTCAGATGGTTCAGAAATGATATTCAATTATCGCACAACACCATTTGAATATCGTGGCAGAATTGTAAAAGCAAAAGAATTTGAGTTGTATAACCCATCGTTGCTCGATAAGATTGTAAACTTGTTCTAATAAAATTTATATAGTTAACAAAAAAGGTGCATTCGTGAATGCACCTTTTTTAAGCAATATTCTCGTAAAAAAAGCAGTTGTAAGAATCTTACAACTGCTTTTTGTTTTTGCTAAATTTTTTATAAATTATAAGAGGGCTTTTACCTTTTCTATAATTTGTTCTCTGCCCAATCCGAACTGATTACGCAATGTAGCAACATCAGTTCCGTGAGGTATGTATTTGTCGGGCCAAGCAATTATTTCAAGTTTGTTTTTCTTATTGTTTTCTATTAAGCATTCAGCTACTGCTGAACCAAAGCCACCCATTTTTACATGGTCTTCAAGCGTTACTATTGCAACGTTTTCATCGGCATGTTTTAACAACAATTCTGTATCTAATGGCTTTACAAAGCGTGCGTCTACTACGCCAACTTCAACGCCACACTCGGCTTTTATTGCGTCGGCTGTAATAATTGCTTCTTTTACCATATTGCCAAGTGCCCAAATGCAGATTTTACCATCAGATTTTCTCAGTTCTTTAGCCTTGCCAATTTCAAGCATTGCTGGTGTTTGTTTAATTTCAACACCTTCTGCTTTTCCACGTGGGTACCTTATAAATGCTGGGATTTTTGCTTGGATTGATGTCCAGAGCATATCGGTAAGTTCGTCTTCATTCGATGGTTGCATAATTACAGCATTAGGTAATGAACGTAAGAACGAAATATCGAACAAGCCGTGATGTGTTGCACCATCGTTAGGACTTAATCCAGCTCTATCCATACAGAAAACAACTGGAAGATTCTGCAAACATACATCGTGCATTGCACAGTCGTAGGCACGTTGCATAAATGTTGAATATATTGCAACCACAGGTTTTACATTGTTGCAAGCAAGTCCTGCAGCAAATACAGCGGCGTGTTCTTCGGCTATTCCTACATCATAAAATTGCGATGGCAGTTCTTTCTTCAAAAACGACATACCTGTTCCTGATGCCATAGCAGCAGTAATACCAACAATCTTTTTATCATTTTGAGCAAATTTCAATAAGGCTTTACCAAATACATCTTGATAATTTGGAATAGATTTATCGTTCGACAACGATTCACCAGTTTCAGTGTTGTATGGCGATGCTCCATGAAACTTTTCAGGATTTTTTTCTGCAACAGGCAATCCTTTACCTTTTTTGGTAACTATATGTAACAAAATTGGTTTGTTTGCATTTTTGCAGTATTGAAGATATCGTTCTAGTGTTGGAATATCGTGTCCATCAATAGGACCAATATAGAGCATTCCAACGTTTTCAAATACTGATGATGGTAAAACTAAGCTTTTTACCTTTTCGTGTAATTTTTCGTTTGCAATAACAGCTGAATCGCCAACAACTTTTTTGAGAAACTCGTTCATATCGTTGTATAGGCGATTGTAATATGGATTTGTAATTATGTTGTTTAAGTGCTTTGAAATAGCACCAACGTTTTTAGCAATCGACATTTTATTGTCGTTCAAAACAACTATCATTTTCTTAGTTGTTGTTGATATGTTGTTTAAAGCTTCTAACGAAACACCATTTGTCAATGCTGCGTCGCCAACAACAGCAATTACGTTTTCCGATGTTTCATTACGGTCGCGTGCAGCGGCAAAGCCCAATGCTGCCGATAATGCAGTTCCAGCGTGTCCTGCACCAAAGGCATCGTGTTCACTTTCGCCTCTATTACAAAAACCACTAATACCACCTGTCTGACGCAAGTTTTGGAAATGTTCGTTGTTTCTTCCAGTCAAGAGCTTATGAGTATAGCATTGATGCGATACATCAAATATAATTTTGTCTTTAGGTGTATTGAATACTCTATGTAATGCAATGCTGAGTTCTATTACACCTAAATTAGGGCTCACGTGGCCACCTTTTTGCGAAGTTACAGAAATTATTTCGTTTCTGATTTCTTCAGCCAACTGAGGTAATTGGTTTGCAGGTAATTTTTTTAAATCTTCTGGGGAATGTATGTCGTTAAGCATATTAAGTACCCTTTAAAAGTTGCTTTATTGAGCTTCTATATCGAATGGTTCTGCGATATCTCCATCAATTTTACTAATTCTCAATTCTGCATCATCGAGCTTCTTTTTACAAATATCGAGGCATTCCTTAGCACGTTCGTATTTGGTTATAGACGCATCTAAACTTAAACTTCCACTTTCCATTTCAGCGAGAAGTTTTTCAAGTTCTTCCAAGATTTTTTCAAACTCTGGTTCGTTTTTATTTTTTGAAGCCATTATTAAAAAACAAGTCTTTCACATATATATAAATTTTGCAAGTTATTTTAAATATTATTAGGTAACCTTTTTTACATAAAAAGCAGTAAATTATTTTGTGCTTTAAGGGGGAATATTTTTGAACGCATTTTTTTTGAAACATTTTGTTGTTTGGGGATGTCGAATAAATAAAAATGAAAGGGCGTTTTTTTAGTAATATATTATAAAATAAAAAGATAAATCACTTAAAATTGAATTTTTTGCTGGACTTTTATTTTTTAATATGTCTTATTACACAATAAGGTGGTTTACAACTATCACAGAATTGTAGAAAGAATATCATGGCTATTAAGAAAAATATCGGAAAATTAAATATAAAATCTTCATACGCATATCTAATTGAAAAGAAATGCGAGGGCGACGAATTCACAGAAGAAGAAGTTCGTAATATTGTTGACTCTATTCTTGACGACGAAATGCCAGATTATCAAATGGCTGCGTTAATTATGGCGATATTTTTCAAAGATATGGCTGCTCAAGAAACTGCGTTCTTTGCAGATGAGATGATTGGTACTGGTGAAACTTTAGATTTATCGCACATATCTAAACCAAAAGTTGCAAAGTATTCAACAGGTGGTGTTGGAGACAAGACATCAATGATATTGTCGGCAATCGGAGCTGCATGTGGGGTTGTAATTCCAGGTATGAGTAGCTCGGACGAAGATTTTGTTGTAACTGTACACAATAAATTATCTTCTATCCCTGGTTTTAAGAACAAGTTGACACTCAAAGAATTTGAAAAACAACTCGCTACTGTTGGTTGTGCCATTTGTGAACACGACGAATCTATTTCTCCAGTAGATTCAAAGTTGTACAAAATGCGTCAGAGTACTGCTACAATTGCTAGCTTGCCTTTGATAACAGCGAGTGTACTAAGTAAGAAGTTTGCAGTTGGTTCAGAAGGTTTGGTTGTCGATGTAAAGTGGGGCAATGGCTCTTTCTTGCACGATCTCGAACAAGCAAAACAGCTTGCAAGAACTATTACACGTGTAGCTCGTGTTATGAAGCACAGATGCGTTGCTTTGGTTACTGATATGAGTCAGCCATTGGGTAATTGTGTTGGTATGGGCTTTGAAGTAATGGAAGCACTCGAATTTCTTCGTGGTAATGGAACGGAAGATATGAAAGAGCTTGTATTGAAGCTTGGTATGGAAATCTTGCGTTTGGCTGGTGTTGCTGGTTCAACATTATCTGCAAAACAAGCAGTAGAACGCGTAATTGAAGATGGTTCTGCATATAAGAAATTCTTAGAAATGATTAAAGTTCAAGGTGGTTCAGCACCATGGCTTGAAGATCCTACAAAATATCCAATGCCAAAGCATGTAAGAAAATTACCTGCACCAAAACGTGGATACGTTCATAATATCAATGCAGGTCAGATTGCTAGAGGTGTTCAGATGCTCTCTGTTACTAAGTCGGGTAAAATTGATCCATTTGTAGGAGTAACTGAAGTTAAGAAAATTGGTACTCAGGTAAAACAGGGCGAACCATTGTTGATGATTCATTATAACGATGAACATAATCTCGATTCGGCAATCGATTATTTCCGCAATGCGTATCGTTTGGCTCCACGTCGCCCAGCATCACCAACAATAGTTGTTGAGCGTGTTGCATAACATTTTTTAATTCAAAAGGAGTATAAATTTATACTCCTTTTTTTGACAATGAGTGGTCTTTTTTTAATCAATAAAAAAACAGGAGGAATATGAAAAAAATATTATTTTTTGCGCTAAGCTTATTTATAACAACACAGATGTTTGCCTTTCCAAAGGCAATTGTAAAAAGATTGTTGCACGATAACAGAGTATTAACATCGGAAATTAACACCGAGTATAAGGGCAATAATACTTATAGAGTTCGTATTCCTATAAACGAAATAGATAAAACTTTAAAAACGCTCGAAGTTGCTATTCCAGAATCAACTGCTACAAAGGGAGATGATGGGTATTTTGTTTTGCCAGACGGTAGAATGGGTTTTTTTACACGTGATTCTGGTGTGGCATCATCGGGTATTCCCCTCAAGATGTTTGGTATGAAAACCAATGAATCTTGTTTTGTTGCAATTGTAAAAAGTTTGGAACATGAGTTTGCTCCGTATGTAACTATTGAAAATGGCAAATATGAAATGTTTGCACGTTTTCATATTGCAAAAATGGAATGTGCACCTTACGAAGATATAATAATTGACTTTGTGAAACTTGAAGGTGACGATGCTAATTATTCTGGAATGGCTCGTGCATACAGAAAATTTAAGCTCGATAGTGGTGTGGTAAAGCCATTGCGTGAACGTGTGAAAAATCGTCCAAGCTTGAAATATGCTGTCGATAGTATGGTATTGCGTGTAAAGCATGGTGCTAAGCATGGTAATGTTGCTGAACAAATTCCAGGTGTGAACGAGCCTGAAGTGCATGTTTACAATTCGTTTGAAAAACTCAAGAATATGATAATTGAGTTGAAATCTTTGGGTGTTGAACAGCTCGAAATTTGTTGTGTGGCGTGGAATACTCGAGGTCATGATGGCCGTTATCCACAGTTGTTTCCAGTAGAGCCAGCATTCGGTGGTGAGGCGAAATTGCGCGAAGCTATTGCTGAAGCTAAAAAAGCTGGATACAAAATTTTTGCTCAAACAAATTATACCGATGCCTACACTTGTGCAGATTGTTATAATGAAAGTTATTTGTCGAAAAAACCAGATGGTTCTATACGTTTAGGAGGCGTGTGGAGTGGTGGTAAAGCGCGCGAGGTTTGTCAAATTGCAATGCTCGAAAAATTTGTACGCAATGACTTCAAAAAAATGAAAGAGTTGGGTTTTGAAGGTACGCATCATATCGATGTGCTTTCGGCAATAACTCCACGACCATGTAGCGATAAAAACCACCCAGCAACTCGCAAAGATAACGCAATAGCTATGAACAAAATAGGCTTGTTAGCGCGTGAGTATTTTGGTGGGTTTGGTTCTGAATGTGGTTATGACCACGTTGCAGAGTCGCTCGATTATGCTCTTTATACGGGTACATATCCACGTTGGGGTGGTAGTAATCAAGCTGTCGATACACATGTTCCCCTTTGGCAGATAGTGTATCATGGTATAATTTTGAGTAATCCACATTATGCTACGGTTGATTATAATGCACCAGATAGAGTAAAAAAGGATAAAGGTTGGCCATGGTTTGCGTTTTCACCAGTTGAGTCGCGTTTGAAGTTGTTTGAAGCTGGTGGTAGACCATCGTTTTATTGGGATAAATACGATGATATGAAACGCATAAAAGCCGCTTACGATGAATATCAGCCAATGAAACATTTACAGTATGAGTTTATAGATAAGCACGAAAAAATTGCAGATAACGTATTTTTAACCGTTTATTCTGATGGTACAGAGTTCATAACTAACTATAATAAAACGCCATTCGTTTATAAAGGTGTTTCAGTTTCGGGCGAAGACTATAAAATGTTATCGCCTAAAAAATAAGTGAAAATATGAGAACTCTTGGAAATATTATTTGGCACATACCATTTTGTGGATTTATAAATGCGATATGTGTATGGTTATTGGCAATTCTTTTTGCCATTACAATAGTAGGTTTACCAATCGCAAAGGGATTGTTTGAATATGGATCGTTTTTATTTTTGCCTTTTGGACATGAAATGGTCGACGACCCAACTGCGCGTTCCAGCATATCCAGTTTATGGAATGCTATTTTGAGCATTTTATGGATTGTTTTCTTTGGAATATGGCTCTGGATTTTTACAATTTTCCCAATCGTTGGTTTGTTCTTTTCCATTGTCGGAATTCCTGTGGCTATTGTTTTGGCTAAATCATTAGGAACATTTTTTAATCCAGTAGGAAAAATATGCGTAAAGAGCAAAAATTTATAAAGAATAAATGATTAAGACCACCTTATTGGTGGTCTCTATTTTTTTTAAAGCTTTTACATATTTTGAATAGAGGGAGTTTAATGTAAAAAAGTTGCATTTAGATTTTTTTAAGGTAATGTGTTTAAAGAAAGGGAAGTTATATGATAGTTAGTTGCATTCAAAAAGGTTCGTCGTTTTATATATATCGCGATACAGGTTCGCCTCGTATGCACGCGGGGTATCTTGTTTCTTTTTCAGGAACAACAATTAGTTATGTGTCATCGCCTGGAAGTCAAACAGTGATTGTTATTGACGAAAATAATCACAGAATAAAATCGTTCAACGCGCCTCGCAAAATTACAGAGGGACCAGGGTGGTCGAAATAATTTATAAAACAAAAAATGGGTATCACATCGATACCCATTTTTTAGATGAATATTTTATTTATTTTTCTTCGGTTTTTTGCCCGTGCGCACCAAAGACGCGTGCCGTTGCATTTAGGTATCCGTATCCAAAACGTTTATCTGGCTCAAGATAACCATCTTCGGTCCATTCGTTCCATGCGTTGATAATTATAAGCTTGCGTTGCGTTTTTATATTTTCGTCTGCCCATTTTTTTACCATACGCAAAACTTTTTCGTAGGTTTTTGGAGACTTGTTTTTTGCAACGTTGGTTATATCTTTTGGCAAGAAACGTGGATTATTATCCCAACCTGTCGATGCAACAGGATGGAATGTTGGATATGCTTCCATAAACTTTGGCCATTCTTTCATTGCACGCTGAGGCCATACATTGTAGTCGTCGTATGGACCTTGCATATTGTAAACTGAAAGCGAATCAAAACCATAATACTTAACAACGTCTGCTGGGGTAGGTTTTTCTATACCTGGAACAGCTCCACGTGCTGGACCATACCATGCCATCGACATAAAGTGTAGACCATCAAATCCAGCCTTTTTACATTCGGAACGTAAATAGTCTAAAGCCTTTCGGGTTTTTTCTGGGCTGTTATCCATTCCTCTTATCATATTAGGCAAGTCGAAGATTGCTAAGACTGGTTTGTTGTCGATTTTATAATAGTTTGACTTTTTGAAATATTCAATCCAGCGTGGAACAATTACGTTTACAAATTCGTCGTAAGCAATATCAGCACTCCAAATAACTTTCTTTTTGGTTTTTCGATCAAGCTTGTTGTTCCAAAGACCATCAACATCGTGGTTTGCCCACATCAAGAAGAACTTCATACGTTCGTTATTTGGGGCTTTTAAGAAGCCATCGTTGAGAGCGCCTTCCAAGAATGGTTTATGCTCGTACCAATACCAATCGTACATAAAGACATTAACACCTGCTGCGAGTGCTGCGTCGATTTTACGAGCAACTACAATTGGGTCGGCTTCGCTTTCATATCCCCAAAGAGGAACGAGTGGTTGCTGATGTCCTTTGAACTTTGGTTTAGCTTCGTAAACATTCTGCCATTCGCCCTTTCCATCGCCAAAAATACCGAGCTCTTTCCAACGTGGTTCTGGGTGATAGGCTGGCCATACTATTGCAGCAACGTCGTATTGACTTTGTTGTTTTGCTGATTGTTGGCATTGTTCTTTTGTGCAGTTGCATCCAGTTAATGCAAATGTGGCTATTGCCAAGAGTGATAAATTCTTTAATTTTTTCATTTTTATTTATTAGTTGTTAGTAAAATTAATCTCCTTATTAAGACTAAAAGTTATTTTTTTCATAGAGATGTGTCAAGTTTTTTAAGAGGTTGATAGATGTATTGCAAATGTGTCTACATCTAATTAAGTGAAATGCGGGATTAGTAAAATTTAAAGATCTAAAAACATTTGCGATGAATCAGAATTTGTTTTGTTGTTGTTTGATTTTGCAGAAACTGATACTTTCTCCTCATCTGCAACTGACGCATTTTTAGTTTGTTCAAGCTTTACTTCTGCTAATGATGTTGTTGGTGTAGATTGTAACGAAGTATTATTGTTTGTGTTGTTCGGATTTTCGAGCATTGCCAAGAACTCATCTTCTAAGATAACTTTAGTACCAAGTTTTTCGGCTTTTTGCATTTTACTTCCGGCAATTTCGCCATCAGATACCAAAAAATTTGTTTGTTTTGTAACACTTGAACCTATTATACCACCTAATGCTTCTATCTTGGCTTTGGCTGTTGTTCTGTCCATTGATTTTAGCGTTCCAGTAAGAACAAAAATCTTGCCAGCTAATCCACCAGAATGAGATTTTTGTGCAGAAAAATTAACGCCATAAGAACGCAATTGTTCAATCATCTGCCTATTTTGTGGATTATCAAAAAACGCTTTTACCGATAACGCTCTAACTGGAGGCTGTTTGGTGTTAGATGCTCTTGCTCCTAACCCATCAATTGTTTTAATTTCATCTAAGCTTGCATTCATGAGTGCATCTAAAGACCCAAATCGCAAGGCGAGTTCCTTTGCATAACGTTCGCCAATTTCTAAGATACCAAGAGCAAAAATCAACCTACCTAAATCTTGTTTTTTTGACTTTTCAATTACCTCTAAAAGATTTTCTGCAGTTTTGTCTTTTACTTTGTCTAACTTTAATAAATCTTCTTTTGTGAGTTTGTAAATGTCTGCCGGACTACTTATTCCAAGCGTATCAACAAGCTTGCTGACAACCGATTCCCCTAAGCCTTTTATGTCCATACAATCGCGCGAAGCAAAATGGGCAATGCGTCCTTTTATCTGAGGAGGACAAGAAAAATTAGGACAACGCGATAACATTTTTTCCCCATACTGTTTTAATTCAGCATTGCACTCTGGACAGTGCGTTGGGAATACATATTCAACTGCATTTTCAGGACGTTCGCTTGTTTCAACACGAATTACAGCTGGTATAATTTCCCCTGCTTTTTCAATTACAACTGTGTCACCTACTCGAATGTCTTTTTGCGATATGTAGTTTGCATTGTGTAAGGTTGCTCGTGATATAGTTGAACCATCTATAAAAACTGGTTCTAATTCTGCAACAGGCGTTACAGCACCAGTTCTGCCAACTTGTAGAGTAATAGCTTTAAGCTTTGTAGTGGCTTGTTGCGCACGATATTTCCAAGCAACAGCCCAACGTGGAGCATGACTTGTCAGCCCTGCAACAGCATGTAAAGAACAGTCGTCTAACTTCAAAACAGCACCATCGGTATTGAATGGGAAATCGTTGCGAACTTCTTCTAAATCGCATATTTTTTCAAAAGCCATTTTAGTACCAATAGCAACACCACTCCAATTTATAGTGGGTAAGCCCCAACTTTGTAAAGTTGGTAATAAATTGGATTGGTATTTTAAATCGAAACCCTTTGATGCACCAATCGAATAAAAAATGACACTTAAATTGCGTTGATTTAAAACATCGACATCTAATAATTTTAATGTTCCAGCAGTAAGATTGCGTGGATTTGCATACGGGCGCTTTTGACGAATTGCTTGAATTTCTTCATCTGAAATGGGGCTATCTTTAGCTTTCTTTTGTGCTTTAGCAATTTCAGCTTCAATAGCGAGAGCCGAGAGTCGATTAAATTCTTCAATGGTCATGTAGGCTTCGCCTCTTATTTCAATTAGTTCTGGAATGTTCTTGCCAACTAATTGAGTTGGAAGATTTTTTATAACAAAAGAATTTTTTGTGATATCGTCGCCATATTCGCCATCGCCACGAGTCAGTAGCCTATCGAGCTTACCATTTATATAAACGGCAGAAACTCCTGCCCCATCGATTTTTGGTTCAATGGAATATTTTAAAGGCATGTTAGTACCTAAAAGTTTTCGTAGACGAATATCGAACTCGTCTAATTCATGAGTATCGAAAACGTTGTCTAAACTTAACATTGGAGATAAGTGAGCTACCGATTCAAAGCCTTCAGATAAATCGCTACCGACAATTTTTGCTGGGGATTTTTGTTGAGCAAGCTGAGGATATTCGGCTTCGAGTTGACGAAGCTCGTGCATAAGCATATCGAAGTCGTTGTCGGATATTTCTGGAGCATTTTTTATTCTGTATAGATATTCGTGATGCTCGATAATTTTTCTAAGTTCATTTATTCTTTTTTCGACCTCGTTATTTTCCATAAGTGAATAGTATTTGTATAGAAATATAGTAATCAAGATTATTTATAACAATTATCCAAAAAAAAAATTAAAAATTTTTTAAAAAAAAGCTTGCATTTGAATTTTGAATTCGTACATTAGAGCGTATTAATAATTCTTTGGAGTTGTCCCTGTCGTCTAGCCCGGTCTAGGACATTGGATTTTCATTCCAAGAACCGGGGTTCGAATCCCCGCAGGGACGCCAGAGGATTGTTGATAAATTAAGACTCACGCAAGTGGGTCTTTTTTTATTTGCTTACTTTGCTTTTTTGTAGTTTAGCGAAAGCGAAACTTTTTTGTGTTTGGGAAATGTCTATATTCCGAATGGCGTCTTAAGGACGATAAGGAATTTGGGACAATTCCAATGTGAGTGGATTTTAAATTAAAGAGTAAAAACAAGTAACTGTAATATCCTTCTGATGCTTTAAATTTATACACTTTAGTAAAAAAAACGGGAAAATTTACTTGTAATACATATTTACAATACTACATTTTTATCCGATTTATTACAAAAAGGTAGTATATAAATTTTAATTTTTTTAAGACAACAATATGAAAAAGACATTATTAACAACATCAATATTTGCTTTGTTTGTAGGGTCTGCAATGGCTGTTGATTTTCCCATAAATGAAGTGAACAAAACTGTTTCAGAAGGAACAGCTACACAGCAAATTATATCAGATTCTTCTTTAAATATATCGACAGAATCTAATATTACATCGAATACGGTAACAACCGAAAAAGATGTAACAGATATTTCAGGTGGTTTTGCAGTTTTGTCTGAAAGTTCCAATATCAATGGATTAAATCTTACCAACAATAGCATTCTAGCCAACAAAGATGGAACATATTATGTTCAACAAAACAATAAGTATTATACGAATCAAAATATAAATGGTGGCATTTTTTTGATTTCTGGAACAGAAAATATAACCACATTAAACAATTCTAAATTTGATAATAATTCAATTACATCGAGAAGTGTAGGTGGTAATATTGATGGGGCTCTAATCAAAACCGATCAAGCAGAATTGAATTCGGAAAATTTAACTTTAACAAACAATAAAGTTATAAAACGTGTAGCTTATACAAACAACTCAACTATTAGTACAGTTTCGTTAAATGGTAATTCAACATTTAAAAATTTGATTGCAACATCTAATTTGGTTGAAGTGGAAAAGCCATCCGGTGGCAATTCAAATTTTGACAATATTTTTGGTGGTATTTTATCTGTAAATTCAGGGCGAACTGTTGTTTCTGAATCGAATTTAAGTTCAAACAATATTATAGCGTCTGATTCAGGTAAAATAAATGGTGGTATCATTGCAAATTCATCAACATTAGAATTGAGTAATTCTGACCTCAACAAGAATACAATCACTGCAAATTCTTCTCCATCATTATTGGGAGGTATTGTTTTCAATCAGGGAAATGCTACAATTTCAAATAGTCATTTTAATGAAAATATTATAACAACCAAAAGCAGTTTTAATGGAGGAATCATTGCTTCAACCGCAGGAACATTGCAAATTGATAACAGCAATTTTGAGGCTAACTTATTGACTATAGATGCTACTGTAGGTCAAGTTGGTGGTGGAATTGTTTCAGTGGAATCATCAACGGCAAAAATCAATGGCGGTAAATTTGCAAATAATACCGTTAATGCAGGTTATGGAATTGATGGTAGTGTTGCCAATGTTGAAAAAGGTGCAAGTTTAGAAATTTCTGATGCTGAAATTTCTGGAAATGTAGCATCGGCTGGAACATATAAAGTTCGTGGAACAGTTCATAATTACAACGGAAAACTTTCTATTAGTGGCACAACATTTAGCGATAATACTATTGACGCAAGTACTGAAAACAGAGCTTTAGGTGGAGCACTTTATGCCCGTTCGTTTGATGCGAGTGCATCGACAACATTGACAGATGTTTCGTTTAACAACAATGTTGCTAAAAATGGTATGGGAGGTGCAATAGCACTTGAAGGCGGTTCTATGACCATAAACGCAACAGCTGATTTATCAGCAAGTGGTAATTATGCAACAGACAAAAATGGCATTGCTTCTGATGCTCGAGGCGGATTTTTATATCTTGAAAATTACGATGGCTTATATGCTGCAACCGCAACATTTAATGTAGCCGAAAATGCAACTTACACAATGGGTAATGGCACAGCAAATCAAGATTCTATCGCATGATAATACTGCAATAATCAATAAGACTGGCGTAGGCTCATTAGTTGTAAATGGCTCAATGGAATACTTCAAAGGAATGTTGAATGTCAACGAAGGCTCTATGGTTGTAAATAGTGTATTGGGCGCTTCAGACATCGTTGTTGCAAGTGGTGCAAAATTGACACTCGGAGATAATACAAACATAATTCTTTATGGTTGTTCTATCACAGTAGAAGATGGTGCTACTCTCGAACTTGGTTCTAATTCAACTATTACAGTAAATTTAGAAGAAGATTTTACAGGTTCAACAAATCTTTTCAATATTGCTGATAGTGCAAATTTGGCTCAAAATGGAGAAAGTATAACTCTTGCAGGAGTGGAAGAGTTGATAACAGTCACATACAATGGTCAAACTCTCGATAATTCACAGTGGAGCTTAGATGCTCAAACTGGTAAACTAACAGTAGTTCCAGAGCCAAGCACATATGCTATGATTTTTGGTGCTATTGCACTTGGTTTTGTAGCATATCGCAGAAGAAAGTAATTGTTTTAATTTCATAATTGACAAGAAGCCGTTTGGGAAAACCTCAAACGGCTTTTTTGTTTTTCTAATTCAAACAGTTTATACCATAACAGCTTAGGAATAGAGTCGCTTTTTATGGCTTTCTTCTGATGAAATGTACAAATTCTGTGTCCAAAATTTCTCGATCCACAGTGAATTGAAAACCAGAAAGAGCCATTTTTATCTCTATTTACTTCCAAGAAATGATTCCCACTACCATGATCGCACAATTGTTCAATCTGCAAGCGGCAGGTTCTTCGATGTTTTCGGTCATTACAACTGCAGTGTTATATAATCCTTCAATTTTCATATTCGTTAATTGTTTACAATTGAAAGAATAGTTTATTTTTCAGAATTCAACAATATTTAAAGGTATCATTACTTTATAGTAATGTATTATATAAGCTCAAAACAGTTTGGATTTGTTACATCGATAAATTTTTAATAAAATAATCAATCACAGGTTTTACTGATGGACGTACTGCAAGTAATCGTGGATTCCACGCTAATACAATATCGCGTTCTAATGCTTTAAAAAACGCTGGCTGAATTTTCACAATACCACTTGGTAGAAACTTTTCGCACATCTCAGGCAGAATAGCCATAAAAGATTTCGATTTTAACATTTCTGAAGCATACGGAAACGATTGAGTTTCGAGTGCAACTTTCAATTCGTATCCATCATCAAAACAAGCATTTTTTAGCATATTTGAAAAACTCGATTCAAAAGCGAGCGTGGCACATGGAATATTTTTCAAGCACCACTGGTAATCTTTTTCTTTGCCTTTTGCTATCATAACTTTTGGCACGTACATTGCATATCTAACACGTTGGATTGTTTTGTACTTCAAGATATCAGCAGTGATTAAATTTTTGCGAAGAATGCCGAAATCTATATCCATACTATGTAGCATTTCTGCGACTTCGTTGTTGCGTAAATTTTTTAACGCAAAGAGCCATGGCTTTTTTTCGATACCCACTTTTGCGAGGATAGGCGAGATTATCCAATGGTGAATACTATCGCCAGCACCGATAGTAAAACGACGTGGAATATTTTTACATGCAGTTTTAAATTCTTCGAGCGTTGAAAAATATTCGCACGCAATTTTCACTAATTCTTCACCAGCAGTTGAAAGAGTTAGCACTTTACCTTTTTTACGTGTAAGTTGGATACCAAAAAATTCTTCAAGCTCTTTAATCTGTCTTGAATACTGGCTTTGACGCACAGGGTCACCACGTACAGCCTTTGAAATACTGCCAGCTTGAGCAACATCAATAAGTGCTTTCATTCTATCAATTGAAAAACCTCGTTCTGCAAATAAATTTTCAAACATAAATATTCCTTTTTTACACTTTACTAAAAAGTAATGATACTTGTGAACATTCATAATGCAAGTATTTTTATTTATGATAATATGCAATCAACAAAACGTTCTTTTGACATAAAAAAGGTAAGTTGTAAAAGCAAATAAGCTATCTGTATTTGAAAAATTTTTCTAATTCTTAAAATTAAACTTTTTAGTAAAAAATAGAAAAATTTACTTGCAATGGGTATTTGTAATATCTATACTGATATGTTTAATTTATATATAAAGGATCAATATTTTTACTTAAAAAATCATGAAAAAAACATTAATTATAACTTCAATGTCAGCTCTGTTTGCAGGAGCTGTTTATGCTCAGACATCTTTTGTCGGAGGAAACACCGATGGGGCCGATTACAATGGTAACATCGTTAGCAATGTAAGCGGAGAATATGCAAGTATTGCAGGCGGTAATCAAAGGTCAAATGCGGAAACAGGCAATGTTAATGGTGATATTACCTTAAATTTAGATAATATTGACGTTGCAGGAGGCGGGTTTGTAGCAGGTGGTAATTTATTGAGTTATCTCGATTCAAATACAACTACAGCAGAAGAACCATCAAAGGCATTTGGTTACGTCAGCGGAACTGTAACCGTAAACTTTAACAGCGGAATAATTTCTGCTAGCCAAGGTCTACGTGGAGGTAATACAGGAGGCATCAGTGGTCAAGAGAATGATAAGGTTGGTGCAGTTGTAATTAATTTAAATGGCGGTAATGTATCAAGTTACATTATCGGTTCTGGTGGTGCATATTCTGATGTAGAGAATGATGTTACAATCAATGTAAAATCTGGTAATATTGGTGGTATATATTCTGTTGGCGGAGGCGATGCTACTGTAGGTAATAATGTAAATGTAAATCTAACAGGTGGAAAAGTTGCAACTATTTATGGTGCAGGAGCATCAACTTCAATCGTAAAAGGCAATGTTAATATAACTCTTTCTGAAAATGCAAATGTTTCAAGAGATGTTTATGGTGGTGCGTGGAATGGCGATGGGACTGTTGACGGAAAAACTACTTTGATTGCAAAAGACAATGCCAAGGTAAGTGGGAAAATTTATGGTGGCGGTAGTGCAGGATTTGTAAATTCCGGAACATCCATTAAGATTGAAAATGGAGCAAGTGTTACTTCTATATATGGCGGAGGTACAGAAAGTTCAATCGTAAAAGGAGGAACAAACGTAGAACTTTATGGTACTGCATCGTCTGTCGTTGGTGGCGGTCATAAATCAGATGTCGAAGGTGGCACAAATGTGATTGTGGATTCAGCAAATGCAAGTTTATCTCAAGTTGTTGGGGCCGGCTATCAAGGGGGTAATGTAACAGGAGACGTTAACGTAACATTAAAAAATGGAACAGTTAGCGATATGTTTGTCGGTGGCAGTAGAGAAGGCGGTAATGTCAACGGTAATATTAACATTGATATGACCGGAGGTAAGATTAATACATACTTAGTTGGAGGTAATTATCAATCGCAAAATTCTGTTATAAAAGGAAATATTGATATTTCTGTAACAGGTGGTTCTGTTTCGCATGGCATCAGAGGCGGTTCAATGGGCGGCGCCGGCTCTATTATGGAAACAGATGGAAACGTTACAATTTATGTTGGAGGAGACGCATATATCGGAAAATCGGGCGGTGAAGCTATTTCTTCGGCAGGTTCTTATGCAACTGTAAAAGATGTAACAATTACTGTTGCTGACAATGCCGTAGTGGATTCTACAATCTATGGCGGAGGTGGTAGAACTCTTACTGATTCTAACAGAAACAATGCGTCTGATTTATCTTATGATGAAATTAAGTATTCTGCGGAAAATGTAAAAATCAATATTGAAGGTGGTACTGTAAATGGAGATGTTTATGGTGGTGCATTAAAATATTCAGGTGTTAAGAGTTCAGAAATCAATGTAAGTGCAGGCACTGTAAATGGCAATTTGTATGGTGCTGGCGGAGAAGATGGTTCTGGAAAATTTACCCTTCTCTCCGAAAATGCAAAAATAAATTTAAGTGGTGGTAAAATTACTGGCAACGTATATGGTGGTGGAAGTAATCAAACTGCTTTGGTGAAGGGAGATGTATTTATAACTGTATCAAACGATGTCCAAATTGATGGTATTATTTATGGAACAGCAAACGGTTCAGTTGTAGAGGGAACAAAAAACCTTTCAATAGAATCTTTTAATGGTTCAGCTTTGTCAGTTTCAGATTTTAACAAGATTGAGATTTCAGCCGACAGCAAAGTAGTATTTTCAGACGCATTTGATGTCGACACACTTATTGTGGAAGTTCCAACACCAACAATTACATTGTTCTCAACAGATGCACAAGTTACATTGGCAGAAGGTACAACATTTGATACTTTGACACTTGTTGGTGATTTTGCCGAAACAGAAAATTCAGTAAGTCTTGATTCAATCTTCGGTGATTCAACAGGAGTTGTTCTTTCGGCTATGGAAGATGAAAATGCCTCGTTTACAGTGGTTGATTCAAATGGGCAAGAATGGACAACAGAAAATGTGTCGTTTGATGGTAATAAAGTTTCGTTTGACCTTGGAACAGCAGTTCCAGAGCCAAGCACATACGCTATGATTTTTGGTGCTATTGCACTCGGGTTTGTAGCATATCGCAGACGCAAATAGTACGCTTTTCATAATATACAAGAAGCCATTTGGGTTCCCAAATGGCTTTTCTATTTATATAATTAAAATAAGAGTTTAATAAAACTCAAAATTGAGGGTATATCGGCAAAAGTATTCCAGTTATCCCATCCAATATGGAATCACTTATACCATCTCAATTCAACATCATTGCAAAATAATTGAATGCGTCAAAAACGCACAATTGCAAATCTACAAAAATTTATAAAATCTAAGTTTGTTTTTTTTCTTCTAATTTCCACAAAAATATGCATATATAAAAAGTATGAAAGCTTTATATAAATTTTCTTTAGCATTATTATCGTTAACTCTTTTTGTTTGCAGTTGTAAGCAAGAATCTCACATTGTGGAATCGGCACTTAAGCCTCATGTAGAATCTGGAAAACTTCCAGGGGCAATAAGTGTTTTGATTGACGACAAAGCAAATAAGATTGATGTTGCATGTGTTGGTTGGGCAAATATTGAAGAAAAACGCCCAATTGCAATGGATCAGTTATTCATGCAATGCTCGCAAACAAAAGGTTTTTGTGGTGTAACAATTGCAATGCTTGTTGAAGAAGGTAAAATTTCTTTAGACGATCCTGTTTCTAAATATCTTCCAGAATTTAAAGAAATGAAAGTTCGTACTAAGGATAAAAACGGTAAAGAAATTTTAGTTCCTGCAAAAAATCAAATCACTATAAGAATGGTGATGAATCATACAGCAGGTTTCCCATTTGAAATTCCTTCAAAAATTAAAAAAGGGTGGGCAGGTCTTTCTATCCAAGATACAGCAAAAGAAGCAGCATCGGAACCTATTGGTTTTGAGCCTGGCACACAAGCCAAATACTCAAATACTGGTATCGACATTGGTGCTGCTGTTATCGAAGTTGTAACTAAAAAACCTTGGGACGTATTCTTGAAAGAACGCGTGTTGGATCCTCTTGGTATGAAAGATACAACTTTCAATCCAACCGATGAACAATTGAAGAATTCAATTTCAATGTACAAAATTCACAAAGACAAAGCTCCAGAATTTACACTTTTCAACAACTGGATGCCATTGCCACACAATGGACCAACAGTTTTCCCATCGGCTGGTGCTGGTTTGTGGACAACTGCTAACGACCAAGTTAAATTTTACAGAATGCTTATGAATTTGGGCGTTGGTGATAATGGTGTAAGAATTTTGAAAGAAGAAACTGTTAAGAACTTACTTGCAACATCGACACGTCCAGCAAAGTTGGGTAAATATTCTTTGGGTTTGTGGGCAACTAACGACGCTTGGTTTGGTCATGGTGGTGCATGGAGCACAACATGCAAAATAAATTGGGAAAAGAAACAGTTGCAATTGTGGGTAGTTCAGCTTTTAGGTTCAAAAAATGGAACTTGGCACAAGGATTACAAAAAAGCAGTCGACGACTTTTTTAGTGGCAAAGCTGATAAAGCTGGCGATGAATATGTAGGTAGAACAAAATAAATTAAGTGTTTATCCATAATAAGAAACCGTCTGAGAATACTCGGACGGTTTTTTATTGTACTGGGGATATGTTGTAGGCAAATTTGCAATCGAGGTATCTTATAGCTCGTTGAAGAGAATCAGTGTTGGTGTCGATATAAAAATTACAAATTTAGACCAAATTGAAGCCCCAAAACTACTGCGTTTGGATATTCGCCACCATTGGTATTTATGATATACTGAATGTTTGGTTGCAAGAAAAAGAAACGATTTACTTGGAACTTATAGTTTAATTCAAGAAGCATTTCATACGAGTCGCGTCGGTAATCATTTATGGGCAAGTTATCGGAAAATTTGCCGTATGCAACACCAAAGCATAAAACGTCGTCGGCACGTTCTTTAAATGGAGCATTGAACAAAATACCTCCGTTTATAAATAAGGGCATTTCTGCTGTGTTTGAGTTAGGGTTAAATTCTATAGCTCCCCACAAAATCAATCCACGCAAATCTCGATAACTATCGTGTGTTCTGGGGATATACGAGCGTTTATCGTATTGGCGTTTTGGGTTGCCCAAATTCCAAACCATATAATCGGCTTGCAAATATATAGTGTAAGAGAAGTCTGTATAAGCATTTCGGCTCAAATACGGAACGTTGTACCAATCGGCAGCCAAGCCAATCGAGATGTTCGCAGGGGATTTTCCACTGTCATCGTGATTTATATCCCAACCAAGCTCAAAGTTTGCATTTACTCCATCGCCATCAAACGACCAGTCGAACCCATGTTCGTGGGGGGAATTTTGCTTATCTGAGTTTATCTGGTAAACCCCAGCTTTAAAGTATTGACCATCTATATGCTCGATACGTGCGAAAGCTCCCCAAGCTGCCGTTGGATATGCGCTCCACTTTTGTTGTTTGAAAATACCAACCGGATTTCCATCGAAAGCATTATTTTGATAGAGCCAGTAAATTGGCTTAGATAGAAAATTGTCGGCAGCGGCAATGCGTCCTAATTTAAGATGTAATTTCCAGTCGTCATCAATTTGTGTGTGATATCCAAAATACATTGCCTGACAACGTAAAACTGCATCGCCATAAACTTGTTGAACAGTAAAATTGTTGCCGATTTTTTCACGCGATAGATTGTTGCCAAAACGCCACGACCATGTATTGCCAAATGTTAAACCTTCAAGAAGTTTTGATTGGGTAAGTTTTCCAAAATCTATACCGAGGTCGATATTTACATTGCTTGCCATTGCTGAACCTTGAGAACGTCCACCAGAAGTGTTTGCTGCAAAATTTCCCAAGTAAGAGATAGTAGGAACAATGCCTTTGTCTTCTAAAAGGTAGCGTCGCATGGGCATAAGATACGGACTGTTAAACCATTCTTGAAATGTCAAGTTCCATGGATACGTACGGGTGCCAATTTCATTACGATAAGCTGTTCCATGTGTTATTGGTTCTTCGGTTACTTCATCAAAGGTGTTTTCAATAAAGTAGTTTCTACGTTCTGCGAAAGTAGTAAAAAAGACGCTCCATAATAAAATTGAGTAAACAAATTTTTTCATAAGAAAATAATTACTCAATTTTTCGGAATAATTTTTAAAATAGTAAATTCAGGAGCACAATAAAATCTGATTGGAAATCTGCTTGTGCCTAACCCCATAGATGTATATATAGTGTGATTGTTAAAATTGTTTAGTCCACTTGTGAGTTTTCGAGGCGTGTTTTTTAGTGGAAATATGTTGCCAATAAATGGTAAACGAAGTTGTCCACCATGCGTATGGCCTGCTAAAACTAAATCGACTTTGTGTGGAATTTCGCGAACAACAGCAGGATTGTGTGTTAAAAATATTGTGGGTGCGTTTTTCGGAATGTTTTTTAATGCTGAACTATACGAATAACTAAGAGTTTGAGGATCGGCAATACCAGCAACGTAAAAGTCTCCATAAGGTGTTGAAACTTTTTGGTTTGAATTGCATATTGGTGTAATACCTGATTTAGAAAGTCCGTTCTTTATTTTGTTTACCCCGTAAATTGCGTCGTGATTTCCTAAAATACCAAGTTTTGTAATTTTTGCGTTAAATTGTGATAGTGCGTTGATGAGGGTGTGGGGGGATAAAGATGTTTGATAGTAGTATCCGTTTGTGTAGTCGCCTAAAAATAGGATTATGTCGGGAGAATTTGCGTTTACAGCGTCTACAATTTTTTTGAAACGCATACGTTCTAACGGACCTCTTCCGATGTGGATATCGGATACTACTGCTATTTTTAAGTTTTCAAATCCCTTTGGGAAATTTTTACAAACTACTTGAACGTGTTTTTCGTTGAGTAAGAAATATGGTTCAATGAAGACCGACCAAGTCCACAGACAAAATATGATTAAAAAAATGGGAATTGTGTATCTTCGTTTCATTTTGTTGCGATAAAAATGCGAATAAAAGTGATAAAATTAGATGAAATTAAAAGATTTTTTAAGAAAAGTAAAAATTTTTCTTGCGAAGATTGTATTTTTTGTGTCTTATATAGGCTTTCAAAAAGGAGAGGTGGCAGAGTGGCCGATTGCGCTGGTTTGCTAAACCGGTGTAGGGCTTTAAACCCCTACCGTGAGTTCGAATCTCATCCTCTCCGTATCTTTAAAAAAACGCGAACTGTGTTGGACACGGTTCGCATTTTTCTTTTATCTGCATATCGCTACGCGACTTGCGAAAAACAAGTGTCCAACGCAAGTTCGCGATAAGGCACTCCTAA